>NZ_CP152019.1:2927848-3660522 GCF_038622445.1 Sporosarcina sp. FSL K6-1522
TCGTTTAAATCGAAGCGCATCTGATATCCAAAGACGCTAGTTGTTCCCGTTCCTGTCCGATCTTCCTTCTTCGTTCCTGTTTCCAAAACATGTTTACATAATTCTAAATACTGCTTCATTATTAAAGCCTCCTTGCACTTGATTTTAGTATAGCAAAAAAGCTGTGAAATAACATAAAAACACCACCCGAATGGTTTAAGATAACCACTTGGGCGGTGTGTTTTTGGTCCAGTATTCAATGCGGTTCGTAGTATTAGGCGCTGTGTGAGCGCGATGTTGATGTATCTCAGCTTTCATAATTAAATGTAGTGCGCGATATTCTTCTGAAGTGCACTTGGGAGTTGTTTTTATTTACCGTTTACCTTCCACTCGTACTCACCTTCAACCGCACGAACGGAATCAAGCGATAAGTACCGCCTCAAATGCGCTGATGTTCGTAGACTCATCAAACTGCACAAACTCTTTATTCAAATCCACAAACGATGTCCGAGTACTTTTTTCTTGCGCTTTTACATTTCCCCTGATGTTATCGACACCGATCACTATATGATCAAACTTAGTCCTTACAACAGCCTTTTCAGCCGCAGCATCTTCTTTTACATCTTTGTCACGATTCTGGTTAAAAGTGAAATAATTAATCGCTATCCCGAAAATCACACCGAATACTCCGGCTGCACCAATAATTAAAGCATCGATATTGATCGCCTCTTTATTTTGGGTAAAGAAAAAGAACGCCCGGATGGACGTTCTCATTCGTATCTTTTCTGTATTTTTCTAATCACTTCGAATTCCGCAATTGACTCTGATGGTAAGCCTTCAACGTGACCAACTCGGTAGTCATCAACATATATTTGTTGAGCGTGAGCATTATATTTACCCTCCACTTCCCACAAGTCCACGATAAAAGGCTCGCCTTTAAAAATTAATAACTTCTCTTTTCACCGGAATGATCACCATAACCACCTCTCATCCACCATTCGACAAGAGGGGAAGGAATCCTTCATTTTGCTTAAGACACTTAATGGTCCGGATACGACATGAAAAAAGACCGTCTATAGACGATCTCCTCTTGTTCAATTAACGCAACCGATTGCATGGTATTCTAATTTCTTAAATACATAAAATCATTTTATATCTACTAAAGTCCAACTTTTTTATTACTATTAATTATCAGGTTAACGATTAGCCATACAACTTGAATTATTACTGGTAAAGTAAATGCGATTAACAAAACTATAAATGCCGCTAATTTTGCCTCAGGTGTTTGAGTAACACCTGCGCCATCAACCTCTCTTATCCAAATGAAAATTGTACCTATTGCAAAAATGGCAAACCAAAAAATATTAGCAATCCACCAAAAGAGCCATAGCTTTTTCATACTCTTCCCTCTATTCCACTACGTCTTTATTTATTTTTATCTTACCATGCGAATGAATTCCTGTTAGTGAACCTGAGACATATTTTAAGCTAGGACTTGAGATGTATAAAACTCTGTTGTGTTCTTCACTCTCACAATAAACTACACTACAACAAAACTTCATGTTAGTTGAAGAAACATTCATTACCACAGCACCATAATCACCCAATTTAGAGGCGTTAAAAAAACACCTCATAAAGGTGCTTGGTGCTACACACAATGGTCCTTATTCGCAACAAAAAACCAACAATTAATATGTCGGCTTTTTGTTACGATTAGTCATTTCTCCTTTTCCACTCTTCCAACGACATCATTTCGAACTCTTCCTCAAAATCCAGCCTTAAAGGAGCTATTAATTCAAGTGAATTTCCATCTAGGTCTTGAAAATATATCGCTGCGTGAGCATGAGGATTATTGGGCAAAACAAGTGGCTGCTTTTCTGGTCGAAAACCAAAGTCAGTCTTTACTTGTATTCCTTTTTGTTCTAACCATTCTTTTGCAACCCCTATATCCTCTTTATCAACGTGGAAAGCAATATGTCTCAAAGATGGATGATATGGCGTGTCAACTCTATCCGTTTCCCATAACCCTAACCAGCTATGTCCTTTCTCAATCCAAAAAAATACTAATTTCTCTTTTTGATAGGCAATTTCTAAATTTAGTTTTTTATAAAATTCTATAGAAGCTTCAAGATTACTTACAGGCAAATGTGCTTCATATAAACCTTTAATCAACAGACCAACCTCCCTTCACCCATCATTCGACAAAAGTGAAAGGATTCCTTCTTTCTTCACTACAACACATAATGGTCCGGATGCGACATAAAAAAGACCGTCAATAGACGATCTCCTCTTGTTCAACTAACGAACCCGATTCTAGAATATTGGTCAGCGAATAAATGCCGCTTCCTTTTTTGAAAGAGCATCCTCTAACCATTGAGGGTGCATTGTTAACAAATCTTCTGGTAGGTTATCCTGACCAAAAAATTTAATTTCAAGCGATTCATCTGAATTACATTTAAGTTCCCCACCTGAAATTTCAGCAAGAAAACAAGTCGTTATAAAATGCACTACCTTGCCATTTGGATAATTGAAAACTTGTGAATCAGGATCGGAATAAACACCAATCAGCTTTTTAATTCTTATATCTAAATTAGTCTCTTCTTTTACTTCTCTCATGACTGCTTCAGACACTGTTTCACCAATTTCTACATGTCCTGAAGGGATTCCCCATAAGCCCACATCAGCTCTTTTTTGCAATAGAACTTGATTCTCTTGGTTCAAAATAATTACAGCAACTCCAGCTTTTAAATCATCAATTTTCTTCAAATCAAAACTCCTTTCTTCAAGAAAATGGCCCGTTTGCGGAATAAAAATCAAACAGTACTCTTCAACTAAACTTCATGTTAGTTGAAGAGCTATTTATTATCACAGTAACATAATAGACCATTTAGAAGGCATTAAAAACACCTTCCGTTAATGCGTGCCACTTCACGTTATGGTCCGGATGTGCAACAAAAAAGCCAACTAAGTGTTGATTTAACTTGTTAAACTAAAGCACCCATTAGTTTAAGTGAAATTCTTCAAGTAGTTAAAAAAGTGACGCTATAATTAATTCTGAGCATTACTTAAGAATAAAACTGCCATGTTATAAGTAAAAAGATTAATATAACAATAGTAACGATTGATAGAAGATAAATAGCCCTCTGGAATTTCATTAAAGTTGCCCTTTTCCAATTAACTAGAACGAAAATAATAAAAACAATACTTACAATAGTTAAAACATAATTAGCAACTATATGTGGGAATACTTCAAAATATCCTCGATCACTATTACTTAACATCCTAATTGCTAATAAAATAATATTTACGATAAATGCTGTACCAACAATATTTAATAGGTAAACCCATTTTCTAATTTTTATAGAAGGTCTTTTTCTTCTTCGATTCAAAATACTGATTACGATTAAAACGAATGGGGAAGCAATAAAGTATACTAAACAATAAATGAATAATACTGCACTTATTGTTAACCAAGTTATACTTTTATCTAAAGGGAGATAATCTGAAATCGATGTAGAAATTTATCTAACTTCTCCATCCTTTATAGAAAAATAAAGAACATTTGTAGGAATAAAAATGTTACTACCATTTATCATTTTATAAACATTTGGATATGTTTGGACGTAGTCAGCTTTCATACCTGCAAAACTTACTTCAATTTCATTCGCATTTAGTGATTTCACTGTAAGTGGTATTAAATAGTAAAACAAATTTAAGAAGCCACTTTTTATTCTGCGAGTAGTAAGATACTTTCCTTCCGTTATTTGTGAGTTTGGTAAGTCGGCTAATTTTACTTCATCTATCTCTTTTTCCCCAACTAATTCTTTCGTCAGTCCATAGGAAATATTAGCCTCTGAAGCTTGATTCGTTAATATTATTACTGCAAAGTTTTCTTCAGGGACGATATGAAAATTACTTGAAAAGGAAACTGTATTTCCACCATGTGTTAATCCTTTAAAATTTCCATCATACTCCCAAAAACCATGTGCGATACCAGGGACATTTTCATTAATAGCATAACTTTGCGAGAGCATTGTAACTAGCGTATTTTCATCCTCAAACAAAACGTTTTCATTATCGGATTGTGGCATAAGCGCCATTGCAAACTTAGCTAAATCTTGTGCTGTTCCATTAATTTCACCGCTAGGATACATGGACATATAGTACGGTGTCGATAGTTTGAAATTTCCTTCTTCAATAAGCTCATATCCATTTACTTTGTTTTTTGTTATCTGCTCATTTCTTACTAAAGACAAATATGCCGTTGAATCTAGAATACCTAATTTTTGAAATATATGTTCATCAACATATTCATTAAAGTCTTGTTCTGAAATTAATTGAACTATATATGCAGCTAGGGAAGTTGAATAATTAGAATAAGCAACGACTTTACCTGGACGATATACTTGGTTTGGCTCAGCAATTTTCAATCCTTCTTCTAAAGATTTTATAAGGTTTAAACTTTCTTTCACGTTTTTTGTCTATTAATTCTATACAATTTTTAACATTGACCAGTAATTTAATTTAGATTATTTTACAGTCCTTGTTCAACTAACTCGTCTGTTTGTTTAAATACAGTCTCTCAAAAAATGAATTTCTTCGTCTTATCTCCATTTTACATATAAACAGAAAAAGACCGTACGATTAATAACATACTTACTAGTCCCCATACCGTGGCTCCCACTATCCACCAGACAACGGGTTTAGTTGAAATCTGTTTACTTTCCATACTTTCTTTGTTTTCTATTATTAAAGCTACCTTCCTTTCCATACTTTTTTTCATAGAAGCAAGAACAACTAATCCGATTACGATGAAACCAACAGTTATCCAAAGTAATAAATCCACTTTTTATACATCCCTTTTTTTGAATTTCTTTCCTAACCAACTACATGGTTTAAGAACTATTCATTACCATAGTACCATAATTAACCACTTAGGAAGTGTAACGGTAAACACCTCACATAAGGTGTTTACTGTTACACATAATGGTCCGAATCTGCATCAAAAAAAAGAACGCTCCATTGCGGAACGTTCTGAATGTAATCCCTCGATTGTCAAGTGCCTATATCATTCTGTCCATCGTCATCCAACAATGGATCTTCCACTTCAAAATCATTCTCGTCACCTTTTTCTCCACAAGCGCTTAATAGTAACACTGCCGCCAAAGGTAAGGACAAATATTTTCCCTTCATTATGGTACCTCCAATGATATATATTACTAACAGTTATTATTATCTATCAATAAGAGTAATGTATTCATTGTATTTATTTCCAAAAAAATAACGCTAGCTTATGCTACGTCTAATTGTGTCAACAATTCATTGTATTGATCCTGCGTGATCCGGTCGCCGATTAAAAAGATATCCATCTTCTGTTGCACATCTTCCTTGGATACGTAAGGCTTTCTACCAATCTGTGATTTTAATGCGTTGTATGTTAAGTGCATTTTCATTCTATTTTTTTTTAGTACATGCCTAGCTCTACCATCATTAAACGAAAATCCACATCTAATAGGTAGTCCATATTTGATGAGACCTGCTCCGACAACGGTGCTTGATACGGCTGCTCAATCTCCGGTTTGTTCGGGTCTGGATAACTAAATACTAGCTTGCCTGTTTCGATGTCGACACGGTAACCGCTACATTCCGTGAAGTCTTGGGCGTATTGACCGTACTCCAGTTCAATAACGCTGATGGTTGACGGTTCACGTTCGTTTAATGCTGTGCACGATTGCCAGTCCTGTTCGATTGTCGTTGGAACGACTAACCCTCGGTGTTCTCCTGTATCTATAATGACGTTGCCTGTTGCTATTTCAAAGGAAATTCGCTGGCCTATTTCCATGAATACTTCACCGCCTTTACAAATAAATAATTTGCATCCTTTTTATTGCTCATTTTTCCCGTAAGCTACCCTTCTGAAATTAGTAGAAAGTGATACTACTGGTATATTAACTGTCCCATCTAAATAAGGAACTCTATAACTAGTACCTTGCGCAGCACCTGCTCCAGACAAACTGTTAGCGTTATTATTGGCATTAAAGTAGTAGAAACCTTCCTTGAGCCAAGTAGACAAAAAATTCCCTGACAAGTCCGCTTTATGCTTTATAGAGTTCAATGACTTCTGGTATAAAATCGAGAGCACTCATATTGAAAACTACAGCAGGTATATTAGTTGTTGACCCAGAATAATTAACTACAGCAACATGACTAATTGTGGACATAGTAGTACCAGACGCCCCTTTAAATCCTTCTGGAATACTCCGAATCGCCTCGTTAATATCCGTCTACAACGGGTCATCTGGCACTGTCCCCCTTTGCTCTCTACTGTTGCCTTAAACATCCGATAGTAAAGACGGCACTTCGGACACCGCTTCAACAACATCAAGCAACGGCGTATCCTCCGGCAACAACTCCGCACCGCGCGTAAACGTCAATGTACGAGTAGTTGACGCGCCTATGTCATCGGTCGCGATTATTTCAATCGTATGCGACTGAAAATACGGAAGCGTTTCGAGTTGTTCTTTTGTGACCGTGAATTCTCGTATTAGTTCCGTTGGGTTGTCGAAGCTGTTGACTACCACGCCGTTTAGTTTTTCCGTAATGTTAGCGATTGTTGCATCAGAATCTGAAACTGTGTAGTTATATGAAAACTCGTCAGCTTTTGTACCTAGAGATTCGTCACTACCGCTGATTTCGGGTGGGACGTTTAGGATTTCGAGAACTGGTGCCCATCCATAAACGTTAACTGAGTCTGCAGAGGAAGAGGTTGTGCATGGGATGCGTCTTCATTTCCCCTAAGCACTCGATTTCCGGCTGTATTACCATCAACCTCTTGACATACTCTCGTTCGACCTACCGTTGACGAACCGAAACCCAGCTCACTGTCGGTGAAGTTTGCGCCCCAATCAGGAATTATATTTTCTACATATGCTGGATATTGCCATTGTTTTGTATCTGCATTCTGAGAAATTGGGAGCATCAACTGATGTTATCCGTGGTCCGTTACAATGATTTATGCTTGGAAAATCAATCACACGGTCATCGAAGGAAAACGTATGCAGTTTAATGGGTCTGTAGTCGGTCTGTTCGGTCACTCGATTAAGTGGTGGGCATGACACTAATTAAGCTTGGAATCTATGGTTTCTGGGTGTTTATTAAGTTAGAGGATTGGAATGCACGTAATACTACTTTCGTAAAATGAGCAACACCACTCTCCCCCGGGGCTTTTCTATAAATCTCAGTCAAAGCTTCGTCGAATCATATATTTTTTCACACACAATCTAGGTATATAAAGCTATTACTTTAGGAGGTACACAATTATGAAACTTTCAAAGCGATTGCCATATTAATAACATCATCCTTAGTATTAACCACACTCCCCTTTCAAGAGGCTTATGCCAAAGGTGATGACGCTATAATCTGGGGATCCGAGACACTGCAACCATCAATCGCATCGAACATAGAGCACTTTAATACATCATGGGAAAAGAACTGGAACATCAATTTATCTGCATACCTTGTTGAAGGCAATAAAGAAAAAACGTTAAAAAAATTAGCAAATCTTCGCATTGATATACAAAGTAACCAAGAAAATATTGATGAACTCAAAGAAACTAATAAAGGGCAAAAGAAAAACTTAAAAGTCATTAAACAGAATCTACAAGATATATTTACAACACGCGACCAACAAGTTGAAAAAGTAATTAAAGTTATTGAACAAGAAAAAAAGTTTGCAAGCACTGCCAATTACGACAAAACGTTAAATAAATCTTATAGTAAGCTAGATAAAGCGGATGAAGCCTATGCTAAACTTCAAAAAGATTTGAAGTTGGAAGTTGAAAAAATCAGTTTTAATAAAATTGTTACTATCAATAAAACTGAAGCGAAAGAAATCCTACAAAAAGAAAAAGCAAAAAAAGAAGCGGCCGCAAAGAAAAAGGCTGTCGAAGAAGAAAAGTTGAAAATCGAGAATGAAAATAACGTCATAGCTAAGCTAAAAAAAAGAATTAACAGATCAGCAAGCAGCACATAAAGAAAAAACTGACGCTTTCGAGCAGGAAATCGCTGACTTGAAGGCCACAAATACTACACTGCAAACGGAAATTGGTAGTTTGAAATCAGAGGCGTCAAGCAAGAGTGCGAATTCAACTAATAGCAGCGCTTCTGCACAGCCCAATACAACTTCTGCATCTAGCGTTCCAAAACTGCACAGAGCTTCGCAAGAAGTATCCTAACGGAGTTGCTTCTGATCATCCGGCATATTCGTCTAAGCACGACCGCGATAAAGATGGTTATGCTTGCGAGAGATGATAATGGCCCTACTCATGGCTTTTCTCTTAATAATAAACGGAAATATTTTACTTTTCTATAAACTATTAGGGAGTGGTTACATTGAAATTCAAAAAGCCACGTTCACCGTTAAAGAAGGTTCAGTCACAAGCGAAAAGATTAGTAAAGAAAGCCGTTGTTCCTGGTTACAGTAAAGGCGGAGCGACCGCGATGAAGACCCCTGCGAAGTTTATTGCTAAGAAAATAACTGGACAGCCCTTGTCAAAACCTAAGAAGAAGGGATTTTTCTCGCTGTTTAAATGATGAAGTGCCCTACCAGTTGCAAACACGATACGTGTAAAGTTTTTCACTCCATCTGTGGGGACATTAGGTTACTTGAAGATGGGATGGATTTGAATGGGATTGCATGCTGCATGTAAACAATGAACTTTTAAGTGGTTTTTATAATTCAGTGAATATCTAAAACCAAATCCCAAAACTTCGTCACGATTTCTCCGGTTGCTGTATTGGTTGGAGATACCTTCAAAACGATTTACAAAGCATACGCACACTCCTTCGAAAAAAGATGAGATTCAAGCATCTGATTTGATAGATCAGATTGCCGTTTTAAATACATTCGAAAATTGAAAAGTGGTCGATTTGGGGTACATTTTGAGGTACACGATATTATGCTCGCCTATTGATTAAACATAATTTGAAGCAACAATATTATATAAGTCTCAAAAACGTTTATATATCAATGTTTACAAGTTTACAAAGAAAAAACACTCGCTATGTTCACGAGTGTTTTAACATTTTTACGATAACCATTTCGGTGGCGTATTTTTGGACCAAAAGATGTCACCAATCGAATGATGGGCTAAAAATCCGTCATCAGCAATATGATAATGGAAATTATAGAAATAGCCATCTTGTGGGCGTTTTTCAGTTCGCACATGAAAACGAATTAAGTCTGTTCGACTATCCAAATCATAGACATTGAAAATTTTCTCAGAATAGTCACCAGCTGGTCTTTCACTAATCGCAAGGCGCCGAGTTGCTAAATCTCCGGAACGTTCAAGCGTCATTTGAATCGCTTCCTCGATTTTCGGGAAAATGACTTCGTCAAATTCATCACCAATGACAGGACCAATTTTTGTACCAAATTTCATATAAGACATTTCTTTGGCTGAAGCAACGAGACTTTCTTCAAAAGAAGGTACTCGTTCAAACGGCTGTTGTTCAACAGATGCCTCCGTAATATCAATCTGGTAATCGGTATCCATTGATGGTAGATTTGCTTGCTTGGCCTCGTCTTTGTCTTGCAGGTTTGTCCAAATTTCATGATTCGGTGAAATTGCACCGAACGTCAAAAGCGCAACTGTAACAATGAGGGTTTGCTGTAACCATTTTTTCAACATACATCACCTACAATTATGTCCATATTTTAACTAACTGTTGTAGATTAGACGAAAAGATGTAGAAAAGGTTTCTTCTTTCTTATTTTCATTGTACAATAAAAATGTAGATAAATGTGCGTTTTTTGAAGGAGGGTATCACTGATGGATGTGAATCTATTTATCGGTATCGGAATGCTCGTATTGGTTCTGTATTTAAGCTCATTAAACTTTACTCATTAATACTAAAAAATGTAACGCCGTCACCCTGCTATTCGGGATGACGGCGTTTATCATTTGTCGATAAAACCAAAATGGAACTTAGTATTAGGTCTAATTCGCCGTTCCAGATGAAAATGCTCGAATATCGGTGAATCAAATCGATCCTTCATAACAACTCGTCGCTTACAAACGCGTTGTGCTTGCTCAAACCACTCTTGAGTTAGCGTATGATGCACACCTGCTTGTCGAAGTGAGGTGAAATTCGAGGATTCTGCAATAGGTGCGTGGAACATCGGATCTATGTAGACAACATCCCAAGAAGCGTCGGCTTGCTGGTGTAAAAAGTCAACCGCTTCCATATGGATGACTTCTATCTGTCCCATAGCCTGTGTCAATTGCTCAGAATCAGACGGAAACGAACGAAGACCCCGTCCCGTAATAAAAGCAACAGCTGGGTCTGCTTCTATCCCCTTCACAATACCACTTTCACCGATAGCAAAGGAAGCGATGATACTGTCGGATGCTAGCCCCAATGTACAATCCAAAAAAGTATCGCCCTTTTCCAATTGCCCCACTTCAACCAATGGATCCATTTCGCCCTTCACCAGTCGCTTCAAGCGAAACGCCGCAGAATTTGGATGAAAGAAAAACGGCTCATCCATACCCATTCGGTACAAATCGAATCGGTCTTTCCCCGCAACGAGAACATCTGCATCATAGACCTCCTGCAGCTTGGCAACAGAGCGCTTCTTCCGTTCAATGATTGGAAAGCCAAGAACGGAAGCCGCTTCTTTCGCAAGGTGATCGGAACGCTCATCAGGCCGACCAGCTGTCGTAATGACTGTACTCACTTTTTACAAACTTGGTCGAGTACTTCCGCTAGATGGTCTTTAATCTGCTCCATCTCAAAGTCCTCAATCTGTTCTCGTGGAATAAAGTACGCAAGCGCTCCGTCTTTCCAAACAGCAATTGATGGTGAGCTTGGCGGCACTTCAGGGAAATAATCCCGCATCATCGCTGTCGCTTCCTTATCTTGTCCCGCAAATACGGTAAATAAGTGATCTGGTTTGTGCTCAGCTTCCTGTAGCGCTGCACTTACAGCTGGTCGTGCAAGCCCTGCCGCACATCCACAAACCGAGTTAATGACAACAAGTGCCGTCCCCTCAAGTGTTTTCATTGTCGTTTCGACATTTTCAGCTGTCGTTAGCTCCGTAAAGCCATTTTGTACAAGTTCTTCTCGCATTGGTGTTACAATGCCCCTCATATACTCGTCGTACGCGTTCATGTTGTTGTCCCCCTTGTCATTTGTTCTAAACCGCTTGATTGATCAAGCTTCGCCCTTTCATTCTACCTTGTATGCTGAAGATTTTCACTGATTCCTGCTTTTCATATTAGATTGGTGTGCTCAAAAGAAAAAGTAGCCATCAACTCGGCTGAGCTAATGACTACTTTGCTTGTTCGTACAGTTACTAATTAGATACGCAATGATTTACTTCATTTTTCACAAGCCCAATTATCATTGTCTCGATCACGCTTGCTCTCATAAGCTGGATGACCTTTTTTGACTCCATTTGGATAATATTTTCGCATTTCGGTACAGTTTTTAAACGATGTCGGTGCCCCTGAGATAACATACAATCCTGATTCAAAATCTGGATCTGGATCTGGTTTTGGATTCGGCGTTGGATCAGGCTTAGGTTCTGGTTTTGCACTCGGTTTGAACTGATCATCCAACATACGCGCCATAAACACCGCAAAATGTTGACGTGTTAGCTTCTGACTTGGCTTAAATGAACCATCGGAGTAGCCTATTGTGATATTTTCGGTTGCGAGAACACTAATATAATCTTTAAACGAGTTATCTGCTGAAACATCCGTAAAAATCACATCGATTGTTTTTGGCAATTTGTAGCCTTCGACAAGTATTTTCGCCATTTGCCCGCGAGTCAAAGATGCCGAAGCGTCGAAGAACTTATGCCCGTTCTTGTCCGTTTTTCCTGAAATAAAACCGAGACTACAGCTTTAGCTATTACCTCATAGCCATAATCTCCTGAGCGACTATCTATAAAGCCTGGATCTGGTGCTGAGAAGTCATTAATCCCTTTTTCACGTAAAATCATAGTAACTGCCTGCAAACGTGTTAAGTTCGCATCTGATTTAAGCAAGGGTAAACAGTCGAAAACAGCCACCCGCTTGAGCAGACGGCTGATTCACTATCAACTTATTTACCATCCCCTAATAATCCACGGTCAAGTGCTACATACAATATTCCGATTGCGTCTGAATTCGTTAATGTTCCGTCCGCTAGTTTTTTACGCCATGTAGGAGATAATGCACCTTCTTCTTGGTTCTCCAGTCGGATTAATACATCGATTGTGGAATTGACAATCGTTTGCAAGGAAGGCCGATAGAATTGATCTTCTCCTTCCGGTTGGGGGATGCTTAGCTTTTCATCTGGATTCCGATTTGGACTGGGCTTGGGCTGTAATTTGAAATATACCGCCAGTCCTTCCGCGATAGCCTCACCTTGCGCTTTTAAATAGTTGTCGTCCCGTAATTTAGTAATGTCAACAGCCGAATCCATGAAGCCACCTTCCGTTAAAAAAGCTGGCATGGTAGCCTCACGTAACACGTGGAAGTTCGCTCTTTTCATCCCACGATCACTGATTCCCATCGCCATCACAACTCGAGGGTGGATTGCTCCAGCAATTTCGATTGATTTTGGATTCGCTGTCGGGTTGTCCATTGTGTAGGTTTCCACTCCGCTATGCTTCCCCCATTTGCCATTTAAAGCGTTGTGATGGATGGATGCGTAGACATCTGCTTGCCAGTTGTTCGCAAGGGTTGTACGTGTTTGAAGTGGGACATCCGTCTTGCCAGTTGGATCATCCACACGAAGAATCTCCACATTTTGATAGGTCTGCAGCTTTGCAATGGCAGCTAATGCGACTTTATTATTAAAGGACCATTCCCGCTCATCATCCGGAGAACGCTTGCCAGGCGTATCCAATCCATGGCCAGCGTCTATTACTATTTTAACCATTTTTATACCTCCTCCCTGTTTTACAATAAAGGATAGGTGTTCGCCTAGTTAAATGGCGACCTACCTATCCTTTTCTATGTATCATATTCACCGTTTGTTTCCATATAGCGGCACTTGTCCACTCGTATATCAATTACACCTCAGTGTAATTGCGTCCGGATTTTTTCGAGCGAGCTCGAAAAGCTTCCCTAAAAATCCATGACATCCGCAGGTCTACAGGAGGTAGATCATGCAACCGTTGCCAATCACAGCGAAGGGGTCGATTGGCCGTATTTCTGCATTCTTTGCGGAAATTAAGGAACATATGTAGGACGCGGCGAACTTAGGTTGCCTTCCATCACTCGTTCAGCTGGAGTTTGAACTCCTGCCGAATTCAGATAAAAATATGCAAACATCCGTCCTCTAGACGTTTGCTGATGTCAACTTAGTAACTTTTTAATTTTTGCCTTGTCAAAAGGTAGCCCAACTTGCTTTCGATAAAAATTAAAATTCGATTCAACATGGATAAATAACTTTTTATCTTGGTCAAAAAGGTTTGCACTTTGTTCATAATGTTGCTGTCTAATTTCTTTTTTTATGGCCCATATCAGCGAATGTAAATGGGAGTCGACTAATTCATAATTGCTTTTTACGATATCTTCAATTTCAAAAAGGGTTTCTTTTGTAATGCCATCGTAGCCCTCTCCAGGTATAATCGCGGAGACTAATAGTTTTAAAATCGGTGTATAGACATTTTTCAAAATATCCGTTTTGTATTTAACCGATTCATTACGCACTTCTTGTTTTAATCGAAAATGATAGCCAAAAAAACTAGTGATGACAATTGTAATGGATGAACTCACCAATGCAATAATGACTTCTTTCAATGCCTCTCCCCCTTGCACAATGCTCTATTCTATGCACTCGCTTAGAAAAAGGTAAAAAATAGCCGCCTACTCGAAGATATCGAGCACGCGGCTATCTATTAGTGATCTTTGAGTGTTTTCCGTGCCAATCCAACATAGGCTAGAACAGCGATTAAACTTGATGAAAAGATGATAACACCCATCGGAATGGCTGTCTCTTCTCCCGCTACGCCGACAAGCGGCGCTGTAATTGACCCGAGAATGAAAGGCAATAAGCCAAGCAATGCAGATGCACTCCCCGCAATATGTCCTTGCGATTCCATCGCCAGTGAGAAAGAGGATGTTGAAATGACACCAATCGAAGCAACAAAAAAGAATATCGGCACAACGATTGTAAGAAGTGGTCCATTCAGTAAAACTGCGATAAGGAGCAAGATACCTGACGTCAGCGACATCAATAAGCCTGCCTCCAAAAATTTCTTTTCAGATACGACACCTGTTAAACGTCCAACGACTTGCGTTCCGATAATTAGCCCGAGGCCATTCATCCCAAATAACAAGCTGAATGTTTGCGGAGATACCCCGTAAATATTCTGATAGACAAATGGCGTTCCTGCAACATAGGCGAAGATTCCAGCCATGATGAAACCTTGTGCGAGTGCAAAGCCCATAAATTGACGATTTTTCAGCAAAGACAAAAAGTTTTTCAAAGTTTGAGCAAGATTGCTCGGTACACGTTTGTCTGTCGGCAATGTTTCGTCCATACGCCACAATACAATCGCAAAGAGCAACAAGCCGATTGCGCTTAAAACGGCAAACACGCCCGTCCAATCCGTAAAGGCGATAATACCGCCACCTAATACAGGTGCCAGTATAGGCGCCAAGTTGTTAACGAGCATGAGCAATGCAAAAAACTTTGTCAATTCCCGTCCACTATACGCATCTCTGACAATCGCCCTTGAAATAACGATACCGGCAGCTGCTGCAAATCCTTGCAGAAATCGTGCTGCGATAAAGAAGCCGATACTTGGTGCGAATACACATAAGATTGATGCGACAAAATAAAGACCAAGTCCAATGAGCAACGGCTTTTTCCGTCCATGTACATCACTCATCGGTCCAAGTATTAGCTGCCCAAATCCGATTCCTAATAGACAGGCGGTCAAACTGACCTGTACGAAAGACGCAGTCGTATCAAATGCACCTACAATTGTAGGGAATGAAGGCAAATACATATCAATCGATAAGGGGCCCATCGCCGCAAGCGTCCCAAGCAACAAAGCAAATCGAAAGCGTTTTGTTCCAGTTACTGATTCCATATTGATAAACAACCTTTCTACAGCTAAAAATCAATACGTGAGCTATTCACGTATTTGGCGCACAAGTATACTACTCTAACACCATAATCGAGAAATGAAAAGAAAGCCGATTCGAAACGTTCTCTACGACGTTCTGAATCGGCCTTATTATTCCACTCTTATATCATTATAGTCTCGGGTCAACTGGATCCGATTCTAGCGCCAATGTTGCAAGAACACACTCATGTATACGCTCAATAGATTCACCGTCAACGAAGCGCTGAATGCCCTCAACACCTAATGCGAATTCTTTTAAAGCGAGCTTCTGTTTTTTACTTGTACTACGCTTTTTTAACCGATTGAGGTTCACTGGTGCCAAATAATCCATTCCATAAATAATGTGTAAGTATTTACGGCCTCTTACCTTGATGGCAGGTTGTAACAACTTTCCTTTATAAGTAGCAATAAAGGATTCGGGTTTAATGACAATTCCTTCATGTCCTTCTGCTGTCATACTTTCCCACCAATGAATAACTTCCTGCTCACTTGTTACGTCCGAAATCAGCTTATATTCCGTTTGAACAAAAAGATCCGAGTTTATCGCGAACTCTTTATTCATCTCCATATGCCATGTATGCGGCTTGTCGAAGAAAGTTTGTGTACTATGGGCTAACACGTGAAATGGCGCAATTTGAATGGCCTCCACGCCTTCCGTATCCCAACAATACTTTTGGAAAACTTCTTTAAACGTCTTTGCGTTTTCGAGTTTTTCTTCTGTTTCTTCTAGCCAACGAGTTAGATCCTCATTGTTACCTGCAATAGCTACTAATTTTTCTTGTAACTTCGACCTGTCAAGAATAGCATTTTCCGCAACATGCGCATACTGTCCGCTAATTAATGATTGGGCTTTTAAATTCCATGGCATAATTTCTGCATCTAACAGTACGTAATCCGTCTTATACTTGTCAAAATAGCCTTTGTTCTTAAGTTCATCATTCAACTTCAAGACAATATCCTTCTCTATTGATAAATCGAAGAAGCGTCTGCCTGTCCTTGTATAAATGACGCCTAACGTTTCCGAACCAACTGCCCGCTTCGCCGATGATACATCTTTAAATAACAGTAAAACAGCTCGGCTACCCATATGCTTTTTCTCAGCAATCATCGTTTCAACACCGTGACTTCTAAAATAGTCAATGGCTTCCTTTGGATGCTCCAAATACGCATCGTCTGATGAAGCAACAGGGGTTGGACTCATTGTAGGTGGGATATACAGTAACTGCTCTATTGGCACAGTGTAATGTGAAATCGTATCAATTGCAGGCTTCACAATATCTGAATGGACTTTCACTTCACCAAGTAGTTCCGTAAGGACAGAATAGCCATTGATGAATTTCCCGATGTTAGGCGGATCTAGCCTTTGTTCTTGCCAAATCTTCAACGGATTATCTGTAGCTCCTGAATAATCATCCATGGCATCGACAGAAACGAATTCTTTTTCTGGAAAACGATAAGCCGTCAGCTTTCCCCCGAACACAGCACCTTGATCGATATTAACCGTGTTGTTGATAATGAGTGGCTGTGGTTTCGGGTCATGGCCCCAAATGATAAGTGTACTTCCTTGATGATGGATGGTCCAATCTTTACGGACCGGCTTGCCCTGCTCTGTAAAGCCAGCTGTATCCCCATACCGGCAGAAATCTTGTACTTGCGCAGATTGCTTACCTATGAATTCATCTCGAATACCGGCGTGAGTACAAACAGCAACTTGCACGCCATTTTTCGTTAGTACATAGTGGGAAGGTGCTTGCAGCAGAAATTTTTTCAAGGATTGTTTTATATCTTGCGCCTGCTCAGCCCCATATTGCGCTTCGAATGAGCGTAATTCCGCCTCGACTTTTTCATCACCATGCAGAAGTTGTACATCCCGTCCATCGAGCCAACGCGCAATTTTCCAACCATGATTACTGTCAATCATATACGCCAAGCCCTTTTCAACATGACGTTGGAAAAACAACATCGTCGGCAAGGATTTCGGTCCCCTGCTCATTACATCTCCAAGTGACAAAAAAACACGCCCCGCTGGATGAACGTAAAAACCTTCTTCATTTTCCTCATAACCTAACTGCCCAAGAAGCGTCATCATTTCATCGTAACATCCGTGTATATCCCCAATCATGTCGATGCCATTTCCAACGTCGATCTGTAATGGATGATTGCGTCTGTTCAGTTCGATTTCCTCTTGTCCATCTACAAAGTACACAGATTTGAAACCGTCTTTTTTTATGAAACGCTTTTCACGCTTGAACGTTTGTAGCTGTTGTTTCACACGCCTTTTTCCACGTGGTTCCTCCCTTTGTTCATCACGTTCTAGCAGTATCTCTTGGGATACATCCAAAACGAATGCGATAGCTGGCACATGATGCTTCTTTGCAAGCGCGATATACTTTTTTCGATCCTCCGAATACAGATGAGTTGCGTCGATAAACGTCACTTTATTTAACCGACATCTTGCTTCAATAATATGATCCATCATTTTGAAGGCTTCAGTCGAAATGGTTTGGTACTCTTCCATCAAACCAGCCGCCTCATCTTTCGGGCGTCCCCCCCAACTGATAAACGCTTTGTCGCCAACAATTGCTCGATATGTATCGGAGCTAATAATTTCAGAGGATAAAAGTGTCCCTTCTTCCATCCACTTATTCAATAAGGTCGTTTTCCCACTGTTAGAGACGCCTACAAGTAGCACTAGTCCCGCATATGGAATGGTGATGTTCATAACTTCTCCTCCTTTCTAACGAACAAACACATTTGTGTCGGAGAACCATGTACGGCATGCAATTCTCCAATACCATCGAAAATGAGCTCGTAATGATCCGACTGATTTTGTTCTGCACACCATTGCTCAAATTCCGCTCTCGTCCATTCAAAGCGATGATCGTCATGCCGCCTCGCATCCTGCATATCATACACCACATTGTACTCACGATTCGGCGTCGTGATTAACAATGCTCCTGGCTTATAATCCTCTAGCAATACATGCATGATTTTAGGTAATCGTTCTTCATCAATATGTTCAATCACTTCACATAAAATGATAACATCCTTATTTTTCAATCGTTCATCATAATAAAACAAAGAGCCCCAGGTCGGCGTCGGCTCAACAAATCCTGTCCGATCTTTGACCTTTTCAAAACGCTTTATCGCTTTTAACTGCTCTTTTTCAGAAGGCTCGACAGCAAGAATTTCCTGTACACCGTCGATAAACCCTAATTGAACAGCTAATTTTCCCTCGCCAGACCCTAGGTCAACAATGGACTTTTTAACAGGAAGATTCGATACGACTTCAATAATCTTTTTATAACGTAAATCATTCAAGTGCACTTTACTTGATATGCTTTTTTCATGAGACGTATTATGTTCCTTATGCTCTTCCAGCAGACTGTAAACTTCTTTAAAGCGAAGCGCCTTCTGAATGATAAACGTTTTTTCAGGATGTGTATCAAGCCAACCTTCACCATATCGTTTAATTTTTTCAATCTCATTTTCATCGATAAAATAATGCTTATAGTTATCTAAAACAGGAATCAACACAAACAATTGTTGAAGTCCTTTTTGAAGCGTTACATTTCCTGTGAGTGTCAGATAACGTGCAGTACTTTTTTCTTTCATCTGAAAGGCATAATTGGTCTCCCCATACTCAATACCAACCTCATAGCCTAACGGTTCAAACAAGCGACGAATTTTTTCATCAGACAGATCTGTTACGACAGGTCCAATGCCAAAATCAAAAAGAAATGGCTGATCAACCCACTGGACGTAATTCTCTTTCGGTTGTCCGTTCAACGCTGTCCCAAATGCGGAGCGAATAAGCGATGTGAAAATACTGCTCACTGCAAATTCGCGGTCATTGATGTAATGCGTAATATCATAAGCATTTGATGATTGCTGCATCAGTGCAAGCGGGTCTGGCGTAACAAAAACGGTCAGTTCGAGCACGGTATCTGTAAACAGGCTATAAAACATACGTATAGCATGTCCTTTGTGATTTCTCTCGTAAAGATTATTCGGGTTTTTAGCGAGCAAATAGGAAACAACTTTCACATTGTCTCCTGTAGCTCTAATCGTCAGTTGCATAACATACGCCTCTCCCTCTCTTGAAATAAAAACAGCTTTCGAAGCAACCGAACTAGATTGCTTCAAAAGCTGGATGCTTCACATGTATTTATTCTTTTGCTACACCCGTTCGTGCTTCCGTCATCTGTTTCCAAACAGACCCTTTGGCATCTTCACCTTCTGCAATTCGTGCGATAGCCATACGGATTTGTAGCTTTACTTCAAATTCAGGATCATTTTCTGCTGCTTTCAATGCTGGAAGTGCTTGTTCTGTTCCTGTTTCATATAAGAACATCGCTGCACGCCAGCGAACTAATTTGTTTTTATCGTTCAGCGTTTCAATTGCGGCCTGCTCAAATCCTTCAAAACCGAGGTCACTCATACAGTCAGCAGCTGTACGACGCACTGCCCAGCTTTTGTCTTTCAATGCTTTTTCTACGTAAGGAATGACCGCCTCGTCCTCAATCATGCCTAGATAGACTGTTGCAAGGCGTCGAATGGACATCTTTTCATCCTCAAGAGCCCGGTCCAGCACAGGTATATCCGCCAAATCAGGATCTGGCATTTGATCGAGCAATTGGAATCTCGTTTCCCATTCGTCTACTGAGAAATCCTCAAGCGAAATGTGCTTTCCGCGTTGAACCGTTGCGGTGTTGCCCTCGTTCGCCTGACGAATAATTTCTTGCAAGCGTCCTTCCGGGTACGCTGCCTCGATTTCTTGACGAACCGTCTCACCAATTTCAGCTTTTTCCCCGTAACGAATACCGTAATCTGCCCATTTACGCAGCAAAATGTAGTTTTCAACCTCTGCACGGTGCACAGCTTCCATAGCCTTGACGAAGCGATCACTTAAGCCAAAACGTTCTTCAGAAGCGCTATCGAACACTTTCACTTGAAGCGGAACATCTTTATACGTTTGTACATGCACGTAAACTTCTCCATAACTATCGTCAACTTGTTCTTCCGCAAGCGTTTCCTCTGCTTCCCCTTCATTGAAAACAGCTTGGACGTCTGCAAGAATAGTTTCCCATGCAACCTTCCCAACTCGTTCAATCGCCATGAAGTTCATGACATGATAAATCCCTTTTACCCCGTTAATAGCCAGTAAGGCGGAAGCGGGATGTGTTGCTGTCTCTGCATCGCTTTTTTTATAGTTATAGCTAGTCCCTTGTGGCAACTCCGTGTCGAGCACAATCTTCATAGAATTTGGACTTGGTGTCGGTTCAATCGTTACGATTTTCATCTCTATTGCCTCCTGTATGGTGTGCTTACGCTTCCGCGATTTCTTGTAAATACGACCAGCGTTCTACTAACGTTTCATACGTTGCATTTAATGCATCTAGCTGGATCGTTAACTCTCTCAATTTATCATAATCAGCACCGGCAGATGCCATCGCGGCCTCAGCTGCTTCGATGTCTGTTTCTACACGTTCAATATCTGCCTCGATCGTTTCCCATTCTTTCTTTTCTGCATACGTCATTTTTTTCTTTTGTTGCACGGGAGCTGATTTTGCGACCTCGGCAACCACCGGCTCTGGCTTTGCTGCTTCTGGAGCTACATAACTAGCTAAAAAATCAGTATAAATACCAAACCATATATCGACATTTCCCGAACCATCCATAACCCATAGCTTCGTTGACGTACGGTCTAGGAAGAAACGGTCATGAGAGATGGTGATCACGACACCAGGAAATGTGTCGATGAATGTTTCAAGGACAGATAATGTCTCAAGGTCAAGGTCGTTGGTCGGTTCATCCAACAACATGACGTTTGGTTGCTCCATTAACAGTTTCAACAAATACAGTCGTTTGCGCTCGCCACCGGATAATTTTCCTATAGGTGTTCCATGTGCATTTGTTGGGAATAGAAAACGTTCCAACATTTGTGATGCAGAAATACGTACGCCATCTGCATCTTCAATATCATTCGATGTGTCTTGAATATATTCGATAATCCGCTTGTTCTCATCCATAATCGGCGTATGTTGTTGGAAATGTGCAATTTTGACCGTCGTTCCTGTGTCGATTGTTCCGCTATCCGGTTCAATCTGGCCAGAAAACATGTTCAATAATGTTGTTTTCCCGGCGCCATTTGGCCCAACAACTGCGATACGATCTCCCGACTGCAGGATACTAGAAAAATTATCGATGATGGTCCGTCCACCAAATGATTTCGAGATGTCGATTGCTTCGATGACTTTCTTACCGAGCCGCGTCGATTTCATCGCAACGTCCATTTCCCCCATGCTACTTTCTTTTTTAACTTTCTCTGCTAATTCATCAAAGCGACCTATCCGCGCTTTTTGTTTAGTCGATCTCGCTTTGGCACCTCGACGAATCCATTTCAATTCAGAACGATACTGATTACGAAGCTTGTCGTCCGTCGCAGCAGCCATTTCTGCACGAAGGGCTTTCGCCTCAAGATAATCTCCATAGTTCCCTGTATGTGTATACAATGTTTTATCTGCAAGTTCATAAATATTGGTGGACAACTCATCTAAGAAATAGCGGTCATGCGTAACGAAGATGATGGCACCTTGTTCATTTTTCAAGTAATCGGACAACCACATAATTGAAGCCACATCGAGATGGTTCGTTGGTTCATCAAGCAATAAAAGATCGGCTGGCTCAATAAGAACTTTTGCAAGCGCCACTCGTTTCTTCTGTCCGCCCGATAACTCGCCCATCTTCTTATCAAACGTTTCAATACCAAGTTTCGATAAAATTGTCCGTGCTTTGGAATTGATATCCCAACCGGATAAATCATCCATCTGATTTTGGAATTTCGCATATTGGTCCTGATTGAAGGTCGATTCTGGATCTGCTGAAAGCGCTTGGAGTGCATGCTCATATTCCAAATTGACTTTAATAATCGGCGCATCACTCATGAATACGGTTTCCATCACGGTAAGTTCTTGATCGAATTCAGGCTCTTGGGGTAAATAAACGATTCGATATTTATTCGGATGATCCATCGACATCGAATCGGCATCCTCCATGCCTGCAACAATCGACAATAACGTCGATTTACCTGTTCCATTAATACCAAGTAAGCCTACTTTTTCTCCACTCACGACTGTAAACGCGATATCGTTAAACAATGTTTTCTCCCCAACAGTCTTCGTCAGGTTTTCAATAATCAATTGACTCATGACAACACATCCATTTCTAATCAATTACGCCTCGGCGTAATTGCGTCCAGATTTTTTTCGAGCTTGAGGCCTATAGGAAGTAGGTCATACAGTCATTGCGACAGGACGTCACGCACTTAGACTGCCTTCTTAAAGCTCTCCTAAAAAATCTGAGACATCCGCCAGAGGCTTGGGCCTGCACGATGCAGGTCATGCAGGCGTTGCCACAGGAAGTGGCGATCTTAGCCTGCGTTCCTCTATTGTTCAGCGGGCGTTTGAACACCCCACTAAACAGGTAAGTAAAACCGCCTTCATCCCGACACTTATAGGAGTGAAGGCCTTCTGCTGAATAAAGATAACTACCTTGTACTATCATAGCTGATTTTGATGGTTTTTTAAAAGAGTAATGACTAATCCTTGTAACTTACAGTATGAAAAATGCAGGTTACCTGAGAAGTATTGTTCCTACTCCACTCAAATGGTACGCTTCTACCAATAAGATTTCCGCTAAAGGATGTGAGGATCATTCGTTTAACAGTTAATGAATCCCAAAAGTATGACCAGGTTGAAATTATTATCAATTGTCCACAAATCGATAATCAGCTTGAACGGTTAATCAAGCAGATTCACCAGACATGTATAACATTAACCGGAATAAAAGAGGGACTGACCTATTCGCTTCTTGTAGATGACTTATTCTATATCGAAACAATTGATAACCAAACTTTTCTTTACGAAGAAAAAGAAGTATATGTAAGCGATTTAAAGCTATACGAAATTGAGCAAAAACTAAGCAAAACATATTTTATTCGTATAAGTAAGAACTTGATTGTCAATACGGCGCATATTGAATGTGTTCGAGCATTATTCAACGGCAAGTTTGAAGCGTCTTTAACAAACGGTGAAAAAGTAATCGTCAATAGACATTATGTCAAAGCTTTCAAAGAAATCTTTTTATCGTAAGGAGGAAATCATATGGACTTATTGAAATACTATATTTCGACATGTTGTATTTCGTTCACATTCAGTAGCCTATTTTATCTTCTTTTTAGTTTACTGAAAATTTTCCCGCCTATGAATGAAGCGCTGATTGTTCATATGCTATTTATTTCAATTAGTATCATCTGTTTGATTTTTATAACACATCGGTTACCTATTCAAAATTCGCTAATTTTACGCTTAATCGAATTGCTTGATGTCATTATTGTTCTTCTTGTTGCCGGCGCAATTTTTGAAGTTTTTCCATTTAATTGGCATGTTTCAATGTTCGTCGTCGCGAATGGCATATTGACGTATATCATCGTCATCATTGTTACGTTTATGGGGAATCAAAAGAGTGCTATAGAAATTAACGCTGTCATTGCACGTAAAAAAGGGGGTGCCTCTATTGGCTAACATTATTGAGGTGAATGGATTATCAAAGTCATTTGGCAAAGTAAAAGCAGTCAACGATATTAGTTTCTATGTAGAAGAAGGATCCCTCTTTTCTTTTTTAGGGACAAATGGCGCTGGAAAGTCGACAACCATTTCAATCCTACTGACTCTCCTTCAGCAAGACCAAGGTCATGTTAGTATAAATGGTTATAGCATCGGCAAAAATGACCAAGCCATTCGCCAAGAAATCGGTATGGTATTTCAAAACAGCTTGCTTGACCCTTTATTGACCGTCAAAGAAAATTTAGCAATTCGAGCATCCTTTTATGGGATGACAAAGCAAGAACGCAACGCCGCCATCAAGAATGTGGTGGCGGTTGTCGATCTACAATCGATATTGGATCGACGTTATGGAAAATTATCGGGTGGTCAAAAACGACGAGTGGATATTGCGCGTGCCCTCATTCATAAACCAAACATATTAATACTAGATGAACCGACAACAGGGCTAGATCCAGAAAGTCGAAAAAATATCTGGTCAACTATACAACTACTGCAAAAAGAAACGGGTATGACCGTTTTTTTAACAACACATTATATTGAAGAAGCCGCGAACTCCGATTATGTTGTCGTGATGAAAGAAGGTTGCATTGCGGCAAAAGGAACGCCAGAACAGTTGAAAAATGACTATTCAACACATGTACTAACGATTTCTACAGATAAGGCTGATGAACTGCGTAGCTCACTTTTAACAGATGGCCTCAATTTTAACGAAGAAAAGTCCCTTTTTCATCTCCCGCTTAGTCATACAACAGATGCAATACCGTTATTAGCGAAGTTTACTTCTTTCATCTCTTCTTTTGAAGTAAAAAAATCCAGTTTGGATGATGTCTTCATCGCTATTAATGGAAAGGATGTGAATCATGATGATGACATTCGCTAAACGCAATATTTTCTTATACTTTCGGGATAAAACTAGTGTCTTTTTCTCGTTGCTTGCGGTCATGATTCTTGTCGCTTTATATGTATTATTTTTAGGCGACACGACTGCGAAACAACTACCCAACTTTCCAGCGAAAAAAGCATTGTTGATGTCGTGGTTCATGGCTGGAATGCTAGCCGTAACTTCGATGACAACTACACTGGCGTCTTTTGGTGTTTTTGTGGATGATCGAGCGAATAAAACATATATGGATTTCTATTCATCTCCTATTTCCCGTACAAAATTAGTCGGTGGCTATATCACCAGTGCGGTAGTTGTTGGTTTCATCATGTGTATGTTCACACTAATTGCATCAAATATCTTCCTTTTTTTATCCGGAGAAACAATGTTGTCGTTCCGTGATATGTTGGCAGTAAGCGGCGTGACTATCTTAGCGGTGTTAGCAAGTGCAGCGATGGTCCTCTTCCTAGTGTCCTTTTTCGAGACATCAAATGCCTTCGCTACCGCAAGCACAGTTATCGGAACACTTCTTGGATTTTTAGCCGGTATTTATATTCCAATAGGAAACTTACCTGACTACCTACAAGATATTGTGAAATTATTTCCAGTATCCCATTCGGCTGCATTGTTTCGACAAATCATCATGGAAACACCCCTAATCGATTCCTTTGCAAATGCTCCTGCGGAAGTAAAAAATGCATTCCTCTACAATATGGGCGTATTTTATGACATCAATGGCAATAAAACGTCTACATTATTTAGCGTCTTCTACCTTTGCCTTACGACACTATTATTTTTTGTCCTTTCGCTTTTTGTAATGAAGAGAAAAAATAAATAAAGAAAAAAGCTTGCCTTTGCTACAATTTCTACATAGCATAGGCAAGCTTTTATTCATGGCCGTATCAATTCACCAAGCGGCCTTCTTTCCCTTGCGCTTCCCAATAAGCATCACGAATTTGAACTTTTTGAATTTTCCCGGATGCTGTTTTCGGCAATTCTTCAACAAATGTGATGCCTGTAACGGCTTTAAAATGCGCTAGTCTCTCCCTAGAAAATGCGATAATTTCTTGTTCAGTAGCGGTCATATTTTCTCGTAATACGACATAAGCATGCGGTGTTTCGCCCCATTTCTCGTGCGGAACGGCAATGACAGCTACCTCTAGAATCGCAGGATGCTCATATAACACACCTTCAACTTCAATTGAAGAAATGTTTTCCCCTCCACTAATGATGACATCCTTTTTACGGTC
This sequence comes from Sporosarcina sp. FSL K6-1522, assembly GCF_038622445.1. GTDB lineage: Bacteria > Bacillota > Bacilli > Bacillales_A > Planococcaceae > Sporosarcina. Next base: position 2,953,715 of record NZ_CP152019.1, read on the forward strand.
CACAATATTAATATAACCGTTCGCATCTACAGTTCCCATATCCCCAGTTAGTAGCCGGCCATTCTGTATCGCTTCTTCTGTTGCTTCTTTGTTTTTCCAATAGCCTTTCATCACGCCATGGCCGCGTACCGTTACTTCCCCAACTTGCTCGCCATCATGTGCAACTTCTTCCCCGTACTCATTGAGGAGACGGACGTCAGTGCCAATCATAGAATAGCCTGCTTTTGCCTTCAATTCGGTCTGCTGTTCAGGCGTTAAGCCTGTTACATTTGAACGAATCCTTGAAATCAGGCTAAGCGGAGAGCTTTCAGTCATCCCATATACTTGAATGAATTCCCAGCCTAATTCATCTTCGACCCGTGCTATAAATGCAGGTGGTGGTGCAGATCCCGCAATCACTACACGAACATCCGATAATCCCGTCGCTTGCGGCTGATGTTCATCGTAATACTGTAACAGAGCGTTTAAAACTGTCGGAGCCATATGTAAAACCGAAACGTTATGCGCTTTGATTGCGGCGAGAATAGACGCTGGCGTCGACTTTCTAGAACAAATATGCGTTGCCCCATTTGCTGTATAGTAAAAAGGAGAGCCCCAACCATTCACATGAAACATAGGAAGCACATGTAAGTAAACATCTGAATCGGATACACGTAAATGATGCATCGTGCTTAACGCATGTAAATAGTTATTGCGATGCGTCAGCATAACCCCTTTCGGATTACCTGTTGTACCACTCGTATAGAGCAAGCTACAAACGTCATTCTCATCCAACTCTGCACGATCGAATGCTTCAGAAGAAAACGATGCTAACCAATCGTCATAACCTGTTTCAGCTGTGTCGGAATCTTTATAATGCACAATAATATGTTGGATCGTTTCAAGTTGATCTTTCACAGGTTGAATTAAACTATATAAATCTTGATCGACAAAAAGCACCTTCGATTCACTATGATTTAAAATGAAAACATAGTCTTCTGGCTTCAAACGAATATTGAGTGGCACCATAATAGCACCTAGTTGAAAAACGCCATAAAACCCTTCCAACATTTCAAGTGTATTTCCTGCTAAATAGGCAACATGATCTTCTTTTTGAATTCCCAAATCACGCAGTCCATGTGATAGTTGATTGACCCGGTCATTTAATTGTCGATATGTCACAACTCGTCCTTCACAATGAACAGCTTCTTTGTCTCCATACAATGTTACAGCTCTATCAAGAAATTGCGGCAAAACCAATGGCACATTCATTCTTATCACCTCATCATTTTGCTATAGTATATATCAATTAGAATAATCTGTCACTACGAAATAGTGAAATAATTCCCCCAAAATGATTTACACTATAAAGGTAGATAGAGCGAGAATAAATGCACTATAACTATCCAATCTCTATCATTTACAACTATTTTCCGCCCAACATTCTCTACTTTCGCATATAATTTTCAATCACTTCTCGTGTTTTCCTTCGCAAAAAATCACCGGCATTGTCCATTGAGGCTTTTGACGATACCGCTCCCCCCACAACAGCATGTACTTCATGAAATAGAGGGGCTATTAGCGAACGGCTTCCTTCCGCAATTACACCTGATATAAGTATGACGGGCTTTCTTTGTCGATACGCTTCCTGTGCAACGCCGAAGGGAGTTTTTCCCGATAGAGTTTGACGATCTGTTTTGCCCTCACCTGTAAGAATAAGATCTGCATCCTTTATCTGTTGATCAAATGACATAGCCTGTAACACGATATCAATTCCCCGTTGCATATCCCCTGAAAAAAAAGCTTGCAAAGCCCCACCAGCTCCTCCCGCCGCACCTGCCCCCTTTTTATCGTACAATGCAATACCTGTCAACACTTCAATTTGCCTTGCAAAATGCTGCAAATTCTCATCTAACTGGACAACCATCTCAGTAGTTGCTCCTTTTTGCGGACCGAATATGGCAGAAGCACCTTCAGGCCCAATAAAGGGATTATCAACATCACAAGCAACGACAAAATGACTCTCTGCAATGCGTTTATCAAAATGACGGCTATCGATTTCTTGTAATCGGCTTAACGCTCCTCCACCCCTAGGCAACTCCTGGCTATTTTTATCAAGTAATTGTATGCCAAGCGCCTGCAAAAGCCCAGCTCCTCCGTCATTCGTTGCACTGCCACCAAGCCCGATTATAAACTTGCGAAGCCCACCATCAAGCGCATGCGCAATGAGCTCACCTGTTCCAAATGTCGAGGCGACGAAAGGATTTCTTTCCCTTTTCTGCAAACGTGTTACTCCGGACGCTTCAGCAATTTCAATGACAGCCGTTTCGCCATCTCCAAGTACACCGTATTGCGCCTCAATTTTTCGACCGAGCGGATCTTGTACGAACACTGTAACAACTATTCCATCAGTCGCTTTCACTAAACTTGTCATTGTTCCTTCCCCGCCATCTGCAGTCGGTAGCAACACAGTTTCAATTGTCGGATCAACATCACAAATACCCGCCGCCATCGCTTGCGCTACTTGCATCGCCGTCAAACTGCCTTTAAAGGAATCTGGTGCTATGACGATTTTCAATCTATTCATTCCCCCTAGAGTACACGCATTGCTAAAATTATACCGGGTACATCTCCAAAAAGCACCACACCACGACACAAAAAAATCCCTCGGCTTATTATAAACACGAGAGATCCATTCACTAAATCAAGTTCACTTTTTTTCCACCACTGCTTTCCCCCCAGAATAGAGCCCACTCGCGGATAACCCCATCATTAACCCAACAAGTATGCCAGCCTTGATGTCATTTGGATAAATATAAACAATGCCACCAATCATGCCGAAAACGAGCGCCATAATCGGCAATAACCGTTTTTTCATCCCATACATCTTTAACAATTCTACGATTCCGATAATAAGAGGAATTAAGACGACATCATATATTTCCAGCATTTCTCCTCCTAATCACAATCAAATCAACCTTGTTATAAACTTTCCATCAATCTATTGTAATTCTCCTTTGTTCACTCTATGAAAACCACCAATTATATATAACCACTCGCCTAAAATATTATTCTATAGTAACTAAAAATTTGAAATGGAGTAGTTATTACCACTATTCGAATTCTACAGAAACGTTGAAATAACAATACTCTTTAAACTTAAAGCGTTTCCATTAATTATTTTTGACAATTGAAAACGTTTAATTGTATTATAGTGAAATATGAAGGAGGCATCATGATGTCACAGCTAACTAAAAAACAAATCGTTGAGAGTGTTCCACAAAAGGGATTCTTCGGTCACCCAAAAGGTTTGTTCACATTATTCTTTACAGAATTCTGGGAACGCTTCTCCTACTATGGGATGCGGGCAATCCTTGTCTATTATATGTACTACGAGGTAACAAATGGTGGACTCGGATTAGATAAAACCGTCGCATTGTCGATTATGTCCATATATGGGTCCCTCGTTTATATGTCTGGAATTATCGGCGGCTGGCTTGCCGACCGGATATTCGGAACATCGAAAGCGGTCTTCTATGGTGGTATTTTCATCATGCTCGGTCACATTGCATTGGCGATCCCAGGAAACTTAACGATGTTCTTTGTTTCAATGGTACTCATTGTTCTCGGTACAGGCTTATTAAAACCAAACGTTTCTAGTATGGTAGGAGATGTTTATCCGGAAAACGATAATCGTCGCGATGCTGGATTCAGCATCTTCTATATGGGTATCAACTTAGGTGCTTTCATCTCTCCACTCATCGTCGGAGGTCTGATGAATACAAGCTTCCACCTCGGTTTCGGTGTTGCTGCAGTCGGGATGTTTATCGGTTTAGTTGTTTTTATAGCGACAAAGAAGAACAGTCTTGGTCTTGCAGGTACGCAAGTAGCAAACCCATTGGCACCTGATGAAAAGAAAAAAGTCTATTCGATTTTTGGAATCACTACTGTTGTGCTCGCTGCTCTTATTGCTGTCGCGATTCCAAAAGGTTGGCTAACATTCGATTCATTTATCGCAATTGTAGGGATTCTTGGTTTCCTCATCCCAACCATCTATTTCGTTGTCATGTATAGAAGCCCGAAAACGACAAAAGTAGAACAATCACGCATTATCGCGTTTATCCCACTATTCTTAGCATCCGTTATGTTTTGGGCAATTCAAGAACAAGGGTCAACTATCCTTGCTCTCTATGCGGACACACGAACAAATTTAAATATTTTTGGCTATCAAATTTCACCAGCCTTTTTCCAATCATTTAACCCTTTATTTATCATTACATTAGCACCTGTTTTTGCATGGCTATGGGTTAAACTTGGGGATCGACAGCCTTCTATTCCACAAAAGTTCTCATTAGGCTTACTTTTCGCTGGATTGTCGTTCATAGTGATTTTAGTACCGAGTTACTTCGGTGGAACAGAGTCACTCGTTAGCCCCTTCTGGCTCATTTTAAGTATCTTCATCGTCGTCTTAGGAGAATTATGCTTATCACCCGTTGGATTGTCTGCAACTACGAAACTGGCGCCTGCTGCGTTCTCCGCACAGACAATGAGCCTGTGGTTCCTGTCAAACGCAGCTGCACAAGGACTCAACGCACAACTCGTCAAGTTTTACTCTGTTGATACTGAAATGCTGTATTTCGGAATCATTGGCGGAAGTGCAATTCTGCTAAGTATCATCGTATTTGCATTGTCACCAAGCATTCAACGGTATATGAAAGGTGTACGTTAATAGGTATCATAGGAAAAGCGTAATCCCCAACGGATTACGCTTTTTTTATTTTGCGATAAATAATAAAAAATAGTTTCTTCAAACTTTGTTTTCGGAATAATCGTTTTTAGATTCTTCTTTCAATGTTATAATAGAGGCATGATTCACATTATTGGAAAAGGAGCTTTTATATTATGATACTTGGTTTAACAATTATTTTAGTACTTGTACTTTTTTTACCTTTTACAGTAAAAATTGTAGAACGCAATCTAGAAGTCTTTTTATTCATCATGGGAATTTCAGCAGTCATCGTAAGTAAGGTACTCGACAAGGAGCTTGTTTTTAAGGCGCTGGAGGATCCACTACATATTACATTAGCAGTTATTGTTGCTGGTCTATTGTTCCGTTGGTTCCAAGGTCCGATTGAAAAAGGAATACTTGGCATGAGTAAAGCGATGCCACTTCGTCTGTTTTTAGCGCTTGTTGTCATTTTTCTCGGGCTAATTTCAAGTCTAATTACCGCTATCATTGCTGCGATTGTTCTTGTTGCAGTCGTTAGCGTTTTGCGACTGGACCGAAAATCTGAAATTCGGCTTGTTATCTTGACATGTTACTCTATTGGACTAGGTGCCGTATTAACACCAATTGGTGAACCACTATCTACCATCGCTACTAGCAAACTCAATCAAGATTTCTTCTACTTATTTAGACTGCTTGGTACAGATATTATTATCGGTGTAATTGTGTTCGGGCTACTCGCCGCAGTGATGATCAAACCGAAAGAAAAACAAGATCGCCTAAAAGCCAACCACGATACAGAATCTTATGTAGCTATCCTCATTCGCGGTTTTAAAGTCTATCTATTCGTCATGGCATTGACATTTCTTGGTGCTGGTTTTGAACCGTTCATCGAAAAATATTTACTTGATTTAAGCCCGTTTGTACTCTATTGGATTAATATGATTTCAGCAGTTCTTGATAATGCTACGTTAACAGCCGCAGAAATCAGCCCTACGATGGACGAACCAACCATTAGAGCCATTTTACTTGGACTTCTTATTAGTGGAGGAATGTTAATCCCCGGGAATATTCCCAACATTATTGCCGCAGGGAAACTCAATATTAAAAGTATCGAGTGGGCACGTTTCGCTGTTCCAATTGGTCTTATTGCAATGGTTGCTTATTTCATCGTCATTGTTATGGCAGGTTAACTAGACACAAGCACAGTCCTTCATGGATTGTGCTTTTTGCTCAGCTACTAAAAAAGGAGTGATTTACTTGGAAGCACAACAGTACTTGGCACGATTCACTACGACCGTACCAAATGAAGTCTCTCTACCAATTCTAACGATGCTCCAGCATCAACATTTGCAACATATTCCTTTTGAAAATTTGGATGTCATTCGAAAAACACCTATTTACCTCAACCTACAGCGAATATTCACCAAGGTGGTAGACAATCATCGCGGGGGCTATTGTTATGAATTGAACGGACTCTTTCATTGGCTATTAACTGAGCTTGGATTTACTGCACATTTAGTTGCTGCTACTGTGTTAAGGCCGAACGGCGAATGGGCAAAAGCAGAGACGCATGCAGCCATACTCGTTCAGCTAGATGTCCCTTACCTGGTCGATGTCGGTTTTGGAGCTGCCACGCCACGCACACCTATTCCACTCGATGGAAGCGAACGAACAGATAGCAATGGGACTTATAAAGTATCCTCCATTGGCGGACAGACATTTGATCTGACACAGGAAAATGAGGGAGGCAATCGAACACTCTACCGCTTTAATACCGACAAGAAAAAACTTATCGACTTCCACGAGGGCTGCGTCTTTAATCAAGTCTCCAAAGAATCGACTTTCACGCATATCGACATTGTTTCCCGCGCGACCCAAACAGGGAGGATAACATTAGCGGATCAAACCCTAACAACGGTGGAAAATGGTGTTCAAACAAGTAAGGAACTTTCAATAGAAGAAAAAGCATATACCTTACAAAATGTGTTTAAACTCCATATATAAATAGGGAAAAAAGGGAGTCAAATGAGAATTATCTCATTTGACTCCCTTGTTCTTGTTCTGTTACTTATTATTTCTTTTTAGACACTCTACCGAGAACGAATGCACCGGCCGCTAAGCCGATCATCGTATTCGTTTTCTTATTAAATACTTGCTTCACGACAAGATTCAAGTTTTGAGGCCTTTCTGCAAGACGACGCATGAAATAGCCATACCAATCTTGACCAAACGGTACATATGTGCAGAAGTTGTATCCTTCTTTTGCTAGTTGCAATTGCATATCCTTCCGGAAGCCATAAAGCATTTGGAATTCAAATTTGTCATTTGAAATATTATGTTCTTTTACAAATTGCTTCACATGATTGATCACATTGTGGTCATGTGTTGCGATTGAAGTGAATTTTCCGTTCAATAAATGCCACTCGATTAATTTAATATAATTTTCATCAATTTCTTGTTTATCCTGATAAGCAACTTCAGCTGTTTCTTTATATGCACCTTTTACAATGCGCAAACGGAAGTTTTTGTATTGTTCAAGGTCTTCTTCCGCACGGAAAAAGTATGCTTGAATAACCGTTCCAATATTATCGTAATCCTTCGACAGTTCATCTAACAGGTCAAACGATAGTTGCAAACGAGCATGGTCTTCCATATCAAAGTTGACGAAAATACCGTAACCACTTGCTTTTGAGACGATTTCCCGTAAATTCTCCAAACAGAACTGATAATCGATATCTAAACCAAGTTGTGATGGTTTCAATGAGATATGCGCATCAACGCCATGTGTATGAATTGCTTCAATGACACTTAGAATTTGCCCTTTGGCTTCTGTCGCCTCTTCTTCTTTAAAAACAAATTCCCCTAGGTTATCGACCGTACAAGAAATTCCGTGTGCATTCAATTCTTTAATGCTTTGAATTGTTTCTTCTACGTTCGTTCCGGCAACAACATTTTGTGCCCCTAATTTTAAACCGTATTTTTTAGCTGCGCTATTCAAAAGTTGGTTTTGAGATAAACCGATAAAGAAATCTTTCAACATGGGAAGTCGCTCCTTAGTACATATTTTATCAATTTAATTATATCACATTTACCTGCGAAAATTGCAATAAAAATTCACGCAGAAATGGTCATGATTCGACATAAATTTAGTGTTGGCGAGATGAAAAACGTTTTTCGAAAAACTCTTGCCCTAGTTCGACAAGTAAGCTGATTCCCCAGTATACAAAACCGACAAGGATATACACTGTCAAATAGTCAAATTCTCTACCGCCGACAATTTTCGCCCTTTGGAACAATTCAGGGACGGTAATCATCGCAGCTAACGAGGAGGCTTTGATGAGATCGAGCAAGACATTCGACAATGGCGGTATAGCAATTCTTATCGCTTGCGGAATAATGACAGAAAACATCGTTTGCCAATATGTCATGCCTAGCGCAGTTGCCGCTTCCCATTGCCCTTTGTCGACAGCGTTCAACGCTGAGCGATGAATTTCAGCCATATATGCTGAAGAATGCAAACTAAATCCGATTAGCGCCGCTGTCACTGCGGATAGTTGAATCCCAATATTCGGCAATCCAAAATACAAGAGAAACAAAAATACAAGCATCGGCGTTCCCCGCATATATGAAATAAAGAAACGTGACGGCCATCTTACGACAAACCACTTGGAACCTCGCCCTAGCGCCAATATAAAGCCTAGGACGAGCCCACACGCCATACCACCAAACGAAATGAGAATGGTATAACCGATCCCCTGAAGAATATAGGGCAATGACGTAATCGCAAGTTGCACATCAAATATATTTCCCCATTCAATTGTTGCCATACGTCAAGCCGCCCTCCCACTTATTCAAAGTCAAACGCTTGCTCAACGGAGACATCTTCGCCGCCGAAGAACTCCTTCGACAATGTAGAAATTGTCCCATCCGCATGCAAATCAGCAAGTACAGTATTCACCTGCTTCAATAGTTCATCATTATCTTTTTTCATAATGATTGCTTGGACATTCGGGTGATATTTAATTGTTGGGTGAATCATAATTTCAAACTCTGGAAACGCAGCAAGTGCTAATTTCTGCAAATAGTAGTCATTCAAAATTACATCCGTACGTTTTAAATCTACATCTCTCAAGTACACATCGTTCGTTACATTATCGTAAATCACTTCTTCTACACCATAGTCACGCCCAACTTGCATATAAACAGACGTCGCCGCTCCAGCAGCTTTTTTCCCTTTTAAGTCTTCTAACGACTCAATACCTGAATGATCAGCTTTACGGACAATTGCCGTTCCAAAAGAGTATTTGTAAGGGTCAGAAAACGTAAATTTCGCTTCACGTTCTGGTGTAATTTCAATATCATTTACTGCGAGATCCACTTGGCCACTGTTCAGAGATGTAAGCATTCCATCTAGCCCCATCTCAACAAAGCGAATATCTAGCTCCAAGCGCTTTCCGATTTCCCTCATAATTTCTACTTCGTAGCCTGTTAGCTCTTCTGTGTCGCTGTCATGGTAGGATGCCGGGTAAAGCGTTCCCGATGTTGCTACAACAATTTCTTTATTTTCAATCACTTTATCCCATACTGTTGCTGATGCTTTTTCTTTATTTCCGTTGCTGGATTTTGCACCCTCGTCTTCAGTATTCCCGCAAGCAGTCAATATCAACAACATTGCTAACGTAAAAACAGACAGTATAATTGCCCTAAACTGGAATTTGTTTCGCATTTGACTTCTCCTTCTTATGAATTTATTATGTATCGAATAATAGATACATACGAAGTATAAAGTATTCGTGACTTTGATGTAAGCCTTTTATGAACAAATTTTAAATAATACATAAAAAAACGAACGAAAAGTGTAAATAAATCACTAATTCTAATGAATTTTGCTATTTAATTATGCTATATTTGTAATTTATAGCATACATATTTTAAAAGTGGAAGGAGCTGTGCACGATGCGATTTTTTTGGAATGTCCTGGATAGTAAATGGCTAATACCTGCCTCACTTCGAGGTTTTTCACAAGTGATGCTCATCGAAAACACCTTGTCAGGCTGTCTCATCCTTTTTGGACTTGTCTTATATTCACCAACGTTTGCATCGATAGCACTACTTTCCTCAATCGTTGGAACAGTAACTGGTTACTATTATGGGGGAGACAAACAAGCTGCTCACCAAGGAATTTACGGATTCAACTCTTTATTGAGTGGAATAGCCGTCACTTTATTTCTACAAAGTGATTGGCGTTGGATGATTGCTCTCTTCGCAGCATTACTTGCCGCACTCATGATGATTGGAGTAACCAAAATTTTAGCCAAGTGGAATATCCCGATTCTCACTTTTCCATTTGTCTTCGTCACCTGGATGGGGCTTCTCGCAACCTATCAAATCAACCCGGTAGCTATCAACCCCGCATTCGTCGCATCCTCACCCGTTAAATGGAATTTACCGATGGAACATGCACCGCATTTCTTTTTAGGCTTAATCAAAGGCGTTGGTGAAGTCTTCATCATCGATTCGATTTCAGCTGGCTCACTCATCTTAATAGCTCTTTTTGTAGCGGGCTGGCGGTACGGAGTATATGCCATTATTGGAACATTCGTTTCATGGCTTACGGCTTTATCCTTTGGCGTCAATACAGAGATGCTTGATCTAGGATTGTATAATTACAATGCGGTATTAACGATGATTGCGATTGGTCTGGCGTTCGATGATAAAAGAAGATTTTTACTTGTAGGTATATTCGCTGCCGCTATGACGGTGCCGATTACAGCTGGGCTAGACCTATTACTCAATCCACTGGGACTACCGATATTGACATTTCCTTTCATTATTAGTACATGGTTGTTTTTAGCCTTCCGAAAAGCATTGCCAAAAATGGAAGTGACCCTATGACAAACCCCACAGAAGATTGTTCTTCTGCGGGATTATTTTCAGCAAGCTATCATTGTCGATTTATAGTTTAAATTGGCCGACTACTTCTTCTAGTTCTTGTGCAATTTGATTCGTTTCATTCGAACGAATAGTCACCTCGTCAATTGCCGCACATGTTTCTTCCGTTGCTGTAGAAATCGTTGCAGACATTTCTTCGATTCCTTGAATGGAGTGCGTCAACTCACTAATTAACGTAACAACACGACTGGAATTTTCAGCTTCGTCCGTTGTCAGCGCCGATATCAAACGAATATCATTTACAGTTTCGGTGACAGCATTTGAAATATTGCTTAGTGATTGTGCCGTTAAACGCACAGTTTCTGTACCTGTTTCAATTAGTTTTGTACTTTCTGATGTAGAAGTAACCACTTGTCCAATACTTTCAGTGATTGCCTGCACCAACTTTTCAACTTCCAACACTTCATCATTCGATTGCTCTGCTAACTTTCGAACTTCCTCTGCAACGACAGCAAAACCTTTACCATGCTCTCCTGCGCGAGCCGCCTCAATCGAAGCATTCAATGCAAGTAAATTAGTTTGGGCAGCGATTGCCGCTATAGAGCCTGTTATATCCTGAATTTTCGTTGTTGATTCAATCAAGTTCTCAATGGTTCCGCTTGCCTCAACGGAAGACTCTCGAATTCTTTCCATGTCACTACGAATATCATTGACACGCAGTCTACCTTGTTCGGCAATTTGCATCGTCTTTTGTGAATTCTCTGCACTAAAATCCGCTTTTTCTTTCGAGTTTTGCAGATTATTGGCAAGAGACACCAAAATTTCTGATGCATGTTCTGCACTATGCGTTCCATCCGAAATAGAAACCGCCGTGTCATTCATATTATGGGCTACTTGTTGAATTGCGACTTGCATTTCATTCAACGAAGTGGCTGTTGCAGCTGAATTTTGCGCGAGCTGTAAAGAAGTCGATTGGATCGTTCCAATAACCGTACGCAAATGTGCAGTCATCATATTCAATGTGCGACCTAGATCGCCAACCTCATCATTACTTTTTATTACAATATCTTCAATCGCTAGGTCACCGTCCGCAATCTTTTTCGCATGCGCAATAAGAGTCGATATCGGTTTTGTTTTACGTCTGATTAAGTACAGCGTGACAATCGATGCCAAAAACATCGGGATCAGACTGACTAAAATACCATTTCGTACAACATCCCATGTTCGATCTGCAACAATTGAACCATCAAAATCGATGACGCTAATGGCAATGATTTCACCACTTGAATCATGATTTTCAAAGATTGGTGCATAGCCCGATAAACGCTCTAATCCTTGGAATTCATAGAGCTCTGAATAAGTAGAGTGTTTCATTTCCAATAACTTTTTGATAGCTTTCTCATCCAGCGGAACCATATCGCCCGGTTTTAACCCTTTCGCTCGTGAATTGTCATCTAAGGCTAGAATTTTACCATTTAAATCTAAGATATACTGTGTTTCAAAAATATCTTTATGTTCAATCGTCCAGTTGATTTGTTTACCGACTTGATCCATTACGTCACGATCGCCGTCAAGCATTTTCACTACATCTTCCGCCCGGATTAGTCCTGTTGTAATGTTGGCACAGCCGTATGCTTCTATGCCTGCTGCATCATATAACTTGTCATATGCGGTTTTGTATGTTGCTACAGACGTAATCGCTAACATCGCAATCATTATGCCTACAATAATAGTCCCTAGCTGTACGGTCAATGAATTTTTCACTATGTTTCCCCCTAGTATTCTACGAGCTTCATACATATTACCTACCCTATCCTTCTATAATACTCTATTTCCTAATAGAAACAAAGCCCCAAAAGTCATTAACTGTTCATTATTGTCAAGAAAAAGCAGTGCTTAATATAACCAAATAATACACCGCACTGCCTGATAGAATGTTCAACTTAGACTATCCTCCTACTAATTTCATAATAGCCGTTACATTTCCTCTCCATTATAGTTCAACTTTTGTTCAACCAAACACTTTTGTATAATAATAGTGGTACAATGAAGGGGAACGGGTACTACCTATTTTGGAGGTTTTATGGATGTCTGAAAAAACGATTTTTGAATTACTTCACTCTTTTGAGCAAGTGAATCACAAAATGATTGTTCGTTGGAAAAGAAAATCTGCGCATGATCTCGGTATTTCACATATTGTTGTCTTGCACGAGTTGCGACAAGATGGTGAGGTTCGCCCTTCCGATTTAGCGAAAAGATTAGGTTTCACACCTGCTTCGCTCACACATCTCTCTACTAAACTTTCCAATCAGGATTTGATTATCCGTAGACAAGATGATACCGATCGTCGTACTACCTATTGGTCAATCAGTGAAAAAGGCATCGCTTTGCTAGAACAAGCCCAAAAAGATGGACAAGGAACGCGACGTGAACTATTCGCTCACCTATCTGAGGAAGAACAAGAGACTTTATTAGCTATCTATCAAAAACTTGATCAATCGCTAGACTAATGGCACTATACAAAAAGAGCACCCCAGTCGGGATGCTCTTTTTGTATAGTGCCATCGAAGTTGTCTCGCTCACTGTAACTGCTAGACCGCTTTATGTTTAGCGACTTATTTTGCTTGTACCTTCGCCATATACGCTTGGAAATCGGCGATGCTTGGATTGCCAGAATAATGTCCACCTTCGACTTGAATCGTTTGTCCTGTGATGAATTTAGATTCATCTGAAGCTAAAAATACGACAGTATGACCGATATCATCTGCTTCTCCATGATATGGGAGCGCATTAAATTTACCGAAAATATCTAGTACTTCCTGTGGCATATTACGTTCTGCAGCAGGTGTCAAGATTAAACCTGGTGCAATAGCATTACAACGAATGCTATCTTTGCCGTATTGTGCCGCAATATATTTCGTCAAATTGACTACAGCTGCTTTGGATGCACCGTAAGCCGAACGAACAGCATCACCTGCAAAAGCAGCCATTGACGCTGTATTAATAATAGAACCCCCGCCCGCTTTTTGCATATGCGGAATCGCATAACGGCTACCAATTAAGACGCTCTTTGCGTTAACATCCATCAAACGATCCCATTCTTCTAAATCGATATTTACGACATCCAAATCTTTTTGTAAATTCGATAGGCCAACATTATTATAAAGAACAGTAATCGTGCCAAACTGTTCAACTGTGAAATCGATTGCTTCTTTAATAGACTGCTCTTCACCAGCATTCAAAAAGATGCCGACTGCTTCGCTGCCTTGTTTGTTAATCTCCTCCGCGGCTTGTTTTGCACCTTCCACGTTAAAATCCGCAATGACGACTTTCGCGCCTTCTTTTGCCAATAATGTTGCAGCGGATAAACCAATTCCCGACGCGCCACCTGTTACTAAGGCAACTTTCCCTTGTACTCTGCCCATCTGTAAACCCTCTTTCTTCATTTGCTATCTCTACAAAATCTATTTTAACATTAAAATAGATAAGTTGGAATAGAAATGCATGTTGTCTCCTGAAGAAATAGGGCATGCTCATTTCTTGATCAATTACACCTCGGCGTCATTGCGTCCAGATTTTTTTCGAGCTCGCTCGAAATGCTCCCCTAAAAAATCTGTGACATCCGCCGGAGGCTTTATCTTCGTTCAGCCGGTGTTGAACACCCACTGAACAGGAAACAAAACCGCATTCATCTCGCCACCTATCGAGGTGGGAGTATTCTGCTGAACGAAGATAAATTAACGCATAATTGAGAACATTCTTATGTTCTTTTTAACTATTTCATGGTATCATTGAAAAATGTTCAAATGAAAAGGAAGAAGATGATCGCATATGTATCTAGCAAACACAGAACAAAAAAACATCCAAGTAGAAGATATTCTTATTGCCAATCAGTTGTTAAAAGATGTAGTTGTGCATACGCCGCTACAAAAGGACGAACGTCTATCTGAAAAATACGATTGCCATGTCTATATTAAAAGGGAAGACTTGCAACATGTTCGTTCCTTTAAACTACGAGGTGCCTACTATAAGATTAAAACACTTGAAGATCAAGCGCGTGAAAAAGGCATTATCTGTGCCAGCGCGGGTAACCATGCGCAAGGTGTAGCCTATGCATGTGCTCATTTAGGAATAGACGGCAAAATTTATATGCCACAAACAACACCTAAACAGAAAGTGAACCAGGTGCGAATGTTTGGCCGCAATTACGTTGAAATCATTTTAGTCGGCGACACATTTGACGATTCCTTTGCAGAAGCTGAAAAATGTGCAGTCGCAGAAGACAGAATCTTCATTCATCCTTTCGATGACGCTGATATTATTGCTGGTCAAGGAACTGTTGCAGTTGAAGTGATGAATGACATCGAAGAGCCTATTGATTTTATCTTTGCAAGTATCGGTGGTGGCGGTCTTATTTCTGGCGTCAGCACCTATATCAAAAACTTATCCCCACAGACACGTATAGTTGGTGTGGAGCCAGCAGGTGCAGCAAGTATGAAGGCGGCTTTTAACAATGATCACATTACAACGTTAGAATCCATCGATAAGTTTGTCGATGGGGCGGCTGTGCAATGCGTCGGTCAACTGACATTCGATGTTTGTAGTCAATATGTAGACGATATCATTCCCGTACCCGAAGGCAAAGTCTGCTCGGCAATTTTAAGCCTATACAACGA
Organism: Sporosarcina sp. FSL K6-1522; assembly: GCF_038622445.1. Classification (GTDB taxonomy): domain Bacteria; phylum Bacillota; class Bacilli; order Bacillales_A; family Planococcaceae; genus Sporosarcina. The sequence goes on from NZ_CP152019.1 coordinate 2,968,991, forward strand.
ACATGCCATCATTGCAGAACCTGCAGGTGCATTACCAATCGCAGCTTTAGATTTCTATAAAGATCAAATCAAAGGTAAATCCGTTGTCTGCATTATTAGTGGCGGCAATAATGATATTGGAAGAATGCAAGAAATCAAAGAAAAATCATTAATTTATGAAGGTTTACTTTATTACTTCATCGTAAACTTCCCGCAACGCTCCGGCGCACTGCGTCAGTTTTTGGATAAAGTGCTCGGTCCAGATGATGACATTACAACCTTTGAATATACGAAGAAAAACAATAAAGAAAGTGGTCCTGGACTCGTCGGTGTTGAAATTAAAAGAAAAGAAGACTATGCAGGTCTTATCCAACGCATGAACGAATGCGGCTTCTCTTATAAAGAAGTCAACAACGATAGCACGTTATTCGGCTTGCTCATTTAAAAAAAATACCTAATCAATCAGCTCCTATAGCCTTGACACTATAGGAGCTTTCTATATCTTATTTCCGCCTTCAACATGTTACAATCTAAATAATTAGATTTATCAACATTCTCATTTCCCTAGCCTATTACTCATTTAATAAGTGAGTCTATTCCCGGCCTCCTCTCACAATTGTATAGTTAGTAATCACTTTACTAGAAAACCTAATCGTTATTTGTTATTATTATCATGTAAGATTTAAAACAATCTAAGGAGTGACAGTGAATGACTGAAAATCAAAAACCAAAACTAACTACTGCAGCAGGTGCACCCGTCGTCGATAACCAAAACTCAATGACAGCCGGTCCAAGAGGTCCAATCTTATTACAAGATGTTTGGCTACTCGAAAAACTTGCACATTTCGATCGTGAAGTAATTCCTGAGCGTCGCATGCATGCAAAAGGTTCAGCTGCTTACGGTACATTTACTGTAACGCATGACATCTCACAATATACGAAAGCAAAAGTATTCTCTGAAATTGGTAAGAAAACAGATATGTTCCTTCGCTTCTCAACGGTTGCTGGCGAACGTGGCGGCGCTGATGCAGAACGCGACATTCGTGGATTCGCTGCGCGTTTCTACACAGAAGAAGGAAACTGGGATCTTGTTGGTAACAACACACCTGTATTCTTCTTTAGAGACCCGATGCAATTCCCTGACTTAAACCATGCTGTTAAACGGGATCCACGCACAAATATGCGTAGCGCTAATAATAACTGGGATTTCTGGACATCATTACCTGAAGCGCTTCACCAAGTCACAATCGTTATGAGTGATCGTGGTCTTCCAAGTTCATATCGTACAATGCACGGTTTCGGAAGCCATACATTCAGTATGATTAACGCTCAAAACGAACGCGTTTGGGTGAAATTCCACATGCGTTCACAACAAGGTATCGAAAACCTAACAGATCAGGAAGCTGAAGTCGTTGTCGGGAAAGATCGCGAAAGCCATCAGCGTGACCTTTATGACAACATCGAAAACGGTAACTTCCCGAAATGGAAAATGTACATTCAAGTAATGACAGAAGAACAAGCTGCAAACATGCCTTACAACCCATTTGACTTAACAAAAGTTTGGTATAAAAAAGACTTCCCACTTATCGAAGTAGGGGAATTCGAATTAAACCGTAACCCAGACAACTATTTCGCAGAAGTAGAGCAAGCTGCTTTCACACCGGCAAACGTTGTGCCAGGTATCAGTTTCTCACCAGACAAAATGTTGCAAGGCCGCCTCTTCTCATACGGTGATGCACAACGTTACCGTCTAGGTGTCAACCATCACCAAATTCCGGTCAATCAACCGAAATGTCCATTCCACAGCTATCACCGCGATGGTGCGATGCGTGTTGATGGCAACCATGGCAGTAGAATGCATTATGAGCCAAACAGCTATGGTGAATGGCAAGAACAACCAAACTACAAAGATCCAGCACTCGATCTATTTGGTGCGGCAGATCAGTGGAACTTCCGTGAGGATGATGACAATTACTTCGAGCAACCAGGTAAATTGTTCAACTTGATGAGCCCAGAACAACAGCAAGTGTTGTTTGAAAACACTGGACGCAATATGCAAGGCGTTGACAAACATATCCAACTTCGTCACATTGCACACTGCTACAAAGCGGATCCAGCTTACGGACAAGGCGTAGCTAATGCGCTTGGTATCGCTTGGAGCGAAGTAGAAGCAGCTGCGACATTTGAAGCAAAATAATTATTACCCTACTAAAGGAATAGCCGTATCTGGCTGTTCCTTTTTTGATTTACTGTAAAATATTAGAATATCTATGAACCCTAGCTAAAAATAGACGCTTCGCATCCCTTGTCACCAAATTAAGGAAAAAATATATCATCTCTCTTCAGAAACATTATTACCGTTGTTCAGTTACATTAAAGTTGGTAACCCGAAAACCCTATAAAATCAACGGAATTTCTTAATTTTGAAAAAGTTGAATTTACATTAAAGTTGGTAACCCATATGTTCACTTCAAGCTGATTTACATTAAAGTTGGTAACCGATGATTAAAGTACATTGAAGTGATTTTATTGGATTTTTAAAAAATGGTACTATACTCAATCCCTATTTTCACAATTTCCCACACTTTTAGTATCCCGTTACCGCTTGTTAGTTCTTAGATATTTAGGTCAGCTCTACGGATTCGATATTGCTCCGTTGTTTCAACAACATTTTCCAGTGTTCTTTTAGTTTTTGGTAGTTTTTGTAGACTTTTTTGTATTAAAGATAAAGCCCCTATTTTCCTACCAATTTCCGTCTTAGTTATCCTTACATGTTTTATTGATTTCAATTGATTCGCAATTTCCTTTACCTGCTTTGCCATTTCCTCATCTCTTTGAACCCAATCAATACGATTATTATTAGGCTTAGATCTGCTATACTTTGGCCTATTCTGCATTAACCAATCCTTATCATGTTTATAAAGCCATTTGTAAACTGCTGTTCTTTGTGACGAGGGCTTTTCATCTTTAAAAGACAACCATTCAGTTCTCTTTATTTTCATATGATTTAACTTTTCATGTGTTTTATTACTATTGTATTTATTCGTCTCTGAAAAAAACTCAGCCTTTCGTTTAACGGTTTGCGGAGCCACCCCCAACTGTCTTGCTTTCTCTCTTAAAGAAAGTTTTTCGTCTGCCCACAATTCGTAAAGTTTAGTTTTCCAAACACCACCAAACTTTTTTATTCGACCAATTTTCATTTGATCTATTTCAGAAATATCAGGCCCCCTACGTGCATAAACAAATCCACAGTTACAGGTAAAAGTTCCAACTGGTTTCCCGGTATCAGAGCACCTTGCTGTAGCACATGATAATATTATTTTTTCTCCAAAATGACTTGCTGCTTTATTTAAACACGGCCAAGGACCACTACCAAATGGATTGGTAACCGTGATATTAAAATCACCTTTTTTTATTGTAGAAACTACATTCATGCCAAAAAAAGCGTGTAATAAAATATGGCGAAGCGGGTGAATCGCTTCGCCTGAACCTCGTAGCACCTTATGGATCCAAGTATACTGTTTAACACCCTCCACTTTACTTCCCATCGATTCTAATAAATCTTGACTATAATAATTGTTGAAAATAGGAATAAGTTTACTGAATTTAACTCTTCCTTTAGCTGATAGCATATTTAATTTTTGTAACTCGTTTAAATAGCTATATCTGATATCATCTATTGACACAGTCCCTTCAAATTTGAAATTTAATAAATAATATGAGTTCTGTGCAATAAACAAACTTAACTGATTTTCTACAAATACTCCATCAGTGCTTAGATTTAATGTGATAGAGTCTAAAGCAACAAATTCATGCTTATTGCTTCTTTGCGCATAAAGTACATCGGATTCACTGAGCTGAATCTGATGCTTATAACAAACTGTAACCCCAGGAAGTTGATGCGAACGATGCCAATATGCTAGGCCATATTGATTCCGATTATCCCTTACACAAAATGTACAGTACCTTAAATTTCGTGGCGGCTTCACTCCATTCGCTATTAAACCCACTAACATATGAATCGAGCTTCCATAATTAAAGTACATTTCATATAGAATTTTTTCTAAACGATCTCTAGATATAAAATGACTATAATAAGGCAATAGAGTGTGTTCTTGAAGCAATTTCTCTTTGCTGATATTTCCCCCTGGAATACGCTTGCTTAGTATATCTAGGCGGCATGGTAGATCAGTTGCGGAACAAACAGTATTACACCCAAATAAATCTCTATTGGTTTTTTTTATACTCTCGTTACCTGAATAAGTGTGGTATCTAGCTAATGCACTATACAATAATTCATCCGGATAAAGAGGGGGGAAAAAATGCATTTTTTCACTCCTTATGAATTGTTTATTTGATCGATTTGCCCCTCTACCCATTGTATAACCGAAAGTGAGCACTTTTTATATGATTTGAAATTATTTTGAATTAATTTTAACGATAACTTTTTATATCGAGACTTATTAAACCAGTCTACTACATGTGGAAAATTACGAACTAGGTAGTGGTCATCTGTTTCTAAACTATTCTCCATTAATTGTATTGTCTTCGGTAAGTAGTCACTGTATTGACGTAACCTACCTTCTACATAACTGGGAAGCTCCTTAAGAATTTCTTTTTTTGTAATCTTTTTTTGAGGGAGGTTCTCCCATATTTTCGGTACCACGGCTGAAACAAGCTGGTACATTTCATCATCCAGGGTTTCTAAATTCAACATTCTAGACATTTTTCTTCTAGCCGGTAAATGACATTCCATCCAAACTCGATCATGTTTCATTATCCAATCATATCTGTGGATATTGTATCTTCTAATTTGAGGTCTACTAGCACCCTCTCCTAATATCCTAATCGCTTCAAGAACAGTTTCTTTACATAATTCTAATTTTGTTTTTTGAGTAGTTGCGGCTACCTCGAGTTTCACTTGCAATATTTCATCATGTGCATTTTTCTGTTCCATTGTCATTAAGTGCCTTTGTAACTCCATCCTATAAGGCTTTAAATATTTTCTAACAATTCTTCTGTTATTTTGAAGTAGCTCGGCAATCTGATTAATATTAATACCACTCTCAAAATAGATTATTGCTTTATGAGTAAATAATGAGCCCATCGTTTCAATTGAATATCGACTTTCATCTTCTACGCTAGGGAAACCTTTTCTATAGTAAGTCATGCCACAATGTTCACACGTAAAATACCCAGTTATCCACTCATGTACTTTACGCTTACATTTATTTATCACCTTTTGATTAAAAAAAGGACATATTCGGTTATTGCAAACCCACGGTCCGAGGCCAAATGGTAGTGGAAAGAAATAAGATTCATCTTGTTTTAAAAAGTTAGTTACACTCCCTGAGAAAAAACGCATTAGTAAAATGTAAAATACAATTTGCTTTCTCATCTGGTCTGGCACGAATAAATTAGTAATCGCATTGGCTCTTAAAAGTTCATTTATATTTAATCCGAGTTCACCCAAAACTTCCCTGCCATAGAAGTCAATGACATCAGCAATTAGATTTTTCTTATAAATTGTCCCTCCTTTAAAATGAATGTATCCTCTGTTCCCCAAATTAACCATTAGTTTTTGAAAAATATAATTTAACGATAAATTCTTTGCTTCCATAAGTGTTTGAATATCATCTAAGAACTCATACTTAAAAGTATCCAACCACTCCGATTTATTGTCTTCAATGATATCATGACCGTTTGGGCACTTAGGTTCTATTAACATCAAATTAGCATTATCGCTTACAAAAGGTACATTACATATTGAACAGCTATGAATAAGTGGGATTTCATGAACTGGACAAACGGTTAAAAAAGAAAATTGATGTGTTCTATGCAAGTACACTTCTCCGTAAACTTCATAATCATTGAGTAAACAAGAAGAGCAATACCTTATCTCCTCTGCGAGAAATTGTTTTTCCAAATCTTTAGTAATAGAAGACAATCCTCGACTAGGTTCAGAGAAATAAAATTTATGTGTAAAATCATTGTGCAAATCTCTATTAACAAATGGACGAAAAAAAGGGTAAAAAGAATGATTATCTATGACATTTAGTATAAAATCTTTTGAGACTCCAAGTTGTGTAGTGATACTCATTAAATTTTCGGGGAATATAATCATTTGAGTAAATGCTTTTCCTAATAACTCTTTTCTAATCTTCAGATAAGAGACATGCGGAGAACGTAATTGGTATCGAAATAAAATACTTCTAAAATCTTCATCTGGATACATTGATGGAAATGAAATAATTGAGCCCATATCAAGTCTCCTTACTCACTAATAATAAATTCGTCATACGAACTTACTAATCCAGCATCTCGAAGAGCCTCATCCGCAGTCTTATTTCCCTTTAATCCTTCAAAAGCAATGAACCTTATATCATCCGAATCAAACTCTTCAGGTCGTTTCTTCCGTTTTTTATTCTCTTTGTTAACTTGTTCAATACTTTCTACGTTTTTTTGACTTCCTCTATGTTCTAGCACCAATTTTGCTACTTCAGCATACAACTTTTCATTATCTTGAGAACCACTGTTTTCTCTTTCAACCGTTATTGCATATTTTTTTGCATCTTCAACTGTACAGCCCATTTTCGAGGCAAAACTGGATAGCTGCTCAATCAATGTTTTTTTATTTTTTTGCAATATAATTCTTTTATGTTCCTCTGACATTTGACCGTCAATTTGAATACGGTGACGAATATCCATAAGATAACTATTAAATGAGATCCAATCTGGTTTTAGATCATCGAACTCCTTAGGATCTACTTCGTCTCCATTTCTAATACGTTCAAATATAGGCTGTACTAGCCTCAATGTTTTATTAGCAACTTTCTCTATCATATCAACATCTATCTTCTCGGTATCGCTGTAAAGAATTGCATGGGATTGTACATGCATAAAGAGTTTGACTGCGAAATCAGGAATACCAATTGTATGATAATACATCGCAGATTTGATTTCCGATGTTATTTCAGTGAAGCTTTTAGTATATTGTAAATCCCACAAACTCTCGATGAACTGTTCCCATTCCCATTCATCTTTCATTCTGTCTGTAATGTTTTCCCCATAGCTATCTGCTACTCCTCTACGAGTATTTGCTAAACTTGTCTTAAAAATATAAAGCGCTTTAAAAGTACCAATAATAATAATTGGAATACCAATTGAATTAGTTAGTTCTGTAATGAAATCAATCATTTTCTCGTCTCCACCTGAATGTGCACGGTTTACTCTTTGAATTTCATCAATTACTAAAATGCCCAAATTTATTAAACCAGCTACTTTTGCCATGCGTTTTGCTAGAGCTTCAATTCTGCCATCTTTTTCAGCTAAATCTGCATAATATGTTGTTCCTAACAAATCATCAACTGCTGTGTAGAAATTCCGACATAAAGCACCTATAGATTTATTGCTAGGACATTCAATCTTAAGCCATACTACTTGTTTACAAGTCAATTGCTTATCCATGTAATTAGTATGATGTATTACTTGGGGAATTAGCGATAAAAGTTTATCATATGACCTTGATTTCCCCATACCACTTAATCCTATTTCAGCACACTGTTGAGCGGTTTGAATATGTCCTAGTATATTTAATCCATTCTCATCAGTGCCATGTTCTAATATCTTGTCATATCCAACAGAGAGATGCCTATGATACATTGGTGTCATAGGGTTTCTGGATTGGTAACCAATTTTTATCATATTGTATAAACTACGATATTTATTAAAATGGGAAGTAAGAGGTAACCAAAAACTAGGTTTTATCTGCTGAATCAATTCAATTCGATCTTCATCATCTAAATCTTCTATATTTCCATTAAATTTTGGAGTTGAATATAGCTGATCGTATAGAACTTCTCGCGATAATCGCTTAGGAAGCGCCTCTATAAAAGGATTTCCACTATTCTCAGGTACAATTTGTTCGTTATATTCTGCATTTACTTGATAACCTTTTAAATAGATAAATCGATCACTTTTCATTTCCACGGTTTTCACGTCTTTCCTTGTTTTTAGACATTAGGAAAAGCTGCATTTCCGTCATTTTTGTTATTTCAGAAACACCATCTGTATTTTCATTTTCAATTGAGAATTCACCCTCATTACTTACATGATCAATGACTTTCTCTTTATCAACTGTGGTCCATGCATCCCCACTAGAGATAGTTCTCTTATCTAAATTGCGTGCGAGACGTTTATTTTCGAATTTCCCCGATTTCTTTTTCCCTCTTTGTGCAGTTTTCGTTTTCTCAGATTCAGATATAGATAAGCTTTCGGCAACAGCATCTAGGGGTGCTTCTATATTTACCCGCTGTTTTTTCAACTGTTTGAGCTGCTTGTTCTTATAATTCATCAAAACCTTAACATCATTAAAATGTAAATCCTCATACTCCCTAAATTTAGGTGTTAGAAAGCATTGTTCAAACGTTCCATCCTTTAACTTAAGAAATATACTACTGCAATTTCTCGGATCATAATTCACTAGTATATTTTTTTCTCCATAGATGCTCTCCTGTTCAAACCATCCCTCCTCAAAACCTCTATCAGAGGAAAAACACATTTTTTTAAATGAAATGCCACTTCTAGTGACCAAGCCTTCTCCATTCGGTAGTAAATTTAATCTAATTAGATTTCTTGGCATTTCGTGAAGTAGATTCTTTTTTAACCCCCAGTTCCACATCCCTAACGGCGTCAATTCTACTTTTTCTTGGAACATTTCTTTTGTAATTACAAATTCATCTGGTAAACCAGATTTGTTGAACTCAAGAACAAATAAGATAGTCAATATAGAAAAGGCCTCAATTGTATGCACAGCATAGTTTTCTGGGTTCTTATCACCTCTTTCTCGATACTCCTTTCGAACCGCACTTTCTGTCATTGACTCTCGAACCCTTGCATTATATCTGCGAAATTGTTGCTCAACATAAGGCTTAAAATCTCCACGATAGGAAGGTGTATTTCTTACTCTCACATTAATGCCAACTAAGTTATTAGAGTTTTTACTTTTATGTTCTCCGCGATCACCAGCTATAGATTTAGGGAGATGTTGGCATGGCCAATCTTCTTCTGTTATTTCTATCCCGAACCTTGAACAGTATTCAACTTTATTTGTAGATGCATTTTCTAATGCTACCATTTCTTCTTCCCAAGATGGAGTGGTACAAATATGGACCCCTACAATCATACGGGACATAACATCTTTGACAAAGTATACGTGTGCTCTTCCTATGACCGTTTCTCTATCTAATGACACAAGAATTACATCGGCAGGTGTTGAGTCGATTTCGTAATAAGCACCGGGACCTTGAACGTCTTCTTCTGGTGTTCCTATAAAAGCTCTTGCGTTCATTTCTGCTTTTCTCTTGCCGTATTTTGCGCCGTATTTTTGCTTTGAGTTATATTCCTTGTCATACCAATAGCGAAATTGTCTTTCAGTTGGACATTTTTCGGGTTCAACGATTGGAATCATTTCATTAAATTCTCGATAATAACCCGTTTTATATTTACTTTGTAACAGTTTTTTATATGTTTCTTTAATAGTTAAACTTTTATCGATATGAAATTTTTTTATTGCCCATCGAAAATTCTCTTTATCCTCTGCACGTATAATATATTCATTACCATCCTCTGATTTAGGTCCCGATTTCTTTACATACTCTCTATCAACTACTCCGCAATCTAGATAATTTTTTAATAACCCGTTAATAGATTTTCCATAGAACCAATATTTTTTTAACCAGTCATGAATAGTTTTTCTAGGTTTCCCTGTAGTATTCATTGCATCTCTAACAAATGCACCTCGAAATTCTGGTAAGTATATTTCTGGTTCTCTCGTAACCATCGGTTCGATAATGGCCCATTTAAAATCGCGATCTTCTAAGTACGTCCTTGAATACTCTTCATCCGGTGCATGTAACCTCAAGTCGGGTTCTGAATAATATATTCTCGCAAGCCCAACTTCAATTTGTTCAACCAAATCCTGATATGGGCGGAAATAGGGAAACTGCATCTTCTTTTTGTCTTGAATATTCATAAGCACTACTTTACTTTTATCTGCCGAAATCCACAATATTCTTTCAATTAACAATTTCTCGCTAGATACATCATCAAATTCTATTATAGTGTTTTCCAATAAAAGCATTCATATTCAACTCCTATGTTTTCATAGACCTAATACGGACTGTTACTTTCCAGAATTAGAGGTCTATTTTCTCTAATAAGTTGATTCATATCTGTTTTCCATACTTTGTTTACCAACATGTGCTGCATAATATATAATGACGTTCCTGCCTCCAGTCCTAGTTCCGCATCACTTTTCAAACAATTTTTACTTATAGAATCCTTCGGACTATAGGATGAAAGTAAATTAAATAACGGGCCAGCCACTAGATCTACCATTTCTAAGTCAATACCTGGACGCGAACCTAAAAATTTAGCATCATACATCCAGTCTATATTTCTAATCATATTTATTGGTTTAGGTTTATCAAAAACCATTGCCCAATTTATTCCGATTTCCTGAAAATATCGTCTTTCAATCTCAAACAATTCTAATGTTCTTTTCGTCAGTCTTGACACCGGTTTTATCGTCCTTGCAACATCAATAATATCTTCATCCTTATTTACTACACTGAGCATAAAATCGGTTGACATAACAACATTCTCACCTTTTAAATGTGGGTGACGAATATTTAATTTACTTGCAATTTCCATAGTCATTTCTATCGGGGTTAATGGATACTGCTCTCTAATATCGACAATGTTGTCTGACCATTCTTGAACAAGAAGGAACTGATATTCGTGCTTAGATAGTGTGTGATGTATTCTTCCAGTCTTCCAACCTAATGTCCTTGTTAGCCAGCCTTCAGAAGCTACTTTATTGTCATTTGTTTGTATAAAAGGTACATACTCTCTACCTCTTCCTTGGCCCCTCCCATCTTTCAAACGATTCAAATGTGACTTACTAATAATGTAATTATTCATTTTATCCCCTCCGATATACGAAAAGGCGCATAACGATATTCCATTATGTGCCTCAAAGATGGTAACAATAATTATCGCAAAAGCCGTAATTACCTTTGTATTGTTTCTCCCAAATATATATAATTTAAATATTCCCCTTTTCCTAATTACAGAAACCTAGGTAGTTTAAATAGATGTACATATAAAAATATCCGCACTATCCTATTTACACTTGCAATCAAGTGGGGTTTTAGTAGCATATACTGGAATCTTCATTTCTAAACTGAGTACTTCAACTTTGTTGCAAATTTGTTTAATAGAATACGAAAACAGACGAGATTCCCTTAAAAGGAGCCCTCGTCTGTTGGCACTGACTACTCTTTTTGAGACAAGAATAAAACACCTTATCATACAGCCAATTGTCGGTATTGAACCGGCGATTGGCTGTTTAGTTTCGTTTGAATTCGGGTATTGTTATAATAATTAATGTATTCTTCGACGATCTGTATCACACATGCATTCGTTGTACGATAGATATCGTCGAGATAGAACGTTTCAGACTTTAGCGTGGAATGAAACGTTTCAATTGGGGAATTATCAGCTGGCGTGCCTTTGCGGGACATGCTCATGGTAATTCCTTTTTCTTTGACTGCTTTCTGATAAGCATAGGATGTGTAAACAGAACCTTGATCACTATGCAAAATACAGCCTCCTGGCAGCTGTGGCAATTGATCGAGTGTGTCCAACACGAAGACCGTGTCTTGCCTAAAACCAATAGTTTGTGCCACAATTTCTCCATTGTAGACATCGAGAATACTTGAAAGATACATCATTGATTGACCAAAAGGCAAGTAGGTAATATCTGTAACTAGCTTTTCGAAGGGCTTAGATGCTGTAAAATTCCGTGTCAATAAATTCGGTGCGACGTACGCTGGCTGTCCAGTGCGTTTCCGTTTCTTCACCTTTACCCGACATTGCCAGCCATACTTTTGCATCACGCGCTGCACCGTCTTCTCACAAACTCCTCGATACAAGGCTGCAATTTTTCGATAACCATAGCGGAACTTATGCTGTTCACACAAGTCGCCAATCTGCTGATTTCGAATCTCCTTCCTTGTTGGTCTGTCCGCATCCTTTTTCCAACGGTAGTACGATGAGCGACCTACACCTAGATGGCGACAGATTTCACCTATGGAAATGATTCCTTTTAAGTCTTCCACCAACTCGATCACTACTTTGGGAACCACTTCCTCTCCAACTCTGCGTACTTTTTTAAGACCTCAATTTGTTGCTTAAGATAACGATTCTCTGCTAGTAATTTCGTTGTTTCATTTTCATATTCTGGCCCTTTACCGAAGGTATATTGTTTTCCAACAGGTTGTTCAAGTCGATGTAGCTCTCCATTCTTATACCAACGCATCCATGTTTTGAGTTGCGTATGGTTTCGAATGTTCAATTCTTCCAATACTTCTTTTACTGGCACCCCAGCTAACCGCATTTCAATTGCTTTCATTTTCACTTCTACTGGATAACTTACTCTTGTTCCCATAGAAAAAAAACACCTCCACGTTGTCTAGTTAGGATAGTAATACCCATTTTTCAACGAAAGGTGTTTTTATTTGTCTCATTTTTTTAGGTCAGTGCCGTTTGTATACAAATATCGTGGTTCTTTTCTACTTAACAGTTATTCGGTGCACCAATCATGACTAAACCAGATTGTTCACCTTCAGATTCAAAGTCCAACGTTAAATCGCTGATAATTCCTTTAGCCTGTGGAGCAATGGCAACAGAGATTTCATTAATAACAGAAACAGTATCCGACTCCTCAGGCATATCGAGTGATAAGCCAATTTGCGGCCCGCAACATCCTCCCTCAACTGCATAGACTCGAAGTCCTTTTGCTTGCTGCTCTTCCAACATGGCCTGAATATATTGTTTCGCTTCATTCGTAATGTTCATTTTTATGTTCCTTCCTTTCCCATCCATTATTTTGCATCGTGTTATTTTATGCGTCAATAAATTCTTTCAAACTATCATAGCCTATCTTTTCTTCATGTAACCATGGAATCACTGCGCATTGCGGTGCTAGTTCTTCTTTGACTTTTTTAATCCACTCTATTTCGGAGACTGCACGCCCTTTTAAGACAGTATCAGTTGTATCCGTTGCATATAGACTTTGATTGATGACCCACCACTTAGGATCAATCTGTGCACGTTTGAGATCTTCCTGCAATCGTGCAGCTTCTAAAACAGGTGTTGCTTCAGCTAATGTTACAATGACCACACCTGTTTCTTGTGGATTTCTTAAACGTGGAAGAAGCTTCTTCACACTTTCTGGTACATCACCAGTCGAACGGCTCATTTCCTTATGATATGCTTCCGTTGAATCCAGCAATAACAATGTGTGTCCGGTCGGTGCCGTATCAATAACAACAATTTCATTTTCCGATTTCTCTACTACGTCGGCAAATGCTCTGAACAAAGCAATTTCTTCTGTACATGGTGATTCTAGGTCTTCTTTCAAATACGCAAGGCCTTCTTCGTCCAACCCTTCTCCTGCTGTAGAAAGTACCTCTTGCTGGTATTTTTCGACTTCAACCTCTGGATTAATGCTGCTAATGGTCAGATTGTCTCGCAATGCACTACCTTCAAACGTGTACGCGAGATGTGCTGCTGGGTCTGTTGTAGTCAAATGAACGCGATGACCTTTCTCAGAGAGGCCGACCGCAATTGCAGATGCAATCGACGTTTTACCAACTCCACCTTTACCCATTGTGAAGATCACACGTATGTTTTTCGAAGAAAAGTCATCGATTACTTTGTGTAAGCCAGGAAGGTGAATCGTTTCTTTGCCGAGGCTGTCATCTTCAAATGCAGTCATAGTATATGAACTAAATAAGTGCCGAAGGTTATCAACTCCCGTCAATGAATACGAAACGAATGGAAGGGAGAACGTCACAACCTGTTTTAATGCTTCTGGCGTTTCTTTCAATGCACGGCGCTGTCGCTCATAAAACGCGGTTGATACATTATCATCGGGACGATGCGTCTGAAGAAGCCCATTAATAATAAGTAGCTGATTTTTTATGCCAATATCCTTTAGCTCTAAAGAAGCCCTATTCGCTTCAACTAAAGAAGATCCATCCGGTCGCGCAACCAAAATCAAAGTCGTTTTTTCCGGATTAGAAAGAGATTCAACAGCCTTCGCATACAACTCTTTTTTCTCTCCAAGACCTGATAGTGGACCCAAGCATGATGCCCCATGCGTGCTTTCCTCTAAGAATCCGGTCCATGCAGTTGGTAATTGTAATAGACGCAGTGTGTGTCCAGTCGGCGCAGTATCAAATAATACGTGATCATATTGATTTAATACCTCTTCATCGGATAACAGATGAGAAAATTCATCGAATGCAGCAATCTCAACTGTACAAGCACCAGATAACTGTTCTTCCATCGTTGAGAGAACAGCATCTGGCAACTTCCCCCGATAAGGACCGACAACTTTTTCACGGTAGGCTTTTGCTGATGCCTCCGGGTCAATATTACACGCGAATAAATTAGTTACACTTGGAATAGCTAGTGGATCATTCGTCAATTCTACATCGAGAACATCCTGTAAATTTGAAGCAGGATCGGTACTTACTAAAAGTACTTTTTTTCCTTGGTCAGCAAGAGACACTGCTGTCGCACAGGCTGTCGATGTTTTCCCGACACCACCTTTTCCGGTAAAAAACAAAAATGGAGTGAGTCCGGTTTTGTTAGGATTGAATAATGGATACAAGGTTATTCCCCCTTATTTATCGAACTTGACTGAAACACGTACGCGTGGTTTTTCCTGAAGTTCAGTAGCCTTTACATCAAGCCACTCAGCCAACTCTTCATTCGTTGGATAGGCACCGACTTTTACAACCTCATTATTCACAAGTATCAAAGGAAGGGCATCTGGGCCTTTTTCAAGAAGTACCTTATTGACTACTTCATTGTCTACAAATGCACCTGGATCATTCCCAAGATTATAGCGTGTAATATCAAATTTCTTTTGTTCTAGTGAATAAACAGCCGATGCAATGCGCGTTAATTCTGGATCAACACTTGGTCCGCAAACACCAGTTGAACAACACATTGCAGGATCAAATATTTCAACCTTTTTCATTGACAAACATCTCCTTTATCACTGCATAATTATATCCTTATATGTTTATTAAAAGGAAAGCCTCGATGTGAATCCACAGCCTGTTTTTCTTATTCCCCAGTTTTAGCGAAGTGTTCAATCCTTGCCCCTATTTCATCACGTACACGCTGGAAAAATACCCATTTTTCTTCATCTGTTCCTTCTGCTTTTGCAGGGTCATCAAATCCCCAATGCGCACGTTTTACATGTGATGGTGTCATCGGGCACTTGTCAGCAGCATCCCCACAAAGTGTAACAACAAAATCCGCATTATTTAAGATTTGCTGATCAATAATATCCGAAGTTTGATTCGTAATGTCAACACCAGCCTCATTCATAGCTTTAACAGCATTCGGATTTACTCCGTGCGCTTCAATTCCTGCACTAAGAACTTGCCATTCATCACCAAGATACTTTTTGCCCCATCCTTCGGCCATTTGGCTACGGCATGAGTTACCTGTACATAAGAAATAAAGTGTTTTTTTCGACATAATGAAAATCCCCTTTTTAATGTTTTATTGTATGAATGATAGCCATAAATACAGTCCGATTAGTGTAATCAAGAGTGTAGGGACTGTTAAAATAATACCGATTTTAAAATAGCTACCCCAAGAGATTTTCACACCTTTTTGAGATAGAACATGCAACCATAATAAGGTGGCTAACGAACCGATAGGCGTAATTTTCGGACCTAAATCCGAACCAATGACATTGGCATAAATCAATGCTTCTCGAATAGGTTCTGTTGTAGTCGTTTCCGATATTGCTAAGGCGTTAATCATAACGGTTGGCATATTATTCATAATCGAAGATAGTATCGCCGCAATAAAGCCCATCACAATCGTTGCGACAAAGAGTCCTTGGTTGGCAGCCATTTGAATGACATCGCCCAAGACACCCGTTAAGCCGACATTACGCAATCCATAGACGACAACGTACATCCCAACAGAGAAGAATACGATGGCCCAAGGTGCTCCTTTAAGCACTTGTTTTGTTTGAACAGCGGGACTTCTTTGTGCCATAGCCATAAAGAATATCGCCGTAAGCCCAGCAATAATAGAGACAGGCAATCCCGTAAAGCCACTAGAGAAATAACCTACAAGTAACACGCTTAAGATTACCCAAGCTAGTCGAAACATCTTGATATCTTTGATAGCATCTTTCGGTTCTTTTAGGTCTGATACTTTATAGTCTTTTGGAATACTTTTACGGAAGAATAACAACAACACTAAAATACTCGCTACTAATGCAAATAAATTCGGGATAATCATACGAGATGCATACTCAACAAAGCCGATACCGAAAAAGTCTGCCGAAACAATATTGACTAAGTTACTCACAACTAACGGTAGTGAAGTCGTATCTGCAATAAAACCACTGGCAATGATGAAAGGGAAAATCATTTTTTCATTGAAATCCAAATTTCGTACCATTGCAAGCACAATTGGCGTGAGTATGAGGGCAGCCCCGTCATTTGCGAACAACGCTGCAACTACTGCACCTAGAAGGCTGACGTAAATAAACATGCGAATTCCACTACCTTTGGCTAATCTGGCCATATGTAGGGCAGACCACTCGAAGAATCCGATTTCGTCTAAGATTAATGAGATAATGATGATGGCAATGAAAGCAAGTGTAGCATTCCATACAATTCCCGTTACGTCTATGACGTCCTGAAAATTAACTACTCCTACTAATAAAGCGACCACTGCACCGATACAGGCAGACCAGCCAATCGATAAGTTTCTTGGCTGCCAAATGACAAAAATCAGTGTGATTATGAAAATCAATGATGCGATAATAACTGAAGTCAACGCTCGTTCTCCTCCTTACTCACAACAAATGCGCAATCCTTGCGCTTCCAGTTCAGTTACTAATCCGTCTTGTCCGGGTAGATGCTCAAGAATACCTTTTATAAACGGATAATCTTCATGATTTTCATTGATTGAGTAGAAAATCCATTTTCCTTTACGCGTTTCTTTCACCAACTCAATATCCCTTAGTTTACGCAAGTGCTGGCTAATCGCCGGTTGACTCATTTTGAAAATCTCAACAAACTCACAGACGCAGCAATCATGTGATTGTAGCAATTTCATCATCGTCAAACGCGTTTGATCTCCAAGCAATTTTAATAGTTGTGATGCCCTTTGCATATCTGTCGTCACAGTTTTATTCATAGACCATCCCTCCATTTCTTCACTATCATATAATCATATGCTTATATATGCAAGTGTGCTATTCATTTTGGAAAATATAAATCGTTTTATCCTTCAAAATCAAAAAGGCCACCCGAAGAAGGTAGCCCTTTTGATTACTCGTTTTCATAAGACTTGCAATCAAAGTTTACTTATTTCAAGAAATATCAGCTCAGCATAATAAAAAATCATTATCCTGCACAGCAAGATAATTTTGATACATCTTTATCAAACGTAAGGGCAGCTAATTTTAACCCTTCTGACATTGTTAAATAGGGGACTAGGGTTTCACGGAGATCCTCCACGGTTAAACCGAATTTAACAGCCAATGTTGCTGCATAAATTACGTCTCCTGCGTTTTCTGCCACCACATGAGCCCCTAAAATTTTCAATGTTTTCGCGTCTGCCACCAACTTAAACACACCTGTTGTTTCTCGAATAACCAAAGCTCTCGGAACGGCATCTAAAGGCAAGACGGATGTTTTCACCTCATAGCCTTTTTCTTTTGCCTGTTGCTCCGTTAAACCAACGGTTGCAATCGCTGGGGCTGTAAACGTAACCCCCGGAACCACTTCTAAATTCAGCTTTTTATTTAGTCCTCCGATGGCATTTCCTGCTGCAATTCCACCTTGATAAGCTGCCACATATACAAATTGAGGACCAAGCGTCACATCTCCTGCTGCATAGATGCGTGAATTCGTTGTTTTTGAATACTCATCGATCATAATTTCACCACGGGCGCCTACTTCAACCCCTGCTGCGTGTAAATTCAAAGTAGCCGCATTTGGTGTTCTTCCTGTAGCGACCAGCAATTGATCTGCCTCAATTATTCGCTTCTCACCATTGACCTCAACATAGACCTTTTTAATGTCTCCAGCTTGTTCAATTCGTTCGAAGGATGCTCCAGTAACTAAGTTGACACCTTGTTCTGTCAAGGCTTGCGTGATTGCTTCTGAAACCTCAGGATCGTATTCCTTTAACAGACGTGGGCTTCTTTGCATCAATGTGACTTCTGAGCCTAGGTTATGAAAAAGTTGTCCTAATTCCATGCCGATATAGCCTGAACCGATGACCGTAAGACGTTTAGGGACCTTCTTTAATTCCAACAAAGTCGTGCTTGTTAAATAATCGACCTCATCTAATCCAGGAATGTTGGGCACTGCTGGTGAAGCACCTGTCGCGATTAAGAACCGTTTTGCTGATAATTTCATGCCATTCACTTCAACTGTTTTTTCGTCCACGAATTTCGCTTCGCCTTTGATTAATTCAAAGCCGTAGTCATCAATCAGATCCACATATTTTGAGTTTCGAAGGTCCGTTACTAGCTCATCTTTCTGCTTAATCAATGATGACAAATCAACGTCTCCAGCCGATGTGTGTAATCCGATGAATGGATTATTTTTTGCCAGATGATTGATTTCTCCAGCCCGCAGCAAAGTCTTTGAAGGAACACAGCCAATATTCACACATGTTCCACCCACCATACCACGTTCAATGATTGCTACTTTTGCACCGTATTTCACAGCTTCGATAGCAGATGAAAAGGCAGCCCCACCAGAACCTATAATGATGTAATCATAATCACCTTCATCAGCCAAATGCAACATTTCTTGCGATTGTACTTCTTCTTTTCCTGGTTGATAGTTCGCTTCAAGAATCGCTGTTTTTGCTGCTTCAACCTCGACGCCATTCGGTAGCCCAAATACTACTTCACCACGGTGGTAATCTACTTCTATCCCTCCTGCACCTATGCTTTCAAGTGCAACAGCTACATGTTCTTCACAGCCTGTACAGGTCATACCTTGAACGCTTATTCGATATCTTTTCATGTAAAAATCCTCCTATTAGACAGCTTATTTCTTCATCAATGCTTCAATAATTGGGCATTCGTAAATATCTTTGTTTTCGGGACATCTTTCTTTAAGATCTAACAGCATTTGTTCAATTCTCTTAAGATTTTCAATTTTACGCTGGATGTCCTCTATCTTAAGGACAGTGAAATCATACATATCACGGCACTTCGCTTCATCGCGATCGACAACCCCTAGCAACTTGTCGATTTCATTTAAGGTAAAGCCCAATTCCTGCATCCGTTTTATAAAATTCAATCGATCCACCGTTTGTGGTGAATACATTCGGTATCCCTTTTCCGTACGATTAGGCTCTGGAATTAAACCCAAACGTTCATAATATCTAATTGTCTCTTTGTTAACATTACATTTCTCGGCGATTTCTCCGACTCTAAAATACAATTTACATCACCCCACATATAATATAAACCCTGTACCATAGTACAGGGTCAAGGGTAGTATTAATACTTTTATCTCAGACATTAATAATAATGGTCATACTATTCGTTCTTTTCGTGTACGTTTTTTTGTCATTGTACAGCACCTTAATTAGAAGAGCAAAATGCCCGTCGGTTGCTTATTCATTATTCGCTAAGTTATTATACGCTTGTAAAAACTGTTGATACGTTTCATTACCTAATTGACGAGGGTTATTGTTAAATAAGCGTTGAAAAACAATCTTTTTAGCTTCGTCTAAATCGGATGTTCGGGAGGATAATATTAGCTCGAAATAAGACTTAAAGTAGGTGACACCTAATGTACCCCCACGGTTAATGATCATTAAAATCACCTTTCTCGGTAATCACATCAACTTTTTTGATGTGAACTGTTACGAACATGAATTTGTGCTACAGCTTGATTCTTCTGTAGGATTTTGCAAATTAACACTACAAACCCCCGTTTCAGGCAAATCAAGTTCAACTCGCTTAGAGGCTTCTATGTCTCCTGCAAGATAAGCTGTTATTGAACGTACTTGTTCATATCCTGTTGCCATTAAGAATGTAGGAGCACGACCGTAACTCTTCATACCTACAATATAAAGGCCTTGTTCCGGCTGACGTAGAATTTCTTCACCATGTGCACGAACGGTACCACAACTGTGTTCGTTCGGATCGATGAGTGGTGCTAGTGCTGCGATACTTTCTGTCGCTGGGTCTATAGACAATCGGAGTTCTTGTTCAATTGAAAAGTCCGGACGATTTCCAGCATTGACAATCAACTCGTCAATCTCTTTTATAATTGTCATTTCACCTTCATAACGTCCTACTAACTCCATTTGTCCATTCATTGATTTGACTTGCATCGTGTAAAATGGTGTATATACCTGCACTTTTCCAGAATCAACCAATTTATGTATTTTCGAACCAAGTGCCCCGCGCGCTTCAAGCGCATCTTTTTCTTCTCCACCGTAAGCATCTTCTACATTTTGTTTACGTAAAATCCAAATCAATTTGGTTTCTGGATATTCTTTTTGTAAATCGGCCAATTCTAACAATGTATTAATGGCAGAGTGCCCACCACCAACCACTGCAACTGTTTTATCGGCATAGCGTTTCACACTTTTCGTTATATCTGGAATGCCGTATTCAATATGGTTTGCGCATTGTTTTTCGGAATTCAACCAAACACCGTTTGAAGTAGCAGGATTTGGGTTCCCCCATGTACCCGTTGCGTCAATAATTGCACGTGCTTCCACTATTTCAATATCATGGTTTCTTTCTACATAAATTTCAAAAGGTTGCTTTTCACGATTTAATGATTTCATTTTATCGTTTTGTTTACGTGAGATTGAAATCACTTTTGAGTTGTATCGAATAGCTTCTTTTAAGACAGGTAATTTACTTAAAGGTACTAAATATTGATCCACCAACTCTTTTCCTGTCGGTAAAATATCATTCTGTGGTGATTCCCAATCCGTTTCTTCAAGTAGTTGACGTGCTGCTTTATCAATATCGTATTGCCAAGGGCTGAATAGTTGAACGTGTTGCCACTTAAGAATATTGTGTCCTACATTTTCACCTGATTCAAAGACGATGAAAGGCACTTTTTGTATTGTTAAATGTGCCGCTGCCGCAAGTCCAACTGGACCAGCTCCAATAATGGCTACAGGTAAATCTAAGTTAAATTGCTTTTGTTCCGGTTTTTCTACCGTCACCTCAGGCGATGAACAGCAAGTTGATTCATTTATCGTTTCTGGTGCACAGCAAGAAGTCGTTGTTGGTTCCTCACTGCAGCATGATGTCTCTTTTATAGTAAATAATTTAATTTCTTTCATTTAAAATACCCTCTTTTCTAATAGTTGAATGGCTTGCTCAAAATGTTTAGCTGTTACTTCTCCAATAAAGTAATCAATACATCAACTTTTTTTGATGTATAGTTCAAAAAAAGTTATTCAGGATAAAAAAGACAACAAAGATCCGCAGATAAAATCTTTTTTATTTCATTAGAATTGGCTGAATAAAAATTCCATTTCCCTTCTTTTTCAACAGAAATAAAGTTCACATCTAATAAGACTTTTAGATGATACGATAATTTAGATTGTGGTAATTCTAATAGATCACTCAAATCACAAACACAGGTTTTTCCTTCTGTAGCTAAAATCCGTAATATATAGAGTCTCTTATGATCCGACAGTGCTTTAAATTTCTTTTCATAGTCGAGTAAAGTTGTATCATAAACATCCAACTTTTTTATCAAGACTTTTCCTCTCCTCACATCAATTATTTTTGATGTGTATTATATTATGCCAAAACGTACAAAGTGTCAATGAAAAACCTCACCCTCTACAATATTTTCAAGGGACTCAAGAAAATTCTCTCAAAGCCCCACACTTCGGCTTTACAGCGATAATAATGCATTGACCTTATTAACAATATATTTTACATCCTTACCAACACCTCGTAAAGTAGCAGAGGAAAATGAACGCTGACCCGGTAAACCTACATAAAATAAACCTTTATTCGATGTGCTTATACCATCTTTGTGTACTGGCATCCCTATTTCGTCAAGAGCCCCCTGAAGAGGGTAAAGGTAATTCACAGTAGGGTGGTAACCCGTTGCAAAAATAATCGTATCCACTTTTTCTTCTTCTCCAGAATCCCAAATCACTCCGTCTTTATTGATTGATACAAACAGATCTCTTCTATCAGGATTATTATTATTTATGGCCGGTTTATATAGATTCCTATCTATAACTGAACTACTTAAAGCAAGTTTCTTACCATATGAAAAATGTTCTACCCCACTGAGTTTAAACCAATAGTGGATATCCTTCCCTAAAATTATTTGTGGAGTAAATGCTATGGGAGTACGTGTCGCAAGTGTAACTGTAGATGTCTTTCGTAATTCATAAGCTATTTGAACTGCAGAATTTCCAGCACCAACGACGATAACTCTTTTATTCGCATATCGTTTCGGATTTGAGTACTGACTCGAATGTATCATTTCTCCGGCAAATGACTCGGTGCCTATTATTTCAGGAAAATTAGGTGAGTCAAATGATCCTGTTGCCGAAATGATTGTTTTAGCTTTAAATAATTCCCCTTCTTCAGTTTTAATCACAAATAATTCCTGTGCTTTCAAGACTTCAGTTACTGTTTTTCCTGTAGCAATGTTCAATTCAAACTTTTGTGCGTAAGTATTTAAATAGGACATAACCTCCGTTTTCGTGGGATAATGATTCATATCACCTTGAAATCTCAAACCAGGCAACGAGGAATACTGTACTGGCGAAAACAGCTTAAGACTATCATAGTAAAGTGGCCACGAACCTGCAGTTTGGTTGCTTTTTTCTAACACAAGATATTTCAAACCTTTGTTCTTTAAATAGTATGCAGTAGCTAAACCTGACTGCCCTGCACCGATAACTATCGAATCAAATATAATTGTCAACATAAAAACTCCTTCTTAATATCGCGTTTTAACGATATGTATCACTTAAAATTGAACATACAGAATATCCTCCATATGTTCAGTTACAACATTTCATTAGAATTGAGTTTATTTCTTGTAAAATACTTACGATATTGTTTTTGTTAGGCGAGTAAAAAACTTCTTTTCCCTCCCTCTTTGAATTTAAAATACCTGCCCTTTTTAGCATGGATAGCTGTTCAGAAGCTGTTGATTGTCCAATTCCTATTGTTTCAGCCACTTGATTCACAGTAACTTCATTGTGATTAAGGAACAGAAGTATAATTTCTTGTCTTTTTTCATTTGCTAGACCTTTAAAAAACAGTTGTACTTCTTCACTAATCAACATTTTACTATCCCCCAATCTCCATATATCGCAAATACACGATATGTTTTATACTTTATTTCAAATTCTGATGTTTGTCAATCGCATTAGCCATGAAACTCTTTGAGTACTCTATGTAGATATTAAAAAATCGTCTTCAGGAGAAACGAATCCCTTGAAGACGATTTTTAGTATCCAAATTTATAGTAAAGTAACCTACGACAATGTCGATAGACACTTTCCAACTTAAATTCGTGATTTATTAACCATCAAACTGATTTTTTAAGGCTTTAAAATAATTCATCAATCTTTATTGAAACTACAACAGTAACCAACTTTAATGTAAAGTTACCAACTTTAATGTCAGGTTACCAACTATAATGTAAAGTTACCAACTTTAATGTCATTGAACAACCGTACTGACTTTTCCGTCATTTATCGATAGAATAGATGTAGTACGCTTTATTACTTTCTAGGGGGAAATTTACATGACAATCCAATTCATAGCACATGAAGAATTTTTCACGTTTCATGATCCAATGCAAGATCGAAAACTCATTGACCGCAAAACAGAAATCCGAAAAGATCCATTGACTGGCGAAACCTCCCGCATTATTTTTGATCCAGGTGCCCCTTTTGTACCGACAGATTATACGGAACTGGCAAAAGAAACAGCGGGCAGTAAATGTCCATTCTGCCCTGAAAATGTGCAATCATTTACGCCTACTTTCCCGGACAATTTAGTTGAAGGTGGACGACTGACAAAAGGCGAAGCTGTCGTATTTCCAAACTTATTTCCTTATAGTAAACACAATGCCGTTGTCCGTATGTCTGACCAACACTACGTCAAACTCAAAGAATTCACTACTACAATGATTGCCGATGCTTTTATTGCCGCACATGCTTACTTGAAAAAGGTTACCATTCAAGATTCCAAAACAACTTATGCATCCATAAATTGGAACTACCTCCCCCCTTCTGGCGGAAGTATTTTACACCCGCATATCCATGTGCTCGCATCGGAACAACCAACAAACTATCAAGCGACAACATCGAAAGCGGCACAACAATTTCATGAAAATCACGAACAAAACTTCCACGCCGCGTTGCTTCAACACGAACGTGAGTTAGCGGAGCGATTCATTGGTACAGAGCAATCCATCGATTGGTTACATGCCTTTGCACCGAAAAGTCATGCTGATTTTATCGGAGTTCTCAATGCATCTTCTCTTGATGATTTACATGATGCTCACTGGAAGGATCTAGCTACTAGCCTCTCACGCTTTTTCCGTTACTTTGAAAGTATCGGCATCGCAAGCTTTAATCTCGGACTATTTATTCCCATCTCTCCAAATAAAGCGGAACGCGTTCACGTGCGACTTGTCCCACGCCTAACAATTGGAGGGCTTCAAACGAGCGATATGAATGTCTTTAACTTCTTACACAGCGAGCCACTATGTTTAAAGGTCCCAGAACAAACAACACAAGAAGTAGCCAAACATTTTGCCAAATAAATAAAAACCACTTATGTCCCACAATAATTTCCACTGTGGGCCATAAGTGATATCATTTTAAAATCCTAGAAAAAAGAATGGTAGGAAAATGATAAATAGCACAAGAATGACTAAGGTTGCGGGAATCAGCACTGTCCATAGCCCTCTCCATGCAGAGAATTTATGAGCTTCCGCTATGGCTTTTACAGTGATGATAAAACTCCAGACGCCTAGTACAATACTAAAAAAACCGCTAATAAAGAGCCAAATTGAGGACCCTACCGAAATATCGAAGTTTTCCATAAATAGAGCCTCGCCTAGTATAAGTACATCTGGAATCCATAACACGCCACCGAGAATGATTGGTATGTACGAGATTGCAAAGGCCATTTTCAAATCTGTAAATGTTCCTGTTCCGCCGAACCATAAGCCGACAATTGTCGCAATTCCAGCAGCAATCCACCAACCTATTACTCCTAAAATAGGGCCTAATAAGATTGCCAAAACAAAAATCGTCGTTATTGACATCGTATCACCTAAATTATTTTGTACAGCCCCGTTCAACATGTCAAACACGCCAGTAATTAAGGCCAGAATAACTGCAAACTTCATTGTTTTATGATTGAGGGCGTAGCGAACTGTTTCTCTTGGTTTAATCCAAATAGAGGTCCAAACATTCAAGTCTTTGTTCTTATCAAAAACGTCAGTTCCTTCATGCATATATAGCAACTCCTTTCCCCTACTATCCTACGTTGAAAGACCTAAAAAGTTTCATAACTTTTCTACACATTTAAAAAGATGCAGAAGCCCATTGCTCCTACATCTTTATTGTTCGATCTGTATTAACTGCTCCGCCATTTTAATTTGTCGATCATATAACTTTTGCGCCAGCAGTTCTTTGGCTTCTAAAGAAGCCACTAAATAATCCGTATCATTAACAGTTGCCACAATCGTAAATTTGTAGCCATATGGACTTGTATCCAACGAGTGTAAGCCATAAATTTTGTACATTTCCTCAAATTCACCCGTTGTGCGATCTACCTTTAAATAGTGTAGTTGTTTTTTATTCAACTCATCACAAACTTCTTGGAGCAATTGCCTAACGTCTGCTGGGTTTTGTTTAAATGACACAATAATGCTTTCAAAAATCCGTCTTTTCTCAACGGAGCCATTGACAAATTTGCGGATTTCACCATTTGAAATGGTGACCAGCTTGCCATTTATCAAACGAATTTTCACAATTCGAAAGCCCAATTCTTCAACCGTTCCGCCCTCTAACTCTCCGTTAACATGAACAAAATCACCTTGTTTAATCGTGCCTTCAAAGATCATGAAAACCCCGCTAATAATATCATTAATCAGTTTCTGCGCACCAAACCCAATAACCGCTGCGATAATTCCTCCAGCTACAATTACTTCTTTTAAGTCTCCGACGACAGGCTTAATAGCTGCAATGATAATAATGATGGCAAAAATATACCTTGATGTGTTTTTAATAACACTTGCAATCGTTTCTTTCTTTTTTTCTTCTAACAAATTTGTTCGCTTAAAAAATTGTTGCATAAGCTTCCTGAAAATGACGATAAAGACATATGTCAACACAATCGTTAGTGCTAATCGTAGCAAATAATCGTTTACAACTGAGAAATCACTATCAAAAAATCGTTCAATGGATTGTAAAAAATCCTTCACCCGTATCCAAACCCTTTATCTTTAAGTATGTGTATCATACAAGAGTTGTATGATCACTCACTCTTTATAGTAACAGTTTTCATACCGAAAATCATATTTATACCTTTGTCGTCGCATCCAATTTCATCAGCTAAAGTGGATTTTATCGCCAAATGGTTAGCGGGAAATATTTGGGGCGCTGATTGGCCATTTATTTAGGCAATCCTTCCGTGGCTTGCCATTCTCATCCCCTTCACTTTATACAAAGCAAATCGATTAAACCTCCTCGGACTTAGCGAATCGGTGGCAGTTGGTGTTGGCGTTTCAATTGAAAAGGAACGAGTCATCCTGTTGTTAACGGCCGTCGCACTTGCTGTATCTGCTGTGTCCGTCACAGGTGGGATTGCGTTTATTGGACTGATGGCCCCACATATTGCAAAAGCGTTAGTCGGACCACGTAACTAGTTATTTATCCCGCTCGCTATTCTAATTGGCGGTTGGCTGCTGATGCTGGTAGATACCATTGGCCGAACGATCCTTGAACCCGATGGTATCCCTGCTGGGATTATGGCTGCATTAATTGGCGGGCCGTATTTTATGTATTTATTTTTGAGAAAATAATCCAAGCATCCCCCTGTTTTTCAGGGAGGGATGCTTGGATTATTTATGTGCTTGATTCAACTGGTGCAATAGGCTGTGTTTGTTCTTCATTAGCTTTATTCAACAGTTGTTTAAACTTCGATGACACGCCCAATAGATTTTGCTGTAAATCCATCGCAGGCTCGAATCATCGCAATCGTCACAATTGGATCAACCAAAGCCCGCTTCACAGCAATTGTCAGCACATAAGCACCGACAATTGTAAGAAAGCCAAAGAAAAAGCCCATATCATGTGTGTTTCTTGAAATAAGCTTTGCAATCCCCATCAATGATAAGGCAAATAAAATGAATGTGACAATGCTAAATAGGTAAATACAGGCTATTGCTCCAGCTGCGGTTTTCAAAATACCTTTCCAGCTTTGCGCATATAAGACAACACCGTCCGAAGCAGATTTCCAAACCGTTTCTGGACGCTCTTCATTTTTCCGTAAAATAACATAGCTGCCAACAGCCTCATCAATATAATTCAAACTAACAGACATGACGGTATTGATAAGGCCAATCATATTTTTCGCACCGGGAACAAAACTAAATGACTCACCCATTCTCAACATTCAACGTTGTATTTGTCAAACAGCAGCATGAACGGCTATATTGACGACAAAAGCTAGCTAGGTTAGCAGAACCGAAATGCTTCTTTACTTGCTTTTTCCCGTAGGCAATCTGTCCTTTACCATCAGGAATCTGTCCATTTTTCAACAATTCCACAACAACAGAAATATGACCTACTTTTACCATATACATAACATACCGCTCCCCAAATTTCAGTTCACCATATACTGTACCGAAAGCAATGAGCATAACGATCAGAAAGGCCCCAGAACTGTCACCAAACAGTTTTAGGAGCAAAAAACCAACACCCATCATGATGCTTAAAAAAAGCAATGCACCGGTAGCAAAAATACCGTAAATAACAATGCGTGTGAATAAAAAGGGCATCCGTTCGACTAACTAATTGCATAATTGACAACTTCATCCCTCCGCTCATCGGGAAATTAGGATTCTTCTTCCACTTTATCAAAAACATAATTTTCGATTCTTACCCATGTAACCCCTTCGTCAGACTCTTCAAAACCTAGCCAAATCGAAAATTCAGTGGTTTTGAGCTTTAGCGTAGCCGTTTTATTTTCAGCATCTTGCCTCTTCTCTACTCCTTTGACATGAATATCTTCAAGAAATTTTTTATGCGCTTCGTACTACCTCTTTCCAACCTACTTCCACTCGGTAAGATGTCTTCAGAAAATCAGCACTATGGGTAGTACTGTAACTAACACTCGTTTCTCCTACTTCTGCACAGTCAGGTAAAGGATAACCGGCTGGCAGATACTCGAAAATCTCTTCGATTGCAATGGCATTTGCCTCCATATCTTCGATGAAATCTCCGCAATCTATTACGCGCGGTGTATCTTTTTTAGTATCGCTAGTAGCAGGAACTATATCTTCAGTTCCCTCTTCACCTGCTTTTGTTAGATTTTCTTCTTCAGTCGGCTTCTCTTCAACAGCTTCAACTTCCGTCTCTTCAGCCATGTCAATATTAATCCCATCTTTAGATACTTCTACTTTGCCACCATCTCCAAGGGGTATTGATATACAGCCTGTCAATAAGATACTGACAAAAGCAACGGATAAATAAGCAAGTATTTTCTTCATTGACCTACACCTCCACTACACAGTTACTTTAATTGTTTTTCCGCCATCTCACCGACAAACGGTAACTTGTAATATTTCCCTTTATAGGCTTGGTACATCATAAAAACAATTATCCCCAAAATAAAAGGTCCCATTAAGAGATTAAAAATCCAACCAATTACAGGTACGAGCTCCAATGCAATATTCGCAATGAGTAAGGCCACACCAAGAAAAACGGCTTGCAGTGCATGAAAACGAATAAAGCGATTTTCTTTTTCCATGAATAAGAAGACTAAGCCAATGATGAAAATGTAGCAAAGCATCCCTCCGATATTTTCATCTAACCCCATTGAACTTGTTCTCCCATCCTCTTTAAAAACAGGATTGGCTTTGCATGTAGCATCATCTTTCTTCTCATGTTCAGTCAAGTCATGTCCCGTCCTCCTTTAATATCTTCGTATTGTTAGTCTACGAATCAAAGGTTAAATTACAGTTAAATTAAAAGATCCTTTTAAATCAGAATAAAAGCTCCATATACTAACTTATCCATAGTACGAGAATTTTATAGTTATACAAAAAAAGAACCTACCAAAATACTAGTAGGTCCCCCATATATTATTTTCCTTCAATTTCCTGCAATTGATCCAATTGAATCATGCCCTCGATATCATTACTTTGCACATAGCCAGCCTCTTTACTAATATCTGCCATCTCTTGAATAACTTGCTCGTTCACAGATGTTGTCACTTCAAGTCTAGCGAATGCAGCTTGCAACTCTTCTTTATTAATTTCTTTTCCTGTTAAGTCCTTAATATGCTTAATGACAAGCGCTTGGCTTTCCTCAGGATTTTGTTGGATAAAATCGACCGCTTTTGTATGCGCTGTTAAGTAAGCCTTCACAAACGCTTCATTTTCCGTGAAGCTTTTAGTTGCTGCGACAACTGTATTTGTTGATTCCTTGCCCCAGGCGAATGACTCCCAATCCAGTAGTAGTTCCCCTTTTGCTTGCGTTTCTAAAATGTATCCCCATGGCTCTTGTGTCGCGGCAGCATCCACAGACTTCTGGATGAAGAGCGTTGCTGTATCTGCTGGTGCCGCAGCAAATAATTCAACTGTCCCCCCATTAGATGTTGGTTTTAGGCCAACATCATTGAGTGCTTTACGTAACATAACATCTTGTGTACTGCCAATGACAGGAATCGCTACTTTTTTACCGTCCAACTCCGCCAAATCGGTAATCTGGCTGCCTTCGCTTGCAACGAGAACCGCTCCACCGTTTACAGCTCCAGATAGGATGTGATAACTAGGGTCTTTGACGTACGTATTCAATAATGGCCCCGGTCCAACCGTCCCGACATCAATTGCCTTTGTTACCATCGCTTCCATAAATAATCCACCATTGTTAACGGTTTTTGTATTGATTTTAATATCTTCTCCAAACGCTTCTGTGAAGTAATCATTTTCCAACGCAACAATGGTTGCCATATGCGTTAAGTTTGGAAAGTAACCGATGTTTACTTCTTTGCTATCTTGCACTCTACCTTCTCCCTTGCCACAAGCTGTTAAAATGCTTAAAACGACTATCGAAATAAATCCAAGTATGAATAATTTATGTTTCATCGTTATCTCTCCCCCAAGTTTTAATTTATTTAATCTACTTAATGAATGCCCCATTTTTTCTGTACTCGACGTTCTAATCGTAAGAAGACGAGATTATCCATGATTGTACCGATGATGCCAATAATAATCATGACGGAAATGACTAAATCCATTTGTCCAAGAGATCGACCGGTTTCTAGTAAATGACCAAGGCCACCACCAGCACCGAGTAATTCCCCCGCCATTAATGCACGCCAGGAAAATGCCCAAGCAATGCGGAAACCCGAGATGATTTGCGGAACGGAAGCGGGTATAATTACCGTTCGAACAAAATGAAAGCCGCTCGACCCTAATGTTTTCGCAACACGTTGGTAGAGTGACGGCACATTTTTAAAACCACTTGTCGCACTCACTGTCATTGTCCATGTTGCCCCAATCGTTACGATAAAAAGAATCGAGAAATCATTTAAGCCGAACCAGACAATGGCCAGTGGAAACCAAACAATACTTGGGATTGATTGTAACGCGGTTACGAGGAATCCCAGTGTATCTTCCACAAGTTTAAAGCGCCATATTAAGTAACCTAGAAAAAGACCGAGTAGCGTTGCAATAGTAAAGCCAATGAGCAACCGACTCATACTCTTAAAAATTGCGACCGTTATTTGACCGTCTACAATCCCTGTAAACAGAGTTTTAAGCACTTGTAGAAAACTCGGAAACATAAAATCCGGTAAGCTTGATAGTCTAGATGTGACTTCCCATATCACCGCTAGTATCGCGATGAAGAGGGTTCGTCTCAAAAATGTAGTCATCCCCCATTTCCTCCTTTAACACTTTCTCAATTTCCCCTTGTAATGAAGCTAATATTTGTTTTTCTAAATGGAACGTTACGTCATTCGGCATGACACCATCCGTTGATGTTTTCGTAGAATACGTCTCTTTGATTTTGCCCGGACGTGTTTCAAACACGATGATCTTTTCAGATAACAGAACCGCCTCACGGATGTTATGCGTAACAAAGAAAATCGTCACTTTCGTTTTTCGCCATATTTCCAGCAATTCATGATGGAGCACCATCCTCGTTTGTTCATCAAGTGCGGCAAATGGTTCATCCATTAGGAGAATTGTCGGCTCCATCACAAGTGCGCGCGCAATGGATACACGTTGTTTCATGCCACCCGATAATTGATGTGGATATGAATCGATATATTTGCTTAAATGCACCATTTTTAACATATCAATCGCTTTCGTTTCCGCCTGTTTTTTGGGCATCCCTTTCAGCAATAACCCGTATGTGACATTATCGAGAACCGTTAGCCAAGGAAACAGGCCATCCTCTTGAAAAACAACTACTCGCTCTGGTCCAGGACCTGTTACGGCTGTGCCCTCAATCCGAATTTCTCCTTTGTCTGCTTTTTCAAGACCAGCGATCAAATAAAGCAATGTGGATTTACCGCAGCCTGATGGCCCGACAATCGAAACAAACTGCCCCTTCTCTACTTCTAACGAGATACAATCCAACACTTGTACTTGCCCCTTCTCTTCATGTGTAAAACTTTTTTCAATGCTATCAATCGTTAAATACATTTTGGGTCCCACTCCCATCTCAATACCTACTATTTTTATATGTTTTATACTATTAATCAATATTCTCTTATTTCTATGTAGTTTGTCAACTATTATTTTTACATATACGCTATTTTTATCTAAAAAAACCTTTTGCCAACTTTCGATTAGGCAAAAGGTTCTCTTTTAAAAGGATAAGTATACGTTTATTGACCAGGATTGATAACTAGTCCCTAGCTCTTTTTTATTGCGAAAATAGATCACTCGATAAGTAGCGTTCACCAGAGTCAGGTGCAATGCACACAACTGTATCCTCAGGGGTCAAACGCTTAGCAACCATTAATGCTGCATAGATGGATGCACCGCCTGAAGGTCCAATGAGTATCCCCTCTTGCGCCGCCGCATTCCGCACAGTCTCATAGGCTTCCTCATCTTTAATTTTAAAAATTTCATCATAAACTGCTGTATTTAACACTGAGGGAATAAAACCTGGACTTGTCCCAACCAGTTTGTGTTTTCCTGGTTCACCACCTGATAATACGGGAGATCCCGCCGGCTCTACAACATGAACCGTAACAGATTCATCATGCGCCTTCAACGCTTCTCCAGTTCCCGTTACCGTTCCTCCTGTACCTGACGTACAAACAAAGGCCGTCAATTTACGCCCAACCGATTCCAGTGCATCTACAATCTCAACTGCTGTCGTTGTTCGATGAGCATCGGGATTTGCTGTATTTTCAAATTGCATGGGAATAAAGCTATTAGAAATCTGTGCCGCCAATTCATTAGCCTTAGCAATAGCACCAGGCATTCTTTCACTACTTGGTGTTAGCACAACTTCCGCTCCATAGGCCTTCATTAAATTAATTCGTTCAAGCGTCGCATTGTCCGGCATGATGAAAATCGCTCGATAGCCCCTTGCTGCAGCATTCATCGCTAAACCAATGCCTGTATTTCCAGATGTAGGTTCTATAATCGTTGCCCCCGCTACTAATTGCCCACTTTTTTCCGCCTCAATAATCATATTATACGCCGCTCGATCCTTGACACTTCGACTTGGATTAAAATACTCCAGCTTCACATAGACCGCGGCCCCTTGTGCATTCGTCAATCGATTTAACTTTACGAGTGGTGTATTTCCAATTAAATCTGCGATATTATTAACTACTTTCATCTTTATTTTCCTCCCATTCCCACAAATTATTCTAATACGATTTTTCAATCTATATTATTCCTACCTTTTTATCATACAATAAAAACAGCGAGACAACTAGATAAAGTTCACCTAGCTAACTCGCAATTTTCCGCTTAACTGATAGGGGTTTGCACGTATAGAACAGGCGCTAGAGCCCAGACGGGTACATGTACTTAATTATCCACAGTACGAGACTTTTATAGTTTCCTATAGAACAAAAAAACCTCCGATTGGAGGTTTTTGTAGTACAGCTATCTATATTCCTTAACTAAACATCGGTAACGTCACAATAATAGCTGTAAGGAATAAAATGGCTACGTAATTTACCGAACAGAGGAACATCATATGTGCCCACTTCATATCATCCTTAGTGAAAAAACCAGCAATACTTGCGGCTAACCAACCTACGTTTAGCAGAGTTGCAATCACGATAAACACCGTGCCAAGTGAACCTAAAAAGAAAGGCAACGGCAATAAACAAGCAACATATACAGCAATTTGACGCTTCGTAAATGCAAAACCATGTACAACTGGGAGCATTGCAACATTCGCTGCGCGATATTCTTCACATTTTTTCATAGCAATGACAAATGTATGCGGCATTTGCCAAATAAACAAAATAAATGCGAGCATAAGTGGAACAATATGATAACCCGGAGCAATAGCTGTCCAGCCAATTAAAGGCGTTACAGCACCCGACACACTACCAATTACTGTATTCAACGTATACTTGCGCTTTGCCCACATTGTATACAAAATTACATAGGTGAACCACCCAACGAATGCATAAATAACTGCTTCCATCGTTGTAAAGTATAAAAATAAAAAACCGATAACAGACAATGCAATCCCCACGAATAATACCATCTTCAGCGAGAAATTCCCTGTTACTGTTGGACGTTTTTTCGTACGCTCCATTACTGTATCGATATCAACATCATACCAGTTATTTAGCACAAGAGCTCCAGCCATGACAAGCGTACTTCCAATCATCGTTAGCAAAAATAATTCCCAATTTGCTCTCAATGTCGTATCAGTGAAATACAAAGCTAGCCAAAATCCAGTTAATACAGGTAATACATTCGAAACCAAGACAATACCTTTGAATAATGATTTTAAATCTGCCATCAATGCTCGTACACTTCGATCTGTTTCCTTCTCAACCTGCTGCTGAGAAAAAGCAATTTCTTTCGTCATTTACAATTCTCTCCCCAAAAACGCCAGCACATATATACGCACTCTTTTGGACAACTGGCATAGTTATTCTTATTTTACTCTTAAACTACAAAGAATACAAAGAAACTAACACCATAAATAATAAACCGAAAAAGTCTAACTATTATTACCGAGAAGAAGGTCAGAGCAATATAGAAAAAATACCCTTTCCATGATACAATTGAATTACTAAAAGCCGTTGAGGAGTGGACTTCATGCAAGAACATAAAGGAATTTTGTTAGAAAGTGGCACAAATGAGCTCGAAATCGTTGAATTCGAAGTAGGGAACAGCAAATTTGGTATTAACGTGATTAAAGTAAAGGAAATTATTCAACCGATCGCGATTACTTATATCCCTCATGCCCATCCTCATGTGGAAGGGATTATTCAGCTTCGCGGCGAAGTATTGCCTGTGGTTGACATGTTTAAAGCGCTTGGCCTCCCCCCACACACGCAAAATGCACAAGAGAAATTTATTGTGGCGGAGTTCAATAAGCAAACCGTTGTATTCCACGTTGGAAATGTGACACAAATTCACCGCTTTTCTTGGGAACAAATTGAAAAGCCTTCTGATATGTATCAAGGCGGTAATTCACAAATTATCGGGGTCATCAAACATCTTGGTGAGATGATTTTACTACTTGATTTCGAAAAAATCATGGTCGACATTAATCCAGAATCTGGCATCAATGTTGAAGCCGTGAAAAAGCTTGGGAAACGGGAGCGTTCTGAAAAGAAAATCGTCATCGCAGAAGATTCGCCATTATTACGTAAACTATTATCAGATACTCTTTCAGAAGCTGGTTATGTCAACCTGGAATTCTTTGAAAACGGAAAGCTTGCTTACGATTATTTAGAAAGTATAGCTACTGAAAATGATGATATTGAAAAACATGTACAATTCGTCATTACCGATATCGAAATGCCACAGATGGATGGCCATCATTTAACAAAAAAAATCAAATCTCATCCAGTCCTATCCAAACTACCGATTGTGATTTTCTCAAGCTTAATTACAGATGATTTGCGTCATAAAGGCGATCAGGTCGGAGCACTCGACCAAATCAGTAAACCTGAAATTGCCGAGCTTATATTGAAAATCGATCGCCATATATTATAATATAAACAAAAATAGAGACGACTATCCTTTTTAGATAGTGTCTCTATTTTTTTATAATTTTTTAATGACTTGTTTCTACAAATTGTGAATGTGTGCTCGTTGCGATAAAGGAATGTGTTGCTATTTTGCCATCTGCTTTTTTACGAACACCCTTCAAAAGTGAACCGTCTGTAATGCCCGTGGCAATAAAGAAACAATCATCGGTCCTCACAATATCATCCATCGTCAGGACAGCATCCAGATTGGTTATCCCCATCTTCACACAGCGTACACGTTCTTCCTCATTGATAGGTGCAAGTCTGCCTTGGAAGTCTCCCCCAAGACATTTCAATGCCACAGCAGATATAACGCCTTCTGGTGCCCCACCTGTGCCAACTAACAGGTCGACATCTAACTCATCAATTGCCGTTGCAATCGCACCTGTAATGTCTACATCTGCAAACATTCGAACCTTCGCACCTACTTCAAGTACCTGCTTCAATAAATGATCATGACGCGGTCGGTCCTGCATCATGACCGTCAATTCACTTACATCTTTTCCAAGCGCTTTGGCAACCGCCTTCATGTTTTCCGTTAGTGAAAGATTTAAATCGATACAGCCTTTCGCTTTAGGTCCTACTGCGATTTTTTCCATATACATATCTGGCGCATGTAACAACGTTCCTTGCTCTGCCACCGCAAGAACAACCAAGGAATTATCCAGACCTTTCGATACATTTGTCGTGCCTTCAACCGGATCGACTGCGATATCTACAGCAGGGCCATTCCCTATACCAAGTTGCTCACCGATGAATAACATAGGTGCCTCATCCATCTCACCTTCACCGATAACAATACGTGCATCCATATTTATGTGATTCATCGCATCCCGCATTACTTTTGTCGCAGCACCATCTGCTCCGTTTTTATCGCCTTTTCCAATCCACGGATAAACAGCAGTTGCAGCCTGCTGTACCACTGTTAGAAATTCACTCGGGAGTGATTGAATATTCGTTACCTGTTTCGTATGTATCTCTGACAATTCATCCACCCTCTTTTCATGCTATTGTTTGTATAGTTGTCCATTCAAATTATCGAAGAGCCTTCTGTATGTTAATAAAAAATCACCCGCCCGTCAACAAGTTTTGACTTTTGATGAGCAGGTGATTTGTTTCATTACGCTGTTTGAGTAGATTTGATTGTCGTTAAAAATGTTTCAAGTATAAGATAAGCTGACATTGCGCCCGGATCGATTGTTCCTAAAGAACGCTCGCCAAGACGACTAGATCTTCCACGTTTAGACAGCAACTCTTTTGTCGATTCCATACCTGCTTTACCTGCAGCTACCGCTTCAGTAAATGCAACTTCAAAATCATTAGATATTGCAAAGTTCGCTTGCAAGCTTTCCAATGTTGGTTGAAGCGTGTCTACCATAGTTTTATCTCCAACTTCCGCTTTCCCGCGTTCTTTAATACCTTCAACAAAAGCTACCCAGAAATCTTTTAGGTCTTCATCTGTCACTTCTGACTTCCCTTGAAAAGCTTTTGCACCTCTCATGAAACCTGTTGCATAAAGTGGTCCAACTGAAGAACCAACTGCACTTAAAAACGTACGGCCTGTTAAGATTGCAATTTTGCCACAGTCTTCTTCATCTTTTAGTTCCCCATTTAACTTTTCGTTGACAGCTTGCCAACCAATCGACATCGTGACGCCATGATCGCCATCGCCAAGTTTTCGATCTAACTCACATAAATAGTCTTTTTGTTCTTCAACCATCGTTACAACGTTAGCCAAAAAGTTTTTAAACACATCAGCAGTCATTTTCAATGGATACGCCTCCTTATTTTTGAACATACATTGGACAATCTGCCGGATAATCAACAAGCTCCGCCAATTCTTCGTCCAGTTTCATAATCGTAATTGATGCGCCTCCCATTTCAAGTGAAGTGCTATAGTCACCAACATATGAACGGTGAATAACAATGCCTTTTTCACTCAAAATTTGGTCAACACGTCTAAACATAATATACAATTCCATTCTCGTTGTAGAGCCAAGACCATTCACAAGAACGGCTACTTTCTCTCCGGATTCAACCGGCATATCAGCGAGAATATCTTGAACAAGGCGGTCTACAACTTGATCAGCAGGCTGTAATTCCCCTTTTTCAATTCCAGGCTCACCGTGGTGGCCCAGACCAATCTCCATTTCATTGTCCTCTAATATAAAGCTCGGCTGTCCCGTTTGTGGAAGTGAACATGGTGACAATCCTACACCCATTGTACGTGTATAATCATTCGCTTTTTGTGTAACTCGAATTACATCATCAAAATTAAATCCTTTTGCTGAAGCAGCCCCAGCCGCCTTCGTAATAAAGAATTCGCCAGCAATTCCACGACGCTTTTCCATTTCCTCTTTCGGAGCAGAAGCAACATCATCCGTCACAATTACTGTACCTACTTTAATCCCACTTTCGAGATCTGCTAGCTCAGCTGCCATGCCAAAGTTCATAAGGTCTCCTGCGTAGTTTCCATAAATATAGACAACGCCCTCACCTTTATCAATTACTTTTGTCGCTTCCAAAATAGGATCTGGAGGAGGTGAGGCAAAAATGTTACCAACTGCAACACCATCTGCCATGCCATCTCCAACGTAGCCCATAAAGGCCGGTTCATGTCCAGAACCACCGCCGATTAACACCCCCACTTTTCCTTCGCGTGTTTCTTTTGCTGTAACAAGTGAGCGTGCATTTTCCTCTAATTGTCTTACATGATTCGGATGCGCTTTCACATATCCTTCAATCATTTCTTCTACAACATATGTTGGATTATTAATTAACTTTTTCACGCTTGTACTCCAGCTCCTTTCAGGAATTCCTGCTCTTTATCCATGATTTGCTGCACTTTTCTTGCTGAGTTACCACCTGGGAATTCTGATGCAAGATACATTTCCACTACTTTTTTCGCAGTTTCAATACCGATTACTTTAGCGCCCATCGTCAAGACTTGTGCATCGTTACTCTTTTGTGCACGTTCTGCTGAGTATGTATCGTGACACAAAGCCGCCCGAATGCCAGGTACTTTCCCCGCTGCAATTGCCATACCGATTCCCGTTCCGCAAACAAGAATTGCACGATCTAACTGTTTCTCGTTAATCGCGACCGAAACGTCAAATGCGACTGCTGGATAATCCACTTCTGTGCATGAATCTTGTGAGCCGTAGTCGACTACCTCATGACCTAGCTCTTCAATATACTCCTTCAAACTTACCTTCATATCAAAAGCATTGTGGTCAGAGCCTAATCCTATTTTCATTATACATCGTCCCTTCAATAGTTTCTTCTTTTATCTTTAAGTATATTTTTTCATTTATAATCGAAAAAGTCAACTATTACTTTCATTTGTTTTCGTTTGTTATTAATCATCATCATTTTAGACAAAATTCAAGAACGT
This sequence comes from Sporosarcina sp. FSL K6-1522, assembly GCF_038622445.1. Classification (GTDB taxonomy): domain Bacteria; phylum Bacillota; class Bacilli; order Bacillales_A; family Planococcaceae; genus Sporosarcina. The sequence continues at coordinate 3,007,960 of NZ_CP152019.1, forward strand.
CTGCATGCAGACGTTCCCATTGTTCTTTTTATTAAGTAGTGGCTACATTCGCAGCTTGATCAGATGCTTGTTGCTGTTTTGGTAACGTTACGAATATCATCAAAATGGAACTAACGATATAAAGACCTGAGTAAATCCATAGAATCCCTACAGTTCCAACCGTCCCGATGAAAAGACCCACAATTGCTGGGCCAACAAACGTACTGAGACCTGCACCTAAATTCAAAATGGACATCGCTGCTCCTCTGTTCTCTGGAGCAAGTGATGGCAATAACGCAGATAACGGTACAAAAGCTGCGACACATGCCCCAAAACAAATGGCAACAACTAAAGTCGCGGCATAATTCGGACCTAAAAGGTATGGGACATAATAAAGGGCCATGATAAAGACCGCACATCCAATACCACCAAACCACATGACTGTATTCCTCCAGCCAATTCGGTCACCAACAACACCCCAAATTAAGTTAAAGATTACATTACTCGTCCAAAGCGCACCATAAATTTGCAACCACTCAGATCGAGTGAAACCGACATCCATCATAAACGCTGGTAAGAAAACGACTAATCCATAAGCACCTGCTGTGTTGATTGTTCGAACAATACCGCCAATTCCCACTTTAGGTCGTTCAAATGCAATCGTAATCCCCTTTGATATGTACTTAAACATATCCGCTTTTGATTCAAATTTCTTACGGTTACTACCGTCATCTTTATTTAAATAAATGGCTAAAACCGCACCAATTGTAGCGAAAATGAGCGCACTCCAAAGTGCTTTCATTTCACCAAGGTAAGGAAGAGCAAAACTTGAGTAGTAAGCACCAAGCACATTCAATCCACCTGCAAACGCAACCCAGAACCAACCTACAGCTGTTCCAAGCTTCTCAGTTGGCGCATAGTATGTTAGCCATACGAGGAATGAATACGCAAATAATGGATAACCAAGTCCACGTAATGAATACGTTGGAATCATGACCGCAAGATTCATCGTTGGAATCCCAACCGTCAAAAAGACAATAGTTCCAGTAACAAACAAGATAAATCCGAGCGTCATTACTTTACGCGGACCTAACACTTCTGCAAGTACGCCAGAAAGCCATGCTGCAATTGCAACCGCGAAGCCGTAGACACTAAACAAAAGTGCAGATTGCTGTACAGTTAGGCCGTTATCAATTAAATAAGAAGATAACCAACCAAGTTCCAGTCCATCTCCCATCATGAAGAGCAAAACACCTAAATAACCTAAAGCCATCTTAGAATCCATGCCTAGTTTCCCTAAAAATCCATTATTCACTAGTTTTCCCTCCAATTTGTTTTAAATAAATAGGCTCCCAAGAAAAAATAGGAGCCTATTCAAAATTCATTAATTTATAAATTTGGGTTTAAGACTACCTTAAGTGAATCTGATCCACTTCGAACAAGATCAAACCCTTTTTTAAACTCCTCAAGTGGGAATTCATGTGTGACAACACCCTCTGTCGGAAGATCACCATTCGAAATTCCTTTAATAACTGGCTCATAGCAGTATGGACCTAAGTGAGATCCGAGTACGTCAAGCTCTTTTCGATCACTAATTATGCTCCAGTCTACTGTTACAGGGTCTTTAAAGACGCTGAACTCAACAAATCTGCCCAATTTACGAATCATGTTTAATCCTTGTTCAACCGATTTTTGAGCACCTGTTGCTTCAATGTAAATGTCACAGCCATAGCCTTCTGTCAGTTCTTTGACAATAGCATCTACATCGTCTCTCATCGGATTTAATACCATATCTGCGCCAAATTGCTTCGCTAATTCAAGACGATCATCAAACAAATCAAGCACAATCAGTTTTCCAGGACCCGATTTTTTGATGGCACCAATCATTCCTAAGCCAAGTGTTCCTGCACCCGCTAGTACAACAACATCTCCAAGTTCAATTTGCGCACGTTCTACGGCGTGATAAGAACAAGCATACGGTTCAATTAAGATTGCTTTTTCAATTGGTAAATCTTCAGGCACTTTATAATTAATCGCTTCTTTTGTGAATTTCATATACTCGGCCATACCGCCGTTAACATTGCTTTGGAAGCCATAGAGGTCGTGCTTTTGACACATCCAATATTGACCACGTTTGCAGAATCGGCAATCCCAGCAAGGTACGATTTGTTCTGAAATGATACGATCGCCGATTTCAAATCCTTTCACGCCTTCTCCCAATTTCACTACATGTCCTATGAATTCATGTCCTGGAATCATAGGTGCTTTAATATAAGCTGGTTGCGTTGCATCTCCCCAAAAACTCGGTGCTCCGTCAAATGCTTTCAAATCTCCAGCACAAATTCCACATGCTTCTACTTTGACAAGGATTTCACCCTCGCCAATTTCTGGAACCGCCACTTCTTCCAATCGATAATCGCCTGGTTCATAAGCTACAATCGCCTTCATTGTTTTCGGTATGCTTGTAGACATTCGATATCTCTCCCTTAAATAAACAGATTTTTTGGTTATGTTTTGTTCGCCGTCAATGGTTTTTTTGTTTCTTTTTGATATTCAAATGGATTGCAAGGCCCTTTTGAGCTTTTAGAATTTTTTAATTCATTTCTGTAATCGTTTTCATTATAAATCGTTTACTATCGAATAGTCAATGTATTTTATTAATTATTTTCGTTTATTTTTACTTGTAAGTGATTAAGCTATAATTAATAAAATAAAATCATATATTATTTATAGTTGAATAATCATTTAGATGATTTTTATTGTTTTTTTCAGGATATCATCAATTTACTTACTCCCTTCTATTGAAAATAGCTGCTCTTTCCTTTACACTTTGCTTTTAAGAGCTTTTTTATATTTTATGTTTTTTCATTTAGTTTTATTGTATGGTTATAATATAAGTATTCATCGAAGAAAAATATCATAGATATGCAGGTGATTGTGTGAAAAAAATGTTTGCACCGGAAAGAAGACAGATTATTTTAGATCAGTTGACAGAGCACAAACGTGTAACAATTAAAGAGCTCTCAAGAGCCATTAAAGTATCCGAAGCAACACTACGAACAGATTTAACAAAAATGGAAGATGACGGTCTTTTAAAAAGAACACACGGTGGAGCTATGTTGGTAGAGCAATCAGATAATGAAACAAGCTTCTCCACTCGAGAACAAAAGAATAAATTTGAAAAATCAACCATCGCCAAACAAGCTGCTAAACTCCTTTCAAATGGGCAATGCATTATGCTAGATGCCAGTTCGACTGCATTAGAATTAGCCAGAGTTCTAAAAGATATGCCTATCCGGCTAACAGTCGTGACAAGTGGAATAAATACAGCGCTTGAGCTACATAATCACCCAGATATCACGGTTATTTTATTAGGTGGCATTGTTAAAAAAGGATCGTATTCAGTAGAAGGTAATCTTGGTGCTAGTATTTTAAGTCAAATTCATATCGACATCATGTTCACTTCAGCTAATGGCTTCACGATTACTTCCGGCTTAACTGACTTTAGCATGTACGAAGTCGAGTTGAAAAAATCGATGGTAACCGCCTCCAAGAAAATCGTTGCGCTACTAGATCATACAAAAATGAATAAAAATTCATTTGCCTCTTTTGCGACAACTAGTCAGATCGATATGATTATTACAGACAACAGCATGCCTGAAGGGTACAAAGAGCAACTTATTGATCTTGATGTAGAAGTTCTAATCGCTTCTCCAAATAAACTATAAAAAAAGTAGCTGGATATATTCCCAGCTACTTTTTTATTATTCACCAAATCGTATAGCCACCATCGACGATAAATGTAGAACCCGTCACGAATGACGACGCTTCCGATGCTAGGTAAATCGCTAACCCACCAAGTTCATACGGTTCACCAAGACGTTTTAATGGCACTAAGTCGAGTACATGTGCAAGTTCACCGCCTGGTGCAAAGATCGGCTTTGTCATATCTGTTTTCATATAGCCTGGTGCAATCGCATTGACACGGATTCGGTCTCCTGCCCACTCAGATGCCATACATTTTGTCATCATATCTACCGCCGCTTTCGATGCGTTATACGCACATTGCGCTTCCGTGTTAGCAATGAAGCTAGACATGGACGCAACATTAATAATCGAGCCGCCCCCCTGCGCTTTCATCTGTTTTCCTGTATATTTGGAAACGAGAAAAACGCCGTTAACATTGACATCCATCGTCTTCTTCCAGTCTTCTAAACTCTGTTCTTCTACCGTGATTTTTTGACAAATCCCGGCATTATTAATAACAATATTCAGTTCAGTGAATTCGCTTACAATCCGTTCAACCATTGTTTTCACTTGTTCTTCGTTTGTAACATCCACTTGAAGACCTAATGTCTTACCCCCGAACGAAGCCAGCTCTTGCGCAGCCTTTTCCGCTGAAGCTACTTCCATATCTGCAATGACAATATTGGCACCGGATTGTGCCAATGCCTCAGCCATTGCTTTGCCAAGCCCTCTCGCTCCTCCAGTAATAAGTGCTGTTTTCCCTTGTAAACTAAATAATTGTTGGTAGTTCATCTCTACACTTCCTCTCATTAACTTTCGAATCCTATAGTTATTTTATCAATTAATTGTTTTTTGTCAATTTTCCTTTCATATACTTTTGTGTTGTATCATTATAAGAAAAAGGCTGTTAAGACGAGCTATCTCGTCCTAACAACCTTTTATTGAATAAATCCCCCAAAAGAACTTTGCCATTTCTCTCGCTCTTCCAGTTCACAAGAAAAATCCCTATAAAGATAAAAGTACCACCTAATAGAATGGACCACTTTAATCGCTCATCAAGCAAAATCCAACCAGAAATCACGCCAAAGAACGGAGCTAAAAAGAGAAATGCACTCGTTTTCTCCGGATTTCCTTGTTGCAATAAATAAAACCAGATGGAAAATTGCACAATGGAGGCTGGGATCGCAAGCCACAGTAAAATTGAAATCGATTGTGGATTCAGGACAAAGAACGGCTCTTCCAATAGAAAACTAGCTACAAAGAGAAGCAAACCACCAAAAAGCATTTGATATGCGGTCATCACCCATGTATCAAACTTATAGCCGTGTGTTTTAACTAATAACGTTGCAATCGCCCAAGAAACCGCAGACAGAAAGCCAAGCAAGGTTCCTATTCTAATATCCAATTGGCCACCCATTGTAATAAAAACACCGATTAATCCAAACAACACACCTACCCATTGTTGGATTCGATAGCGCGCCTTTAGAAAAACCGTTCCAAATACAACGACAAGTAATGGGTTCATAAACGTTAAAATAGACGTTTCGCCCGAAGTAATGGTCCGTAATGCTAGAAAAATACACCCCATTACACACGCTGTTTGAAAAAGTCCAACCAGCACTAGCCACATCCAGTCAATCCACTTCGCAGGATGCTGTTTTTTTAAGACTTTTACCATAATCGCCATAATAACCCCCGCAAGTGTAAAACGGCAAGCAACTAATAATAGAGGTGACCAATAGACAAGACCAAACTTCCCAACCGCAAATGAAGAGCCCATTAATCCAGTTGTTAAAATGACGAATAAAGCGAACGTTATTTTATTCATCGATTCCCCCCTAGCATGCATATACTTCCTCTACCAAATGCTCCTTCATCACCTATTTTGAATTGAGTGAACATTAAACTATTAGTGAAGTATACTGTAGTTTAATGTGAGTCGCAATTCAGACTAGCTAATTACCGAAAAAAATAGATTGACGGCCCAAATTAGGTTCGCCAATCTATTTTTTTACTCAGATTTTATAATAAATGCATCCATCAATTCTAGGAAGGCTTGCTGTTTTTCGATTGATTGTCTATAAGACTTTTCCGTAATATCTTTGAGCAACTGCCTTTTCGTTTTCCAATCAAGAAATGTGTATTTTATTTTTTCTCGCGATAGGGTAAGAAATTCAAGATAGCCCTCATAAGAATCGTCAAAGACGACCGCGAGTTCGTCACGAATCACTTTGGCTAAGGTTGGGCTTGCCCCTCCCGTTGCCACACTTATAATCAAGTCTCCCCGGGTAAGCTTTGCAGGGACATGGAAGTTACTGATTTCTGGATTATCAACGACATTGACAAGTTGATGAGGACTTGTAGCTAACGCGACCTGCTCATTCACCTCCTGATGATTCGTTGCGGCAATGACAATCCATGCAAATTCAAGATCGCGTGCTTCAAACACTTTTTTCCGCCAAATAATCTGCTTTTCTTCGAGTAACTTTTCGATTTCCACATGAATTTCTGGGCTAATTACGGTTACACATGCACCTGCTTGTAACAAGCCAACAATTTTCCGGTAGGCAATCCGCCCGCCCCCCACGACGATTGCCACTGTATTTTCCACATTACACATCACTGGATAGAAGGCCATCACCGATTCACCTGCCCTTATACGCTACTAAACAAGACCGTAGATATAACGGTCTTGTTCAATACCCCTCTATTCATCATGAAAATCCAAGCCTGATTGAACGGCTTTTACATGGCCAGCGCGGATCACAAAATCTCCGAAATGCTCACCTTCTAGCCTTTCTTTCGCGTATTGGCTAATGAGTGGTTTTAGTAAAGCTAGAATCTCCGCTTCTCCAATGTTTTCTCGATAAATCTTATTTAGCCGGTCTCCAGCAAACCCAGCCCCTAAATACATATTGTACTTGCCGGGCGCTTTCCCGATAAAGGCTATTTCGCCTAACGCAGGACGAGAACAACCATTTGGACAACCTGACATCCGAATGACAATCTCTTTATCGCGCAATCCCGATTCATCTAACATCAATTCGATTTTATCCAATAGTGAAGGAAGATAGCGTTCAGCTTCAGCCATCGCCAACCCACAAGTTGGAAAAGCCACACATGCAAGCGAACTTCGTCGCAATGCAGAATGTTGCTCTCCATCAGTCAATCGATATTGTTCCATCAATTCACTAATTTTCTTCTTATCTTCACTTGAAACATTGCTGATGAGGAGATTTTGGTTCGGGCTCAATCGAAAATCTCCCGTATGAATCTTGGCAATTTCGCGAAGTCCAGTCATAAGTTGATAATCTTCAAAATCTTGAATTCGACCACTCTGGATAAAGAGTGTGAAATGCCACTTACCGTTGCTTCCTTTCACCCATCCATAACGATCTCCATTATGTTCAAAATGATATTTACGTGCGGCTTCTAATTTCCAACCTAATCGACTATTGAGTTCATTCGTAATCCACTCTAACCCTTTTGCATCAACTGTGTACTTGAAACGAGCATATTTACGTACAGAACGGTTTCCATAGTCACGCTGAATCGTGATGATTTTTTCCGCTACTTCTAACAGTTGATCTGGTGCGCAGAAACCAATCACACGCGCCAATTGCGGATAAGTCTGCGTATCTCCATGTGTCATCCCCATACCGCCGCCAACAGCAATATTGAAGCCTACTAGTTTGTCATCTTCTAATATCGCAATTAACCCAAGATCTTGCGAAAAAACATCGACATCATTACAAGGTGGCACAGCTAAGCCAATCTTAAATTTCCTTGGCAAATAAAGCGCACCATACATCGGCTCAATTTCCTCGTTTGAATCTTGACTGTCAACGACCTTTTCACCATCTAGCCAAATTTCGTGATAGGCATTCGTTCGTGGTGAAAGATAATCGCTAAGCTTTCTTGACCATTCGTATACTTCCCCATGGACCGCCGACTGATACGGGTTCGGATTGCACATAACATTGCGGTTGACATCTCCACATGCCGCAAGTGTATCCATTAATGCCGCATTAATCTCCTGCATATTCTTCTTCATATTCCATTTTAAGATGCCATGCATCTGGTACGCTTGACGAGTTGTTAGCTTCAATGTGCCATTCCCATACTGATTGGCAAGTCGATCCATCACCAACCACTGTTCTGGAGTCGTCACTCCGCCGGGAAGACGGACACGTACCATAAACTGATAAGCAGGCTCTAACTTTTGGCGTTGTCGCTCATTGCGTAAATCACGATCATCTTGCAAGTAGCTACCGTGAAATTTCATCAGACGATTATCATCGTCAGGTATCCCCGAGCTAATCGGATATTCAAGCGTTTCTACAAGTGATCCCCGTAGATAATTACTTTCTTGTTTAATTCTTTCCACATCACTAGGTGGACCTGGTTGTGGTGGCAATACGATTTTGTTTGTCATCCGACTAACCCCTTTTCACATTCTTTAATAAACATCACGTTGATAGCGCTTTTGCTGTTGCAATTCAGCCACATAATCGGCTGCTTTTTCTGGGCTCATGCCTCCCTGCTCTTCAAGGATTTGCAATAACGTAGCATGGACATCTGCTGCCATATGTTTTTCATCCCCGCAAACGTAGACGACAGCCCCATCTTCTAACCATTGGAAAAGTGCTTGACTCTGCTCAAGCATCCGATGTTGCACATAGATTTTCTCGTCTGTATCACGAGAAAAGGCAACATCCATCCGGGTCAATACACCATCCTTAAGCCATTGTTGCCATTCAATTTGGTAAAGAAAATCGGTTACCTGGTGCTGATCTCCGAAGAATAACCAAGACTTCCCTTCAGCTCCAATCTCCTCACGTTCTTCTAGAAATGATCGAAACGGAGCGATGCCAGTTCCGGGTCCAATCATAATAATTGGCGTATCTGGATTGTCCGGCAATCTAAAGTTCTGATTACGTTGTACATAGATGGGTAGGCTTTCCCCCGGTTGTGCGCGTAATGCAAACTCACCTGAACAAACGCCTAATCGTTCACGTCCATGTGCTTCATATCGGACAGTTCCAACTGTCAAATGGACCTCATCCGGATTCGCCTTGGAACTGCTAGCAATGGAGTACAGGCGCGCTGGTATTTTTCGTAAAATGGGCACAAATTCTCGGGCTGGGATTTCCCATGGTGCGAAATCGCGCACTAAATCTAGCAAATCACGCCCATAAAGATAATCCTTCAATTCTTGCTCCTGCTTGGATGCCAAAAACGCTTGCAATGCAGGATTTGCCGTTAACTCCGCCACTTTTTGCAATAATGGTTTTGTCAGCACTGTAATTTCAAAGTTCGAAGTTAAAGCCTCGCGTAACGGACGAAACGTCCCTTGCTTATTTATTGCCACAGAATCATCTGCATGCCAGCCTAATTCCGCAATCAATGCATCGACCAATGTTGCATCATTTTCTGGATACACACCTAAACTATCACCAGGTTCAAACTGCAGATTCGCTCCTTCCAACGATAGCTCAATATGGCGCGTTTCCTTGTTCGAGCCACGGCCATTCAAATTAATGTTTTCAAGGATTTCAGCTGTAAAAGGGTTCGTTCGTGAATACTCCGTCTGTTCAGAAGCATCTCCTTCATCAGCTGCTTGCCCAGTAGGTGTGCATTCACTTCCTTGCAAATCATTTAATTCCAATAAAACCTTCGTAAACCACTCGGCAGCAGGTTCATCGAAATCTAGATCACAGTCAACACGTGGGCTTAGCTGTTTTGCCCCTAACGCAAGAAGTCTTTCATCAAACTGCTTTCCTGTATGACAGAATAAGTCATAGGAACTATCGCCTAAGGCAAGGACAGAATACTGTAGATGCTCTAATTTGGGAGCTCTTTTACTATGCAGAAATTCATAGAATGGCAGCGCAGTATCCGGTGGATCGCCTTCTCCTTGCGTACTGACAACTAGCAACAAATTGTCAATTTTCTTAAGCGCATTTGGCTTAAAATCATTCATCGAAGTCAGTGTTACGTTAAAGTTCTCCGTTTGTAAGTTTTTCATTAGCTTTTCCGCTAAACCTTGCCCGTTCCCAGTCTGTGATCCGACAAGAATGGTTACTTCCTTGGCAATCACTTTTTTGACAATTGCCTGGGCTTCCAACACAGCCGTGTTGCTAGACTCAATCGGAGATTTCGCGATTTGCTGCGCGCTTAAATATCCACCTAGCCAAATTTGTTGAGTCTCTGTTAGTGCCGGTAAAAGTTTATTTAGGAGCTCTACTTGCTCCTGATTAAAAGGACTGTTCATCACTTGAAGCACCAAGCGTCTCCACCTCACAATACTCGTATTTTTGCTTTTCTAATTAAGAAACGAATACTTATTTTAATCGTATTTTCTCATTCTTCTCAATTTGCACAACGATATTATCTTGGACAACCAATGTAATCGAGCCATAATTCATCGTGCTGAGCATATGCTTTAACTTTTCAATGGTAAATTCCAGATTTTGTTCCCTTTTCCCCATACTTATTATTCATCCTCTCTATAGAAAATGAGATGCCTATATGACCGGCTTCCAGCAATTACACCTGCACAAGTCGTTCTTTAGCAAGCAGTTCATGCACGCGTTCAATCAGCACATCTTGAATGGATTGATGATAGCCTAAACTTGCACAAAGGATGAATTGCTGATTACCGGTTACTTGCTGCGCAATTTTCTTTTCGATCCCCCGCCTTAAAATTCCAGTAAAAAGTAAATAAGGAATAATAAATACTTGCTTCCCTCCTGTTTGCCACAGTTGTTGTAGCGCTTCATCAAAAGAAGGAGTAGCTCCATAAAGAAAACAAACATCAACTTGACGAAAAGGATATTGTTCACCTAACAGCCGTGCAATTGCGGTTAAATCTTGCTTTACTGCAGGGTCACTACTGCCCCTGCCTACCAGTAATACCTGTGCATCGTCAGCAATCTCGATTTTTTGTTCCATCACTCGATCTACTAAACTAGCAACAATTTTAGGATGAACACCAAATGCTTTGCCGTATGTAAATGCGACATCAGGATACATGATTTTCCCTACTTCGATTTCAAATGGAATATCTTCATTTGCATGATGGGCTGTCAACAGAAGGATGGGAACAACGGCGATTTTCGTCGCACCACGTTCTACGCAACGCGCAATACCTTCTTCAATGTTCGGTGACGTTAATTCCAGAAAACAAATCTCTTGAATCGGAACCGCAATCATTGCCCTTGTACGTTCTATAAACTGAATGGCTTCTTCAGCACCCGCCGCAATCCGACTGCCATGGCCAACATATAAGATTGCTTGCACGTTGATCCCCCCTTTCCTTAAACGTAGGCTTCTTGAATAATTTCTTCGTGTAGCTTCGTTTGTTCAAACCACTGAATTTTCTCCCTTAGCTTCACCACTTCGCCGATAATAATCATGCTAGGATTTTGAATATCGGACGTTCTAGCAATCTCAACAATTGTCCCCAATGTGCCCGTAATCGTCTGCTGTGACTCCGTTGTGCCCCAATGAACGAGTGCAACTGGCGTACTCTCAGCCCGACCAAACTTCGTCAATTGCTCACAAATATAAGGTAAATTACCAACCCCCATATAAATCGCTAGCGTGTCGATTCCTTTCGCAAGACTTTCCCAGTGGATAGCATCTCTTTTTCCAGCACGCATATGCCCTGTAACAATCGCAAAACTAGAACTCCAATCACGATGTGTCACAGGTATGCCCGCATATGCCGGGGCAGCGATTCCCGAGGTAATCCCAGGAACCACTTCGAAAGGAATGCCATGATTCGCAAGTTCCTCCGCCTCTTCGGCTCCCCTCCCAAATACGAAGGGATCGCCGCCTTTTAAACGTGTAACCGTTTTTCCTTGTTTTGCGTACTTCACTAAAAAGTGATGAATAGTTTCTTGAATCATGGCATGGTATTTTGGGAGCTTGCCGCAATAAATCAAATCTGCCCCCGGTTTCGCATAGCTCAATAGCTCTTTATTGATTAAGCGATCATATAAAATGACATCCGCCTCTTGAATACATCTCAGCCCTTTAACAGTGATCAAATCAACATCGCCAGGTCCAGCGCCAACTAAATAGACTTTTCCCATCTTTTTCTCTCCTCTCACCGTTGTACTTTACAGCTGATTTATGAATGAACCCCTTGTTGCTGCAGTCCCGCGATTAATACATCAATCACTTCTCGGCGACTAAAGGTCGATGGTGGCTGTTCACCATTTCGAAGCATTTCCCGCACCTTTGTGCCCGACAAGATTACATGCTCACTTGCATCATGCGGGCATGTTTTTGGTGTCGCCATACTCTCACATGCATTGCAGTAAAAACTATGTTCGAAGAATAATAGCGTGATTCCAAGTTCTTCTGGCGTGAAATCGCTAAAGATTTTCTGTGCATCATACGTGCCATAATAGTTGCCAACACCTGCATGGTCACGGCCAACGATAAAGTGTGTGCAGCCAAAGTTCTTTCGCACCATCGCATGAAAAACAGCTTCTCTTGGTCCGGCATAACGCATCGCTGCCGTAAATACACCTAAGAACACATGGTCTTTGGCATAATAATTTTCCAGTAATACCTCATAGCTTTTCAGCCGCACATCTGCCGATATATCATCCGATTTCGTTTCTCCTACAAGCGGGTTTAAAAATAAACCATCGACAATTTCTAATGCGGTTTTTTGAATATACTCATGCGCTCTGTGAACCGGATTTCTCGTTTGGAAGCCGACGACTGTGTTCCAGCCTAATGCTTGAAAATGCTTCCGTGTTTCAGCCGGGTCATAATGATAGGTTGAAAATTCGTCAAGTGGACGACGCTTGATGAGCGTAATGACTCCACCCAAGTAGACATTCGGACGTTCAAACAATTTTTTCACACCTGGATGTTCACGATCCGTCGTCCGATAAACAAGTTCAGCTTCTTTCTCCTTATCAGGCACAAAAATATCCGACACTTCTAGCACACCGTAGACGACCCCATCTTTCACCAATTTCACAGTATTTCCCACCGAAATAATTTGCGCATTAGCCTCAGTCGTTGGCAAGGTAATTGGTATTGTCCATGGCTCTCCTGTTACCAATCTCATCGTCGTGACAACGGAATGATAATTTGCTTCAGTAAGAAAACCACTTAATGGACTATAAGCTCCTGTTCCAATTAAATCTAAGTCACTAATTGCAATTTCATCCAATTCAACTGTCGCTGTAATGCCTTCAAATTGAAAGTCCGGATTCCAGCGATTCACCAATATCCCACCATGCGGTTGACTCAATGTCATTTCAATTCCCCCATTTTTCACCTAATTTTGTTAGTTCGATTTATGCAAACCACATTCCGTTTTTGTTTGGTCTGCCCAACGACCCGATCTTGAACCTGATGTTGTATCGCCTGGCAATGTACAAGGAGCACAACCAATACTTGGATAGCCTTGATCATGAAGGGGGTTATATGGCAGCTGATGTTTCTTGACATAATCCCAAATATCCGTCCATGACCAATAAATAAGTGGACAAATTTTAATAGATTGAAACGTATCATCCTTATTGATGAAATTGGTCCGACTTCTTGACGGAGATTGCTCACGCCTTAGTCCGGATAACCATGCTGTTGCCTTGCTCAACGTTTCCTGCAACGGAAGCACTTTTCGCATATAACAACAACGATCCGGTTGCCTTGCCCAAAGTTCATCGCCCACTTTTTCAGCTTGTTCCTCAACCGTTAATGCTGGTTTTTTTAGTTCAATAGACAGCTGCGGATACCTTTGCTTCACTTCATCAATCAACACATACGTTTCTGGAAAATGAAGGCCTGTATCTAGAAATACTACCTTAGCAGTCGGTTTAATTTGTGACAGTAAATCAATCATCACAATCCCCTCAACTCCGAAGCTACAAGCATAGACAAGCTCATCATCATATTCATCGTACGCCCATTGCAGCGCTTGTAACGCACCCTTTGATACATCGTCCACTTCAAAATCATCTTCATAGTCAAGCCATGACGCATATGTCAACTTCGCCATCCCCGCTCCCCTTCCCTACTCTTTAAATTGATACACTATTCACTAACAACTGATTATTTCATATATACTATATATATAATTCATATAAGTCAAGTAGGTTTTTATATAAAAAATAACTATTTTTCTCGATATTGTTATGCTATCCACTCATTAGAAATACTTTTGTGCTTGTAAATAATGAAGGATCACTTCGACAGCTTCTTCAATACTTAGCACATCGGCATCAATCAGAATGTCTGGATTGCAGGGCTCTTCATAAGGTGCATCGATTCCTGTAAACCCTTTAATTTCTCCTAATCTTGCTTTCTTATACAATCCTTTTGGATCACGTTGTTCGCATGTTTCCAAACGAGCTTTCACATAAATTTCAATGAATTCATCCGCTTCAACGAGTTCACGTACTTGCGCACGATCTTCAAGATACGGAGAAATAAATGCCGTCAACGTGAACAAGCCTGCATCCACCATTAACTTTGCCACTTCACCAATTCTTCGAATATTTTCCGTTCGATCCTCTGGACTAAACCCTAAATTTTTATTTAAACCAAAACGAACATTATCCCCATCCAATCGATACGTATGAATCCCCTTTGTATACAATGCCGTTTCCAACGCGACTGAAATCGTCGACTTTCCTGAACCTGACAGTCCTGTAAACCACAAAATCGCACTTTTATGTCCTTTCGCTTCCCGACGCTTTGCTTTTGTGACCTCTGATTCATGCCAAGTAATATTTGTAGCTGTCGCCATTGCTTTCTCCTCCTAAAATCAAATAGTGTAATAACTCCGATTCAATGTTACCGAGAAACTAAGTGGTGTTCCTACTTTACTGTAAAAAGCTTTAGCCCTAAATACTGAAGCCTAGACAATAAAAAGGCATCTTTTTAACCGTAAGAAAAAATCGGTTAGAAAGATGCCTTTAGTTGACTAATGGGCATTTATGAAACGATGGGGAACACATCACATCGTGAAGTTGAAACCAATCTTACATCATCCAAAATTGGGTGTCAATAGTTTTATTGTATTCCTATCTATTTACTATACTTTTAATATATGTCGCTCTTCTTGAGTTGGTTCAGGAAAATCGAATATGCTGCGTGCCCCGATATTCGCGTGGCGTTAACCCAACTACCTTTTTAAATGTGGAACTAAAGTAATTTGGTGTATTAAAATTCGCTTCATCTGAAATTTCTTCAATCGTCTTTGTCGTATGACGGAGTAACCAAACCGCTTTTCGGAGGCGCATAAATGTTACATACTCCGAAAAGGTATTGCCCGTTTCTTTTTTAAATAACCGAACAAAATGCGAGTAGCTTAAATTCACATACTGAGCGGTCTCTTTTGCAGTGATCGCTTCTGTGTCTTGCGTTTCAATATATTCTATACTTTTTATAATATCTGGTTCTCTTGGCAATTCATCAAAATAACGTAATGAAATCCCTTGAAATGGCGGCATATTCCGCGCGATTCTAGCCTCTTGAAAGGATAACCATAGCTTTTCAGGCTCATTGCATAGCGTACCAATACCGATGTAGAGTTGAATACCGAATTCTGCAAGTAGTTCCTTGACAACGCCTTCAAACAATTCTCTCCCTATCTGCCAATTATTCACCGACTCACTATTCTCTGTTTTTCTAAATAACATAATGAGCGATTCATTGAATGGAAGGAAATACAGTCCGGGTACAATACCTTCAAACGCACGTTGGAAACTAGTACATATCGTTTGAACGATTTCATTGCGAACAAATATTTCCTGTTCTGAATAGATAAATCCTTGCACATAGCACACAACATTCGGAAAATCATCTTTTTCAAACAATGATAGGCCTTCAACTATTTGCTGCTCTTGTTTGATGTCACCGTGTAAAAAACGTCGAAGCATATATTGTTTAAGTGGCTCATTTATAGGAGCTACTTCGCCGGTTATCGTAGTTGTTTCACATTCTTTCCTTTTAGTTGCGGATAGTTCCTGACGCTCAAGCGTGTGCAGTGCTCCTCGGACCGCCCGAAAAAAAGCCGATTTTTTCACGGGTGTCATAAGCAACTCTTGCACACCTAATCGGACAGCCATTGGTGATGTATGTTGCAACTGCTCATGCAGAATCACAATATAAAAACAGTCGTAATACCGTTTTAAGCGCGCGAGTCGAATCCAGTCATGCCAGCAGACGATTTCCACAAACTGAATCTGTATAGCCCCTTTTAAGAGCCCCCCCGTCCTTACGACAAGATGTTCCTCATCCATTTCATCAATCCAACAAGCCAGTTGTTCGCCTAACTCCATTTCAATACCTTTAATGCACATATTATAAGACAACTCACTTCTCCCCTTTGCAACCTACTTCATTACGTACTTTCTTCTTAAAACAAGGTATTTTATAGGTTGTATACCAAAAAAGAACAAATAGTCCTCTTATAGTCTAGTTTAAGTTAAGAATACTTAGATTTCAATAGACGAATATTGATGATTTATGACACTCACTCCCCTTTATCATCCCCCCTCTCCATTATACCTTACCGTAAAATGAGCAATTTTCTATACAATTCCGACAATAAATTGTAAGGGCTTTCATTCTTTCGTTATGTATAATGAATGACCAAGGGGGGATTTGTATGCAGGAGTACCAAATGACAGACGAAAGTGCCGGGCATATTGACGTAAGGGAACTCGCACCACTCGACGAGGAGACCAATCAAATTATGAAAGAAGAATTTCGAACGGGCCTCGGGCTATCATCCTTTTATTATGTTTTTATCTTATCGATTCCAGTTATTAACTGGTTTTTTCCAAAGCTTGCGTTCTATAAATTCTGGGGAGGTATGTCGGTTACCTGGTTTTTAACAACCATCGTCGCCATGATTTTAGCTTATGCCATTGCACATATTCACACTGGCCTATATGAAAGAAGAGTAAAAGACTATCAAAAGCAAGGCGAACTGAAGAATATTAAGGAAGAGAGGGCAAATATATGACCGCTTGGCTATCAGATCCTAAATATATCTTTACTATCATTTTAATGGGAACGATTATTTTTATCACCTATTTGTCAAAAAGAAATGCAACAGCAAGTGACTTTTTTGTTGGCGGACGATCATTTGGCTGGTTTACAAATGGCTCAGCAATCGGCGGGGACTATTTAAGTGCAGCAACGTTTCTCGGACTTGCCGGGCTGACCTTCTCTCTAGGGTATGATGGTGCTTTTTATACCTTTTCCTTTTCAATTGGTTTAACCTTACTTGCGATTTTTGTGGCGGGCCCACTCCGCCGCTTTGGTGCCTTTACAGTTGCGGACTTTGTCGCTTACCGATTCCACAGTAAGCGTGCACGGGTTGTCGCAGTTATCGTCGTACTGGCGATTTCAGGATTTTACGCCGCACCCCAGCTACTTGGTGCAGCTCAAATTTTAAGCATGTTTTTTGGTACTTCTTATGAGTTTGGAATTATATTCACATGTGTGACGATGACATTATATGTCGGAATCGGCGGCATGAAAGGGACAACCTTGAACCAAGCATTAGAGCTATGGATTCGCTTTGGTGCTTTTGTTTTAATGGTAGCCGCAGCCATTTATGGTGGACTACATTACCAACAAATATTAACAGCCATTACAGAGTTCACTGGGTCAATTAGTGGGACAGCTCCTTACACTGAAGATGGAAAAGATTTAATGTTTGATGGTAGCGTCTGGGCTTCTACTGGATTTCTAACACCAAACTTTTTCCATACCGTGTCACTTGTCATTGGTCTTTCACTTGGGACAATTGGATTGCCCCATATTTTACTTCGCTTTTATACAAACCCAAGTGCAAAATCCGCACGTAAGTCTGCACTAATGGCTATCGGAATTGCGAGCGTCTTCTTTCTATTCGCTGTCTATTTGGGTGTTGTTGGACGAGCGGTCTTTTTACAAGGTGGCTTAAGCCCCGAAGTGATCCAAAACCTTGTAACTGGCGGGGATAATATGGTGGTTCCATCGATTGCAGAAGTGCTCGGTGGTAAATGGATGCTTGGCCTTGTCATTGCCGGCGCATTCGCAGCAATTTTCTCGAACCTTTCAGGTCTCTTTATCGCCAGCTCGGGTGCACTTGCACATGATTTATATGCTCAATTCACGAAAAAAGAATTAACACAAAGCCAGCGTGTCTTCGCTGCTAAAATTGCAATTCTTATTTTAGCCCTCGTCTACGGCGCACTCGGCCTACTTGTGAAAGAGGCATCGATTGGACATCTTGTGGCACTAGCCTTTACTGTTGCAGCGAGTACTTTTGCACCAATATTCTTGTTTGGTATTTGGTGGCGAGGTATGACCGAAAAAGGGGCGATTGCAGGGCTGATTGTTGGGCTTGCTGCTTCCATGTTTATGATTTTCTTTGCGTCATCTTTACCAGAAGCCTTGCAATTTAAAGTACCAGGAATTATTACCGTCCCAATTGGTTTCCTCACAGTTTATGTTGTGTCCAAACTCGATCGTCAAGTACCAAGAGATGTAAACTTATTTATGCAAAAAGTACACGCAAAACACGAGGAAGCCTAGTTTTAAAAGGCTTCACGTACTAAAAGACTCCGGCCTCTTGGCACTTCATACAAAATGCAATGATGCCAGATGTTTGTGCATAGCAATTTTTCAACATTTTCAACAAGCAAATCCCCCGGACTAAGTTGGTCCGGGGGATTTGCTTGTTGATTGGAAGTTAGAATTATAATTAAAATAGAACAAAAAGCGTTTTCACCTTTACTAAAATATTTTAATCATTATCCATTCATTGACAGTACCCGCTTTGCGTCCTCACGTAATGTCTCTAAACGCTTGCGATCTTCGATGCGTTGCATAGATTGCTCTTCTTTTACTTTCTTATACTCATCAATACCTGACACAATCGTGTCCCACATATTTTCGATAGTCTCCATTTTAATGCTTGAGCTACCTGAGCGTTGTGCAATGTCGATGCTTTGTTTCATAATGTCACTTGTCACATCTTGTAACATCTGATTCGCTCGATCTTCAAAAGCATTCAACGAATCCGAATGCACTTTTTGTCGTTTTGCATTCACCGTGTTGATGATGCCCATTTTAAAAATCGGAATGGTTGTCACAAATGCACTATTAATTTTTGCAACTAAATCGTTGTTTCCTCTTTGCATTGTTTTAATTTGCGGGGCTGCGATGACGGCTACCATACGCGCCTTTTCCAAGTCGTCAATTTTACGTTCTAATAACTCTTTTACTGCAAATAAATTTTCTAACTCCATTCGTGCCATTTGGTCGCCTTGATCGACCTTTTGCTGACAAGTAGGTATCAAAGTTTGGTTAACCTCATCTAGCTTGATTTCTGCAGCGACCACATATTTCTCTAGTTCAAAATAATATTGTACATCTTCTTCATAAAGCTCTTCTAATTCACGGTTCGATTTCTTTAATTCGTCCTCAATGATTGCGAATTGGCCATGAATTTTTTCAATTTCTCCACCTAGTGTTTGATACTTTTTAAACATCGCTTCCGCTTGTTGCTTGGCACGTTTAAACAGCTTATCTAAAAAACCTGGCTCCTTTGTAATCTCGTTGCGATCGAATCGTTTCATTAACTTTTCAAGCTGATTCAATAAATCACCAGAATCGTCTAATTTCGATACCATCATTGTATTTAAAATACGATCTGAGAAGCGAGATAATCTTTCTGCCGGCTCTTTTCCTAGCGCCAACATTTCCGTTTGATCTTTGATATCCATGTTATTCACAATTTGAAGCACTTGTGGCTCTTGACGTAATTGAAGTCGTAGCTGATTTGCCGTTTGTTCATTCAACCCTTGTTTTTGAAGTTCTACTGTCGTTGTCATTGTTCAATCTCCCATCTCTCTAGAGTATTCCTCAAAAAATATTTTTAATGAATCGTTTAAAACGGGATTCCTCTTTAACCTGATACTCCTGATAGGCTTGCCCAAATACCATATCCTCTAGCCAATGGATATCATAATGCACAAGATCAATATACTCTTCGATATCCGTATGCCCCGCAGGATTATAAAAAATGATATCTACACCAAATTGATTTAAAAATAGCAATGTCGCTGCATCTTCTCGAGATGGTTCACCATTGGACTCCATATTATATAAAACAAGACGAGGTACTTCTTGTGAATAATCAAATCCTTGTAGTAATTGTAGCACTTCATCTGCCAATAAACTGGCTTGTTTAAAGATGAATAACTGTACATCATAATCTGATTCATGCTTCAATTTTTGTAATTTAGGCTGCTCACAGCATGCTTTTATCGTATGGGCAATGGCTGTCTGAAGGCCCAGTGACAATTGACCATATCTCCACCAATTGCTCTTCACCATTTTCTCAGGTGATAATACGCCTTCTCGATCAAGGGAATGCTGATAATGGAAATGATAATTCGCTTTTGTCGTTTTCGCGAACGGAAATTGCTGAATGCCTAGCGCATGAACGTCATTTGTTAAAGTATGCATGCGCTCCCAATAATCCGCTCGGTCACTCGAGACACCTTGGATTTTGGCAAAGATGACGGGAATCGACACACGATTTTCTTCAATTTTGAAGTCTGGACGAATCATCGCCTTCTCTTTTGCGTAAATAAAAACATCATCATAGGTCATACGTAACGTAATGGCGTTCGGGATATAATCTCTGAATTGCCATGGCTTATACACCCCAGATTGATGATCATTCATCATCTTCTCGAGTTGTTTTGTCGCACGATACGCCACAGTAGTTTCACGGTCTCGCAGTTGCGTTGGAAAAGGTTGTAATTCACCTGAATCCGCATACTCATACATGATAGAACGTTCATTTTTCGGATCTACCTCAGCGAATAAATCCTGTGCCGCCGGGTGAAAAATGAGTATATCGCAACCAAATTCCATTAGTAATAACAAGAAATACTTTTGACTACTGGATAGCTCGCCATACCAAACCACTTTCGGGAAATCATCACCAACTATTAACGATTCCGACCATTTTTCCCAATGGTTTTTCAACCATTTAACAATATCTATTAAAAATCGACGGAATTCAGGCGACTGCAAGCCACGATTTTGCTGTTGTTGAAAATGAGTGACAATCTTAATTGTAGACAGTTGTACATGACGGTTGATGGCTATATCATTGTGCTTCGGAATCAGGTTTTTCCCGTACATAAAGGCAATGAGCCGGTTAATCGATAGCCCCTTTGGCTCTTTTTGATGAAGCAATAAGATTTCCTGTACAGCTTGAAAATCTTCATTCGCAATCGTTTTGTCTAGCTCTTCACTAAGGACGTGAATGAATGACTTTTCTTGCATATCAAACAACGAATTATAATACTCATCTTCAACTAACGGTACACCCAGTACACGAAGACCTATTCTGTTAAATCGAAAAGTCGAATCATCTATATAATAAGAAGGCCTTTCACGAGATGAAGCAAGAAATCGTGCTAACCAATCTGTTGTCCTTGTATCTAAGATAGGTTCTATTTGTATGTAACTCACCTAACGCTCTCCCTTCCTCTAAAGATAAGAAAAAGAGCCCCTAAGTCGGTTATTGCCATAGATGACGACACCAAAGTATACGAAGGGGCTCCACTATGACGGAGTTCAATAGACGATGTAAAATTCATGATACTCATGCATGTTATTCACCTAGTATCTGTCACACGTTGGTCATTCCATTATTTTCTACCAGCTTGCCACTGCATACCCCATCCATAAGCCCGGTCCATATCTTGATGTCCTTGAAAATACTCCACTAGACGCTTAACCTTAAATGTTTCATTATCCAAATTTTCAATCATCGCAATTGCGCACATGATTTTACCGTTACGGTGTTCATCTAGCTTCACTTCAATCGCTGGACCGTTAGGATATTGCAACGTCACGATACCATCAGCTTCGGACCAGTTCGCCACACCTTCATAAATAAAGGAATAGACGAGAATACGTTTAATATCTGAAATCTGATTGCCGTTAATGCGTAAATTTTCGCCGCCTGCTGCCGTTCCCGTACGATCGTCACCATCTAATTCCATATAGGGAGCATGCCCATACGCCCCAAATGCATTCCCAAGTGCTTGCACACAGCCTTTTTCTCCACTCTTTAACTCATACAAACAGCCTAAATCTAAATCGATGCCTTTCGGCTTACCTAATAGTCCTGCTAAGAAGCCTCCTGATTTCCCCTTGCTTTGCTGATTCCAGTTTAGGTTCACTAAAATTTCTCCAAGCGCATTGTTGCTACTTTTCGTGAGATTAATCGCTTGGCCTTTTTTCTTCAATTCCACTTTATTTAGGTTAACCATAAAATCATCACTCCTCATCCAATTATGGCGTTACCGCTAAGTATAGCTGTTTCATAAGATTTTTTCAGGGCTTGACTTGAGGAACCTTCTTAATCTAACTGCAAAATATTGCGAAGTAAGTCCTCTGTCGAGGTAGCTCCTGCTGCATTTATCCATGCCACTTTCGAATCATTTTCTCGCCGCTCAAAGATTTCTCCATGTGCTGGGCTATAACCAATATCCGCTTGTAGCAACATATCGTAATCCATCAGTGAATCACCTGCAGCAACATGCATGTCATACGTCAAATACTTTTGCAAATGATCGACTGCATGCGCTTTGTTCAACTCGGTTGGCAAGATATAGAGCTTTCGTCCATGAAGGAATAGCCGCCAACCTAGTTCGCCAATCCGACTTTCAAATGCCCTCAACTCTGCATGAGGAATGCGGTCTAGATGGACATGGAACATATAAAATAACGCATCCACATAAAACTCTTTAGCGACCCACTCTTCGTGACGAATGTCAGCAAATACACGTAGTAAGTCTTCGTTCGGGATGGCTGTTGCGGCTATCCGTTGCTGAATCAATTTACCCCATTCTTCATCCACTTTACCATCCACCAAAATCGTTCCACCGTTACTCGTAATTGCGTATTTAGGTTGAATGTCGTTTTGAAAGACTTCGATACGCTCATATTGATAAACAGCTCTCGTTGTGACAGGCACAAATAGCTGTTTTTCATTAAACTGCCGGAGCATTTCAATCGAATCTAGCGACATATAACTGATTATGTCATCGCCTTTATATTCAATCGGAATGATGTCACCATCCACAGGATAATTCTCCATCATCCTTTTCGAATAAATTAACGTGCGATCTAAATCAGAAGTAAATAAGATCAAATGAGCACTCCCTTATAATTCTTTAATAATGCCACAACATGAATATGACATATCCGTAAATTCTTCCACAGGTACATTGCGCTCCTTGGCGAGCATCAAAATATGCGTTAAATCATTGGAGAAAGTAGGATTCACAAGAATTTTCCACGGTACTCTTCGAAGCAACACACGCGTTGTTTCCCCAACGCCTGGTTTAATAAAATGCTGATTGTCAATCGCAAACTTTTCTTGAATCCGTTCTACTGATTGTTGCCCCTTCCAAGAAGGCGTTCGATCATCTTCCTCGGATGCTTGTATCGCAGACTGCACATCATTGAATTCCTTTTCAATCGTATCGATATAGAGATTCGAAACATCAACATCGGCTAATTCTCTGTAATATTTAGCGCCGTGAAAGTCGCCTTTTTCCATAAAGTCATAGTTCAATACCGTACGGCTAACAAGTCCCGATACCGTTGAATTTAAACAAGCAGAAGGAATTAAGAAATCATCTCTTGTCCCGTAAATACGCACGCAATGACCTGGGTCCGCTAATACAGCTAAGTCCGCTACAAGTTGGTTCTCATGATGCGTATTGTAACGCGTGCACGCGGCCTCTAATTCGCTCGTAATCGCTCCTTTTCCCGTCCAACCATCGACAAATTGGATGCTAGCCTGTGGATGGTGTTCAAAAATAAAATCAATAGCTGTTTCATCAATGCCCCGCCCCCTAATAATCGAGATGGAATAGTGAGGGACAGACACCTGGTAATTCCATTTCAAGTAACGCTTGATTAATACACCGATTGGCGTCCCTGCTCGTGCTAAACTAACCAGCACAAGATTTTCGAGTCCATTTTTCTGTTTGATTTGCTCCGCAACGACGCCAACCGCAATGGCCATTCGTTTCGCATACAAGTCTAACGTATTATGAAACAGCGAAATATAGTCTGCTGTTGGTTGATATTCAACAGGAAGCATTTCGGAATAATGCGTACCTGATTGAATAAGACCTTCTCTTTCCTCAGTCTTTGTTTCAATGACCAAATGACTTATGTCACGCAATAAAAAGGTAACATCTTCTTCCTCGTAACTACCCATCTTATCGGGTTTGACTGATGATGTAAGCATACTCCTTTGCATCCCCTCTCTATTCAACTACTTCTGTCAAAACAACAATCGTAACAAACGGTATTTGCGTTTTACGTAATGCTTGTACTAATGAATCCACACCTGTATAAGATGACATTCTTTCAACAAAAATCATGATTTCATCGTATTGATGCTCCCTAATATTATACAAATGATTCGTTAAACCTGCATTTTCTGGGCTATCAAAGACGAATTTGTTTTGGATTGTATAGGATTCTTTAGCCGATTGATAGATTGGACTACGTGTAGTTGCTTGGAAATAAACTTCTTCCCCCATATGGGAAGCAATTTGCATCGGTACATACATGAATTCTCCGGTTCCAATGACCAAGGTTTTTTGCCCTTTACGCTGTCCTTTTAAATGATTTGCGACTGTTTGAAATTGCTGAGAAAATGCGTTATCTTCTTCACTAGTAAGTCCAAACCGCCCTGTAGCTTTTATATAAGAAGAATGGTTGGTACCACCATTCGATTCAGTTGAACGAACTGCTTCAAATAGCTCTGGCGCTAATAATTCTTGAATGGAGATAGTCGTTACTTCTTGCCGAAACGATGGTATCGTTTCAATGCTGCCTTCTTGTAAAATTGGTTGGCCAGTCACAGCAATGGCGCCATCTAACAAAGATACAACATGAATCGTGATCGCTAATTCGTCTTCCAACTGTCGAAAGCACTCGCGATGTTCCGCTGATCGCCAATCCAAAATCGACACGACTGTAAACACCTTTTTGATTGGATAAGCCGTTTTAAGCGTCTTAATGATATTAATGGCTGTCTTCCCTGTCGTCATTTCATCGTCTACAAGTACAACTTCGCTATCGTCTTGGAAAAATTGCTGATCTAGCGCATAGACGCGATGGCTAGTCGCATGTGAGTGCTCTTCTTCAAAATTGATAATGGACGTACGTTCATCAATTTGTTCTCTTGTTGTATGAATATATTTTGCCTGATTGCCAAACGAACTAAACACCGCATGCCCCAATGCCGTTGCAGTCTCCGCAAAACCAATAAAAGTCGTAGGACTCGGCAATGAAAGCGGTTCGTTTTGAATAGACGTCAACATCCCTGCTACATGATTCTTCGTTCGAATCGCTTCCGCCACTTCTTCGACACGCGGATCTTGAACGCCATGTACGACCTCTAGGTAACGCATGGCCAATAAATTACCGACTAGTAACGGAAGTTGTGGACTTACGGCAAGGTGCTTTCCGAGTACTTTGCTAACAAATAAAAAACTTCTCTTTTTATTAATGCGCGTTGCCATTTGAAACAACTCATGTAACGAGAAGTTGTAAGGATTGTGTAAAACCTCTACTTCCACTTTTAAATCATCCAATATTGTATAGCTTTCTTTCATTGAAACATCCATTACGACTTCACCTCATGCAGTTGATTTTCCACTAGTAAACTTGTAAAGTCTTGATCCTCATGGTAAACGCCAAATATTTTCGCTTGTAGCATCATGCGCTTTGCCCAATACAAATGCGGCTTCATTTCGTTCATCTTGTTGTCATACTGGCTTTTCAACACACCGACTTGTCCTTCACTATTGGCAAGAATGCTTAGTGCGTCGACATACTCTTCATGAGTGACCGTATACGATGCGTGGACCGGTTTAATATGCGTTGGGTGGATAATCGTTTTTCCTACAATGCCATTTAATTTATCCAATAACACTTCGTTAATGAGGCCATCAATGTAGTGATTAATCATCTCATTCCGTTTCTCAATACCCATTCTGCCATACCGATCTCGGAAAGGCGTCATCCTTAATTTAGGTTTAAATACACGTTCTTCCTTCAAGAAAAACTCCCAAACTGGGCCTGAGATGACGTATCCGTTTTCTTGCCGGTTAAAGACATTCAAAATGTCTGTTAAACAATCTCGAATGAGCGCCACGTCATAAATAGTCGTATCGACATTTCTCCGAATGCCAAATAAACCACAAAAATCAGTGGCCCCAATCCGCACATTCAAAATCAGATGTTTGTGCGCATCGAGTAAGTGCTTTATGCTCAATAATGCGCTCATTCTTGTTTCCTTATAAATGACTTCAGCAGTCTCTAAAATGGGCATTCCATACAGGACGATATCTTTATCGTTCTGTTCCTCAAGAATAGCTAAGTATTTCTTCCCCGTTTCATACGAAAATTTAGGAAATACATAACCTGTTAAAACACGTTGGTATATGCTAAGTTGAGCGGTAACCTGCCGCAGTTGTTCCGGGTTTCGGACTCGAACGAAAATAAGCGGTAAATCATCTACTAGTAGAATTTGATCTTCAAGTGCTTCATAAAGCACACGTAGATGTTCGAACAACATCCGTTCTGCTTCTTCTAATTGGTTGTCACCAACTGCATCTTCTAAATCGATGACCATTGAAGTCAATTCTGTATATTTCCGGCCAATAATATCCTGTGCGATACTTGTTTTCGTTGCAGGCATATATAGTGTTGCACCTAATGCATAGGAAAGTGTTTCTTTATCGGTATACTTTGTAAAGTTTTCGGGTTCCTTAAAGAATATTTTGTTTTTTCTGGCGGAGCTTTCATAGTCGAAATGCTTCATAATTTTCTCTCCTCAATGTGAATCGCTTCATAAAGTACGTATTTTTAAAAAATCATCCGCATAAATGATTTTTTAAAAATACCAATGAAATGATTTATTCACCAAAAAAGAAAGGCTACTGCTTGCACAGTAGCCAGCCAACAAGAATACTTACTTATTCTTAGTTGTCTCTTCTTTCGTAGCAGTCGTTTCTTGTGATGCAGTGGTAATTTCTTGTTTTTGCATTTTACCTTTATTCATATAATGCACGACAAATGTCGCCGCAAATGCAACAATCAGAATAGCGAAAAACGCATAATGGTTAAGCTCATAGCCGAAGACACCTGCAAACATTTTCGCCGAGATAATCCCGATTAAAATAAATGCCGTAGTTTCAAGTTCAGGAACTTTTTCAATCAATGTTAAGAATACCCCAGCGATTGTACGCATCATAAGAATCCCTAACATACCACCTACTAACAATACCCATACTTGATCGGAAACGGCAAAGGCAGCTAAGATGGAGTCTACTGAAAATGCAATATCCATCATCTCAACGGAGATGACTGTAGCCCAGAACGTACCGAATATGCGTACCATCCAAGATCCTTTATTGAACTCTTTGCCTTCGTCATCGTCCCCACCCTTACTACGGAAGTGCGAAATCACAATCCAAGCAAGGTAAGCAGCACCTAATATTTTCACAAACGCAAATTTCACGAGATAAACACCAATCCCGATGAACACAAAGCGGAAGAAATAAGCACCAAACATCCCGTACATAAGCGCTTTCTTTCGTTGTTTCTCCGGTAAATGTTTGACCAACACTGCCAGAACAAGCGCATTGTCTGCTGATAGCAATCCTTCAATAATGATTAATGTTCCTATAAAGCCCCAAGCAACGGGGTCTGTTAACACTTCAGCCCACATCGCCCAGTCAAAAAATAGCGCATATGTACTGAATATCTGATTAATAACTTCCAAGATCTTTTCCTCCAAAGTAATACCTAGTATAGGAAGAGAGGGAAAACCCTCTCTGATTTATTATGCGTCGAGTCCGTAAGCATGAACAAGTGATTGTAAACCACCTTGATAACCTGAGCCAACCGCATTAAACTTCCAGTCACTTCCGTGTCTATAAACCTCACAGAATACAACAGCTGTTTCAACGCTAAAATCTTCGCCCAAATCATAACGAAGTACTTCTGCACCTGTATCTTCATTCACTAATCGAACATAAGCATTTGAAATTTGACCGAAATTTTGACGACGAAGTTCCGCGTCATGGATCGTTACGGTTATCGCTATTTTATCTACATCTTGCGGGACTTTTGACAGATTGATAGCAATGGACTCATCATCTCCATCCCCTTCACCTGTGCGATTATCCCCAGCATGGACGACTGAACCGTCTGCACTTTTCAAGTTATTGTAGAAAATAAAGTCTAATTCATTGCGGCATTTTCCACTCGCATTTAACAAAAATGCTGATGCATCGAGGTCGTAGTCTTGCCCGCCATCAAATTGTTTTACATCCCAGCCTAAGCCGATACCAATTTTTTGTAAAGTAGGATCATTTTTCGTTAAGTCAATTCGCTGACCTTTACTTAGTTGAATTGCCATAAATGATATCTTCCCTTTCTTTTCTGCAAACGATTTTTTTGACATCAATGAATACATTTCTTACAGATTGATTAGCCTACTTGTAAACCAAAGTCATTACATAAAGCAGCTAATCCACCTTGGTAGCCAGAACCAACTGCACTAAACTTCCACTCGCCGTTATGACGGTAAAGTTCGCCAACAACTACAGCTGTTTCAATACTGAAATCTTCTCCTAGATCATAACGAATCAGTTCCGCATTTGTTTCCTCGTTTACGATACGGATAAATGCGTTAGACACCATACCAAAGTTTTGGTTTCTTGCTTCAGCATCATGAATCGTTACAGAGAATGAAATCTTTTCAATATTCGCAGGAATATCTTTAATGGAGATATTTACTGTTTCGTCATCGCCATCGCCGTCACCTGTTAAGTTATCGCCAGAGTGAACGACCGCACCGTTAGCACCTGTTGTATTGTTATAGAATACGAAGTCTTGTCCACCCGACACTTTCCCATTTGCATCCAATAAGAAAACCGATGCATCAAGGTCGAAGTCTTGTCCGCCGTCATACTTATTAACATCCCATCCTAGACCTACAACTACTTTAGATAGACCCGGATTTGTTTTTGTCAAATCAACCTTTTGACCTTTAGCAAGAGAAATTACACCCATTTGAAAAACCTCCAATTTTATAGTTGTGTTACATGTCTTCCACTATTTCTAGTAACGTGTTTCATCATTGAAATCGTTTGGCGATTGCCGTGAGGTTCGGATCCGTTGTGCCATCTCCGACTGCTCCGAATTTCCATTCCCCGTTATGGCGATAAATTTCACCCGTTACGAGTGTCGTTAAACCACCATAGCTCTCAGATAAGTTGTAGCGCACTAACTCTTCGTTCGTTTTCGGATCCACTACACGAATATACGCATTTTGAATCATACCGAAATCTTGTTTTCGCTTTACACAATCATAAATATTTACGACGAAAACTAGCTTATTATAACGATCCGGAACCGACTTTAGCTCTACCATGATTACTTCGTCATCTCCGTCGCCATCACCTGTCGTGTTGTCTCCTGAGTGAATCACGGATTGACATGCACTTTTTAAGTTACCAAAATACACAAGGTCATTTTTGTTAACAAATTTATCATCTGTCAACATAAAAACAGATGCGTCACAATCGATATTTGGTGCAGATTTAAATGCAGCAAATAAACCACCCTTAGATTGGGCAACTGGATCCCAGCCTAAACCAATCATAATGCGATTTAAATCTGCTTTTCCTTTGGTCAAATCGATGCGTTGACCTTTTTGTAAACTAATCGCCATACTGTGTTCATCCCCCTCAATTTACATCTTACTTAATGCATAAATTAATCATACCAAGCAATCTTTCAGAGCGCAAATAACTACCATATCATGTACCTATTAACAACCACTCGATTAGTCTTCCCACACACTATCCATTAGGGATTTAATCGTATTTTTCCGGATTTCCGTCTCACTTTTTACCGTGCGCCATTTGTTATGTTGTAACGTCACACAATCATTCACTTGCACACTGTCCTCTACTAGCGCTTTTGGAATATCCTGTGTTTCTCCATCTATCTCAATTACGACAAAATCCCCTTCAAATCGATCTACAATTCCTTTCATGCTGACACATCCCTTACTTTGGCGTAAAAGCTGTTTGCGTTGTTGCTGTCATTCCGTTGGCAGTGACCGTAATCTCTCCATCTACCGTAAACCCCGCTGCCGCTCGACCAATTCTAAAGGAAATTTCCGCCATTCCATTCGCATTCGTTATGGCTTCATAATCTGTATCTTTTGATTTGAATTGCAGGTTTAACTGGACATTTGCACCACTGACAGGATTGCCCGCTTGATCTTTTACGGTAACTGTCACCGTTACTTCTTCATTTTGAGTTGGCTGGACCGTATCAATAGTAGCAGAAGCTTGTAAACTGCTGGCATGCTCAGTTTCCTTTACTGGTGGCGCTGGTGTCGATGTGTGTGATTTCGATGGCGGCGTTGCCGTGTATGCCCACGCATCCTTATTGATCTGCATCTCTTTCCCATCCGTTTTAAAAACAATCGTACCATCTGTATCATTGCGATAAATGCCAATGTTATTCGCATGCAGACGGTCCAACACCTCACTTGTCGGATGCCCATAATTATTTTTCCCTACTTGAATCACCGCATACTGAGGTTGAACAGCTTGCAACAATGCTTCACTTGTGGAATATTCACTTCCATGATGACCGACTAATAGCACAGTCGATTGCAGCCGCTCACCTGATTGCAACCATTTTTCTTCCGTTTTTATGCCTGCATCTCCTGTCAATAGGAAAGCATGCTCACCGTACTGCAATCGTACAACCGCACTCAGTTCATTCGCATCACTATGTGTTTCATCTACCGGGGAAATCATTGTCACTTGAACTGCTGGATCTAGATCGAGCATAAGTCCCGCCTTGGCCGTTGTCACTTTTAGGCCTTTGTTTTGAATCGCCTGTAACACAGATGCAAAGGTTTGCGTATCTCGCTGTACTTTTGGCATATAGATTTTTCCAATATCAAAAGCATCGATCACCGCATCAATGCCTCCAATATGATCGGCATCTGGATGTGTGCCGATTAAAATATCAATTTTCGACACGCCAAGCTCTGTTAAATAGGCGACCATTTTGTCTTCATCATCATTATTCCCACCATCAATCACCATCACTTTATTTGTTGGTGTAATAATGATTTGTGCTGCCCCTTGTCCAACATCGACAAAATGGACTTGCAATTCCCCTGCCGATGGGTTGTCCTGGGAGATAACAGGTGCTTGCTGTTCTTTCGTATCATCCTGTACTTGCTCCTCCACAGGTGAAGTCGATGGCGTATCTTCCGTTACCGACTTGGAAACGGGTTCAGTAGGCAACATCGCCCCACCGATAATAAATCCAATAAATGCAGCGCCCATCACTAGTGCGCTCACTTTTCGTGAAGGAATCTGTAAAGCCTTCACATTTCCTTTCACTACACCGAGAAGCCCTATACAAAAGATAACAAAAGCGACTAATACGATTATCGTTCCCACGTTTTCCATTTACTTACTCCTCATTCTAGATGTCTTTTACTTTTTTAAACATAGTAAAACGCAAACCAACTGAAGCTTTGGTTTGCGTTATTGGATTACGAGCCCATTTTCCTACGTGCACTGCTTACCTTTTTCGCTTGCTGACTTTGCATTTTTTTAGCAGCCTGCCCCGCATGGCCTTTCGCATTCTGCGCAGACGTTTGATTTTTCTTCGCTTCTAGTTGTTTTTGCATCGCTTCTTTTAAGCTCATTTTTTTCTTTGGTGCTTGTTGCTCAGTTGTTTCATGATTTTCTGTCATTATGAAATCCTCCTTCATTACGTAATATCTATATATTTGATAATTATACCTGAAACTTATCGAATACAGTACAATTACTATAATGGATGAGATGAAAAAAACATTTCATTTCCGCCAACATTACTCATAAAAAAAACAGCTTGATATTTTGATTGGATTATTGTTTAATTAACCGTCGTATAAATTATTGAAAGGATAATGATAAATGCAGAAAAACCTACTCGTATTCGCATTACTTCTTATGTCAGCAACAATGTTTGCGGCATGTACGCAAACTGAGCGTGGGGACGTCACTTATGAAGATGCCAAAAGTGATTATCTAGCAAAAGTGGATGTCGATTATGCCTTCACCTTTGCAAAAAGCCTGGAAGAATTCAAGACGAATGAAAAATTAGGCTACCGGACAGCTGGCTCAGAGGCAGAAATTAAAACTGGTCAAAAAATTGCTGAGGAAATGAAGAAGATCGGCCTAACCGAAGTCACAAAAGACGAGATTACCGTCGATACTTGGGAATTTGAAAAAGCTGATATGACGTTTAAAGATGGAAACGGACAAGACCACCTTGCAGTGTTAGGTGGCTACCAAACCAATTTCGACACAAAAGGGGTTAAAGAGTTTGAAGTCGTCTACGGCGGAAAAGGGACAAAAAATGACCTTGCTACCCTTGATGTCAAAGATAAACTTGTATTAATTGATATTAATCAGGACGAAGAGTGGTGGGTGAATTATCCTACGTACCAAGCGCATGTCAAAGGAGCAGCCGCAGTCATCGTCGTACAAGAAGGCGGCTTTTCTGAGGTAGATCCAACAGCTTTAAATGCACAGGATATTTGTGGACCTGATGATGCACCGGTATTTTCTATGTCCATTACCGATGCAAATGTATTGAAAAGTTTAATAAATTCAAGTGATAATGGAATCGCAACAGTCGATTTCGATGCGAAATCCGTTGTTGAGTTTGATGGGAAGACCTACAATTATTACGGAAAAATCATTGGAAAAGATCCTGAATCTTATATTATTTTATCTGGCCATTATGATTCATATTTTGATGGGTTCGAAGATGATAATGCAGCAATTGGCCTGTTACTAGGTGTCGCCAAAGGGTTGATTGACAGTGGCTACCAACCTGAAAAAACCATTATTTTCAATGCGCTCGCTGCCGAGGAATGGGGTGTTTCTAATACGCGCTACGATTGGTCAACCGGTGCATACAACCAAATTTTCAAAGTGCATCCTGAATGGGTTGGAAAAGCCGTTGCCAACATCAACTTTGAGCTTCCAGCTTACGAACATACCTCCCCTGACGAGATTCGTGCAGTATATGAGCTCAAAAACTATCTTGAACAATTTACAGCGAGTGTACCAAGTGTAGATGGCGTGTATGAAGATGGCATTGCAGTTATTACGCCGCTTCAAACATGGTCAGATGACTTTTCCTTCTCACTTGCAGGTGTTCCTGCCATGCGCAATGATTTTAAAGACAGCGAATTCATGAAGACACATTACCATACACAATTTGATAACGCAGATGCTTATAATGAAAAAGCATTACTGTTTCACCAAAATTTATATGGTTTATTAACGATGTATTATGATCGAACTGCCGTGACACCTCTCGATTTCACAGTTCGCTTGGGTGCTTTAAAAGCAAGCATCGACAAAGATATATGGGATAGTGTAGCAGTCTCTTCAAATGAACTGCTTTCCGAAATCGATACAGCGATTTCTACTGCTAAAAAGGTGAATACTGCCGTTAATAAAGTAAACGAAGACTATCTGAAGGCACTAAATAACGGTGATGAAAAAACAGCAGAAAAGCTCTATGAGGAAAGTAGAACATTAAATTCTGGACTATTAGAAACGTTCAAGTTTGCACAGGATCATTTTGTCAAACTCACATGGGAAGACGAGCAAATTTTCCCGCATGAACATGCGCAAAATAACATTAAAAACCTAACGTTATCGATTGAAGCGCTCGAAAAAGGCGATATCAATCTTGCTCTTGATGACTACTTACTTGCCATCGATAATAACTGGTATGCCTATCATTTTGACAATGAAGTCTATCGTTATTTCACAGATTATGTCATCGAACAACCTGCAGAAAGGCTGATGTGGGGTGCTGGTAGAATTGTTGGGCATGAAGATTTATACGCACCTATCAATTCTCTATTAGCCAAACGTGAGCAACAGAATGCAGATGTAACGGAAGAAATTGATATCTTGGGCAAAGCATTAAATGAACAGCAACAACTTCTTCAAACAGCGATTGCCGAGGAACTTGCAAGCACGAAAGCGCTTGGTGATATGCTAGTAAATTTAAAATAATCGAACATTAAACACCTGCATTGAAAACGTTTTAGCGTGTTCATGCAGGTGTTTTTCTTGATACATATTTAAATCTATAAAAACAAGGGATCATTCACTCTACTTCTTTCAATATAGAAGGTTTTCTTTCTACCTTCTCCTTATACATTAAATAATCTGCTTGCCGTACTAACTCTTGAAAGCTTTCCCCATCATCGGGATAAGTAGAATAGCCAATAGATGCTTTTAATGATAGTAAGCCATCAAAATCGCCTTTCTCAACCTTCTTCTTAAAATCTTGTATATAATTCGCATTAATATTCGACATAAGGATTACAAATTCATCCCCACCCCATCGCGCTACTAAATCATTCTTCCCTGCGGATTCAGTGATTTTATTGGCAATATGTATTAGTGCTTGATCTCCTATATGGTGTCCATACGTATCATTGATGTCCTTGAAATTATCCAAATCCACCATAACAATTCCCAACTTCTTGTTTTCTTTTTTACATGTTAGCACCATTTTGAGGAAATTCTGTTCAATCGTTCGACGATTATATGTATCAGTTAATGGATCTTTTTCGGAAAAATATTTGGCTCGATCGAATTGCTTGCCACACCACCAAGCAATTGTTAAAAAGATGATGGTTAAAATAAAAAAGGTCATTTCGAAGGGAAGTTCTAAATAATAATGGTAATATATATATCTACAAATGTTGAACAGCGCCACTACACCTATCGCAAATACCCTACCTGTATAGTTCATGTTATCCACCTATCTCTTTAATTGTAATAGGTATAATACGCCAGTTACAGATGAAAATCAATGAGATAACACCATCCATACTGCCATTCCATCATAAAAGCCTTGAATGTAAAACAACTTTGCATTGTTTTACATTCAAGGCTTATTTATTACTTTTTCTTTTCCGTCTTCCAAGCGTTTTCAAGCCATTGATCAAAGTCTTCGCCCTTATCACCTTCGTACGTATCATAATAATTTTGCGTTTCGTATAAATGTTTTGGAGGTTTATAAATGTAATAATATCAACAACTAACAAGAGTGACGGTTACACCGAGACATTTAACGAAATTCGCCAAAGGTCGTATGCGGTTGTGTAATTGGGGGACTATACTGGGGGGACATCCGGGGATACAAAAATAAGTTGACAGGAGCATGATAAATAAATATGAACGACCACCCTCTCGATCGAGTTGGTAGTCGTTTTTTCATACATCATCATTTCAATTCGAACTTATTTTTAGACTTACATACAGTACAAAGTACGTCGACGTGGGTTGATTCACTAACCATAACATCTACCAATTCAAGCATTCCGTGTATGCAATAAAAACAAGGAATTGTTCGAATCTCTTCTCTTATGTATTTCATTAGTTCGCTTCTGGAATAATTCACGATAGCCCCTCCTATAGTCATAATACTCCAACTAGGAATGAAGCCCTTTTAAATTAGCTCGTAAATTAATGACAGAAATAACTAATCTATATTAGGACTGGCCAGACACTCATTATAGTTTTACTTTTGCCCGAAGAAAAAAAGAGTGGCGAGATTGCCACCCCTAAATATTTTCTTATTCAATAATCGCGTCCGATAATTGGATAGGATTTTTGGAATTCACGTAGTATGCTGCTTAAATACTTCAACGATAACCTCTCTTTTTTGTCCATCATTATGAAAGACCAAACAAACGCAGAAGACCAATAAATGCTAGTGCACCAATTGTTAAAACGGTATTATTAAAAGCATGAATTAAAAGCACATGCCATATATTGCGTGTCCATAAATAAATAATGTTCAAAAATAATCCTGCAAACATAAAGGGAATTGTTCCAATGACACTACCAAAATTATAATAATGGATTAAACCGAATATAATTGAATTAAGAATTAAAATACAGATTTTTCTATAAATGCTTCCTTGAAAGACTTTACCGAGAAGTGTATATCGAAATACGATATCTTCAATAAGTGCTGTTGCAATGGGCCCCAAAACTATGTAAAACAACACAGCAAACATCCCAGGACTAGCAGTTAAAGGATCAATTAAAGATGGCATATCTGTTTCTGAGCTATTTCCATGCACAGGAAGGAAGGAACGAACAGAACTAATTACAATTTGGAGAACAACAGCACCAACAATAACTAGCGCTATCGAGCGTTTCCAAGCCTGTTTAAACTTATTCCAATGTTGACGAAGCATTTTGCCATAAACAATGATAAGAAAAACAAACATCATAAGACGCAAACTTGTATCAATTATTGCAGGCAATAAACTATTCGTTGAAAAATACTGCATAGTTAAACCAACAATAAAAATTAGTGGAACTAACAATAAGGCAAAATAATCTTTTTTCGCCCACCTGTTATCCAAAAAATTTTCGGCAGAAACTAGTTTTGAGAATTGATTCATTAAAGTTTACATCTCCCAACGCTTGATTTTAATTAATGATATACTCCATAATGCCCCGTTTGTTGAAAAAGAACAAGCTACTCTCAAAATTTGTTTAACCTTTTTTGATAAAGTAGTTTTCCTGTCGACAATTCCAGTTTAAAGTTACCTTCATCCTATGTGTATATTTAGGATTTCGCAAGGGCAAATAAAAAAGGCAACAATCCAATTAAGGATGCGTCGCCTTTCGCATGTTCGTAATTGTAAGTAAAAAAAAATCA
The DNA here is from genome assembly GCF_038622445.1 of Sporosarcina sp. FSL K6-1522. Classification (GTDB taxonomy): domain Bacteria; phylum Bacillota; class Bacilli; order Bacillales_A; family Planococcaceae; genus Sporosarcina. The sequence continues at coordinate 3,044,587 of NZ_CP152019.1, forward strand.
GCTATTTGTTTGAAGAGGAGGTGGTATAACCCAACCTTTTTCTTTATTTAATTTCAAAAGTTTGCCGCCAAGCATTGCTCTTTCTACATGAAACCTACCAAACATGATTGCAATATCTTCTCGTAGACACTGCCCCATTACTTGGCTACATGACACAAGTCCTTGACCGATATTTATGGAAATAGCACCACTAATCTCCGGGTCCATGAAGCGAGCCCCTGCAGGGATATCGTTAGCGTTCGCCTTTGGACGTTCGGGCAAGGTCGGTGGCAAAGTAATACCGTTTGCTTTTAATAACTTGCCAACTTCTTTTGATTCAGATTTCATCATCTGAATCAATTCCTTCAAAATATCAATTAAATCTTCATCTTCCGCATGATTTATAAACGCTTCATAGCCACTTACCAAACCATTATTCGCTCCGATAAACGCCCAAACTCCAATCACTTCTCCATAATGCATTGGTTCATCTTTAGGATTTCCACTTAATATTCCCATGTAAACACTCCTTTTGATTTCACAATAATGTGTCATGCGTATTATGGGTAATCGAAAACTTTCTATACAATAATGTTCCTTGTCAGATTTACGGATTACTTAGCTGTACGATTTACATAAGCAATTGAATAGCTGATTAAATCTGCATCTGTGTAGCTGTCTAACTTCGATAGATGCGATTCTTTAAAAATTCCTGCTGCAACTGCTTTTTTAATTAACTGTTTCGCCTCTACTCGGCCTGTGTCGTTTAATAATAGTGGCATTTTGGTATCCTCCTTTGGTGGTGTTACCGCTACTGGTGGTGCGGGCTTAGTAGCCAATTCAAGTGCCGCCATCGTTGCAGGTCCAGCTGAGCCGTCCACAGTTAAACTGTTAGCCTTTTGAAACGCCTTAATCGCATTAGTCGTTGCTGGACCATAAAGCCCATCGACATCTAATTTATAGCCGATTCGGTTTAACAATTGCTGCAACTCTTTAACGCTGTCACTTGCAGGGGCTTTCCAAGATGTCTTAATCTCAAAATGTGGACGATCAATATTCTTCGGCCAATCTCCCCCCAGCTGATGCCGAGCTTGCGCGCAATCGCACCTGCATTATTTAATGTGGCCACATCGTACAAATTGGCCGGTGGGCTCACGGCAATATCCCAAGCAAGTCCGCTTTTATGGTTACTGTTTAATGTCCACGTGACAATCTTGCCAGGACTTGGCTACGGTATGTTTCTGTGATAAATATATTACCCCCCCGCTTCAGCACACTCGCTCAAAAAGAGACGGCACGCTTGCTGTGCTACAGGATGTAATGCGTTGATGTCACGATTAGATGTAGTTACGCTCACGACTTGCCACCTCGCCTGTCAAAAACCGATTTTAAAAAGTCGATAAATGAATCCATCGTTTTGTCATCCTCAGCCAGTTTAAAATGATTCAACACCGAATTAATTTCACTTGCTAGATATCCCAGGAACAATACATACAACGCACTAATACCCAACGGCTCCGGCATTAAGAGCGCTACTGGAATTGCGTAAACGAGCAGGATGAACATCAACAGCTTACGAGCAATGCCAAAGATGGCTTTTGCGCTGGAAAACTTAACATTGGGGTTAAACTTGGCGTTAAGCCACCCAATTGTAAAATCTAAAATATTCGCACCCATAATGAGCGCTAGAATGTAAATCAATTTCGAGTTATCCGATTCTAAGTAGCTATTTAACCAGTCAATCATTTGCATATATCTCACCCTTCGAATTAATTTTAGGTATTAAAAAAGAGCACCCAATGGGCACTCTCTGCTTAAATATTTAATTCTTTGCTACGACGCATAATGGTCCAGATGTGCAACAAGTTAAACTAAAGCATCCGTTTGTTGAAGAAGTGCAAATTTATTTTTCAGGCATAGAAAACGTTACAGAACTACCTTTGCCCTTTTCAATCTTCATAGATATTTGATTAATGATTTCTAATGCTCTTTCGTTTGATTCGTACTTGCCTAAAGCTTTACTCCATTCATTAAAAAGACTTCTACCCACAACACCTTCTATAAATCTCCCTTTCACAGTAACTTCTTTTACATTCATCAAACTATTTTTATTTTGTGTAACAACCCATAACATAGATCCATACACTCCTTTTAGTAATGTTCAACTAACCTTCCTGTTAGTGGAAAAACAAAATCTATCTTCATCGTGCCAGATTGTATAATCATAGAAACATAGCAGCGATAATGATTAGTTGCTTTTTTGATAATAATCCATTGCCTCTTTTAAAAACTCCTGCTCCTTTTCTGTAAAAGGATTTGGAAATGAAAAAGGTTCTACTGATGGTATCTTTTCCGCAATCAGATCCATATTCCCTTTCATGGTTTCATTCATAAGCAATATGAGCGATTCAATTGTTTCTTGAGATTCCTTAGAAAATGGGATAGCACCGGTAAAAGTTAAATGTTTGATGTCGGATAAAGCTTTCGTCCATTTTCTATCTAAATCGATTTCCTCAGATTTATTTACAGTAAATAAATCATCTGTAATCTCTTTAGAAAAGTGGTCTTCAAACCACTTTTTTGTATCTTCTTCAAACATTAATTTTTGAAGCATAGCACAAAACACATTGATATTGATGATTTCCTCATCCTCTATTGTTTCAATGAGATGGTTTACATCAGATAAAATATTAATGATTTCAAGCTGCTTCGCCTCAAACAACTGTTTTTGATAATGTAAAGACTTCAATACTGTTGCACCCTTGACAGAGTTTTGTTGAAGCATGTTTTTAATATCTTTTAGTGAAAAACCGAGAAACTGCAAGGATTTAATGTTTTGAAGGATCGATAAATCCTCATTGGAGTAGAGTCGATGCCCCCCCTCTGTATAATCACTTGGTTTGAGCAAGTCTAAACTGTCATAATATCGAAGGGTCCTAATGCTGACACCAGACTTTTGCATGAATTCGCCAATCGAAAATATACCTTTTCCCGACATATATCTCCTCACCCCTTGTTATTATTCAATCTGGATTCTACCTTCAGACTTTAAAATAGCGAATTACAGGATAAGAAAACTTTTTTCCCTTTAACGTATAAAAGACTGCAAGTAAAATTAATATCGTTTCAAGGAAAATAAGCCCATAAGCCAAAACAGATACTTTACTCCATTTTAGGGAAATTACATTTAAGATCAAAAAGACAGGGAAAAAAGTAAAGTGGAGATTCATCCCCTCTTTTGCATGATCTTCGAAATACTTATTTCTTTTCTTCGCCCCTAAGTATACCAATATTGGTAAAACGAAAGTAAGCAATAATGAGAATAGGTGCATCAAGCTTGCCATTATCCTATTTACCAAACTCTCTCTTTCCATAGCATTGACCTCCAATAGCATTATAATTAGTACAAATTGAATTATAAAAGGTGACGCAACTGGAGATTCAAGAGCTAAATTTAATTTTATTCATTCAATCAATTAATAAATGGTCTTATAATGTAATTTGTACTGTAATCGATGTGGAATTGTTAATACGTCTGATATCATTTCCAATGTTTCATTTGTTCTTCCTAACAATGCAAGCTCAAACTTTTTTAACACCTGTTATTTCAATGATCTTTTCAATGGATTCATTCAACCGATATCCAATTTGATATTGCGTTCCTGTCAATGAGACCCTAGCGATTCTACTATCACCTTCAGGAACAGAAGTAATATCCATACCTCTTTGAAGACATTCTGCCCCCTTAAACAAGAAAATAGAGCCGTCTAAGCAGCTCCAATCTTCAAGTAAAGCACTCGTTAGTTTAATAAGCACGCACTCTCAATTATCTTTTCTATTTAGACTGAATAACACATTGATAATGTAATCAATAACAGCGCCATAGATTAACCACAAGAAAAAGTGCACCAAAAAACCCGGGAAAAGGATTTTAAAATGTTCATTATCATACAGAAAACCATGACTGTTAAGCACTCCAAATATTCCTGCTAACAAGGGATCGAAAGCAAATACTATGTCTTTAACTGGGTTCCATAACAATTCAAATATATAGTGAATAATCGCCATTGCAGGCAGCCAAAAGGAAAAACGTTTTAACAGCGACATGAATTTCCTCCCCCCTCAATTACTGAACAAAGTTAAACATAACTCTTTAACAAACCTGCTCCTTTAGTTGAACAAGAAAAAAGAACCGTCAAAGCAGCTCCGATCTTCAAGTAAAGCACCTCGTTAGTAAAAAATATATTGTTTTATTTAAAGACTTTTTATATATTTCGTAATGTTCCCCATACAGCAACTACCTTGAGGATTATTTACCTCACACCCGCATCTGTCCGCTTTTACATTTTCTCGAATATGTTCTAAAGGTTTAGGAGAAAGTTCCTGTTCTTCATATTCTTTAATTTTTTCTTTTGTCCAACCAAAGCAATAGCAAACTGGTACAGTGGGAGAATTATCTTCTTGATGTACAGATACCTTTACTTCTGAATTAAGGTACATTTTTTTCTCTGTATCAAAATAGATAACATCACAATCTCTCGTTGAACAAAAGTAATGTGTCAAATTTGGATTTAAAGAATCTAAAACTGAATGAAGAAATGAATATAAAATGGTCCGGATGTACAACAAAAAGCCAACTAAGTGTTGATTTAACTTGTTAAACTAAAGCACCCGCTAGTTTAATAAGAAAGCTTGCACAGAAACGTAAAAAACAAAAATGGAAACAATAATACAGCTAATACCCGTTTTCTTCCGCGCTTCCTTGATTTCGGCTATGCCCATAACATTGCCCCCATAAAAAACATCATATATGGCATTACTTCGTGGTTACCAGATATCAAGCTATACCCCGCTAAAACAAAAACAATGATGGGTCATACAATTCTAAGCATTTTTAGCAATATGTTCACTCCCTGTCGCTCAAAATTACATTTACTAAACAATTTGGCCCGATTGTTGAACATGTGAAAATATTATTCTTCAAGTATACAGTAAATGAACATAATGATCCGAATACGTAATTACACGAATGCGTCAATTCTAGGTAATCTTAATTATATGCTTGACAAATATTCCTTACATACTATGATTATACATAGTATGTAAGGACATGATAAGGAGAGTTTTATATGCCGCAAATTGCTATTCGAGTCACAGACGAAATTTACAAGGTATTAAATGATCTTGCAGAAGAAAGTAACCTTACTGTAACTGATTACTTATTAGCCAATTCTATCAAGGGGTATCTTGCAAACTCACTTACTGTAGGAGAAATTCTTGATCGCTTATCTTTTATAAAGAAAGATGAATTGTTTACTATACCTAGTTTATTCTCTCACGATGAGTGGGAAAAATTCACGTCAGGAAGTTGTATTTCTGCAGGCAGGTTATTTCGTCAAGCTTTAAATAAAAACAGCCATGACCTTCAAAAAAGTGTGGAATTCCAAAAGAAAAATTCTGCAAATCTTGCGATATATAAAAAATTGACGGATGATTAAAATATAAAGGGAATTAATCTCCCCTTTTTTTTGTAATCGTTTTTAGTTACTCACCATCAACCAAAAATCCAAGCCCGCTATCATCAAGTTCACCCGATGAGGATGCTCTCTAATTTCAGACCATAAAAAATAACGCTAGCTTATGCTGCCCCTATCAGACAGCTGTTCTTTCGACTTACTGCTTGTCCTAGTATTCTTTTGATCTATCCCGCTTTTCAGAGACTGTGAGTGCCCTTCCTCGACTAATCCCACCTCCTCAACGAATAATTTTCCGTACCATGAATTTCGGTTTATTCGACATAACCTGACTGCGCTTGCGTGTATCCCAATCAAGATCCCAACCGTGCATCGCTTCGTTTTCGGAATTCCAAATTGATTTCTCGTAGTTTTCTAAAGCGACTTCTTTTATCGAATTCCACATTTGGGTTAGTTGCTCTACAAACGGCCCAAGCCATTCCGCCATCCCTGTAACCCCGACTACAACGTCGTCAATCATTCTTGAAACTTCATCTATTGACATCTGATGACGTTGCGCAAGTTCTGCCTTTAATTCATCCAACCGCTCTTGATTGATTTCCATATTACTCCTCCTTTTGATAAATAAAAAAGGACACCGAAAACAGCCGTTAAGCTGAATCAGTGTCCCTGGTTGTTCCAGTAGACTTATTTAGTAATGCATACCCTTTCGTAGTCTCGCGTTTGCACCAACCAGGTATGAAAACCGTTGATATACTGCCATTTAAAGCTTGGTAAATTACAGACGTTACAGAAATCAATAGCCAGTAAAACTAATTCTGCTTTATGATACTTATCAAAGTCTGATTAAACTTGACTGACTCTTCCCACTGGGGAAAATGACTTGAATTTTCGAACCAAATGAGTTTTTTTGTCGTTTTAATTGTGTGATAGTAATCCTCTACCAATGCTGAAGAAACATGCCTATCATGACGCCCCTCAAAAAACGTAATAGGGACATCGAAACTCTTGTATTCACTAAAATCAATTCCCATGAGCTCTTGCCACAAATATTTTATTGATTGTAGACTCCCTTTTTCACGATTAATTAAATCTTTAAATGTATACTTTGATGAAAAAATGAAATCCCTTACCAGTTGGTTATAATTGCTTTTTCCATATAAAGAATATCTGTATCGAACCACTAATTTAGTAACAAATAATAAATCGTTTAACCAATCTTTTTGAGTCAATGAAAGGTCAATATTTTTCAATCGTTGAATAAGCTTTTTTTCATTTCGTTCTTGACTTTCTTTCAGAACAAAATCATATTGACACTTCAATCCTTTTTTCATGTTAACCACTTGACCACATCCAAAATAACTATGTACTAGTTGAGGATATTTTTTAATGAAAATTAAGCCTAGGACACTTCCCCACGAGTGCCCTAAAAGGTAAACTTTTTCTTGTTTAAACGTTTCTAACAAATAATGAATTAAACTGTATAGATCTTCTATATAAGTTTCAATAGATATTTGTTCCTCTTTCGAAAAAGTATAGTAAGATTTCCCAGCCCCTCTTTGTTCCCAGACTACAATATTAAACTTTTTTCCAAGTTCTGAGTTATATTTATAAATCAGTGGTAAAGCAGCATCACCTGGACCACCATGCAAATACACTAAAAGAGGGAAATTGTTATCTTCACCAAAAATAGAAATAAATTGTTTTGAAGAGCCTATTTTTATATAGTTTGACAGTTGAGTTTTCATTTTCTTCTCCTACCTTACTATCGTTTTTGTGATTCAAGATAACATCTTTATATTTGTGACTCTTCACCAAAATGTGTACTTGACTGTATATTTCGTTACAGGTGGATGCATTCAGTGACCCTGAACTATATTTATTGTATCATTTTCCCCATTTTATTTTCTTGACATATTATTTTTTAATAGAGAACTTGAGAATTGAACGACTAAGCAACAATCACGAGCCCTATCACCTTCACTCCACTTCAATCGATTAATGTCGATAACGTGTTGATTCATGATAATCATCAGAAATCCATCACGGTAAATCATAGTGTTTCCTATATCATTCATATATTCCCCCACCTACCTCTTAGTATAACTCACTTCATAATGCGAAGGCTTCTTATCCTGCCAAGGACGGGAGGAATCCCGTCTTTTTTTATTGTTCGACACTTCTTTTCTCGAACTTATATTCTGAAATTTTATAATCAATAAATACACCTATGAATCCAATAGGTATTCCGCCTGCGGATATTGAAAGTAAGATAATAAAAAGATTTATCCCTTCTGTTTTCCAGTACAGAATAGTGAAGACTAAGGCGATTCCTATTGCCGTAAATATTGCTGTAAAATAATAAGTTATTTGGTTATTTTCTTCCTCTCTCTTCGATCGCCCATTCATGGCAAACCCTCATTTCTTGAAACGATAATTTGTTTTTATTATTTACCTATCCTTATCGTTTCAATCGACTCAGGCATGTTACCTGTATTCCCCATTATTTATATCATCCAGTTCAATATTCCGGTTACAAAACATCCGAAAGCGTAGTGACCACAAGTCCAACAAACTTTCTTCATACGCTGCACCTAATAGCCTTCAAAATCTTTTCATTATCAGCAACACAAGCCTTCTTGAACGTTATGAGGTTATCGAACAAAAACGGTTCAAACGTCAGCGCGAAGAAATCACAATATCGAATAACATCTTCAATCTCCATTTTGATCATGCCGCTTTCTAGCCCATCAATTCGGTATTTCGGCATCCTCAACACCCCTGCCAAATCATTAGTACTCATCCCCTCGCTTTTGCGATCAAACAGCTTCTCCAACAAATTCAGCGAGACCATAAACAACATGCAATATTGATAGCCGAGAGAATACAAAATCTTGATGGCATCCCCGTTGATGATGTAGGTATGATGGGAAGTGTTGCTGAATTCATGAACAAGATAAAAGGTTCAACCACAGACCCCAATGCCATTTTGAAAGATGCGCTTCTCGGCGAACATAGGGGTATTGAAAAATCTAAAGAGGTTCTTAATGGCGACCTTGACCCCGAGAGCTTAGATCTTGTTGAAGGTATTTTGAATCACGATCAAAAACACGTTGATTTATTAGACAAACTTATTGTTCAAAAGGGGTAGTTACGTATAATACGTATACTGCCAATTACCTCCACGTTTATCGACCACCCCGTTTGTTTACACTATCCCTACACCAAAAGGTGACTGTGGAAAGACTGCTGATCGACTACAATCGGCAGTCTTTGGCCGTCATTTGGTCGTTAAATGTATATCACTCAAATCTATTAATAAGATTTTCAAGACCACCCAAAGTCAAGCTATCAACGATTTTGTGAGCCTTTTTACGTGCGTCACCCAAGTCCTTGTTATATCTAACATTTGCTTCAAATGACTCTTTCGACAGCCACAAAATATAAGTGTCTCCAAACCCATCGCCTTTGACATTGTGAGTTCGCTGTTCAAGTCGTCGCCTTAGACAAGAGTGTTCTTTAGTATCTTTGTTGTATTTGACTAATTTATCTGCTGAAACTGCATCAGCACTTGATTTGTTAACTTCTACAACTTCAAATTCATCAATTTCTCGATCGTTATTTTTATTTCTAAAGAACATTGTTCTTGTTTCAATCCAAACACGTTGCCCTACTTCTAATGGATTCTTTTTTGACTACTTCTCCGCTCTTTTCTACTACGCTTAATGGTCGAATGCATCAGTAGCTCTCGCTGTATTCACCGCAATCACACATCGCATATCCATCATCTGTAAACTCGCCACATTTATCGCATTGCTTTTCGATTTTCCAACCTTCAAATTTGTATTGTGGTTTGGAAATATAGATTTTATTGCACCGGTTGCACGACACTTCATCTTCTTCGCCTTCTGTCCAAAAGGATTGATGATCTTCAACTGCGTGATTGCAATATGGACATGTCTGGGCATCCAATATTTCAGACAAAACTTCCTCTCCTTTCGTTAGTTCGCTTTTTGGTCGAATTGTGTAATACTCCTGAAATAAAAGGATAATAAATTACAACTCGATAACAAATTGGTAACATTTTACTTATAATGTATACTAAATTCTTCTTTAATGAGACAATTCCAGTGCAACAATTTAATTATTCACGCCACAAATTGGAGGTGACTCATGTTCGTAATCGTACGAAACAACGATGGAGCTATAGAGACCTTGAAAGACTCCAGCAGCCAATCTGACAAAACATTTGCTGATTTCCACACTGCCGACTTATTAAAACAACAACTAAATCAAAACATATTTCCTTCCAAGCATTGGTCTGTTTCTGAAAAAGTCGCAATAAGTAGTTCAACAAGTGGTTAGATACATAGCGTGATTCTTGGATGTTTATTGATCTAATCATCCGCCAATACTATCCCTACACCAAAAGGTGACTGTGATAAGACTGCTGATTGAGTTGTAATCAGCGGTCTTTTCTTGTGTGCTTTTATTTTCACTCAAGACGAGAACAATGCATTTATTTAATTACTTATTTCATTACCGCCCTCTAATTGAGTCGATTTTAAAGATATTCAAAATCACTCTCCACGGTTGTCCAACCTCCGTTCGTTCCGAATTCATATGTTATGAATGCAAGGCTAAAAAAACTAGAAAGGAGGTCATGAAAATGAGTAAATGTGGTAAATGTTGCGCATGCGTGAAACGCCCTAGATGTGTTAAACCCGGTGTATGTGAGGATCGTCATCACCATCATCAGTGTCATTAATATGAGCAGAATACATCCTGATAAAGTTGTCAATCGTTGTAAAGGTTGCGCTTGTGATTAATTAAGACGATTACAAACGCAGACTGAAGTTGATGTTTTCTTATCAGGTGGACAGGTGTTAGAAGATGTTGTTTTTGTTTCCTTTGACCGGAATAATTGTTGTGCATTCTTCAGAGTTCCAACAACTGAACCTGGTTCAACGCTTATCGGAGACTGCCTAGAGATCCAAGCGATTCGATTAGAAGAAGACTGAGTGATAAGGGGTCTCTTTTTTTATGGAAGAGACCTTCTTCAAAATGTGTAAATAACCAAGTTAATCCACATCCAGTTTCTTGGCTAGGTTTATCTCACATTGTTTTAAATAACGGTCAACAATTAAATATATCTAGCAACGATATTTTGTCAGGAAGAGACTACGATTCTGATTTCTATGGGAAAGTAAAAAAAGAGCAATTTATCGGAGTTCCCTTTGAAGGAAAACCGGAAGATATCAAAAGCATTAAAATAATCGTAGGTAGTAGTCTTGACCCCTCTTCTTTTATCACAATCACAAAAGAAAGAGAATTGACATATGAATTCGATTATCAGGGAAGATAATGGATTTTAACCTAGAACTGAAAGCGCCCTACCCAGGGCTTTTCTTTTAACCCAAGGAGCAACACACGTTTCGAATGGAGGTGTTAAGATGAATAATGTTGTTAATTTCCCTGATAAACAAAAAGCTAACAAATTGCCTAGCAATTTAATAAAAGTTGATACAACTAAAAAAGTCCGCATCCCTATCCTATCTAGGATGTACGAGCTTGACGGCGAATTGTACTATGAACTGCAAGGCGACCCCACTCCTCGTAAATGGAAGGATTACAGTCATTTGAATTTTAATTAAAGTAATACCCTAGAAGGAGGTGATGCAAATATCTATCCCCCACCGTGCGCCTGTCAACGCTAAAGGGAGATAAATATAATGGTAGAAACTACAAAAGAAAAAAACAAAAAGCCGAAGAAGAACTACACTAGCAAAGAACCTGAAGTATTTTGGTATCTGAATGCTAAAGGAGAAAAAATGTGGGGTTTTAGACATCGATATTATGATGCACTTGGTAATCGTCGCGAAAAACCGAAGCAAGGATTGGTGTCGGAGAACATCGCTATCAGAGAACTACTCAAAGTCAAAACAGACCTAATCAACGGGAATGTCAAACGTGTTGATAATACGAATATAACTGTTTCAGAATGGGTAGATATCTGGTATGAAGAAAACGAGAGGAATTGGGCTGTTTCAAATCGAGATCGTCGGAAAGCTATTATCAAAGATCAAATAAAGCCACACTTGGGAAAATATAAACTTTCGAATTTGGATAGGTTGACCTATATTACCAAGTATATTAATGTCCTTTTGGATAGTTATTCAGTTTCAAGTGTGGAAAACTATCATAATATTTTCCGAATCGCAGTTAATGCAGCTGTAGAAAATGAGATAATTGAACGAAATCGCTTTACGAGGATCCCAATAGCAAGCGCAGATGATGATGAAGAAGTTCTAGGAAATTTCCTTTCACCAAAACAATTAAAAGAATTCCTTGCAATCGCAAAAGAAAAATTGAATATAACAAGATATACAGGAATATTTCTGTCGGCATACACTGGATTGCGACGAGGTGAAGCGCAGGGGTTAAAATGGAAGGATATAGACTTCGAAAATAAAAAATTGACCGAGGATAGAACGCGATATAAATTTGGTACCCGTGCACCAAAAACAAAAAACAGTCGAAGAACTATCGTTATAAGCGATTTGCTTATCAACCAATTAAAATTATATCGAAAACGGTGGTTGGAACTTAAACTATCTAATGGCTCAGCTGTATCCGATGATGATTATATATTGATAACTTCAACAGCTACCCTTGTAGATGACAAGTTTTTCAATTATGCCATCGATTCTATCGTAAAGGGGACGGAACTTAAGAGGATAACCCCGCATGGTTTACGTCACACTCACGCAACTATACTGCTGACGAGTAAAGATAGAACTCCCGTTGCAGTAATTGCCAGGCGATTAGGAAATACACCCGAAACGATTAACAGAGTTTATGGGCATGTAATTGAAGAAGCTGAACAAGAATCTGTAGTATCATTCGATGATGCGATAAATCATTAAAAAAACAGTTGATTGGGGGAGGTTTTGGGGGCAGTTGCCCCCAACCACCCTTAACACTACTTCCTCTTTGCCGTCTTCCAAGCGTTTTCAAGCCATTGATCAAAGTCTTCGCCCTTATCACCTTCGTACGTATCATATAGATCTAAACGCATGTTTTTCAGTTTTTCTTTAAACGCTTCGTACGTATGATCCGCCGGTAGACTTTTCTTAACTCTGAACAACACTTTATTCGTATCTTTAATCAGTTCGAATTTGTTACGTGGTGGTAATTGAACCTTTTCGCCAAAATTGCTTAACTTTTGAAAAGCAGCTTCTTGCACTTTATAGACTGCATCGTTATGCATACGATGCAATAAAACATCGATTGTCCGTTCATGCTTCCACTTGCCCAATTCTTCGATGGCAGCTAAACGCTCGCGCCAATTCGAATTGCGATTAATCGATTTTCTGAGTTCTTCGTAATTTGGTGGTAATTCATGTTGTATATTGTTCGTCAACTGGTCCAATCTCCTTCTGTCCATCCATCAAAATTGCCTTAAAGATTTATTGTACCATGAACTTGAACTACATATACGATTTATCTAATAATCACCAAGGTATTATCACCCAACTCCGCCTTTCCTTATCGATCATACAAGCCTTTTTCAGTAACAAAAAATGAGCCCCGACAAAGGCTCATTTTCATCCATCACTCGTATTTAGTTCAAACTCCGATTCAAAAACGCTTTCGTACGTTCGTGTTGCGGGTTCGTTAACAGCTCCTTCGGATGCCCGGATTCAATAATTTCCCCATTATCCATGAAGATTGCTCGATTTGCTACTTCCTTAGCAAACTCCATTTCGTGTGTCACGACAATCATCGTCATATGCTCTTCCGCTAAATCCTTCATCACTTTTAGCACTTCCCCTGTCAATTCAGGATCTAGCGCTGATGTAGGTTCATCGAATAGTAAAATATCGGGGTTTGTCATCAACGCTCGTGCAATGGCAACTCGTTGCTTTTGTCCTCCCGATAATGTAGATGGAGATGCTTTAGCCCAATTGGACAAGCCGATTTTCTCTAAAAGTTCATTGCTTCGCTGTCGTATCGCATCTGGTGCTTCTTTTTTCAACAGTCTGGGAGCCAACTCTAGATTCTCTGTCACTGTGAGATGTGGAAATAGATTAAAATGCTGGAATACCATACCCATCTTGCCTGTAATGCGTTTAATGTCCTGCGGTTTCGAGTAGAGACCATCCTTCACAAGATAATCGCCGGCTACGCAAATACTACCACCATTAATTTCTTCGAGATGAACTAAACTGCGCAGCATGGTACTTTTCCCCGAACCAGAAGGACCTATGATAGCAATGACATCGTTTTTATTTACATCGAACGTGATCTGCTTAAGTACTTCAAGCGGACCAAATGATTTTTTTAAGTTGGATACTTCAATGATCGCCATCTACGCCACTTCTTTCTAGTCAAATTTATAACGTTTTTCAAGCCATTTAAAGAACAAGGTTAACACAAGCGTTATACAAAGATAAATAATACCTGCAAAGAAAAACGGAATAATTGTAAAATCACGGTTTACTGCCGTCTGAGCAAAATGCAGCAATTCAGGTACGGCAACTGCATAAAGTAACGCTGTATCTTTTACTAATGTCACCGATTCATTCGAAACTGCTGGTAACGCAATCCGGAACATTTGAGGTAAAATCACGCGTGTTGTCGTTTGCCACTTATTCAAACCGAGTACTTGAGAAGCCTCATATTGCCCTTTATCAATCGCCAACAAACCTCCACGGAAAATCTCCGCAAAATAAGCCGCATAGTTTAATATAAAACCGAGACAAGCCGCAACAAAACGATCCAACACCAAATATTCACCAATTACAGGCAGTAGCGGTAGCCCAAAAACGATGAATAAGAGCTGTAATAACAATGGCGTACCACGTACTAAGTAAATATAGCTATTGGCAAACCAAGCAAGTGGCTTGAAGGTACTTCTAGCTGCAAGTGTGAGTAAAAAACCCAATGGAATCGATGCAACAATGGCTACTAAGAACAACAGAACAGTAATTTGTGCCCCTTCGAGCATCGGCTTTAGTATGGAAATCATATAATCTACGGACATAAAAGGTTCCTCCAAAAACAAAACAGGGTTTCCAAAGGAAATCCTGTTTGTCCTCTATTTTTTCTGTCTATTCACTTCAATACTTTATTGACTCCGAACCACTTTTCAGAAATTTCAGCAGCAGTACCGTCCTCATTCATTTCATCCAATGCAGCTTGCAATTTGTTCAATAGGTCTTCATTACCTTTTTTTACACCTACACCATATTCTTCAGGTGCTAATGATTCATCAAGAACTTTAAATGTTCCCTCTTCTTTAGACATGTAATAATCAATAACCACTTCGTCAATCACGACTGCATCCAAACGACCTGTTTTCAAATCTGTCAATGCCAGCACGTTGTCACCGAACTCCGAAACGGTTTTAATTTTAGACTCGATTGAATTCGCACCCAATGCTTCAGCAGCAGAAGAAAGAGCTTGCAAACCAACTACTTTCCCTTCTAAATCAGCAAGTGTAGTCAATTCCGAATCTGCTAACGTCGCTACTACTTGCGCATTTTTTAAATAAGGCTTTGTGAAAAGCACTTTCTCTTTACGTTCGTCTGTAATCGTGTAACCATTCCAAATCAGGTCAATTCGACCACTGCTTAGTTCTGTTTCTTTTGTTTTCCAGTCAATCGGCTGAAATTTAACCGTAATGCCCATTTTCTCAGCTGCCGCTCTCGCATAGTCAATGTCAAAGCCGACAATTTCATTACTTTCATCACGGAATCCAAGAGGTGCAAATTTGTCATCAATCCCGATAACAATCTCCTTTTGTTCTCCTTGGTTACCATCATTACCAGATTTCGAACCTGATTTAGTCCCACACCCAACTAATAATGCCAATACTGCTATCGTCGTGAACATCATCATCACATATCGTTTCATCTTGAAATAGCCACCTTTTCTTCAATAGTCTAAATACTTTAGTGAGTTAACGTGTTAACACTTTATAAGATAACATACTTCAAATAAATATGGTAGCCTTATTTTTGTATTTTCTATTCTTTTAAAATGATTCTGTTATCCATCTGAGTGAGGATAAGTTCTAAAAAAGAGATGCCTAATCCAAGAAGATAAGCGTCTCTTTTTAGGTATGGCTATACAGGTTGACAGAAAGAATAGAAACGCTAAAACTAGTTGATTAAACGAATAAATTCACGCATGAAACCTGGTAAATCGTGCCAAGCTTGTCCCGAAACAAGATGCCCATCCGTATGCAATGATTCATCAATATATGTTGCGCCACATGCCACTACATCCGGCTTACAAGCAATATATGCTGTACAGGAGCGGTCTTTCATCAAATCTGGGATGGTGGCTAACACTTGAGAGGCATGGCAAATAGCCCCTACCGGTTTCCCCTCCTCAAAAAAGTGACGAACAATTTTCGGTAGTGATTCATCCAATCGAATATACTCAGGAGCACGGCCTCCTGGAATAATCAATCCATCATATTGCGTCGGATCAACATCAGCAAAAGCGATGTGTGAATCAATTCCATAAGCAGGCTTTTCCACGTATGTTTCCATTCCCTCTATGAAGTCGTGACTCACAGTCTGCAGCTTTTTCACAGAAGGTGAAGCAATGGTCGTAGCATACCCTTCTTCTAAACAACGATAATACGGATAATAGATCTCCAACGCCTCTACTGCATCCCCTGTTACAATCAAGACTTTTCTACTCATGAATAATCCCCCACTTTTTCTCGGTATTTGGTGTTTGTTTGCTATATAAATAATTCGACAATTTTCTATTAATTCCTTCTCTTCTGCAATCTACAGGTTGCAAAGGGTCATCTATACGTAAAATGCCAGGTCACAGGGAGAATTCCTACTTAGGAATCCAACCATAACCTGGCGTTTCATTGTAAAAGCTCCTTCTTATATAAAACGTACAACTTCATCCAAAGGCAGTCGAGAAGAACCGTATGCCGGCGCAGCAGCCTTACCTAAAGCAATCAGTACAATTGGGAATAAGTTATCTGGAAGTTCAAATCGCTCAGCAAATTTCACTTTATCAAACCCGCCCATTGTTGAAGTGTCGTAACCTCTTTCTTTGGCAATCAGCATGAATTGCATCGAAACAAGCCCTGCATCAAAAGAAGCAATATTCATTCTCGCCTCTCTTGAAACATTTGGATAGACTGCATACGTACTCGCAATTGTGCGATCTTTAATCGACTCATCCATATGTCCCTCTGCAACGTTTTGTGTGTAGATTTGTTCCACTTTCTTATATGCATCGACATCACCCAAGATAGCGATAACAGCAGATGATTCCTCGGCTTGGGCTTGGTTATTGGCAATTGCCTTCAATTCCTTCTTCACGCTTGCATCTTGAATGACCAAAAACCGCCAAGATTGTAGGTTGCTCGATGAAGGGGCAATTGAAGCCAGTTCTAATATCTCTTCAATTTCTTCTTTTGGGATTGTAAAATCCGGATTGAACACCCTTACTGATTTTCTTGCCTTCATGACATTATATACACTTGAATCCACTGTTGTAGTCATAATACTACCTCCCCTCAATAAACTTACTATTAGTAAGTTATATGTGTCAACCCTAATGACTCGTTTTTAGATGGAGGAAAGATTAGATTGATAGGAGGTTGACAAGTGGATTGATCATATCCATGTGAAAACACACCGTATATTTGCAGTAATTTCCATGACACCATCGAATTTATCGGCAAAAGATGGATGGGGATTATTGTTTATACATTAATGTCCCGCCCTAAACGGTTTCATGAAATCGCCGTGGCCATCCCTGGGATTTCTGATTGACTTCTAACAGAGCGACTGAATCAATTAGTCAAAGAAGGCCTTGTTACGAAAAAAGATCTTGAATCTTCCGTGAAAAAAGTTGAATATGAACTCACGCCAAGCGGTATGGCATTAAAAGATGTCATTATTGCGATTCGAGATTGGACAAAATGCGGGAAAGTCTATAGGGCTGCAAAAAGGCCACACACCTTCTAACGGCATGTGGCCCTTCTTTGAAACAAACATCAACAGCTATCTGGGTCTTTCTGATAAAAATAATTCGGTGTAACAATCTCATTGTTGTAAGGGCTATGAAAAACATGCGTCGTTGCTGGGGATAATGGGGGGATTAACCATGTCCAATTTCCGGTTATCTCTCTTCCTTTCACTTGCTCATTTTTCTCAAAGCGCTTAAATTGTTTAGCTGCTGTATGGTGATCTACTATTGTCACACCCGCATTATTATAAGAATCTAACACCGCAATATTTAATTCCACCAGTGCTTTATCCTTCCACAATGATCGGTTTGACTTTATGTCCAGCCCCATTAGTTCTGCTACTTTTGGTAGCAAATCATAGCGATCTTCATCCGCCAAATTTCTAGCGCCGATTTCGGTACCCATATACCAGCCATTAAACGGAGCCATCGGATAGTCAATCCCACCAATTTCTAATCGCATATTCGAAATAATTGGAACCGCGTACCACTTTGCACCCAGTTCTGGAAAACCATCTAGCTCTGGATGCATAATTTCTACTTCTTTTACGAGCTTTTGTGGAATTTCAAAAAATCGAGGTGACTCTCCTTTTAATTGGAGCACAAGTGGAAGAACATCATACGCTGTTCTCTTTCCTTTCCACCCTAATTCCTCACACATTTTCGTAAATGTCACCGATGTCGAATCTCCGATAACTCGTCCATTCTCTTCATATCCTGCATAACGTATAAGCTGATGGTTCCATATTCGAATTGTGTCATTTCCGCCTTGTGGCGGTTGAAATACCGTAATCGTCGAACGTATTTTCCCTTCATTTGTTGCAAATTCAATATGTTTCAGTAAAGCATTGTAGACATCTTCCAACGTTTCCAATGCTCGCTCGTCAAATACATGAAGCGTATCCCAAAACAAACGTCCGATACAGCGATTATTATTGCGCCAAGCCATTTTAGCTCCATGTTCAAGTTCTAACGAAGTATGGTAGTACGTTCCAGTTTCACTGATTTCTCTACGTACTTCCTCCACTCGCTCTGTCTGTTGCTCTACTGACATTCCAATTTCTTTGTAACAGCTATGTATAAATTTCTCGGCCTTTAGTATTAATTCATTATTCTCAAGTTGCTTACTCACTATTATCATCTCCAATAGTGACAGTATAACATTCCTAGATTCTTATTTTTGTTGTAAATTAGCCAACTTTTTGAACAATCATCTTTGAAATATAAAACGAAATCAGCTTATAAAAAACAAGGTTTTTCTAAAAGCTGATTTCAATGGTGCCCAATACCCCTATGTCAATTCAAAATTCTTATCTTCACTTTTTGAACGCCCCAATCCATCGCATTGTCGTACGAGGGAATAAAGACATCGATTTTATGCCCTTTTATGGCACTACCTATATCCCCAGCAATCGCTTCTCCATAGCCTTCCACCCACACTTTTGTTCCGAGTGGTACGACTTTTGGATCTACGGCGATGACTTTTTGATTGGGGTTAGCACGTAGGTCAATACCATAAGCGGTTGTCCCAGAACAGCCTTTACAATACGCCGTGTAGGCAGTTGCTGTAACGAGCAGTTCTTTTTCAGTACTGACAGGCGGAGTTAAGTTCGCTGGTGCGGATTTAGCCGTTTCGCCATTTGGCTTAGCGTCACCAACAAGTAATACATCACCCGGTTGGATCAACTCACTGTTCAAACCATTCCAACTCTTAAGTGTATCTAAAGAAACATCATGGTTGACTGCAATTCTGTACAAGTTATCTCCCTCTAAAACGGTATAGGTTTTAGGCGCTGATTGTATAGCTGCTTCTCTTTCTACTCCCTCACCATCCATGACAGCTGCTTGTGCAACTGAATACGTTGACAAGGTAACAAACATAACTAACAGAAACATTTTTATTTTCAACATAAAGCTTCCTCCTTGTTGGATAGCCATTTACATCGACTATCGATTATGACTTCCAAACAAGTATTGCCCTGAAACTCTAAAAAACAAACATTCGAATTTAGCAAAAAGAAACCATGCTCCCAAACAACTAAAATGTGTTTGGATACATGGTTATTGTCATCGTATACTAGCAGTTAAGATTTTTTGAAAAACCATTTCGCATCAGGTCGATCGCGCGGCGTCACATTCATGATGAAATAGCCAATGATTAAAACCAGAATAACAAGCGAATAATACAATGTATTGATGGGATGATCGTGGTCAACAATGATTAATCGCACCATCGCCGTAATCCCGATATAAATAAAATACCTGAGCGGAAAATGATAGTCTTCCTTAAAGTATTTCACAATCATTGCGATAAACTCAAAATACAAAAAGAAAATCAGAATGTTCGCCAAGTACAGTTGATAATCATTACTTTCATTTTCCAGTAAAACATGTCCAAAAATAAAGAGTTCCTTAATCAGTAAAAAAGATAGGATAAATGCTAGAAAAACGAGCGAAATGTTCAAGACAACTTGCAAGACTTTCGGAATCATTTGCAAGAAAAAATTATAGCCCTTCTTATAGGTAGCCACATCTATCCCCTCCAGTGTTAGAATCTCTTTGCGGTCGGTATATCCAGTCATTCAAAATCAAACCATACTGAATAACTCGATAACGATTCTTTCCACTTTCATTATACGGTATTTTCTGGCAATCATTCCACTCTTTTTTTGACAATATTATATCGAATAAAGGTGACTACTCACCCCTTTTCCCTTTCATCCGTGCCCAAATAATCAATGGCACCAGTAGCAACGCTAAATAAGCACCGACAAATCCCAAAACGGCATAACTGGAATAGGCAACAATGACGCCTGATAATAAGCCGCCCGCCGTACCCGCAAGTGCAACCCAGACATCAACCGTCCCCTGTGTTTTCGCACGCGTTTTCATATCTGTCGAATCAATCATAATCGCTGTCCCACTGATTAAGCCAAAGTTCCAACCAAGACCGAGCAAAATAAGTGCAAATGCCAGCCATAACAGAGAGCCCCCCGGTGCAAAGGCGGCAACAACACCTGCTGTCGCTAATGTAACGCCCGAAGCGATAACCATAAACGTGCGACCGATTTTATCGACCAATATGCCTGTCACCAATGATGGCAAATACATGGCGGCAATATGGAAACCGATGACGAGACCGACTGCACTTAGTTGTGCACCATGATTTTGCATTTGAACAGGCGTCATCGTCATAATTCCAACCATTACGGCATGTGAGAGAATAAGCACGAGTGCCCCAACGACAACTCCAACACGATTGACCTTACTTTGTAACACTTGCTGTCCATCATTCGCCTTGCTCTGCCGTTGCTTCTCCACCTCTATCGCTCTTGCCACTACAAATGGATCAGGACGTAAATATACTAAAAAAATAAGACCTGCGATGAGATAAGCTACGGCGGCCAAAATAAATGGACCTGCTAAAGCCGGTATGCCTAGTGTCAATGCGAATTTCCCCATCGGTGTAACCAAATTTGGGCCCGCTACTGCACCCAGTGTCGTCGAAACCATTGCAATACTAATAGCAGTCGCTCGTTGTTTCTCACTCGCTAAGTCAGTGCCTGCATAACGAGCCTGTAAATTTGTTGAAGTACCTGCACCGTAAACAAATAGTGCTAAAAATAATAACAAGACGTTATTGATTGTAGCAGCAAGCACAACCGCAATGGCCCCTATTCCCCCGGCGATAAATCCAAAAGAAAGCCCATATCGACGACCAAACCGCTGTGAAATCCGTCCCACTAAAAAAGCGGCTAGCGCTGAACCGAGGGTAAATAACGCAGTCGGCAGTCCTGCATAACTGGCACTCCCTAGCATCTCCTTCGCAAGAAGCGCACCAACTGTAATCCCCGCAGCAAGTCCCGCACCTCCGAAGATTTGCGACATAACGACAACAATAAGCGAACGTTTATACAGCTTTTGTTGCGCTTCCGTTGAATGAAGGTAGTGCTCTACTTCCTTCGATTGATATTGCTTCACCCTCACTCCCCCTTTTACATGCAGTTACTTGTTTCATAGTACCAAACAAACGAAGAAACCCCAATCACAATAAAGCCGCAAACTGAAAGATGCTCAGTTTGCAGCTTATTCATTAGCTATCATTCATACCTTACTTTCAAACGAAATGAAACAGTCAGCTTCCGATAAAGTGCCGTCAACCGGCTACAATCAAACGTTTTTACCCAACTTGCCACGGACGATTCGCACTTGCTTTTTTTCTCGGCTTGTTTGCCCCTAATTCCTCTCGGCTCATAATCTGCGGTTCCATTCCTTTTTCAATTTGTGAACTAAGCGCTCTCGAGAGTGTATACGTATTCGGCGCACGATAAACCCGCTTCGACGCTAGTTGGCAAGTAGGACAATACGTTTGTTCTTTATTGCCTGCCATCGATTTGAAAAACAAGGTAAACTCTCCACAATTCTCGCAACGAAATGTATAACTAGGCAAGATACAGCCTCCCTATCCTATCATTTTGGCATAATGTCTTTATCGAATATTTTAGTAGGGATCGCAATGGTACAACATGCATTGGGAACGTCGACGATGCCATTGATTCGACTTTCAACTGGCGCTGTACTTAGTAACATATAAGCCTGTTCACCTGTGTAACCAAGTGTTTTTAGATATTCAATGGCATTCAAACATGCTCGGCGAAACGCAAGATTAGCGTCTAGATAATGTTGCTTACCATTTTTGTCGTCTACTGAAATCCCTTGAAAAACGAGGAAGTCATTATAATTTGGATCTACAGGACCCGGTTGAAACACAGGATTCTCTTGAATTTTATACGTTTCCATGCCGCCTTTGATGACATCTACCTTTAGGTCAATCCACCCTGCCATCTCAATACCGCCACAGAATGTGATTTCCCCATCCCCTTGTGAAAAATGAAGATCCCCGACGGATAACTTCGCTCCTTTCACAAATACCGGGAAGAAGATTTTCGATCCTTTAGATAGATTTTTAATATCACAGTTTCCTCCATTTTCTCTTGGCGGCACTGTCCGAGCCCCTTCATTTGCTACTCGGTCAAACTCTGCTCCTTTTAATGTGCCAAGTACTGCTCTCTCAGGATTGGGTGCATTGGCCAACGTTGGCACACGATCTGGGTTGGTCATGATCAGTTCTTTTTCTCGTTCATTCCATTTTTGTAACAGCTCCATAGAGGGAGCTACTCCTATTAAGCCCGGATGGATAATCCCTGCGAACTTCACACCAGGAACATGTCTTGAAGTCGTATAAATGCCTTCAAAATCCCAGATTGACTTAGCCGCTTCTGGAAATTCGTCAACTAAGAAACTGCCCCCATTCTCTTTGGCAAAAATACCGTTAAAGCCCCACTCTGAATCTTGAAAAGTACCAATATCTAAAATATCTACAACAAGTAAATCGCCCGGCTCCACGCCATTTACATATACTGGACCACTTAACACATGCACACGTGCTAGATTTACATCGCGAATATCATTTGGATTATCATCATTTTTAATTTGTCCATCTGTCCAATCTTTACATTCCATTCGAAAAGAAGTGCCAGGATCTACTGAAAATGCTGCTGGTATGTCTGGGTGCCAACGATTGTGACCAGGATGTGCTTGCTCTTCCATTGATTTGCTTAAATCAAGTTTGTACAGAGTTTTCGCCATGTTATTATTCCCCCTGTTTTTAGTAAAGTGATGAATGCGCTTTCATAATAGCAAGAACAAACAACCCTGTCAAATTAATGAGATTGTTCTGTTATTTTACTAATTATCTAGAAATCAGGAAGAGCAGTCTCCCTTGCTATGCATAATAGGAAAAACCATCTTTTCAAATAAGCAAAAGATGGCTTTTTAATGGTGTAAATAATATTCACTTTATGAAACTGCCGATTCCAGTAATACTTCCAAATCCTGTTTAGAAAAATGATAGTTTTCATTACAAAAATGACAGTTTGCATCGGCCTGCCCATCCGTCTGAATCATGTCTTGGATCTCCGTACGTCCTAAACTAATAATGGCATTGGAGATTCTCTCCTCGGAACATTGACACTGAAATTGAACGGGCATTTTCTCTAGAAATTTCACATGGCCTACTCCTAGTACTTGTTCAAGGATTTGTTCCGGTGTCATTCCCTGCTCCACCATTGCAGAAATCGGCATGATATCTTGCAGACGTTCTTCAATCATAGCGATTGTCTCTTCGTCTGTCCCAGGCATCAGTTGAATGATAAACCCGCCTGCTCCTTGAACCGTCTGATCCGGGTTCACTAAGACTCCCACACCAACAGAGGAAGGTACTTGTTCTGAATGCACAATATAGGATGTAAAATCATCGCCTATCTCACCTGATACAAGAGGTACATAGCCGACAAAGGGCTGTTGTAAGCCAATATCTTTTGATACGGTAAGCATGCCATCCGTTCCAACCGCTCTTTGTACATCGAGTTTCCCTTGCTCATTTAACTCAAAATGCGTTTGCGGATTTGTCACATAGCCCCTCACTTCGCCTTTGGTGTTGGCATCGACTAAGATGGTGCCAATTGGACCACTGCCTTCAATTTTTATTGAAAGTTTCTCCTCGCCTTTTAGCATTGCGCCAAGTATCACGCCAGCTGTCATCGAGCGCCCAAGCGCTGCAGATGCTGTTGGCCATGTCTGATGGCGACGTTCAGCTTCTCCAACCGTTTCAGTTGTAATTGCCGCATAGGCACGTACTTGGTCATTATAAGCAATTGCTTTTACTAAATAATCCTTCACTTCAATTCTTCCTTTCTTTCCTACAGAAGTTCCTGTGCTAATAGGCGATAGACATTCAAACGTTTTTCTTGCGAATGCGGAATGCTACAAATCATCGCTTCATCAAATCCATACTGTTGTTGCTCTTGTTGTAATCGTGTTGCAATGTATTTCGCAGAACCTACTAGGTGGATCTTCCGGCTATCTTGAATCATCATCCGGTCCATTTCCGTCAGCGGATAATCACGGGCTTCTTCAGGTGTCAACACTTGCCCGACCTTCCCTTTCATGAACAGCAGACGCCAAATATCTTGAGGACCAGCCTCAAACTCCGCCTCTTCTGTTGTTTCGGCTGCTGTTACCATATAAGACACGTTGATCTCTGGTTTCTCCATAAAAGCTGAAGATTGAAAGTTCTTTTTATAAGCCTCTAAAATGGCTTCGGACATCTGACCATTAAAAAACTGTGCAAAAGAATAGCCAACGCCCATCCGCCCTGCTTGAATGGCACTATTGCCACTCGAACCTAACAGCCAAGCTTCGGGCAAAACGATTTGAGATGGCGTCGCAATCGTTTTACTGTATAGGCTATCTTCTGGTACTTCGTCGTTAATCAATTGCAATGCCGTATCGAATTTTTCATACATATTGTTGACCATCGGGGGACGTCCTTCAGATAAAGCATAGATAGAATCGTTATCCCCGCCCGGAGCTCGCCCCACGCCAAAATCAATGCGGCCTGGTGAAAAAGCACTTAATGTCTTAAATACTTCAGCTAGCTTTAGTGGAGAATAATGCATCATCATCGTGCCACCAGTACCGATACGAATTTGTTGCGTTTTGGCTGCTAAATGAGCCGCAGTTACTTCGGGCGCCGAGCTTGCAAAGGTGTTTGTTCCATGATGCTCCGCCATCCACATGCGACGGTAGCCTAATTCATCTGTCAAAATCGCTAGCTCTTCTGCTTTTTTCAAAGCATCCGCTGCATGATTGCCCGTTGTTACGGGTGCCTGATCCAGAACACTTAACCTCATGTCGTTGACTTCCTTTCTTGCTGTACTTTGTCAGGAGTCACATCATTACCGAGTGGATCGAGTACAGTGATCCCTGAAACGGTGTTCAAAACCTGTCCACGGATTTCGCGTAAGTAATCTTGTTGCAAAACCGTTTGCTCCACCATTTCAGCATTGGTCAACCCTTCATCCCTTTGCTTTTTTGCTAATTCATTAATACGATCTAACCCTTTAATCATCTATATGCCACTTCTTTCATCGTGTATTTGTAGGGAAATGAGGAACCACATATTCGCCTAATTCTTGAATTACTTCTGAGGCCGGTCGCTTTCCATTCTTCAGCCCAAACATGACATGATTAACGCCCGCATCCCGATATGCATGTAAATAATCAATTAAAAACTTATACCCCGATCTAAACCCGCCCTTTATCGGTTTAGGCGCTTCATTTGGATTCTCTGCTAAATCAATCGCCAAAGCTTGCGCAAATGGTTTGAATCCACCAGCTGCTTTTCTCCATTTCTTCACAAGCCTGCGCTGTTCATTGACCTCTTGGGAATAAAATAACCAGCCATCTGTATGCTCCGCTAGCCACTCAATCGTCTGGCCAGAATAGCCCGTTCCTAAAATCGGAATAGCAGATAAAGCTGGTTTCGGAACGATATCACCTTGCAACATATCGACTCGCTCTGTTTGCATTTGCGGAAATGATTCTTTCCAAGCTTTTTTCATGACCACAATAGACTCTCTAAATAATGCTGCTTTTTCGTTAACATCCACTTTAAATACCGGGAATTCAATGGGTCTGTCACCAGTCGCAACACCTAATAACAACCGCTGTTTCGAGATTTTATCCAACGAAGCAGCTGACTTGGCTACGTGAAGTGGGTGACGCAATGTCGTCACAATACTGGAAGTACCAAGCGCAATTCGCTCCGTATGTGCTGCTACATAAGAAAGAAACACCCATGGATCGTATAGGGCCCCAACATCACCGAAGTTCGCATCATAGAGTGGAGCATCCCTAACAAACAAGGAGGCGAACCCTAGAATTTCCGCCTTTTTCACCAGTAGCATTTGCTCCTCCAAATCCATCTCCGGAAAACTTCCTACATACGACTCCAAAGGAAACGCTAGCCCAAGTGTTAATGTATGCTCTTTAAATGTTTGCGCAAAGCCATAATGTGTTTGAAAATTATCCATATCGTTATTCTCCTACTTACACGCTTTTTCTTGTATCCATTCTTTTAAACTCTCCACTTTTTCAGGAAAGCGAGAAGTCGTTTCCTCATATAAAGACGCAATGGTTTCACGCTTCAACACCGTTTTCCAAGTCGATTCAGCTTCATCCATTAAATCCGTCAATAAACAGCATGCATCCTCTTTTTCCAATTCAAGCATGTCATCGAGAATCCCACTTGGAGAATAAAGGGATTGTTGACCCTCAATTGCGAGATACACATCGTACACTCGAATTTCTTCAGGTTTTTTCTTTAATCTAAAGCCGCCTTTTACACCTGCGACAGAAGTAATCAGGTCTGCCCTGACTAACTTTCTCAACAGTTTTTGAAAATAAGTGGGTGAAGTTCCCAACTGTTGACTAATAGCCTCCCCTGGTAATACCGCTCGATCTGGCAACATATTCAGGATTAGAATAGCGTAGACAGATTGTTCAACACCTGTTTTCATCTGCATCATGCTCACCGCCTTTTTGAAAGTATTTTTTATTATTCATTGAATAACTTGGATATTAATTATCCACTTTAGTTTAATATATTGAAATCAAAAAGTAAAACCATCCGCCTTATTTGTTAATAGCAGTCGATTATCTCTGTTCTTCAATATCACATACATAGACAAAAAATCCCCTCGCTGAATTTTCACGAAGGGATTTACTATATTTATTTACTTATCATCTTGCTTATACAGTAGTTGGTTGAGCAGCCAATGCTTTTGCAACTTCAGCCACTTTTTCAAGACCTTGTGCAACGATTTGCTCCGCTTCACCTGGCATTGCATTATGGCCTTCAATGATGACTTCTTCAACAGTCATACCGAACACGCCGCCAAATACATTACGCATATACGTAGCTGACATTTCCATTGGCGCTGTTTCAGGCGTAGAGTAGATACCGCCACGTGCATTCAATAGAATTGCTTTTTTCTCAGTCATTAAGCTGACCAATTGGCCTTCTTCGTTATATTTAAACGCATAGCCTGCTTGGTAGACATAGTCCACAAATGTTTGTAGTGGTGCTGGAATTGTTAAGTTCCAAAGTGGGAATGCGAAAACGACTACATCCGCAGCTGTTAAAGCATCCATTGTTTTTTGTTTCGCTGCAACAAGGCGTTGCTCAAGATTAGATAGTTCTTCGCCATTTTGCATTTTGCCAAATGCGTTGAATAGATCTTGACCGAAGTACGGCATATCTTCTGCGAACACGTCGAATGTTGTGACGTTAAGATTTTTTGCATCTTTTATATTTTCCATAAATGTTTCGTACATTTTGCTTGAGATTGCCTCTGAAGCTGGGCGGTTATTTGCTTTTACAACTAAAATATTCATTGATATATTCCTCCAAATGGTTTTATCTTTGAGTCCGATTATTTACCGTTCCTCACAAGAATTGATTCTAGCACACTTAATATCTTGAATTCAAGCAATCGAACTTCAAAACTATTCATCACTCTTTTCACTTCTGCTAATCATGGTACAATTTAGCTAATCATCATTCCAACCTTACTTTTATCAAAAATTTATATGAGTAGGAAGTGACATGCGTGTTTACCATATTAATTATTGAGGATGAGAAGAAAATCGGCGATCTTATCGCAAAGGATTTAAAAAAATGGGGCTATGCTCCTCGACTCATTCATGATTTCCAAAAAGTAGAAGAAACATTTCTAGCCGTTCAACCACATCTCGTTATTTTAGATATTAACCTACCCTATTTTAATGGATTCTATTGGTGTGAACGCATACGAAGGCATTCTAATGCACCTATCATTTTTCTCTCTTCCCGGACGGAGGAAATCGATATGATGATGGCATTAAATATTGGGGGCGATGACTTTATCCAGAAGCCATTCTCAATGGATATGCTCCTCACAAAGGTTCATGCCCTGCTCAGAAGAACCTATACATATCACACTATCGAAACAGACATCATCGTGCACCGGGATCTAGCTTTACATAGTAAAAAATCCGTCATTTGTATTCAGGACAACGAAGTAGAGTTGACACGCAATGAATTTAAAATTCTTTGCATACTCCTCGAGCATAAAAATCAAATTGTACAGCGTGATGAAATAATGCGTGCATTATGGGAAGACGAAAGCTTCATCGATGACAACACACTAACTGTCAACGTGAATCGGTTACGTCACAAACTACGTGAACATGGACTAGATGATTATATTCAAACGAAAAAAGGACAGGGGTATATGTTGATATGAAGGGATCATTCACAACATTTCTATGGTTCCAGCGGCGAGTCGTTGCCTTGTACTTATTCATCATGACGTTCATTACCGTCATGATGTATGTAGAACCTGCGATGTCGATCCATGTCAACCACATCATTTATATGCATGTTGTGACAGGGCTTATTTTCTCCTTGTATGTAGTGTTTGAATTTTTATCAATCCAAAAAGCGTTCTCACAAATGGAAACACGCTGGCATCACGATGTATTTATTCAAGAAGGGTTGAATGAACCCAAAACCTACGAGCAATACCTGTATCGGCAATTCTTCCAGCACATCGATGATTGTCATCAGGAGAAGATGCTGTCGATTGTCCGCAGCAAAAAAGAGGCATTGGAGTTTATGACTTCTTGGTTTCATGACATTAAAACACCGATTGCTGTCAGCAAATTAATTATTGATAAATCTCCACAGGACACCAATTTACAAAGTATCAGCGATGAAATGACACGCATCGAGCACGCAATTGAACAAGCCCTTTATTTCGCAAGAACAGATGACTTTAACCAAGATTATTTTATTTCACAGACGCAGTTAGACATTATCGTACGTTCGGTTATTAAACAACATGCCAAAATCTTTATCGAGAAAAACATAAAATTGGATCTTCAAGTAGAAGCCCTCGAAATTACAACCGATAAAAAGTGGCTAGAATACGTGCTGACTCAAATCATTTCCAATGCCTTGAAATATTCAAAAGTAGCGGGAACGATTACAATTCAAGCCGAGGAAGATTCGACAGAAGTCAGGCTACTCATCTCAGACAATGGTATCGGGATTCCCCTATCAGATCTACCGCGTATCTTCAAAAAAGGATTCACAGGAATGAATGGCAGAGTCTATCAAAAATCGACTGGAATGGGCTTATACTTAGCGAAAAAGTTAGCCAATAAATTGGGACATGAGCTAACTGTTACTTCCAAAGAGCATGCATACACAACACTGTCCATTCATTTTCCAAAGGGATGCGACTATTATCCGCTAACCAAGAACAAAAGCGTAAGACCCTAGGGAGTTGGAGCCTAGACGTGAAACCTCCATGTACTTACTTATCCATAGTACAAGGATTTATAGTTTCCTAACCAACGAAAAACATCCGAGGGGCGCTTGACAAACCCCGCGGATGTTTCATGTGTTAACTAACTTATTTCCTGTTACAAGCGTCATGATATAGTATGAGCCATACAAAATGGAATAGAGTAACGTACTTATTACGACCGGAGTTATAAAGTTCATGTCCATTACATTTGCTAACGCACTTAACATCATAGAACTATGGGCAATCCCAGCGACTAGCGGAAGAATGAACATCACTACAGATTGCCTTGCAATCACCTGTTTTACTTTTCTTTTACTCATGCCTATTGTTCTCAATGTCTTATACCGCTTCGCGTCCTCGGCTGCCTCCGTTAGCGTTTTAAAATAAATAATGCTACCCGTAGCCGATAAAAACACAAGTCCTAAAAATCCAAATGTGAAAATCATCAAGCCATAAATCGATTGCGCTTCCTGATAATTATCGAAAAAAGTGTATAAGCCTACATGGGCTGGCTCTCTTTCCTGGGAGTGATCTAGAACACTGACATTCGCCGCTTCAAAAAGCTCCTTCACTTGCTCGGTTAAAGCATCTGCCTGTTTTTCATCTGCCACTTTAAATACATGTGAGGCAATCGGGTCATACTCTTTTCGAAGCTTTTGATACACCCTATCATGGACAATGAGCGTAGTTGGCGGCACATTATAGTTAAATAAAGATTCGATACGGTTACTTGTCACCATCAATGGAATAGCCTCATCCGCTACCATTAGCGATAATGAATGGCCTACATTTTCATAGTGATTTTGCGAACCGATGAAATTTTTTCCTAATGTAACGACTTCATGTTCTTCCAGCAAAGAAAGGGATTTTCGATTTAATTGCCCGGCCAGTTGGTTATACGTCGTCACAGGCAGTACAGCAAATTGTTCATCATAAAAATGATAACTGCTTGGCACTACGTCTAAAGAACGAGCATCCCCATTCACCATCATATACTCAAACGTCTCTTCAAATACCAATGGGAAATCCGTATTCTGTTGGATAAGTGCCGTGAGTTGGTCATCTATCGACTGCTCAGCTACGCTGTATTGATAACTAAACGGCACATGATCTTCCATAGTAAGTAGGGTGTTGTAATATATCGTATAAGCAAAACCAAACGCTACAAGTGTTATACCATTCAAAACTGAAATGAGCGTTAATAGAATGGCATTGCTTTTTAAGCGACTTCTCAACTGTGTAAAAGTAATAAGATTACGCCATTTATAATAGATCGCTTTTTTATTTTGCAATTGCTGCATGACAAAGCCACTGAACGAATGAAAGAGTAGAAAAGACCCCGTAATCATTAGTAACAGTGCCACGAACAAATTGCGGCCAAAATGTTCACTCCAACTTTTCGAATCTGAAGCATTCCATAACAGCCAATAGCTCATTCCAAGTAAAAGAACAGATAGCATCGCTCTAACCATCGATGATTTTATAGGATCTTGTCCTTTATTTTTCGCTTGAAACAATTCAATAAGCCGAAAGCGATAAACGAGATAATAACCTTGTAATGACGTGAGAAGCGTAATCGCTATAAATACAACCAATGTTTGAACAACAGCCATTTCATTGAAAGCAACATGTAAAAGGATGGAATAGCCCATTAACTTTACTAAAATCATACTAAAAAAGAGCGAGAACAATTGGCCCAACCCTACCCCAATAATAAGTGCCATCAAGCTGAGCAGAAAATTTTCGTAAAATAGCATCATGCCAATTTCTTTCTTGGGCGCCCCCAACAAGGCGTATAACCCAATCTCCTGTTTACGCCGATTCATAAAAAATGTATTGGAATACCAGATGAAAATGAAGATAAACCCCAGCAAAATCAAAGATGACAGATTGAGTAATGGCTGGATTCGCTCTGTTATACTCGCGAAATTTGAAACAGTCATAATTTGTTCGTTATACTGCAATGAAACAAATGTAAAATAAATTAACACACTAAATGTCATAGAAGCTACATAGATAGTGTATTGCCGAAAGTTATGCTTCAGGTTTTTCATCACTACATTAAATAATGTCATGACTACCGCCCCCTAAAGCAGACAACGTCGTCAACAGCTGTTCAAAAAATACTGTTCGATTTTTCTCTCCCCTGACAAGTTCAGTCACCAAACTGCCATCTTTCATAAAAATAATTCGATCACAATAACTTGCCGCAAAGGCATCATGTGTCACCATTAGAATCGTCGTTTCATAGTCCTGATTGAGTGTCGTAAACGCCTTCAATAAATCCATCGATGCCTTCGAATCCAGCGCCCCTGTTGGCTCATCCGCTAAGACAAGACTAGGATTACCAATGATTGCGCGCGCCGCAGCCGTACGCTGTTTTTGCCCACCTGATGTTTGATATGGATAATGATCCAGTATAGACTGGATGCCTAAAATGGCGGCTACCTCTTCGATTCTCTGTTCAATCAAATAGACAGATCGGTTTGCAAGCGCTAACGGAAGAAGAATATTTTCCCTCATCGTCAAAGAGTCTAACAAGTTATAGTCTTGGAAGATGAAGCCTAAATGTTCTCTTCGAAATTCAGATAGCAATTCTTCATTCAACGTCGTGATTTCTTTTCCCTTAATGCGCACGCTGCCTGAAGTTGGTTTGTCAATCGTTGCAAATATGTTCAGGAGCGTAGTCTTCCCTGCTCCAGAAGGCCCCATAATCCCTACCATTTCCCCTTGACGAATCGTCAAATTTACATTTTTTAACACAGTAACAACATGACTTTTTGTTCCGTACGCTTTTTGAATGCCTTCCGCTTCTAATACAATCGTCAATTTGTTCTCCTCCAAATCGTCACTCAACTGTATTAAGCATACTGCTTAATAAAGCCGACAGCCATAACTTAACCACACAAAAAGCGGGCTTATCTTACATTTTTGTCACAAACAACACTGCTGATTCTGGAAACCCATCAAGTAGGGTGAGTGGGAATATTTAGATTTTTATAGTTTTTCATTCTATAATGGAAGTGTTGTAACATTATTATTCAAAAAAAGGGGCTAATAAAATGGGACGTTTAGAAAAAAAAGTTGCCATCATAACGGGGAGTGGAGCTGGTATTGGAAAGGCAATTGCCACTCACTATGCAGAAGAAGGGGCTAAAGTTGTCATTGTTGATTTTAATGAAGAGGCCCTACATACTACCGTAAATGAACTAAAAAAAGCAGGCCATGAAGCAATTGGTATCAAAGTAAATGTGGCCGTTGAAGAAGATGTTGCTAAAATGGTCAACGAAACTGTCAAAACATTTGGCCGCGTAGACATTTTAGTCAATAATGCAGGGGTTGGGGATAATATGCAAGCCGCTGAAAATGTCAAAGACGAAACATGGCAACGTGTGATGGATATTAATGTGACAGGTGTCATGCGTGGCTTGCGACAAGTCATTCCTGTGTTCCTTGCAAACGGTGGCGGTACAATCGTCAATATGGCTTCCATCTCGGGACTAACAGGTGGGCGTGGCGGTCTTGCTTATACAGCTGCCAAACACGCAGTTGTCGGGATGACAAAAAACATCGCTTCACAATATGGCCCACAAAATATTCGATGTAACGCCATTGCTCCGGCACATGTAGAAACAGGATTTGCTGCTACGATGACCAATGTTGATGAATTCGGGATGCAAATAGCGACACGCGGGTTGAACCTACTGCCAAAAGCAGGGACAATTCAAGACATCTCTAACATCGCCATTTTCTTAGCTTCTGAAGAATCGGCCTATATCAATGGCGTTACACTTGCGGCAGATGCTGGCTGGAGCGCTTATTAATAACGAAAAAAGCTGTTTAACAAGGATTCCTCCTTCGTTAAGCAGCTTTATTACATGTGATTCCCCGCTCTCATTCAGCTTTCAAACTGACCAAAATAAGGACAATCCCCGCAAATAGGCAAACCATTCGCGTTATGGAAATCTTTTCGGCCAGACCAAATAAGGCAATCCCTGTTGTAATGATTAGTACACAAGGGCCTACCAACGCTAATAGCGTATTAATATAAAAAGCCTTTTCCAAATCATTGAATTTATACATGAGCATAGCAGCCGTGATATCTACACTACCTGAAAAAATGCGTAACAAGATAATCATAAGAAGTGCTTTTTCCATTTAGATAACGTCCCCCTTCCATACAAAAATAAACAAGCCTGTTACATGACTACTACTGTATGTTAGCTTGTCTATTTTTAGCATAGAATTCGGCAATGGCTTATGTATATCAGCAATCATATTCGTTCGCGCACTCTATTTACGTTGTTCCAAATACATCACATCCCCCTTTCTCACCACATCAAAAATAGCATCATCTTCCGCATACAAAATAGTCGCGCCTTCTACATGCTCCGTGCCATCAAAAAATAGCCCAAATTGATTATTTTCTGGATAACCATAGAGATAGCAAACGACTTTTCCATCTTGCATAAATACAATTTGATTCATGCCTTCACTGACCGTTTCACTTATCCGGTCCCACTTATAACCAACCGTTTCATAGATCGCTTCTTTAGATAGATATGGATTAAAGGCATACACTTGATCCCATTCGAATGGTGTAAAGGTAGATAAGTTCACTTGGTCCCCATCTGCCGTTTCCGAGAAAACTTTCTCTTTGAATAGTTGGAAATTAGCATCCCAGGGCTCTTCTTTAAATACTTTCATCACCAATACAGTGACACAGACTAGAAAAAGAATCGTAAAAACTGGATACATTTTGCGGTTCATAATACCAGGCACTCCTTCCTCATATAACAGCATCTGGATAATATGACGATCGAGCTATCAGAAGGTTCGTATTATATGTACAAACAAAAAAAGTCTGCGTCAATGTTGTACAAACCAACACTAACGCAGACGATTGCTTTGATAGGTTACAGCTTCTTCACAAATTCCGTTTTCAATTGCATCGCACCAAAACCATCGATTTTACAATCAATATCATGGTCGCCATCAATCAAACGGATCCCTTTTACTTTTGTGCCTGCTTTAACAACTTTTGAGCTACCTTTTACTTTCAAATCTTTAATGACTGTGACAGAATCACCATCAGTTAAAATATTGCCATTGGCATCTTTATACACTTTTTCCTCTTCCACTTCTTCAGCTTCCGATCCCAGCGTCCACTCATGCGCACATTCCGGGCACACAAAAAGATTGCCATCTTCGTATGTATATTCGGAATTACATTTTGGACAATTAGGTAAATTTGACATAATTTCAATTCCTCCATTCATTCCTCACCATTATAACATATTTCATATTTCCATTTCTCAAGGCCTCTATCATCAATCCGTTAACTAGGATAGTGAATGAGTACCGTACAGTTTACGGGCTTTGGTCCGTTATTTTGATAACTATGTGGGACATCAGCCTCGAAAATGATTGAGTCCTCACAACCCACTTCGAATACCTCTTCATTAACTGTGATTACGAGTAAGCCCTCATTGACAAAGATATGCTCTTCCACGCCTCTATGATGAGATTCTGAATAATGCACACATCCGGGTTCAAGCGTAATCGCAAAGACTTCAAACTGCTTATCTGGTTGAAAAGGGATTAATGGATAGACACGGTACTGTCCCTCATTTTCACTCAGTGGCGCTATTGTCTTCTTTTTGATGACTGTCACAGCGGGTCGCTCTTGACTAATGAGTGAAGAAAATGATAATCGCAAGCCATTTGCTATTTTCCAAAGTGTCGTAACGGTCGGATTCGACTCGCCTCTTTCAATTTGCCCTAACATCGTTTTGCTGACACCTGTTAGCGCGGCTGTTTTATCTAAACTCAATTTTCTTTCTTGCCGAACCCGTTTTATATTTTGACCGATATTTTTATTCATTTTCTCCATGAATAAACCTCCATTATTTTTACGCTATATTGCACTTATATACGTGATAGTGTACCATTTAATTATATAGCGCACAAATAGACACTATATAGCACAATTTAAAAAGGGGCGATTAGCTATGGCATACACTTCTATGCTCTCAGGGGTTCATCAAGCAATTGGCAACACACCGATGGTTCATCTTTCTAGAATTACGAAAGGCCTTGAGGGCAATATTTTTGCTAAACTCGAATACTTGAATCCCGGTTTCAGCAAAAAGGACCGCATTGGTTTACAAATTATCGAAGAGGCCGAACAAGCGGGGATCCTTCAGCCTGGCCAAACCGTTGTCGAACTGACGAGCGGCAATACAGGGACAGGACTTGCGATTGTCTGTGGCGTCAAAGGTTATCAATTTGTGGCTGTCATGTCGAAGGGGAATTCACTGGAAAGAGCAAGAATGATGTCCGCATTGGGGGCTGAAGTTGTATTAGTAGACCAAGCACCTGGCTCAGTTGTGGGACAAGTGTCAGGAGAAGACCTTGCCAATGTTGAAAAAGTTGCCCAGCAAATTACAAAAAAGCGAAATGCCTTTCGTGCTGATCAGTTTCACCACGTCGGGAATACACATGCGCATGAGTACCATACAGGGGAAGAAATGTGGCTGCAAACCAATGGCGATATCGATGTTTTTCTAGATTTTGTCGGTTCTGGCGGTACGTTTGCAGGTTGCGCCAAAACATTGAAAAAACATAAGCCTGACATTCGTTGTTACGTCGTTGAGCCTGCTAGCGCTCCTTTTTATGCGAACAAAGCACAAACGAATCCCAACCATAAAATCCAAGGCGGCGGCTACTCAATGGACTTGCCCCTTTTGGATAAAAGCTTGGTGACCGATTACATCCACGTGACAGATGAAGAAGCAACAGCTGTTGCGAGAGAACTAGCTAAAAAAGAGGGAATATTCGCCGGATTTTCTTCGGGGGCGAATGTTGCTGCCGCCTTGCAACTACTAAAAGGGCCTGAAAAAGGAGCCAATATCGTATTAACGATCAATGATTCTGGCCTTAAATACCTCAGTACAGATCTCTATAAATAATCCAATACAATAAGCTAGCTACACATCATCTCGAAT
Organism: Sporosarcina sp. FSL K6-1522; assembly: GCF_038622445.1. Lineage (GTDB taxonomy): Bacteria > Bacillota > Bacilli > Bacillales_A > Planococcaceae > Sporosarcina. Next base: position 3,081,316 of record NZ_CP152019.1, read on the forward strand.
TGTTACACGAATCGGGATGATATGCAGCTCATGGTTGCGGTATTTGCAATTAGTAGGGTACATTTGCAAGGTGTTCTTTCTTACCATGTAGAAAATAGTAAAGTATAGCAGTTGCGAAAATCAAAATGCCCATAATAACATACATCATACTGTACCCAGTTGCGGAAATTAGGAATCCTAAAAGATAAGGACCAAAACCAAGACCGGCATCTAAAAAGATAAAGAAAGTCGATGTTGCGAGTCCCATGCGATGTGTAGCGGTCAGCTTAACGGCAATCGCCTGAGTGCACGATTGCATATTCCCAAAGCCAAAACCAATCAGCCCCCCTGCCGCTAACAAAATGATGCCACTATGTGCTGAACTGAGAAGTAACATGCCGGCGCCAAATAAAAGAAAAGCGGGATACATAATAAAGTTCGCGCCTTTCACATCCATTAAACGTCCAGTAAATGGGCGCGAGACAAGTACCGCGATTGCGTAAACAAAAAAGAAAAAGCTTACGGTTTCCACTAAATCAATTTCAATTGCATAGAAATTAATAAAAGAAAGGACACTGGAGTAACAAAAGGCGATCGCTAGTGTAACAAATGCAATCGGCAATGCTTTCGGCTCAATAAAGTTGGATAGTTTAAACCCTCTCATTTCGGAAGTTTGTTCCGGTATTTCCACTACCGGAACACGAAGAAAGAATGCAATCAGCAGACAGATGACCCCTAATACAAGGCAGAAAGCAAAGATCATTTGGTAACTCGTATGCTGGCTCATAAATAGACCGATAAATGGACCGATTGCTGTAGCTAATGTTGCACTCATACTATAATAACCGATGCCCTCCCCTCTTCTTGTAGCCGGTATCGTTTGCGCAACAATCGTTCCTGTCGCCGTACTCGCCACCCCCATTGCCATCCCGTGAATTAAGCGGTTAATGAGTAAGAAAGTAAGTCCAATATTCACGAAATATAAAACAGCTGTCAATGTAAAGAATACTAAACCAATAAACAATGTTCTTTTTCGGCCAATCAAACTGATATAACGCCCGATAAATAATCGTCCAATTAACGTTCCAATGATAAAAATCCCCGTCACAAGTCCCGCTTGGCTCGTAGAAGCATTGAATTCATCTACCGCATAAACGGCAATCGTCACCATTAGCAAATAAAAGATTAATGTGATCAAGAAATTGATTGAGGATACAACGATAAAATCCTTCGTCCACAATTTTGGCTTATTCATCATTAAGACCTTCTTTATTCAGGATGTTTTCCCGTATTTGGGGAAGTAGTTGAAAAAGAATAACTTGCTTTTCTTTCGGAATCCCTTCCATTAAATTGTTCTCCAAATCCGTAATCTTTTCACGACATATCCGGTAAATCTCTTCCCCTATTTCCGTTAGTTGAATAATCTTTTCCCTTCTATCTCTCCCAGGTATTTGCTTCACAATTTGGAGTTCTTCCAAACGGTACACCCTTCTGGTAATGGTGGGTTTCTCCACTTCAAAGTGGGTTGATATATCGACAAGCGTCGAGGGACCATTGTTTTTCACATAGTATATAACCTGCCATAATGAATAAGAAAGTTCAAATGGACTTAATAACTCATTGAGTGACGTAATCAGTGGTCGATATAGGCGTAAAAAACGCCGTAAAAAACCTTCCATCACATTCCCCTCTTCCACATATAGTTACTTTGGATAACTGTTACTAAAGATAACTATACGCCTTTCTCAAAAAATATCAATAAAAAATAAGCCGCCAAAATCATCCCGACGGCTTAGTTGTAACGTACATTCATACCTGCTGTATTTTGCTCCTCCAATTCTTGGCGTTACAAATTAGGCGGAATCAACAAATTGTATAGACTTAGTTTCTTTATACTACTTAATGAAACACGATTGTTTTGTTGCCTTCCACGATAATCCGGTTTTCAAGATGCCATTTCACAGCCTTCGCGAGAACACGTCGCTCGATTTGACGACCGATTTTTTTCAAATCAATCACATCGTCACGATGGTCCACTCGCTCCACATCCTGTTCGATAATCGGCCCCTCATCAAGATCATTTGTAACATAATGAGATGTGGCTCCTATCAATTTCACGCCACGAGCAAACGCGCGCTCATACGGCCCTGCCCCTATAAACGCCGGCAAGAAAGAGTGGTGGATATTAATAATACGATTCTCAAAATGACTGACAAAATCAGGCGTCAAGATTTGCATATAGCGCGCAAGAATCAGCAAATCAACGTTGTACGCCTCCATCAAGCGGATTTGTTCAGCTTCGACTTGTTTTCGAATGTCTTTATTGGCCGGAATATAATGAAAAGGAATCCCTAAAGACTCAACCATGTGCCGCGCGCCCTCATGATTACTAATGACAACTACAATATCCGTATCCAAATCGCCATTTTGCCATTCCCACAACAGTTCCATCAAACAATGCGGTTCTTTGGACACGAATATAGCCGAACGTTTCCGTTCATTCCCATAGGCAAAATGGTAATCCATCGAATGCGTAGCAGCAATTCCCTCAAAATCTTTTTCAATCCGCGACGACTTTTCCAATAGATTCTCACAATGAAACTCGATCCGGATAAAAAAGATGCCATTCTCCGGATCACTAGAATACTGGCTCGATTCAATAATATTTGAATCGTGATTATGTAAAAATGTCGATAAAACCGATACAATCCCTGGTTTATCTGGACATTTTACTAGCAGTCGCCCCTGATTTTCAAGTCGCTTATTTTGTTGTCTCGATTTCATATCGACCTTTACTTCAATGGTCATTTGTGAACATCCCCTATTCGTATGGATAATAACTTTCCATTATGCCCTATACTAAATATTTTCTCAATGAATACCTCTATATTAAGTACGATAATAAGGAATTAACCTTTTCTTATAAAAGAATGCAATACCATTGAGCAAGCCAACAGGAAGTTTCTTTGGAAACCAGCGCTTACAATAAAATTGGTTATAGGCTCTTTTCAGGTTCCCCCATTGACTACAATCTTTCGTTTGTCTAAAACGTGCGACATCAATGATTCTTATCGTCCCGTTCGGTGTGATGAAAATATTCCGTAAGTGAATATCAGAAGGATTTAATCCCTGATTTGAAGCTAACGCAAGTGCATAATCAATTTCTTTTAGATGCGCAGACGTTATAACTGTTCCGCGGGCCATACATTCAAAAAGCGTAAGACCTTCGATGTATTCCATAACAATGTAATTCAATCCAACTTCATAAACAGACGGATAATAGGAAATCCCTTGAAGTTTTTTATAAATTTCAGCCTCTTCTTTCGCAAGGTGGGAGAATGCAGGAAAAAATACTTTAATGACTTTATTAGATGCGTGTATTCTAAAAACGAATGCACTTCTTCCAGTCCCAATAAGCGTTAAAGAATCATCGTGGCTAATTAGATGATTATTCTTATGAATAATAACTGTTTTTGACAGTGCTTGATACGTATTCAATATAAACCCTCCCATTCATTTTAAGCAATAAAAAAAGACCGTATAACCATTACTTGGTCATACCGCCTCTAAAAAATAAAAAAGGCCTCACCAAATAATTGGTAAGGTCTCGCAAACAACGATCGTTGCCAGCTATGCCGAGGATTTACATCCTGTATTGACGACATTTGCTGTATAGCTACTCCCCTTAGTGGAAGTTAATTATTTTAAGTTGTAGGATTATTATACGTGTTATGGACTTAAGAGGCAATTATTTCGGATTGTTTTTCGTTAAAATAAAATCGAGATCCTCTTTTATGAGCGCGTACATATATAAATCATCGAATTTACCACAAGTAAATTCATAATGCCTCAATAACCCTTCTCTTTTAAAGCCTTGCTTTTCCACCAATTTTTGCGACGCTAGATTAGCAGGTTCAATTAAAGCCTCTACTCTTTCTAACTGAAAATGCTGGTAACCATACTTCACAACTGCTTCTAATGCTTCGTTGGCTATCCCTTTTCCCCAGTAAGCTTTACTTAATTCATATCCAACTTCAGCCCGATAATGTTTGCGAAGCCTATTAAGAAAACCACAACTTCCTATAACCTTGCCGGAATTTTTTAGCGTGATTCCCCATCTAATGCCCGTACCTTCGTCGTATATGGATTTATACCACCTAATTTCATCCCATACTTCTTTTACTGTTTGGAAAGGTTCTAACCCCATAGGTTTCACAACATCTTTATCAGATAAATAGCAAAGCATATCATTAGCATCCGCCGCTGTTACTTCCCGCAAAATTAATCTTGTTGTTTCAATAATAGGAAATTCTTTGCTCACGGACTCTCTCCCTTTCCCCATATCTCCCTACCGGCTTTGCATCGCCACTTTCAATCCAATACTAATATAAACTGCTCCAACAATTTTACCACTCCAACGATTTATCCAAGCGATACGCTTCACAAAGCGCCCAACTAGACCAATACTCATGGCAAATAATGTCGTATAAATCACACTCATCATTACAAAAATGATACCTAAAATTAAAAATTGAAGTATCGTTGAGCCTTGCGCGGGCTGAACAAACTGTGGTAAAAAGGCCAGAAAAAACAATGCCGTTTTCGGATTAAGCACTTCCACTACAATAGCCTGCCGATAGGCATTCATATTCGTCACAGGAGACACCTTTGGCATTTGAGGATCTGAAGGCTTTTCTAAAATCGCACGAATGCCCAGATAAACCAAATAGGCCACACCTGCATACTTCACAACATTAAAAGCAAGCGCAGACGTCATTAAAATCGCCGAAAGTCCGGCCGCTGCACATAATGTGTGGATCAAATCGCCCGTTGCAATGCCAAGCCCTGTCATAATACCCGCTTTCCGTCCACTCTGCGCCGTCCGCGTTGCAATTAATAGAACAGCCGGTCCTGGCATCACAAATAAACCCAATACAATAACGACAAACGCACTCAAAGTCGCGAACGTAAACATCTCATTTCCCCCTCTAACCACTTCTTTTTTCTATAATACGTCAACTTCACCACGGCATATATGCATTTACAAAACGCGACATATCCACTACTTGTTAGTTTTGGCGTTGCACCTGATAATGCAACTGTACAAACTGCCCAAACCGTTTTGTCTCCTGCAAAGTTAAAGCGATTTGTGGATTTTTTTCTTTAAACAAAGGAATGCCCGTACCTAAAATATGCGGCGTAACCGTAATGATATATTCGTCGATTAAGTCCTCTTTTATAAAAGCATCTAATATACCTGCCCCACCTACCATCCAGATGTTCGAGCCTTCCTGCGCTTTCAATTTTTTCACAAATGCCACAACATCCCCATTGACAAATTCTACATTGTCCGTTGAACCTTGTTCCAAGGTAGTAAAGACATAGCATTTTTTATCAGGATATGGAAAGGTTTCGGTTTGCTCCATGACATAATCATACGTCCGTTTGCCCATAATTGTGGTGTCAATGGTTTCATACATCTCTGAATAACCATTGTCACCTTCCTCCTTGGTATCATATAACCATTGCAAACCATCATCTTCTTTAGCAATAAAGCCGTCCAAACTCGTTGCAATAAATAAAAGTATTTTACGTGACATCATTGATTTCCTCCTAATTGAATAACATTCTCTATATTGAGTTTACATGAATGGATAAAAATCAACACGTAGAACCTGTTCGTCTTCCCTAAAAATACTATATCAAGCCATCAGTATGCTACAATCAAGAAAATCATAATGAGGTGAATGCGATGTGCCGAAATATAAAAACGCTTTACAACTTTTCCCCACCAGCGACCGACGACGAAATCCATGCCGCTGCGCTTCAATATGTACGTAAAGTGTCCGGCTTCAACAAACCGTCAAAGATCAATGAGGACGCTTTTCATCAGGCCATTGAGGAAATCGCTAATGCTACACAACAGCTTTTCAACGAACTCGTTACAAATGCCGAGCCCCGTAATCGAGAAATTGAAGCGGAGCGAGCCCGAGCTCGTGCTGCGAAAAGATTTGGAACGGAGTGAAATAGAGCAGTTTTTAAGGGGTTAAATAACTGTGTTCGACCACAAAGTTAACAAACTGTAAAGCTTGATGCAACAAGTTTTACGGTTTGTTAACACATAAAAACTTTAAATCTTACGACAATATCTTAATGAAATATAGCTTTCTCCATCAACTTTTCCATCCCCCTCACATTCATGATTAAAAATAAATCCTTTTGCCTCATAAAAAGGAATGCCCTTCATGTTTCCTTTCGCAACAGAAACCCATTGCTCCTTTGCATGAAACGCTTCCTTTTGTTGCTTTGTAATAGCATCTAATACCCTTGTACCAATCCCTTCGTTACGTCTAGCTGGATTTAAATACAACACAAAAACCTCTCCGGATGTATCATCGACCATACCACCTCCACCAGCCCCAATCACTTCATTCTCTTCTACTGCAATAAAATATCCTCCCCATTTCTTACTCGTTTCTGTAACCTCTTTTAGTATCCTTTCATGACTATAGAACTCTTTAATTATTCCTTCGATGTACATTTCAGAATATGTCTCGCTGTAGGTTGCCCAATAACCATCCCTACACACTTTCGCTATCCCTTCAACATGATTAGGATTCGCTTTTATAATATGTATCATCATGCACTCTCCTTCCGAACAATTTATCACTACTGATGAATCAAACTGCTCTTCATGGATCACACCGTACTGATTTTTCTCCCTCTTCCACATACTAGCATCACGCCACTTTAGACGTGTAGTGGAAATCCAGCTACTTGTGGCAAGCATGTTATTGTCGGGTTTCCAGTCATCTTGATCCACCTACTAAAATAAAACATAGAAAACCCTCAATAGACAATCTCCTATTATTCCATAATCCCTGTTAGTGCAACTGATTATTGTATAACCCTCTCAAAATGTTCGACTGTTGGAAACGGATCATAAAACTTATGTAATTTCTTTTTCCATTCTTGATACTCGTCGGATTGTCTAAATCCAATTGTATGGTCTTCTAATGTTTCCCACTGCACCAACAGTAAATACTTTCCTTCGACTTCCATACAACGCTGTAATTGGTGAGATATGTAGCCTTTCATTGTAGCAATAATCTCCGATGCCTCACGAAATGCTTCTTCATATTCTCCTTCCATACCTTCCTTAACTTGTAGCATAACAGCTTCTAATACCATTTCATTTCCCCCTATTCAAAAGTAGAACTTTACTAATTTCCAGCGAAATCCACCGAACTGTCTGTTAGTTGAATAACTTTTTGTTTAAACACCGTGCGTGTCCAGTGTTCAGCCTTGTGGCATTTTACTCATATCCATATACAACACGTTCCAACGATGTCCATCCGGATCAGCAAAAAGGCAGCCGTACATCCATCCATCCCGTTCCTCTGACTTACTTAATACGGTGCCGCCACTACCTTCGACTTTCAATGCAATCTCGTCTACTTCATCTTTAGAATTCGCTCCTAAAGAAAATAGCACTTCAGTACCTTGTTGCGAATCCGCAATAGCATTTTTCGTGAAACCACGGAACGTAGATTCTGGAAATAGCATTATTACAATCTGATTGTCACCGACGAAAAAACTGCATGAACCATCTTGGCTAAAATACTGTTCATTTAATCGAAATCCAAGCTGTAGATAAAATGCTTTTGCCCTTTCTGGTTCTCGTACCGGTAGGTTTAACCATAAATCTCTCGCCAAATTTAACTTCCTCCTTAACTTTAAAAATGTCTTACTCACTAATTCAATAATTGTTAGGATCTTTGCTGCTTGGTAACAACAAATGATTACAATCCGCTATTTCTCCCAAAGCTCGACCAGTCGCCCCTCGGGATCTTTAATCCAAATAAACTTCCCAAATTCACTAACCTCTTTTTGCTTTTCAAGAGGCACCCCAATATGTTCAAGATGCTTAATGGTCTCATTTAGATCATGTACTTGGAAATTTAGCATCACTTGTTGGTCTGTTGGAAAATAGCTGTCATTCTCGGTAAAGAAAGAAAAGATTGTCTCGTTTCCTAATTGAGGTTTAATCACAGCTCCATTCCAATTTTCGATTTCAATCTTCAACACTTCACTGTACCATTTTTTTATTACATCAAGATTGTTAGTTCTCCAAAATATCCCTCCGAAACCTTTTATCATCGTACCTAACTCCTATCTATCTTTAAATTTCTAGTTTTTGGGTGTAATGTTAAGTTCCTTCTTCAACTAGTATGCCCCATTAGTTGAAGAACTATTTTTTATCACAGCGACATAAAAAAGACCTTCAATAGACAATCTCCTCTTGTTTAACTGACGCAATCGATTGCAGTATAAAGTTCCTACAAGCGAAGCCCCAACGCATCAATAATTAGCCATAACTCCCATACCTAATAACACCAATCATTAATAAAAGCACTAATGCATATCGTTCCGAATGATGCTAAAACATTAAGGATTTTATTTGCTTTTGTACTAAACAGCTTACAAAACACAAAATAAACTGCAACTCCAATAATTCCACCTAAAATTGCATTTTAAAGATTATAATCCGTGTTAATACAAATAAATATACGACCAATAAACCAGCAGTTATTTTACCTTGATTACTTTTCATTTTCCCCCATATAAATGCTCTATTGCTATTTAATAATCTAATGTAAACCTCTACATCCTTTGCAAATTCAATAACCTGTTCCATAACGTTGAACACCACTCTTCGGTCAACCTACTTCTTCACTCAAAAGAGTTGTACCCGTTTCGTATTTCAATCCACACACTCATATAGAGTGCAACTCGGTTGGTGAGGCGCTAATTAAGGCATTGGAGGAATTTCAATCCACGTACTCGCAAGGAGTACGACTGCGAAATAGTGATAAAAATATAATTCATTCCAAAAAAATTATCACTTTTCAACTTACTAATTACTTTTTCTTCCAACTAACACTTACTTAACCCGATTTTAATGAGTATTTCACACAAATTTAGTGCGAATCCCCCGGGGTTTTCATGTGCACTACAGGTTCACCCCTATATATGCAGTGACGATGCTTATCTACTATTTTTCCTTCTCGAATTCGACTTGCATAAAACCACTCAACAGCGTACTTTCCCTACAATCTCCATCAGATCCATCAACTCACGAATCTCATACGTCGGTTTACTGCCTAACAGATTATCCTTTCCTTGGGGATTAAACCAGCAAGTATCAATGCCGTAATCGATACCCCCTTGCATATCAGAAGTCAACGAATCGCCGACCATCAACACTTTCGCTTTGTCTGTAATACCTAGTTTTGCAAAGGCATAATCAAAAATGCCCTTATCTGGCTTCTGGGAGCCTACTTCTTCGGATATAATGATATGCTCAAAAGTATAGCGAAGAGGCGAATTGCCAATTCTCGCTTGCTGCACAGCCGTAAAGCCATTTGTAATAATGGCTAACCGATAGTCAGCAAGTTTCTCACATAATTCTACGGCTCCCTCGATCAGATGTGTCTGCTGACCTAGATAGCCTAGATATACATTACTAAATGCTTCTGCATCGATATCTAACTTATGTACAAGGAATAATCGTCTAAATCGCTCTACTGCTAATTCCGATATCGTAACAAGACCTTTCTCCAAATCCTCCCATAAGCCTTTACTAAGCTCTTTATAGCTAGCTCGATAATCAGCCAATCCTGTTGGTAAGCCAAATTCTACAAAAGCATTATGCAATGCCGCCTTTTCTGTCAATCCAAAATCGAGCAATGTATCATCTACATCAAAAAATATCACTTCGTAATCCATACATCTACCTCCGTTCATTCTTTTAGCTTGCTATCAAAACGTTCTACTCTCTTTTCACTGCCTCACCAACCACTTCGTCAATCGGTGCCATAAAGCCTATATATATATTTCTCTTCAGACTCCTAAATCAAATACAGCTTTTCGCTCACCAACGACCGCCGCATTATCATTCACGATTTCTTTCGGTGACAGTGCATATAAACGCTCAATCGTCTCGTAATTGTCGTAACCAATTTGCTCTAAAATGGATGCTACAATATTCGGCCATACCAACTCGGATCCATCAAGCACTTTTAACGCAAAGCTCATCCGTTCCTTTTTCAGCGCAAAACCATAAACGCCCTTTGCTCCGCCTTTCGCAATAATATTCGGATCTGCCAGCAAAACCGAACAAATGAAATTATGACTGGCAATCATTTCTGGATGCGCCGTCATCGAAGCAGTCATGCTCACAACAGCCTCTCGCATTACCTGCTGTTCAATTAAATCTGGGCAGGCTAATTTTAAATAAGCTTGTGCAATATGTTGAAGTGGCATTGCATACACTGGAAAGCCACAACCATCAATCCCAATCCCGATGTTTTCCTTCGGGTAATCCGCCATCTCAGCCATCGCCGCTAAACCCAATTGTTGCACGGGATGTTCCAACTGCCAGTATCCCTCCAGCTCATGCCCAAGTACTTTTGCCAATGCCATAAAGCCGCTATGTTTTCCCGAACAATTGTGATATAGCTTGCGTTTCTCTCCATGCTGTCGGTGATAATCCGCTTTCGGCTCGTCATTCAATGGATAACTGGGACAGCAGTAAAATTGGTCTTCCTCGATACTTGTTTTACGTATAATCGACTCCAGTGCTTCTATATGATAGGCTTCTCCCCGTTGCGAAGCAGCAAAAAGCGCCACTTCTTCCAGAGTTAATCCAAATTGCTCCGCTACTCCATGCTGAATAACCGGAATTGCTTGAAATGGTTTCGCTGCTGAACGAAGAAAGGTCATGTGCTGACTATCCCCTACTGAATAGCAAACATCTTCCTCAGCATGAATCCCACAAATAACCCCCATATGGACATTCTCTAAAATACCACCACGAAATTCTTCCACTAACACTTGACATTCCATCATTATCCCCCGATTCCCACAGCTACTTACAAATCATACCGCATGACAATCAGCTCGCCTTTCTCGCCCATTGTCCGCCTCCCTGTATCTAGATAGCCGCACTTTCTGTACAGTGCCTGCGCAGCCTCATTACGCACATTTACAGCTAATACGATTTCCGTAATGTCTGAAAAATGCTCTTTTATAAATGCCGGTAAATGAGCCAATGCACGCTTCGCATACCCCTTGCCCTGCTGATGAAAATCCGTTGAAAAACTTCTCAAAAGGATTGCATGTTCATTCGCCGAAAAGGTCTTTATCCCTTCTCCTTTATGTAGGCAGAAAAACGTCACTAACTGCTCATCCGCAATCGCCACAATCGGGTAACGGCTCGAATCTGTCTGGGCTAGGGTAATCGCAACCTCAGGGGCTCCCGTAAAGCGCAGTTGTTCAGCCGTCAATGTGTACATAGCCACGCCCTTCTCAAATTCTTGTTGATAAAAATGTAACTCCATTATGTAGGCACCCCTTTAACTTGAAAACCTATGTAATTGATAGCTTTTAATGCAAATAATCATCCCAAATCTGTTCTTCTTCCTCAGTCATTTCACCAATCATTTTGGAGAAATCCACTTTTTGCTCAAAAGCATCTTTCAAAACATAAAACTGATCGAAAGCACCTGCAAAAGTTTTCAAGGAAGCAGATTGCGCGATTGCTTTGAGATTCACAATCGAAGTGCCATGTAGCTCTAACTTGCTGAGCCTCTTCAACTTCGCAAGCGCCGCTCCCTCTTCAATAGTCGAATCAATTAGCGTTAATTCATGCAGTTGCTGATTACCTTGTAGAAATGCTAGGCTTGTAAACGTTGCTTTTTCAATGGTTAGCTTTCTTAGTGTCTCTATGTTTCCTAATAACCGCAAATCCTCTTCCGATACATTTTCGATTTGATGAAGATGTAACTGTTTTAATGTCTTCATTTTGACAACTGCCTGTAGTTGTTCACGATTAAGGATAGACAATGCCACCGTTTCTAACTTTTCAATTTGATACAAAGGCGTATAATCAGTAATGTTTGTTTTCGAAATATCCAAGTTCGTTAGTAACGGCAGTGTTGTAAGCGGCTGTAGCACTGTCACATTGGTTTGTGCAAGATTTATATACTGCAATTTTTCTAACTGTGCAAGCGGTGTAACATCCTCTACTGGATTGCCTCCAAGATACAACTTTTTTAATGAAGCCATCATGCGTAAAGGCTCCAAATCTCGAACTGAATTTCCACTTAGCACTAGTTCTCGTGCATCACGGCACATCATTAATGGCGTAAGATCGCTTATATTCTTCCCCATCAGATAAAATGTTTTCTTACGAAGGAATGCCTTTGAATCTTCCGCTAGTGTGTGAACGATTGTGCGCCACTGTTCATCCAATTGTTTATCCCACTGCTGAATCTCCTCTTCCCGTGTCTTAATCGAAATAGGGTGAAAAACAGGCAATTCCATCGAACGAATGGCATCTAGAAAATGGAGCTCTACCACTGGCCCATAGCTCCAAGTTAGCCATTCATCCGTTTCTTCAATGGTATAGGGACCTTCTTGAAGCGTAGCGGTGATAAATGCCAAGAAATCTGTAATATGATGAGCAATGACATATTTTATCTCTTCATCACGGCCAAAATTAATCACTTGTCCTCGCTTTCCTTGTTTTACAGGATCCAAGTCAATCGCAAGATGATTTCCGCTATAATCCTTGCTGATTGGCAACCAGTAACGATTCGCATAGCTTTCCTTAATCCACGCTGGGGGAACAGAGTATGCATCGATTGTTTGCAGTTCTTCATCCTCCACTAAGTCCTTCCAACTCTCCCACTCTAGCAACATGTCCTCTAATGATAGAAATGGCAGTCCAAAAAACAAGCCCGGCCCCTCTTCCATTTCACCATTATGCGTTAAGTAAAGCGCGCGCAAATCATCTGGAAAAACGATGCCCATTTGTTTTTCAGCCTGCTGAATCGCCACTTCTGTAGCAGGTGGATTCAAAAAGGGCTGAAAGTGTTTCGCTAACTGTTCATGCAATTGTTCGATAATCGTCTCAATCATGTACACTTCTCCTCATCTGTGATGATTATGAATGGAGCAACTCGCCACATTCAATCGTAACAATACACCCTGTTTCACCATATTTTCTATACGCCGCATGATAAGTTGGCCCAACGCCCTTTTTGAAGCCGAAAGAGTGACGAATGGCGGCCGTAATAAATGCCTTCGCTTTTTCAACGGCCTCTGGTACAGATTTTCCTTTGGCCAGTTCCGCAGTAATCGCTGCTGAGTATGTGCATCCTGCTCCATTCGTATGAATCGTCTCAAACCGAGGAGCTTCTAATAGATAAAACTGCTTCCCATCAAATAACACGTCAACAGCCGGACCTTCTAAACGCCCGCCTTTGACAAGCACATATTGGGGACCTAACAAATGCAATGCTTGTGCTGCTTTTTTAAGATCTGCTACCGTTGTTAACGCATCAATTCCAAGTAACGCCGCCGCTTCTGGCATATTCGGCGTAATAATCGTCGCCAACGGTAGCAACTTCGTTTTCATCGCCTCCACCGCATTATCCTTTAGTAAAGCAGAGCCCATTTTCTCAATCATTACTGGATCAACGACGATATTGGGTACGCCTGATGCCTGCACCCACTGCGATACATGTGTAATGATTTCCTCCGTGAACAACATACCTGTTTTTATGGCGTCCGCTCCAATATCTTCGAGCGCCGTATGAACTTGCGCTTCAATCGCCTCTAATGAATGAGGAAAAATCCCTTGATTTGTCTGCGGATTTCTAGCAACAATGGCCGTCACCGCCGATAGGCCATACACGTCCAATTCCTGAAACGTCTTCAAATCTGCTTGAATGCCCGCACCTCCTCTTGCTGCCGAACCTGCAATGGATAACGCACGTTGAATCTTCATATTCTTCATGTCCCTTCTCACATGATGATGATATTATTTTAGCCTTTAATCGCGTCATTAGAGCGCGGATTAATCGGCAACGTTAGCTTTTCAATCCCTTATTTATTCGTTCTACATATGAAACTATCTATTAATCTCTTCCTTATGGACTATCTTATCACCCTACTCGGCATAATCGAAAGAGATACTTCTGAAAAAAGAGAAGTATTAATAAAATATCTATTTATTATTTTACCTTTTTAGGGAAACTGGACTAATACTTAACTGTCCAACATACAATAGTCAGCATACTGCACACCGTGAAATACCGGTAAGCAATATGAGTATATAGACTTATTTATTTTACACATCCGCTTGTCTAGAAAGTACAATTCCTTACCACCCTAAATAATCTAATGATTGAGAACTCTTGCCACGTAGTACTTCCTCTACAAACAAGTCGATAAAAAGCTTGATTTTACTACATAAATCAAAGAGACGGAATTCTTTCACAACTAGATGGAATGTCTTTTTGCGCTGATATAAATCCATTATTATCCAAACCCTCTACTTCCCCCTTAAATAATTATCTAAAAATAATATTGACTGCGAGAAGTTATACTTTATATTTATAGTTGAATCAATTTCCTGATTGCTTCAACTAGTCCCATTAGATTTATTTATACATGGAAGGCGTGATGATCGGGTTGGAAAATAAGCTGAAACTATATGGCTTTAACAACCTCACCAAAACACTTAGCTTCAACATCTATGATGTGAGCTATGCAAAAAGTGAGCGAGAGCAAAAAGACTATATTGCTTATATTGACGAGCAATATAACTCTGAGCGGCTAACAAATATTTTGTATAATGTAACGGAAATCATTGGGGCACATGTCTTAAATGTCAGTAAGCAAGATTACGACCCCCAAGGCGCTAGTGTCACCATATTGATATCGGAAGAGTCCATACCAGTTGGTTTGATTGATGCGTCTTGCAATCGTGGCGAAGTCGATATTTTAAAGACACGTGATTCCGTCGTCGGTCATCTCGATAAGAGTCATGTCACCGTGCATACGTACCCGGAATACCATCCGGATAACTCCATTGCCACTTTCCGAGTTGACATAGAAGTTTCAACATGCGGGGAAATCTCACCATTGACTGCCTTAGATTATTTAATCGGCAGTTTCGATTCCGACATCATTACAACCGATTACCGCATCCGCGGCTTTACGCGTGATGAACGAGGAAAAAAACTGTTTATTGATCATAAAATGACATCCATTCAGGATTATATTGATAAAAACACTATGAAGAAATACGATGCGATTGACGTCAATGTCTATCAATCCAATATTTTTCATACCAAACTGCTTATTAAAGAAATCGATTTACAAGATTATTTATTCAACAGAGATGTCTATGAAATCCCTCCCAAAGAGAGGCTTCAAATTACGAACAATCTACGTAGAGAAATGATTGAAATCTTCAGTGGAACGAATATATACGATGAGACGGAGTTGTCAAAATGACGCAATCTTCTCAAAACAAAGCTCCGATCATGGAAGCACTTGAACGTTACAAAAAAATGCGGGTCGTCCCTTTCGACGTCCCCGGCCATAAACGTGGACGAGGCAACGAGGCGTTAGCCGTCTTTTTAGGCGAACAAGCCTTAAGTATGGACGTCAATTCCATGAAGCCATTGGATAATTTGTGCCACCCTGTCTCTGTCATTCGAGAAGCTGAAGAATTGGCAGCACAAGCCTTTCATGCGAAGCATGCTTTTTTCATGGTCAATGGCACAACATCCGCCGTTCAGGCTATGGTGATGACCGCCTGCAAAGCAGGAGACAAAATCATCATGCCGCGCAACGTCCATCGCAGTGCCATTAATGCCCTGATTTTAAGCGGTGCCATTCCGGTCTATGTCAATCCTGGTGTCAACACTGAACTAGGGATTCCTTTAGGCATGTCCGTGAACGATGTGGAACAGGCCATTCTGGACAATCCAGATGCCAAAGCGATTCTCATTAACAACCCTACGTATTATGGGATTTGTTCCAACTTGAAGGCCATTACCGAACTTGCTCACCAATACAATATGCTTGTCCTTGTCGACGAAGCGCATGGTACGCATTTTTACTTCGGCAATGATTTGCCCGCATCTGCCATGTCAGTTGGCGCCGATATGGCGGCTGTTAGTATGCATAAATCCGGGGGGTCTTTGACCCAAAGCTCTTTTCTATTAATTAATAATGACGTCAGTGAAGGCTATACGCGCCAAATTATTAATTTGACACAAACAACGAGTGGTTCTTATTTGTTACTATCTTCGCTCGATATTTCACGCAGAAATTTAGCGCTTAACGGCACAGAAATATTCCGAAAAGTCACAGAGATGGCGCAATACACAAGAGATGAAATTAATAAAATCGGTGGGTATTACGCTTTTTCAAAAGAGCTGCTAAACGGGGATACCATCTTCGACTTTGATGTCACTAAACTAGCTGTGCACACGCTCGATATCGGGCTAGCTGGCGTTGAAGTATACGATATTTTGCGCGATGACTATGATATCCAAATTGAATTTGGGGATATCGGCAATCTATTAGCTTATATTTCCGTCGGCGACCGACCGCTAGACATCGAACGATTAGTAGCTGCACTCGCTGAAATCAAACGGCGCTACGCGGGAGATAAAAGCGGACTCTTCGACCATGAATACATTACGCCGCAAGTCGTTTTAACACCTCAACACGCCTTTTATGCGCCTAAAGAACAATTGGCAATTGAGGATAGTGCGGGTCACATTTCAAGTGAATTTGTCATGTGTTATCCGCCCGGTATTCCGATTTTAGCGCCTGGTGAACGGATTACCGATGAAATACTAGACTACATTCGATATTCCAAAGACAAAGGCTGCTTCTTAACCGGCACGGAGGATAGCAAAATTGAACTGATCAACGTCGTGAAGGAGGGCTAACAATGGAAGTATGGTATACGGAGGATCATTCACCCGGTGTACGCCTGTCTATGAAAGTGGAACAGCATCTTTATTCCGGAAAAAGTGATTTTCAAAAGATTGATATTTTACAAACAACCGAATTTGGGAAAGTTCTCACACTCGATGGCTTGGTCATGCTTACCGAGAAAGATGAATTCATCTATCATGACATGATTGTGCACGTCCCGATGGCCACCAATCCCAACATCAAAAAAGTACTTGTCATTGGTGCAGGCGATGGTGGCACAGTGCGAGAATTAACGAAATATGACTCCATCGAGCACATTGATATGGTCGAAATCGATAAACTGGTCGTCGATGTCTGCATGGAATATATTCCACAGACAGCAGCCAAATTGACCGATCCACGTGTCCATCTATATTTTGAAGACGGTCTGAAATTTGTCCGCAATAAAGAGAATGCCTATGATCTCATTATCGTCGATTCAACAGACCCATTTGGACCTGGTGAAGGACTGTTTACGAAAGAATTTTATGGCAACTGCTACAACGCACTCAATGAAGACGGTATTCTCGTCAATCAGCATGAAAGTCCGTTTTATGCTGAGGACGCACTTGGTATGCAAAGAGCGCATCAACGCATTGTTGGATTTTTCCCGATTTGCGATGTCTACCAAGCCCATATTCCAACGTACCCTTCCGGACATTGGCTGTTTGGTTTTGCATCAAAAAAATTCAATCCGATTCGAGATTTAAATGCGGCGGCATGGAATGACCTTGGCTTGAACACGAAGTATTACAATACGGACATTCACGTCGGCTCATTTGCCCTGCCAAATTACGTGAAGGAGCAATTGACAGATGTTGAATAAAAACATAGAAACCTTTATTGGCTGTGACAATGAGTACGGCGAATCCGGCCTCGTCATTTTCGGGGCTCCCTTCGACTCGACAACTTCCTTCCGACCTGGGACACGCTTTGCCAGCAAAACAATGCGCAGCGAGTCATTCGGAATTGAGACGTATAGCCCCTATCAAGATAAAGATTTAGAAGACATCGCCGTCTTTGACGGTGGCGATTTAGAATTGAGCTTTGGAAATACAGAAAAAGCATTAACTCAAATCGAACAATTCACAGCGAAAGTGCTGGAAGATGACAAAATTCCTTGCATGATTGGCGGCGAACATTTAGTGACATTAGGTGCTATTCGCGCAGTCGCTAAAAAACATCCAGATCTCCATGTCATCCAATTCGATGCACATGCAGACTTACGTGAAGACTATCTTGGTGAAACGCTATCGCATGCCACCGTCATTCACCGCGTTTGGGACATCCTTGGCGACGACCGCATTTTCCAATTCGGCATCCGTTCAGGAGATCGCAGTGAATTCCAATGGGGACAAGATCATGTCTTTACGAACAAGTTTAACTTCAACGGCTTAGAAGATGTCATTGCCAAACTACAAGGCAAACCCGTCTATCTAACCATTGACTTAGACGTCCTAGACCCTTCCGTCTTCCCTGGAACAGGCACACCCGAAGCCGGTGGTGTCAGCTTTATGGAGTTATTGCAAGCAATGCTTCAAGTAAGTGAACTCAATATTGTTGGATGCGATATTAACGAGCTATCCCCTATTTATGATCAAAGCGGTGTATCGACAGCTGTTGCTTGTAAGGTGTTGCGGGAATTGTTGTTAGCGGTAAACTAAGCACCGCAGCGGGTTCGAAAGAATTCTATCTAGTTTCCAGCGAAGGCGCCTAACCGGCTTCTTACGGGAGGCATCCCCAAGCGCCGAGCGGTGTGTAAGGAAATCTTTATGTCAATTTATCTAACTAAAAATACGAAAATGGTGGTGTTTACCTATGGGTAAAGCTTTAATTATTGGTGCTGGCGGAGTAGCTGGCGTTGTTGTGCATAAATGTTGTCAAGTTCCGGACGTCTTCGAAGAAATTTGTATCGCAAGCCGTACCGTCTCCAAATGTGATGCCTTAAAAGAAAAACTAGACGGCGGTCGTACAAAAATTCAAACGGCACAAGTCGATGCGGACAACGTAGAAGAACTCGTTGAACTCATCAACCGCTTCCAACCAGATATCGTCATTAACGTCGCATTGCCGTATCAAGATTTAACAATCATGGATGCTTGCCTTGCGACAGGTGTTAACTACATGGACACAGCAAACTATGAACCCCTCGATACAGCAAAATTTGAATACAAATGGCAATGGGCCTACCGTGAAAAATTCGAAAAAGCTGGCATCACAGCACTACTTGGCAGCGGCTTTGACCCAGGCGTAACAGGCGTCTTCTCTGCTCATGCGCTGAAACACCATTTCGATGAAATCCATACAATCGATATCGTCGATGCCAACGCTGGCGATCACGGCTATCCATTCGCCACAAACTTTAATCCAGAAATCAACATTCGTGAAATCACAGCGAACGGCCGTTACTGGGAAAACGGTGAATTCATCGAAACGCCGCCACTTTCTGAAAAACGGGTCTATGACCTACCAGAAATCGGACCAAAAGATGTCTACCTTCTCTATCACGAAGAATTAGAGTCACTGGCTGAAAACATTACAGGCATTAAAAAAATTCGCTTCTGGATGACATTCTCAGAAAAGTACTTAACACATTTACGCGTGCTTGAAAACGTTGGTATGACTTCGATCGAACCTATCGATTTTGAAGGTCAGCAAATTGTGCCATTGCAATTCTTAAAAGCGGTCCTTCCAGACCCAGCGTCTCTTGGACCTCGTACAAAAGGGAAAACGAATATTGGCTGTATCTTCCAAGGAACGAAAGACGGCGAAGAAAAAACATACTATGTTTACAACATTTGCGATCACCAAGAATGCTACGCAGAAGTAGGCTCACAAGCTATTTCCTATACAACAGGTGTTCCAGCGATGATTGGTGCCATGATGATCATGACAGGTAAATGGAAAAAACCTGGCGTCTTCAACATCGAAGAATTCGATCCGGATCCATTCATGGAAGCACTGAACAAATACGGCCTACCTTGGCAAGAAAGCTTCAATCCTGAATTGATTGACTGAGGAGGGGCTACTATTGAATATTGATTTAAACGCCCTCCCCTCTCCTTATTATGTAGTAGATGAGGCATTACTCATTAAAAATTTAGAGAAACTGAAATCCGTCATTGATCGCACAGGCTGTAAAATTCTCCTTGCGCAAAAAGGTTTTTCGATGTTCTCGGTTTATCCGTTACTGGGACAATACTTGAATGGCGTCACATCCAGTTCCGTTCACGAAGCGAGACTGGGTTACGAAGAAATGGGCAAGGAAGTTCATACCTATGCTCCTGCTTTTTCAGACATGGAGTTCGATGAAATTCTGTCGTATTCGGATCATATTGTCTTTAATTCATTTCAACAATGGAACAAATTCAAAGACAAAGTTCAAAACGCTTCCAAACAAATTAGCGTTGGACTGCGCATCAACCCGGAGTACTCAGAAATTGAAGTTGACATGTACAATCCGTGCTTTGCACACTCTCGATTTGGCGTCACATTGGACAATTTTGAACCAGATCAACTCGAAGGCGTTGACGGCTTGCATTTCCATACAATGTGTGAGCAAAACTCAGATACACTTTGGCGGACCATTCAGGTTGTCGACGAGGAATTCGGAGATTATATTCAACAGATGAAGTGGATTAACTTCGGTGGTGGACATCATATCACCAGACCCGATTACGATATCGAAACACTCATTCAGTCGATTTTATTTATAAAAGATAAATATAAGATTGACGTCTATCTAGAACCCGGTGAAGCCGTTGCCTTAAATACCGGCTATCTGGTGGCAACTGTTTTAGACACGCTCGATAACGGCATGCCCATTGCGATTTTAGATACTTCAGCCGCTTGCCATATGCCAGATGTGTTGGAAATGCCTTATCGCCCGGAAATTATCGGTGCTGGCTTGCCAAACGAAAAAGCGTATACGTATCGATTTGGCGGCCCCACTTGCCTCGCAGGTGACGTCATTGGTGATTATTCTTTTGATGAACCACTGAATCCTGGTGACAAACTCGTATTTTGTGACATGGCGCACTATTCCATGGTCAAAAACAATACCTTTAACGGCGTGAACCTTCCTTCGATTGCCCTCAATACAGTGAAGGATGGCGTAAAAGTCATTCAACAATTTGGCTACGAAGATTTTAAAAGTCGTTTATCTTAATCATAAAAAAACCTGTACAACATTATGCTGTACAGGTTTTTATGATTGGCACGGGATAATCGGCCCTTTCATTCAGCATCGATTGACTTTTTTTCCATATACCCAGTAAAGAATCAAGCCAAATAAGACACCGCCAAAGGACATTGCTGCTATTGAGAGGTAAAGAACATGACCACCAAACGCCCCATAAACTACTCCGCCGACATACGATGCGACAATGCCTGACACACCAAAAAACAATAATGCTAACACGGTCTGCCCCGTAGCCCGCCACTCAACTGGAACAATGCGATACAAATACTGAATCGCCGCGGAATAGAAAATCGGGAACGTTAACATTTGCAACACTTGTAAATACGCCAACAAATGCGGATCCGTCACCCACGCTGAGATGAAAAAACGAACGAAGTAAAAGGTAGTCGCAAACGTAATAATCAGCAATTCCTTGCCTTTCCGTAACCACCAAAAACTGAGCGCAAACACGAGTATCTCACTGCTACCAGCCAAAAACCAAGCTTGGCCCACTAATGCCGTACTGCCTCCTAGTTCACGGATATAAACGCCGAGATATGTATCATTCATCCTCGCAGGTATTGAACAGACAAAAACTAATAATAAGAACAACAACGTTTCTTTATTGCTTAAAAAATGCTTGAGACTCCCGAATGTCACAGGCTTTCCCGATACCGGTGCATCCGGCATTTTCCAGCAGATAATAAAACTCACGAGCCCAATCCCTGCAAACAGAATCGCCATACTATGCGCACCGAAATAAGACATGACATAGCCCGTAAGTAGCGACACAACTGCGTAACCTAATGCGCCATATGTACGGATGGAGCCATAGCTGATTCTAGACGTTTCCGCGATGGTAAAATTCAAACTTTCCGTTAATGGGTCGATCGGCATGAGAAAGAAATACAACAACATCGCAAACAAAATTAGCAACACATAACTCGTCGAGTCGTATAACAAATACCCAACTACACTCGACAGCGCAATAAGTATCAACAACACTTTACGAATCGTTTTGCTTTTGTCACTAATCATGCCCCATAATGGCTGCGTAATAATCGTGACAAAGCCCCCTGTCCCAACGATCAAACCAATTTGCCCTGGTTTCAGCCCTTGTTCAGCCAAATAGACTGGCAAAAACGGGATAAAGATTGCAATAAGTCCAAAATATAAAAAGTTAAAGCCACGCAATAAATTTGGTGTGTTCATAAATATTCGGATACCTCAAATCATTTATTTCTAACTGTGTAAGTGTATCATACGCTTATCATTCCAAATCGTCTACCCCATCAGAATCGAAATCGCACTATACACTAATAGCAAAGCCATAACAATATTAAACGGCTTCTGATAGTTGGACAAAAACTTTTGGAAAACCGAACCAAACAAACTCCAACTAGCCGTACTTAAAATACCGACAAAACCTAAAAAGAGCGAAAACAATAGCAATGCAATATGCGACGTATGATACGGTAAGATAAATGTCGCAATAACCGTTATACCGTATAACACACCTTTCGGATTAATAAACTGCAGCATCATGCCCGCAAAGAAACTATTGTATTTTCTCTCCTCATCACTGTTCCCCTGATTCGTACTTTTGATAATTTTATACGCCAAATACAGCATATACCCCGCACCCAACAGCATCATCGGCAGTTCAATTTTCGGAATAAAACGGTGTAACACGAGATTAAAATAACTCGATAAGATCATGATGATAAAGAAACCGACGCCCACACCGAAACAGAAACGTAGCGTTCTTTTAAAGCCGTACTGGTTGGCGAATAACATCGCCATAATATTATTCGGACCTGGGGTGAAACTCATCACACACACATACACCAAAAAGGATAGTACTGGCATCTCGTAGACCTTCTTTCTATGGAGTATGTTATACTGTCCACAATAGACGATATAACGTTTTCTTTTTATTGTACAATTCAGACGTTATATTGTACAGAGAAAAATAGGAGGGTTTTTATGAAGGAAATCCATCTAATCATTGCTGAAAATCTAAAAACGCTACGGGAAAGCAAAAAACTAAGCCTTGAAAAGGTATCCGAATTGACAGGTGTCAGTAAAACAATGATTGGCCAAATTGAACGTGGCGAATCAGCGCCAACCATTACAACCATCTGGAAAATCGCCAACGGCTTAAAAATTTCATTTACCGCCCTCATCAATGATCCGCAACCTGAAACAATGATTGTCTTGCGAAGTGATATGCAAGTCTTGTCTGAAGACCATGGCAAATACCGCGTCTATCCTTCTTTTCCTTTCGAAGATAACAAACGCTTTGAAGCCTATACAGTCGAAATAGACCCAGGCGGATTTTTAAGCGCTGATGCACATATGGAAGGGACCGAAGAATTCTTAACGATTTTTGATGGAGAACTCACCATACGCGTCAATAACGAAGCATTCACTGTAAAAAGCGGTGATTCGATTCGCTTCAAGGCAGATAGGCCACACACGTATCATAATTTAGGGAAAACACTTACTCGTTTAAGCATGGTTTTATATTATCCGAAATAAAAAAGCGACTGTCCTGTAAGTCAGGTATACCTGACTTACAGGACAGCCACCGTCGTTCCTACACAATCACTTCGATAAGTACTCCATAATCCCCATCGCACTCACTTGCATATCCAATTCAATGATCCGATACACTTCATGATCATCGCTAATATTCAACGAGCGAAGATGTTGCCTGACACGTTCCAATAATCGTCTTGCTAGCACATCATAGCTTTGTCGTTCAGCAACGACCGCTTCCGCCTCTTCCATGAAAACAGCGAGCCATTCAGTCACTTGGCGTAGTGCCTCATCCGGATAGTTGGTCATGCCGAAATGGCCAAAATAAATCGAATTCAGATTCATAGCACCAAAGCGCTCAATCGCATGGCGCATCGCATCCGGGTTAAATTGGTTCGGGGACGTCGAAGGTAAAAACAAATCCACATCATTGCGGATCAATTGATCATATCGAACACCGACCGTGTCGCCAGTAAACAAGCCATTGCTCAGCGGGTCAAAAATACTAAAATGATGGTTGGCATGCCCTGGCGTATCTAGAAACGTCAATGTACATGTCGGACCAATTTCCAGTGTATCCCCCTCGCCCTTTATGAGCAAACGCTCTTCAGCGATTGGAACGACCGGATCAAAAAAGTCCGAAAACATCTCTCCATAAACGGCTCGCGCTCCCGCAGCTAACCTGCTTGGATCAACCAAATGCCTTGCCCCTTTTGGATGCACCACGACTTTGGCATTCGGGCATTGTTGGATCAACAAACCTGCCCCACCTGAATGATCTAAGTGAATATGTGTCACAATGATATATTTCACTTCATCGAGCGAAAATCCTAATGCTGCTAATCCCTGTGTCACATGCTTGATAGACGGGCTTGGACCTGTATCGACAATGGTCAACCGTTCCTCATTGATCACATACGTTCCTGTTCGCTCAGGTATCCCTAAGTCGAATCCATCGATTAGATAGATTCTGTCGTTTAATTGAATAGGCTTTTTCTGATACATCGTCCAACCTCCAATGGTGTTTAACACTATACCTTCAAATACTGTCATTATAGCATACATGATTCAGGCGATTCATCTACATGATCAACACACAAAAGGGACTCCAACATCTCAGGTGGAGTCCCTTTGTCATTCATTCTTCGTATAATGGTACTTCCCATTTCTCGTCTGCCTCTTCATAACGTGTGACAGAAACGAGGTGCAACGTCAATTCTTCAGGAACCTCATCCAAATGATAAACTTTGAGATTCATGGTCGTCTTATACCGATTGTTCTTGTCTTTCTCAACGAGAGTAGTAGACCCATCCCCATAAGTAGGATAAGCATTCCCTTTATCGTCCACCAAGACCCAATCGCCTATAGTCGAGGCATCTGCTTCTATGCCGCCTTCCATTTCAATCATAAAAATGGTTTCTCGATTAATCGGAGTGAGCGACTTTTCAAGTGAATACTCCTCTTGTGTCTTTGCTTTCTTGATTGTGATAAAATTCCCTTCATATTCGAAGGTCACTGGCTTGCTTTTCAATTCTTTTGGCTTAAAAGTAACGGAGAAATCAGTGGGTACTGTTTTATAAACGCCATCCAACACAAATGTCAGTTTGCGGTCCCCTTGTTGAGGGATAAATGATTGATGCCAGATCATTTGACCGAGTTGTTGTCCTTCATTGCTTGAACTCTGAGATGGAGTTAAGTCACCTGGCTGGCTGTCCCGGGTGAAAAAGGGCCCATAATCATGATTATAAATGGTTTTCTTGTCTTCATTGTCGATATGGTATTCGATCGCTGTTTCATAGTTACCCAAATAATCATCAGCCTCTTCGCTGTTTATACCCAATCGATTCTGTAGCTGCTGAATGTCTTGCGCTACCTGCGCTTGCTCTTCTTGTGTAAAACCCGTTTCATACGCTAAATCATTCAAGCTAGGCGCAAATTGCATCCCCTTCATTTGTAGGGTCACACCGTGTTGATTCGTTGTAGCATCTTGTAATGCAACTGTCGTTGTTAAATCTTTATATTTCGTAACATCGATTGGCACCTCTAATTCCCAATTACCTTTAACGCCACTCAATTCAACTAAGTCAAATTTTACTGTTATTTTCTCTAATGCTTCGTGTTCTCCCAGTCGCATTTCAATGATTCCATAGTCACTATCTTGTTGCCAACCATCACTGATACTATCGTTTATCTTACCATCTTGATCGATAACGGTGATTTTATTATCAGATTCAAATAGATTTAACTGCGTATCTTGCGGCTCACCATTTTTATTGAGCACTTGAAAAGATAATGCCACCCGCGACGAATCGGTCACAACATCCTCCACCTTAAATGTCAGCCCATTATTCATCACCTCAAGGTTAACCCGCTCCACTAAACCATCATCTGTTGCCATCCGTAATCCATCATCTACAATTGCCCCATTGGAATCCGCCTGTTCTGGAGAGAACATTCCACCTACCCAATCCGCAAAACTTGGGCTTAGTGTGGCACTCACACCAAGTGCCAGCATAACTCCTGCCGCCGACAACAGGATACGTTTCCAAGGCCTACTTTTTTGACGAATTTTTTTCTGTTCATAAGGCTCCAGCTGATCCAACACCTTCGAAGTAAAATCATCCGGCAACATCGGCGTCTGCAACGTTTCTTTGATGAATTGTTGTTCCCCTTCAAAAGCCTCTACAACACGCTGACATTGTGCACAATTGGACACATGCTGTGCGATATCCGTATGTTCCGCTCGATCATCTACATATTGTGAAAGTTTATCTACAGTTGGACACTTCATGAAAATTTCCTCCTTCACGTTTAACGGTTTCTCTCATTTTCTTTTTAGCTCGATGCAATTTATTGCGAACTGTCGCCAGTGGTATATCAACCAACTCACTAATTGCTTGGTAACTTAGCTCATTGACATAACGCAATAAAATAATGAGTCGCTCATCTTCCGGCAATGTGGCAATTAACCGTTCTAGTTGCCTACTTCGCTCATTTTTAAAGAACACAATTTCTGGGCTGTCGACATTGCCAATCGTTTCTTCCTGTATTTCGACTTGCTTCATTTTATAGCGCTTCTTGCGAAATTCATCCAGGCAATGATTGATAGCGACACGATAAAACCAACTTGAAAACGAACCCTTATCATCGTATTTCTCAAGCTGCTGATACACTTTGATAAAGGCTTCCTGGGCTAGATCCTGAGCATCATGTGGATTTCTCGTCATCCGCAAAATCGTCCCATACAACGGGTCCTTATATTTACGAATAATATGTTCGTACGCTTGCTTATTGCCTGCTAATACTGCTTCAATCCATTGCACTTCCTCTTGCATGTTGCAACCTCCTAACCAAACGATCATGCGCATGTCTCGTTTTGTCTTTCACCTGCTATAACGAGATGAGTCCTCCATTCGTTTCACATTTTGATGAAATAAATAAAAACATCTCACTCAATTGGTTGCACCCATTGAGTGAGATGTTTTCATAAAAATAGTACTTATGCTTCTACAAGTTCCTTATTGGCATAATAGGCATTTAAATCATTGTAGTATTTATTCAACGAAGAAGTCGAGATTTCAAACGCCTCCGCAATTTCTTTCACGGTTAGTTGGAGCGACTCAAACAGCGCATGCTCTTGACCGAAACGAATCGCCCCCGCTGCAATCGCAACTTCTTTTCGCGCCTTTGGCTGCTCTTCTACTAAATAGTCTTCGACGATTTCCAATAACTTGTCCGCAACCCGGTCGTGCTTCTCTAAAAATCGCGTGAGTTGTAGTAAAACACCTGCTTCAAAATCTGTAAATTCATCGCCACTATAGCCATCATCACCAAGAAGCTCCCATAAGCCCATGCCATTTTCTTTTAAGAAGGCAGGTACAGATTGCTCTTTTTCAGCTTTGTACTGTTTTACAAACTTGTCAAACACTTTTTTATGATCCGTTGGGAAGAAGACCATACTTGAAATCGCTAAATACTGATTGTCTTTCATCGTGCCATCTGGCAACACGAAACAATAGACGTGGACGCCTACCGGAATTGGTTTGTCACTTTCGCGTCTTAACTGAATTGTTTCATCCGCAAACAAACTTTTCACAGACATATACATCTCTTCCACTGCAACAACTTCACCGATAAACGCACGTGGGTTATTCCATGTAGCTAGCACACTTGCGACAGATGGGCGGATCACTTTCTTATGTTGCTTGTCCAAATAATTTGCCCAAATTTCTGGTTTGTGATGGAAAAAGAATTCATCCATGACAATCGCTTCAATCATTTCCTGTACTAAAAACTTCTCAAGCGGGCCACTCCATTTTTTCACTAACGCTAAGTACTCATTAATATCGCGTCGTTCAGGATATTCTTCATAAAAAGCTTGTAATATTCTTTCTAGTTCTTCCACTTGTACAGCTTCAATCGAAAACGCTTGTTTCGATTGACAACATTTTTTATACTTCTTTCCGCTACCGCATAGGCACGGATCATTACGTCCTATCACACAAACACGTCCTTTAACTACTAAAGATATAGTATCAGTTTACCATGATTACGCGCGAATGATAACTGTCAGAACATACTTTCTATTCTCACGAACCAATTTATGTATTTTTCGGTGAACATTATAAAAACCCCCTTCCACGATGACCATTCATCGCAGAAGGAGGTTCTGGGTCGTAGGTAGGATTAACAACGAAGTTTATCCCCTTGGTACAAAGGTTTTACAGTCTGTTTCTTCACTACTCGCTGCTGTCTTCCCTTGTTTACTGACAACGTAGATGGATTTCGCACTACATTTGTTGCCATGACTCCAAAACTTACAGTTATTCACTTCACATAAAATTTCTTGCGTCATCAAAACGCACCTCCTTTTTGTTAGCATGAACAAAGAGGAGCGGATTGATACGGCTTTTCTTTAAATTACTTGAGTCTGTACGTTTACTTTACAACTTCGCCTTCCCGTCGGAAGAAACCAAAAATCCCAACGGTTTGAACTATGTTTGTAAATGCAGTTGGATCGACTTCTTTGATAATCGTTTCCAAATCATACAGTTCATAACGTGTAATAACCAAATACAGCATGCTTTTCTCTTCTTTGGAATAAGCACCTTTAGCCGGTAATATCGTAATGCCCCGCACCATTTTTTGATGAATCGCCTGTTGCAATTCATCCGCTTTATGCGTCACAATCATTGCTGTCACCTTTTCATGACGCGTATGAATCATATCAATAACTGCGGTTGTCACATACAACGTCAACATCGTATACAATGCATTTTCAGGCTCATAAATGATCCCCGCCAATACGATAATGACACCGTTCAACAGTAGAAAGTACATGCCGATTGGTTTATCTTGCAAACGCGATAACACCATGGCGACAATGTCCATCCCACCTGTAGAAGCCCCCAACTTTAATGAAATCCCTATACCAACTCCCGCAATGACACCACCAAATACAGCATTTAAAATAATATCTTCTGACACAGAAAGAACAGGTAAAATCTCCATAAATAACGTGGCAAAAATCACCGAAACAATACTATAAATCGTAAATCCTTTTCCGACTTTGAACCATCCTAATAAAAAGACTGGGATATTAAAGACGAACAATAAGATTCCTGTACTCACACCAAAGCCCAAGTAATCTTCAAAAACGCTCGACGTCAGCTGTGCAGCACCTGCAAATCCACTCGCATAGACATTCGCATTGATTAAAAAGAAATTGAGCGAAATCGCTACTAATAAAGACCCTACAATCACAACAAGGATCCGTTTTGCTTCAATGAAAAACATAGGTACCTCCAATACTTATCCATCATTAGAAACTTATTATACCCTAATTTCATAGGCAGATGCCAGGCACTGCTAAAGTTCAATAAGCATGAAAAATACGATAACCGACAGAACAAAAGCGCAAGCGTCTGTTCTGGGGCGACAGGCATTGGCCGACTCCGTTCGCCGCGTCCTGCGGCAACGTCGGCACTAGTACGTCCTGTACGTCGGAGGGCTTGAAGATTAAGGCGCTTTTGCCTTTACTGGTAAAGAGGAAGGCAGTCTAAAAACGCCACTTCCTGTGGCAACGACTGCATGACCTACATCCTGTAGGCCTAAACGACCCGAGCCCCAGAACAGACGCTGGAGCCTAGATGAGAAATATCTATAGGCTAACTTATCCACAGTACGAGATTTTATAACTTCCTTAATAAAAAGAAAAAACACCTTCCCAATTATACAATCTCTTGGGAAGATGTTTCCTGGTTGTTAAACCATTTTTAACAAAGCCTGTTCGCCAACCATTCCTGCATGAATGCCAAGCTGTTCTGCTTCTAACGTGACAGATTCCAACGGGGCTTTGAGCAATTGCTCAATGGTTTTCACGCCCACAGCTCGCCCCGCAATAATTTTTCGATCATGTAATTTTGTATTGAGTAGCCCAACATCTAATGCGCCACACATAATATAACCCGTATCATTCGAGACTGTTAACAATGTTGTTTTGGGCAAACGGACTGTCACCGCCGTGAATGAACGCCCTTCAATATCAATTGTTACCGATGAAATCACCTTACCCGCCCCTTTCCTTTCTATACATATGGAAAGGACACGCAAATGGTTCATCAGTTACAAGCGTATATCAAATAAGCGTTCTTGTTTCACATCGCTGATATCTCTTAGTGTAGCAGGCTTAGATTTTTTTCCTTGATAATAATCGACTTCTGCTTTTCCAACAGCTTCTAAATATAATTCTCCGAGTACCTGATCACCTTTATCATAAATCGTGAAGGCCATTGCTTTTTCACCGGCAAGTATTGCTGCCGCCTCTTCTTTCGTTTTGGCACGTGCTAACCGCCGACTAACGGACGCGCGCTTCTCGTTGGCTTCCTCCGCTTTTCGTAGCTTTTCAGGATCTGTCGCTCGCAATTTTGCCCTTTCTTCCTCGGTTATTGTTTCACCACGCGCAATTTTCTTCGCTGTTTGATCAGCAGCTAACTTCTCTACTCCTCTTTTACTATCTTCCAATAATTTACGCAGTTGTTGTATTTCAGGAGGTTGCTCAGGAGTTTCATTTTTAAATAACCTATTGTTAGGCTTTAACGTACCTTCAAACGCCTTTTTCTGATGATCAATCAATCCTTGAACCATTTTCACATAAGCAGGACTGCCATTAATCTTCACATTCTCACCCTCTCGCATATAAGATTGCACAGGTTCTCTTATATACACTATCGGCAGAATAGATTGTTTCTTCAGTCATCTAGTCAATAATGGCTGATAATTTTTGCTCGATAATACAGGTTCATATCTTGCGCCTCTTCTGCTTTTCTAGCGGAAGAATACGATGATACATTTTCACGAAAAGTTTCTTCTATTTCTAAAGGAGTTTGTAATGCACAAGTAGAACGTAGTTACAGAATGAAAGAAAGTTAGGGTGAAAAAATGGACAGCAACTTACTATGGAACAAACGATTCAAAGCCTTTTATCGTGACATCATTCGATACTTTTCAATTATTGCCATGAGTGTGCTGTATTCCTTCATCCTCTTTGGAAGTGCCTTTATTTATTATTATGTAAAAACCCTTGAAGGTTTACCGCCAGATTTTCCTACAGAACTAGTCGCAGCTCTATTCACTGCCTGGATTTTTTTACAGACCCACGTTCGAACATTTCTTAAAAAAGCAGATACAATCTTTCTACCTCCTGCCGAAGCAAAGTTCTCTTCCTATTTCAAGAAATCGTTCATCTATAGCGCATGGATAGATGGCTTGAAATTTTTTATTGTACTACTTTTTATACGTCCTCTCGTTCGAGAAGAGGTGTTTATGAACGGGATATTCCTGATTTTGCTTGCTGGCCTACTCGTCTTAAATCTCCGACTCACTTGGATTGAGCAATGGCTAACGACCCGATTTCAACTGCTTACACATAGATCGATTCGTTTTTTATCATTCAGCATCATTCTTTATTTTTTATTTATCGATGTGTGGACAATCGCTGGGATCTTGCTACTCGCCCATTATGTTCTCTGGTTTCACATATTCAACAGTCATCCAAAGAGGATTAATTGGGATTTTTTAATGTATCAAGAGGAACGCGCGTTAACAAAAATCTATACGTTTATTCATCTATATACGGATGTCCCTCACCTCAAGCATTCGTTTAAACCCCGAAAACTGATCAGTTGGGTGCTTAAAAAAGGGGTAGCTCATAAACAGTCATCTGCTTATGGCTACCTATTTGCACTCCTATTTAGTCGGTCGAATGAGTTTTATCGCCTGTATGTACGGTTAACCTTGATTGGTTGTGCCATCGTGTATTTCCTACCTATGTATGGATGGCTCGTTATTTTCCCGGTCCTATTTTTCACAGGCTATCAATTACTACCTTTACAACATATGCTCAATGACCATTCTCGTATTTACCCTATCGCAACTGTTACCATGAAGAATTCTTTCAAAAAGTTGCTACTGAGCCTATCAATTATTCAATTGCTTTTATTGAATGTAGCTTCACTTGGTCATCTTTACCGGCCCATAATGCTTGTTATGATCCCTATTGAAGTGCTCTTTATTTATTGGTTTGTCTATGTATTTTTAGCAAAGCGTATATCCTCTTAAATGTGCAGGTTCCAAAACAAGCTCAACTTCTTTTGGAACCTTGCATTTTCATACGAACTTTCGCAAGCCTGCATTTCGTTGTTCTCTCACTTCTTCCGAAGCCAAATCGTACTTTTTCAATAAATGAAAAACCTCATTCAGCGTCAACTGCTCTCGTTCTACAGCTAAAAATCGTGCACAGTTCTCATACACATCTGCCGGCAAAAACGCACGTTGCTCCTCCAACTTTTCCCGAACTGCTTCCAATGAATGGTCAATTGTACATTTGCTCATGTTAGCACCCCCTTCATCCTATTTTCTTTTATCATACCATGCTACACTTCCTTCAAGAAGTTGAACACACCTCATGTATAATAAGAAGAGCTATCATCTGTCAGACTACTCACAAAGGAAGTGACCCTTTTGAATCCACAAGAAGAAATAGATGACGACGAATTGCAAGAATTAGTGTTACAAGCACAACAAGAAGCGCTTCTCCGAGATGCACAGGAACATACGCGGCGAAAACCGAAACAACCTTTTCCAAAATGGGTACTATGGATTGTCGCTATCGTGCTGTTTGTCAATACATTTGCCATCATTTTTGAAATCTATTCCATCCCAGCCATTGAATTTGTCAAGACGTCTACTCGCTTGTCGGCACAAGAAGATATTGAGACATATAAAAAATCGGTTGTCGTCATTACAGCTGGCAATAGCAAAGGAACGGGATTTTCGATTTCCGCTGACGGCACCATTTTAACGAACTACCATGTGATTGAAGGCAACAACCAAGTGACAGTCTCCTTCCCAGACGAAGGGCGCTTTACTGCCAAAGTAGTAGAGAGCTATCCCGCCATCGATCTTGCTGTATTAACAATAGATGGACACGACCTTCCTTATTTGCAACTTGCTAACGAGACAACCTTTTCGGCCGACGAACCCATCTATTTCATCGGGAATCCATTGTACTTTACTGGCATCGCCAATGAAGGGACCCTCATTGACTACTTACAACTTCAAGATTGGGAGGAGCCCGTTGTAATGATGAAAGCACCCGTCTATCGCGGCAATAGCGGAAGCCCCGTACTCAATCATCAAGGCGAAGTCATCGGCATTGTATTTGCTACCTTGGAACATGACTCATACGGAAAAGTCGGGCTATTTGTCCCTATTGACGCTTACCACCGGCAGGAACATTTATGAAACGATTATTTATTATTAAATTCTAACTATTCATATTAAAGTGAAATAACGGTTAATTTAATATGAATAGTTAATTCTCTTTATTCTCAAGCTACGACAATGACCTTCCTCATAATTATTTACTTTTCTCTAAAATGTAAGCGCTTTTTTTAATGAGTTGTGGTAGAATCTTATTTAGGATATTTATTTGCAATTCACTAATTTTAATTTACTATTAAAATTAGTATATTTGCAAACATCTTAGAACAGCAGATGCAGAGAGTGGGAGTTCATATGCAGGAACAGAAATTAGATAGAGGGCTGAAAAACAGGCACGTCCAATTAATTGCCATTGGGGGCGCAATTGGAACTGGATTGTTTCTAGGTTCGGGTAAATCGATTCATTTAGCAGGGCCTTCGATTTTGTTCGCTTATATGATTACAGGGGTAATTTGTTTTTTAATTATGCGCGCACTTGGAGAACTACTGTTATCAAATTTGGAATATCATTCTTTTGTAGATTTTGTACAAGATTATTTAGGAAATATGGCGGCATTTATAACAGGCTGGACTTATTGGTTCTGCTGGATCTCAATCGCAATGGCGGATTTGACAGCAGTTGGTCTATATATTCAGTTTTGGTTCCCAGACGTTCCACAATGGATGCCAGCTTTAATCGCTCTAATTATCTTATTGTTAATGAACCTTGCTACGGTGAAACTTTTTGGTGAGATGGAATTTTGGTTCGCCTTAATTAAAATCATTGCGATTATAGCGCTCATTGTTGTTGGGTCATATATGGTTTTCAAAGGGTTTACAACGGATGCAGGTACTGCAAGCTTCTCCAATCTATGGAGCCATGGCGGGTTTTTCCCGAACGGCATGACGGGCTTTATCCTATCCTTCCAAATGGTCGTTTTTGCATTTGCGGGTGTGGAACTTGTCGGTTTAATGGCGGGTGAAACAAAAGATCCTGAAAAAGTTATTCCAAGGGCTATCAATAATATCCCACTACGGATTTTAATTTTCTACATCGGTGCACTAGTAGTGATTATGAGTATTTACCCATGGAATGCGATCAATCCGGCAGAAAGCCCATTCGTTCGCGTCTTTATGGCAGTTGGTATTGCTGCTGCTGCGGGTGTCGTCAATTTCGTCGTCTTGACTTCTGCAGCTTCCGCTTGTAACAGTGCGGTTTTCAGTACAAGCCGAATGGCGTACTCACTTGCTAAAGATAACCATGCGCCGATACCGCTCGCTAAACTAACGGTTAAGAAAGTTCCTTCTAACGCATTATTCTTTTCCACAGCTGTTATTCTAGTCGCAGTGGTCTTGAACTATATCATGCCAGAAGGTGTGTTTACACTCATTACAAGTATTTCTACAGTCTGCTTCATCTGGATTTGGGGCATCACGGTCATTTGTCATTTGAAATACCGTAAAACAAGACCAGAATTGGCGAAAGCAAGTAAATTTAAAATGCCACTTTTCCCAGTTGCCAATTACTTAATCCTTGCTTTCCTTGCATTCATTCTTGTTGTGCTAGGACTAGCCGAAGACACACGTATTGCTTTGTTCTTTACACCAGTATGGTTTATTTTCCTAATTGTCGTTTATAAAATTCGTACTAGAAAGATGACGACTGCATAATATCGATTGAAGTTCATTTAACAGATACTAACCCCCACTGCGCTGATGTCGCAGTGGGGGTTAGTTGTTTACCTTTTTAAATCATTCACTTAAATTCTTCAGGTCCGACATTCATTTTAAAAGTCCCGTCTTTATACAATAGCGGCGATCGTTCTGTGCCGGATTTTGAATACGTTTCCACATGACTGACTTTCATCTCGTG
Source organism: Sporosarcina sp. FSL K6-1522 (assembly GCF_038622445.1). Lineage (GTDB taxonomy): Bacteria > Bacillota > Bacilli > Bacillales_A > Planococcaceae > Sporosarcina. Next base: position 3,116,499 of record NZ_CP152019.1, read on the forward strand.
CTTGTCTGTAAAATCCAATTTGGCAATCGCTACCCAATAAGCAAACTTATTATTTTCAAACAAAGGAGATGTGATTTTTTGTCCCATTTGATTGTCAACGATCGCTTTTGCTTTCATCGCTTTAAAACTGCCAATCCCATTGGAGATTGCACTATACGCAGCAAATAAAACATAATTGAGCTGTGATGGATTATGGACAGTAATCGTCTCTTTTCCGGAATTTTGTGCGTCTCCATCTAACGTGATAAATGGTGGCTTATTCGTGCTTCCTAGACTTTTATAGTAAACCTTTCCTTCCGTCCCGTCTTTCAGGACATAGAAGCAGTATAAATCCAAATCTTTTTTGCTTTTCCATTCCAGTGTTGCGACGACTTTAGCTGTTTTCTTTATCGAAATGGTTTCTTGCTTTTTCAAGGTAACGACTAACGGCTTCACTTCTTCTTTTTTCTCAATGGGTGCTGGAGCGACTGGCTCACTTGTAACCTCCAACCCAAAATTCTTACATAAAGAAGGTAGTCCCCCATTGAAGCCACTTCCTACGGCGTTCAATTTCCATTCGCCATTATGACGATACAATTCGCCTACAACAATGGCAGTCTCTTGTTGTAGCTCTTCCCCAAACATAAATGACAACAATACTTTCCCACTCATACGATCCTTCACCAGTAAACTAGCAGAAGTAACTACGTCGAAACTTTGCCCCTTTTTCTCGCCTTCATGGATTGTTAGGGTAAGCGCGATTTTTTGAGTAGCCATCGGAATTTTGTTCAAGGAAAAGTGGATTTCGTTCTTCCCATTTGTAGCACCAAAATGCTTTACGGAGCCATCTATACTCGATGGTTGTCCATAAAATATAAAGCTCTCATCGTTTTTACAACGTCCACTTTCATCTAGTAAGAACGCCGCCCCGTCAATTTCCATTTCTGTGTTAGCCGTTTTCCATTCCAACACAGCAACAATATCCGTAATCGCTGTATTTTTCGTAATATCGACTTTTTGTCCGCGTACGATATTCATACATTCGCCTCCAATATGTATTTACAAGCACTTGCAACCCGTGCTTCTATCCCCTTTTCAACTGTCATCATAACATGTTGGTTACTCAAATTATGCAATTCAAAGACAATTCCCATCATATATCTGAGTAATCTTCGAACATCGAATACATGGCAAAAAAAAATGAAACTTTCTTTGGTTTTCAACGTAAATAGTATAGAATGTATGAATGGTATGTACGTTCTTGTAAAATTTCGTACCAAATTGATGGAGGGTTTGAAAGTGAAAAAATTAGTAGCTGTTTTACTTGTACTCACACTTGTCGTATCGCCGATTGGCAACTTTATCTTTAATGACTATACGACTGCTGAAGCGAAAGGGTACAAATCAGGAAAGAAAAGTTTTAACACCAATACCAGTGATAGTAAGGTAAACAAATCGAATATCGAAAAAAAGAAGGATGATTCGTCAACAACGAAGTCCTCTACTGCTACAAATAAAAAAAGCGGCGGTCTGATGAAAGGGCTCTTAGTCGGTGGACTCGCTGGATTACTATTCGGTAGCTTATTTGCGAACATGGGTATGCTCGGTTCGATTTTAGGCTTTGCCATCAATATGTTAGCGATTGTCTTTTTAATCGTCATTATTCGCAAGGTGTTTACAATGTTGAAAAAGAAGAAAAAGGATAGCGAACCATGGAAAAACTAATCATCCCTGAGCAAGATGTGATAAATGCGATTTGCTTTTATCATGCCCGCAAAAAGTATGTCTTACCTGAACAAGTCGAAGTGGAGCTGATGTATGAAGATGATCGGGGATTTTCTGCGGAAGCTTACGTCAACGGACAACAGCAATTCTTCGACACAGCAGATATGATTGCGGCATTGCGTCTTTGGCTGAAAGAGTTTTTAAACGAAGACCCTTTCGCTGCCGCCATAAAATTAGTATTAGATGACGAAGCAGGCATTATTGCAGAAGTTCAATAAGCCTCCCCTTCGCAAATAAACCACCAAAATCGAGAAAAACACTCCCTGTATCGAATTTAGTATTTTACTAAATCGTTTTCAAACAGGGAGTGTTTTTTCTAACTATATAGGTCACGTCTGGTGATTAGCCAAAAAAGAACTAAATTATTCTCTAGGCACTCTGTATACAATTGCTTTCGGATTGCTTCGGATTGAACAATTTCTATACGATTATCAGGATGTTTCTATGTGTAGGGATGCGACTTCGATAATCATATGGTTATTGTTCACCCGCCGCTTTCCAAAGACATGGAGATACAAAGTGCGTATGCTTTTAGGGACGAATGAGTCGTCGACTCTTTACGTGGAGCGGCGGCCAAAGATGCAATTTTGGCCGCTGAAGCTTTTGCAATGGTCTTTTCTGCCGTTATTGGAGGAAAATTCACTTCCTACTAGATTTTCTATATTAAGAAGCCTAAGCCTTGCTACAAGTGAAGAAGGGACGCGACAGCTACTAATTCGCTACAGCATTATGAAAACGAGTATATCTAGCAATGACGCACTTGTCCCTCAAACAGGAGAAAGTGATTCAGTGAAAACAAAGATGTAAAGCATTTTTCATCAATGTCTTATGCAAGTAAATGATTAATCACCAAGCATATATAGGTTGAACTTATGATATTCATCTCCTCTCCAACGAAGGCGCCTTACATGCGGTCGCCGAAACCGTAAGACTAGCAGTGGTTTTCTGCCTGGCTTATGGCGGGAGGCATCCGCAAGCGCCGAGCGTTGTTAGGAATATTATTTAGTTCCATTTATATAGTTATATCACGACATTACACTAACTATTCTAAATACTTTATCGCGTAGTTGCCTAATGCTAAGATATAGTATACTTTGATTTTAGATGCAATTCTTTTAATTATAGGAGGAGAGTACAATTTATCTTCAACAAATTGGTAAGAAAGTAAAAGAAGCTCGATTAAATATAGCACTCACGCAACAGGCACTGGCTGAAAAATGCAATTTGACAAAAAGTCATATTTCAAAAATTGAAAACGGACAAGCTGCACCTGCTGTAGCAACGTTGTCCAGAATCGCACGAGAGTTAAATGCGCCTTTATCTTGGTTTTTGGAAGCAGATACACAAAACAAAATGTCCATTGTAAGAAGTAAAGAACGAACCGTCAAGGTCGGAGATAAAGATATCGGTTATATGTACGAAACATTGGCAAAACGTCCACATTTCAGCAAAATTGAACCGGTCATTGTCACAGTCTTACCTGAGGCAGAATTAGTAGAACCATTTACACATGCGGAAGATGAATTTATTTATGTACTTTCTGGCTCTATCAATCTTTATTATGATGGTGAATTACACTTTTTAGAACAAGGCGATAGTGCGTACTTCGAGGGCAATGTTCCTCATATTTTTCTTTCGACTGACAATACCGAAGCAAAAGTCTTAACGATGTTCATTCAGGTCGACTCGCTGTAATACATATGCGGAAAGTGCGTGCCGACCTTCCACGCCTCTCTGGACCTACAGCACAATCCTCCTCCCCTCCCAAGTAAATCATGTTCTCCCAATTTAAATGATTTGTTTTCTGAAAGATTCATGTATTTTGAATGAAAAATATTTTAAGTATTTACAATCCAACGATAATCGTGTACTCTTTTGTGTAATGGTATTCAACCAAGTTGAATACCATTACACAAAATAAGGGGTGTTTCGAATGACAAGTACTAGAATTCCAGGATTTTATCGTTTATCAACTAAGGAAAGATTCGATATTGTTACGAAGGGACGCGACTTATCAGAGGATGAAGTAACCTATCTATCCGGCGATCAAGCGCTATCTATGGATTTAGCAGATTCAATGATTGAAAACGTTGTGGGACAAATCAGCATTCCCGTTGGCATTGCAACAAACTTTAAAGTGAACGGAAAAGATACATTCATTCCGATGGCAACTGAAGAACCATCTGTTGTCGCTGCCGCAAGTAATGCAGCAAAAGCGGCATATGAGCATGGTGGATTCTTCACATCTATGAGTGGAACCATTATGCGAGGACAAATTCAAGTACTGAATGTTGCGGATCCTTATGCAGCAAGAGCGAAGATATTTGAACATAAAGATGAGATTTTGAATCATTGTAATGAGAAAGATCCAACGTTAGTTTCTTTAGGTGGCGGAGCGAAAGATTTAGAAGTGCATATTATTCCAACGACGAATCAAACAATGCTTGTCATCCATCTCATTGTTGATACTAAAGATGCTATGGGGGCAAATGCCGTTAACACGATGGCTGAATCCGTTACGCCGACGATTGAATCCATTACAGGTGGCCAAGTTGTACTAAGGATCATTTCCAACTTAGCTGATCGTCGATTAGTTCGTGCAAGAGCGGTATTTTCGGCAGAAGCACTTGGTGGTAAAAAAATCGTGGAAAACATTGTAAGCGCTTTCGAGTTTGCGGACTTTGATCCCTATCGTGCCGCAACTCATAACAAAGGAATCATGAATGGGATTTCGGCAGTTGTATTGGCTACAGGAAATGATACACGCGCGGTTGAAGCAGGAGCGCATGCATACGCATCTATTTCCGGACTCTATAAGTCTTTAACAAAGTGGGAAATAAATGCTGACGGCAACTTATCAGGGTCTATTGAACTTCCAATGGCTGTTGGTATTGTTGGCGGTGCAACGAAAACCCACCCTGTCGCACAGGCTTCCTTAAAAATAATGGACGTACATTCTGCAACAGAACTTGCAGGTTGTATTGCTGCAGCAGGTCTAGCACAAAATGCCGCCGCTTTGCGTGCTTTATCTGCAGAAGGCATTCAAAGAGGTCACATGTCTCTTCATGCGAGAAATTTAGCTGTTATGGCTGGTGCCGATAAGTCAGAAGTCGACCGGATTGTAGCCCAAGCTGTAGCAGAAAAAGACCTTCGTTATGATCGTATTTTGGAAATCACTAAAGCCATTCAAAGAGGTGAATAAATTGTCTAGTAAGCAACCACAGCCGAATGGAACTTCGAATAACGAGTCCACTCACAAAAAGTACTTAGAAATATTAGGCGATACGATTGCACCTAATCAGTTACTCCTATCCATTCTAATCAATATTGCCGTCAGTTTAGGCGCCTATAATGTAGGTCTTCGGTTTTTCCCATCGATCGCCAGCGAGAATATGGTAGCTTCTTATTCCTTGCTTCTTGGTATTACGGGGACTGTCCTATCTCTACTATTCTGTTCGTTTGTATTTAAGCCTAAACGAGTATTAATCGAAGAAGAAACTTCAGTTGAAAGCATGAAAGAAATTTTCGAGGATTTACAATTGGATGTGCAGGAAGAATTGGCTTTAATCGAAAATGACCCTATCACAAGAAAAGAGTTAGAGGACCTTGGTGTGCTAGAGCATTTCAGAGCTCTTGGAGGTGAACAGAAAAAATGAGTTTACTCGTAACCGCCATTTTATTTGCTTTAATTGGAGCGATTGTTTTTTCATTGATTGGATTAATTTCCGGGACAGACGAAACAGCAATCATGGTGCCACTTACTTTATTAGTCATCTTATTGGGCGCTCCGCCAGCAGCTGTTTTTTCGTTTTTCATGGCTGCTGTTCTCGCAAAACATCTAACGCATGCTGTTCCAACGGCATTGATGGGGATTCCGGGTGACACAACTGCAGTCCCATTATTGGACCACGCGACAACATTAAGAAGAATGGGGATGCCCCATGTTGCCCTAAGAAAGATGATTTCTGGCGGCATTATCGGCGCTTTCATCGCCCTACCAACGGCGGTGTTATTAGGACAATTTCTCGGTCAGTTTGCTGATTTCTTCAAATCATCGGCCGGAATAATATTCACGCTCGCGGCTTTATTAATTGCCTATTTCTCAAAAGGTAAATGGGTTAGCGTATTAATGATTATTCCTTTTGCTTTCTTTATTAAAAGCTTGGACTTGATGAGCTTTACGCTATTAGATAAACATTTATCGATCAGTTTCTTCCTAGGAATAGCAGTTGGCCCTATGTTTGCTGATCTTTTATTTGCTACGTCATCCAGCGCTAAACGCGCACTTGAAAGAAGCAAGCCTAAGGAGTACCATCTAGCTCCTGAAACGAAGGCATGGAAGGGGTATTTTCCCAACCCGTTGAAAATACTCACAGGCAGACAAAAGTTTTTCACAGCAATTACGACATTTATTTCCTCCTTAACATTTGTTTTTAGCCCGGTCGGTATGACATCTTTAATGGGCGAAGTTGTAGGATCACGCACAAAAGGTGCTTATAAAAAATCAACAACGAGTTTAACTGTCATGAATGGTGTGACGGAATCTACTTATATCGCAGAAGCGATTATTCCGTTAATTGCTTTCGGGATTCCATTAAGCCCTGTCGCATTAGGCCCAGCTTCCCCATTGTTCAATGCACCACCCGTTTTCACTGTGGAGCCTGTCAAGAACTTGCATACGTACTTGACATCATGGGATTTCTTCCTGTACGGCGCAATCGGTCTGATCGTTGCTTCACTCATTGCTTATCCTTTCTCTATGAACTATGCACGAAAAGCTTCTGTCATTGTCATGAAATTTGTGAGCCAAGAAGCCATTGTTGCCATGTTCATCGGATTGGCTTGTTTGCTTGCTTTTCATGAAGCACAATTTGTCGGTATTGCTCTGACATTTACAGTAGCAGCTGTTGGTGGTCTGTTAAATCGTATTCTTGGTATTGGAGCAGGTGTACAGTTTATGGTGTTCTACGCTTCGGCTTGGATTATGACGGCCTTATTCGGTTTTTAAGAGAAAGGAGATTATCATTACATGACGGTACGTAGATTCCCTACTAGCGTGCATATTCGAGAGGTAGGGCCAAGAGACGGCTTACAGAATGAAAGTACGTTTGTCCCTACAAAAGACAAAATCGAATGGATCAACCAGCTTTCTTCATCTGGACTTAATTATATAGAAGTGACCTCTTTTGTTAATCCGAAATGGATTCCTGCATTATCTGATGCAGAGATTGTGGCGAAAGGGATTCAAAAAGCTCCCAACGTGACTTATGCAGCACTTGTGCCTAATATGAGAGGATTAATCCGTGCTTTGGATAGTCCAATCGATGAAGTTTCCGTTTTTCTTTCAGCGAGCGAATCGCATAATAAGAAAAATATCAACAAGACAATTAGAGAAACAGAGGTTGTATTAGCCGAAGTTACCCGTGAAGCGATTGCCAATCACAAATCGGTAAGAGGCTATCTGTCAACTGTATTTGGCTGTCCCTTTGAAGGCAAGGTCGACATAAATGAAGTCATTCGACTAACAGATTCTTTGTTTGAAATGGGGATAGAAGAACTATCATTGGGTGATACAATTGGCGTCGCGAATCCGGTACATGTTCAAATTGTGTTGGAAGCGCTTCTCAAACGCTATCCACAAGAGAAAATCGCTATGCACTTCCATAACACACGTGGGACTGCGATGGCAAATGTCCTGGCTTCTTTAGAGATGGGAATCACAAAATTTGATAGCTCGCTAGGTGGCTTAGGTGGCTGTCCGTATGCCCCGGGTGCTTCGGGAAATTTAGCAACCGACGATCTCCATTACATGTTAACGAGTATGGGGATTCAAACAAATATCCAAACAGACAAACTCCATTCCGCTGCACTATTCATTCAAGATAAAATGAATAAACCTTTGGACAGTTATACGGTAAAATACGGTATGAAAGATTAACTATATCTCGAAAAAACAAAAACACGTCTCAACCTTCTCTTTCCTGGCTGAGACGTGTTTCGTTTACTTACCCTTTTCCTACCACTCATTTCTTATTCCGAACTCGCATCCGCAATTTCCGCTTCTATACGTTGCATAAACTCTTCTGTTGCACTATAGCCTTCTTGTTTCAAGTACCAGTTATTCGCCGCCGCTTCGATTAACCCTGCGACATCGCGCCCTGGTTGCAGTTGTATTTGAATATGTGGCACTTTCACGCCCATATATTCCACAAACTTCTCTTCCAGCTCCAACTCATTGTTTAAAGCATTTTCCTGCCATTTTGTCAGTTCGATATCGAGTACAATACGCGTCTCATCTTGAAAAGCTGTTCGTCCATATAAACGCACGACATTCAACAGACCGACACTGCGCAATGCAAGAAATTCTCTATTCTTCCCATCGTGGGTACCTAACAGTACTTGTGGACTGATTTTTTTGAGCACGACAATATCATCCGCCACAAGTCGATGTCCTTTACCAATCAATGTATGTGCCGTTTCGCTTTTCCCGACCCCTGACTTGCCTCGTAATAAGATCCCAATGCCCGCCACATTGACACAAACCCCATGTATCGCAATTTCAGCCGCCAATGTCTTCACTAAATACGCATCGAGCTTCGGATTAAATATACTCGTTGCTTCCCGTGTACGCAATACAGGAATGCCTTCCTCTGCACAGTATTGCAGTAAGCCCACAGGCTCCTCCTGCTGCCATGTAATAATGATACACGGTGGATTGTACTTCACAATATTGCCAATCCGCATTTTGCATTCCTCATCACTCAGTGTATGTAAATAGTTAATTTCATTTTTCCCTAAAATTTGAATATGCTCCATCCCGATAAACGCAAAGTCATCGATAAATTCTAGTCCAGGACGGCGTGTCTCGGATTTTAGGATGATACGATGAAGTTGGTCTTGTCCAGTTAGTACTTCCAGTGAAAACTTCGTCATTAACGCTTCAACAGTTATTGATTTCATCTCGCTCACCTACTCCATTCTTAGGGGCTTTATACAAGCTCCCCTACTACGGTGTATCTCTATTCATCAATTACGCCCCAGCGTGTAATTGCGTCTGGATTTTTTCGAGCTCGAAAAGCTCCCCTTAAAAAATCCGTGACATCCGCCGGAGGCTTTTCTCTGGGTTCAGCTGGATTTCGAACGCTCACTAAACAGTAAGGGCACGTGCATTCATCCCATCACTTATGGAAGTGAAGGTTTTCTGTAGCTGACGCTTCGCTTTCAGTACAAAAAAATTTGCTGAATTCAGAGAAATAATCTTCGCGCCATTTCTTCCGCTCTTTATCATTAACTTGCGCTTCAAGCGTTGCGTCCCACTGGTTGGTTAGTGTATTCCAAATGCGTGCGTATAAGACATCTTCCGCCTGATTATACAGTCGAAACTCCAAGCAAGGTACGGTATCGGTTTGGACTGTAGTTGCAGAGACGATTTTAGAAATGACGATCTGCAAATTGCCTTCACTCGATTCAATGCCGAGCGATTGTAAGGCAGCGACTGCATCTAGTTTCGCTAGCGACTTCACTGTCCAATCCGCAAATTCCTGCTGATAGCGGTACAGTTCTTGTTTTTCCGAGGACAGTTCTTCTACATCTCCTGTCAAAAACGACTGATGGCATGGACTGTAACAGGCTGTTTGACTAGCGTCCTCGGGTTCATGTTCAAAAATCCCCTTCTCCAGCTGTTGCTCCCCTAGATCGGTCAACGTAAAAACATCATCGATCTTGTCAATCATCTTTGTTCTCGTCATTTTGTCAATTAAATCATTAATGAAGAGCTGTTCAACGAGCAACATATCACTAAGTTCAGTTGCTGTTGCAATCGATCCTTTTTGAAAAGCAAGTAACATCATTTTCATGAGAATATCCATTGTTGTGCGCTTAACCGTCTGGAATGCAATGTCGATGGAATGAACGGGAACTCCCCAAGCCAACGTATCCATGATTTTCACATTGAAGTCCTGCTGAAGTTCCCTCGTCAATCGTTGCTTTACTTCCTTCATTGCGCTCGTTCCCCACTCTCTCACAATTTACCATATGTTTCAAACGCTCTAAAACCATTTTTCTGTTTAATATCTGCCAATAAACGTCCGTACATGTCCCTCGAACTTTGGTGTTTGGTCCGCACGGTAAACATGTCCGAGCTGCCGACAATAATGAGCAATTCACGCGCACGTGACAAGGCGACATTTAAGCGACGATAATCCCGTGCAAAGCCGATGTCTCCGCCCTTCTCCTCATGATTTCGTACGAAGCTCAAAATAATGACGTCCATTTCCATCCCTTGGAATTTATCTACGGACCCTGTTCGATAATGCAAATGTTCTGGCATGAGTTCGTGTTGCAGTAAGCGGTCAATACGCTTCACTTGTTCCCCATAATAACTTATGACGCCGACACTCTTTTTAGCCTCTTGCTCCATGCGTCCTTCTTGCTTCGCTCGATTCGTTGCGTCATCTAAATCGACGAGTAGCTTGTTGATCATCGTCAATTCGGCTTGGTTAAAGCGACTTGTACCGCCCTTCACTTTCTCTTCAAAGTATGCCGGTTTGTTTGGCATATCAAACCACAGAAGATGGTCGTTGCGCTTAATATAGCGAGAGGTCAGCAAATGATCCCGTGCGGCATCCGAATCTGTTAAGCCACATTGCAAGCTGTAATTCCCTTCTTCGTAAAAGGGCGTAATCGTTTGCATGATGCTTTCGTGCATCCGGTATTGAATCCCAAGCATCGTCTTATTTTGTTTAGGTAACGTTCTGAAAAGACGCTCAAATAACGATTCGTTTAACAGTTGTTTAAATTCTTTCTTCTCTTGTTGATTATCGATTTCCTCCAGAAACTCCTCTAACGTTTCTTGTCCAACGAGTGGCGGTAACTGATGATGATCGCCGACTAAAATAATCTTTTTCCCTTTTAGCATCGGCAGTAGCAATTCGGGAGGAGTCGCTTTTGACACTTCATCGATGATGACCACATCGAATGTCGGATACTCTTCCATAAAATCACGCCGTGCAGACGCGACACATGTTGTACCGATAACATTGGCATGTTGTACATAGAGCTTACGAATTTCATCCAAATCATAATCATTGGCCTCTGTTAATAGCGTTAACCATTGTTGTTGCAACGCATGTGTAATCGGCATCCGCTCTTTGTCCTTTGCCAATGTTTGGAGTTGATCTGATATGGCTTCGAATGCATGAAGTGCCTGTCGACGCTCTTCCTCTGGCTTTTGTTGCAGTATGTCCGCCAATTCAGCAAGCACTGTTTGCTGTTTCGCAGATGCTTCTTGTAACGATTGACTCTCCTCGCTCACTGCTTGAAGTGTCGAAATCGTCTGTTCCAGTTGTTTGGCCGTCTCTTCTGCATCGCTATGAATCGCCTCTAACTCCTGTACAGAACGATCAAGCGTAGCCTTAGCTTGTTGATGTTCCGCATAGACTTGCTCTTTAGACGCCAACTCTTCCTGCAACATATACAGCGCCGTCGTTTCATCGACAGTATCGAGTAATGCCCGGAAATTGGCACTTGTTTGTTGGTGTTGTTGGCAGTCCAATTGACGCTGTTCCGCCTCTTGTTCCATCACGGTCCTTTCTTGCTCTAAACTAGAAATCGATTGCTGCACATACTCGCCCATTGCGGTTTTTATCGCTGTAAATAGCTGTTTGGATTGTTGAAGCAATTGATTTTGTTGTTCGAATGCAGCACTTTGGCCTTTCGCATAGGATCGACGTTCACGTAGCATTTCTAACGCGATGGCTATTTTTTCAAGATAGTCATACCTTTCAGGCGAATAACTTCTAGATTCCAACGTACTCTTCGTCTTCGGTGCAATTAAAAAGCGCCCGATTTGGTCAATCATGCCATGGATATCCGCTACTGACGTATATTTATGATTGAGTCCTCGCTGCGTAGAAGGGTACAAAAATCCGTGTTTCTTCAATAATCCTTCGATATTCGCAATTGCCGTCGACAGCCGAACTGTAAGACTTTGCCATTCACTGTAGGCATTCATTGACTGATTCGATTGGATGTCACTAATTTGACGTTCCAATGAGGTGATTTGTTGGTTGATTGCTATTGGCGGTACAATTTCACAAGCTACTAGTTGCTCTTTCAGCTCATCCAATTTGACAATCACCGTTAACTCGTTCAAAAAGGCATGGAGTGTGTCGAGCGTGTGCTGTTTTACTTCGCGTGCTTGTTGAATCGCAGCCAGCGAATGTTCTGTATCTTGTATCTGTTGGAGCGTTTGTCGATAGCTAATGGTATTTTGCAGTTCTTTTATTTGCTGCGCTAACTGCTCCATTTGTGCAATCGTCTGCGCGCTCATGTCTTGCGCTTCTATCTGTTGTTCAATGTACTGGCGAGTTGTTGCTATTTCAGCAGCGGTCTGTTCGAGCGTTGCTTGTTTGCTAATGAGTGCCTCACGTTCTACAGTTAGACGCTCTAGCTTTTTCGTCAGCACATTGAGCTCCTTTGTACATGTCGCCTGCTCTTCTTGGGCAGCTTTTTTCAAGATAATTTTCTCTGCAAGTGTATCCAATTCCTGCTGCAAATCTTGTAACTCAGTTTCACAAAAACGAATATCCTCGTCCAGCTGCGTAGCTCTTTCGGAATGAGACTGCAGTTGTTCATTGACGGCCGCTAGCGTCTGATTTTTCCAATTAAGCGCCACATTTTCTTCGATAAATTTTTTGCCTTCTTCTTCAATGCTCTCTGTTCGTCCATAGCGCAAAATCCGAATATCTTGATGCGACAATAATCGACCGAGCGCATTGTCTACCGCTAAATTCGCTTGAGATGCGACGAGTGTGCGCAATCCGGCTTTGACGTTCTGGTGACAAATTTCGGAGATAACGGTCGTCTTGCCCGTTCCTGGTGGTCCTTGAATGACATACAGATCATGAGAGGTCATGGCGCCCGTGACCGCTTCTTTCTGAAATTTGTTTAATGTATTATGAAAAACGAGTTGGGGCTGTTTATTTGAAATACGCACAGTCGGGCGCTCTTCAAACAGGACTTTTTCAAGATTAGCATTGGCAGCCAAGCCATCTTGTAGATCCTTGAAGCCTTTTCGCAAACGCCGTACTTGGCTCAGCTCCGCGAAATTGCTGAACGTCACTTCCTTATGCGATTTGAGGTGCCATTTATTTTGACGAGCCAGCTCTTTATAGTGACGGTTGAGCTCAATCTCGACAATCCCCTTCGATTGATAGGCATTCAAAACGTTTCCAATGTCCTGTGAAGCCCCTGTCATTTTCGCACTAAACCCTTTAATGGCACGCCAATCCGCGGCCTTCAAACCACTGCAGGTAAGCCGTAATTTGCTGAAATCTTCACTAAAACTCGCACGCGAAAAAGCCGACGTCACATCTGCGACATCTGCATTGCGTTCTTGAATGCGCAAATACCCTTCCCAACTGGCAATCCGCTTCTTTACATATTCCGATCGTTCCTCGGCAATTGGTAGCTCACGAAGACTTGTATACAATTCAACAGGCATCGTCGCCCCACTATTTCGACCTAGTTGAAACTTTAGACGTATTGGAAGGCGGCGATTTGTGCGGACAACCTCTTTGCGGCCTCTCACATGAAAACCTGTTGCCAGAAAACCATCGTGCTGATACACACATTCCATGACGGCCACTTTACCCTCAAGTCGTTTCGCTAATACATCATTCGTATCATTATCAAAGAACAAGGAAAACGACATATTGCCTTGTCGATTGGTCGGACGTTTTTCAATATGTATATCAAATGCGTCTTGCATCGCAAAAAAAGCGTGCTCATCCTTTGTAAACTTGGCCATTCCTTTACGAGCGTTATCCGTTATTCCTAGGCCGCATCGCATCACTTGCTGTTTCACTTAGCATGCCTTCTTTCTACAAACCTTTACCTGGATTCAGCCAGATTTTGAACTTCGACTGAATCCAGATAAAAGTCAGCACCTCCTCCGAGATAACTGACTTCTAACGTTTACTTATCTGATTATAAGGTGCTTACATTTCTCTTATTATATTAATAAACCATACAATCCCTCATACTGTGTAAAAGTAAGTACAAAGAGATTATCCGTCTAGGCTCGGGGCGCTAGATGCTTGGAGGCTCACAGGATGTGAGTCACGCAGTCGTTGCCGCGGGACGCGGCGAACTTAGACTGTGTTCCTTGAAAGTCAAGCCGACTCTGTGGCAAAGACCGCCACGCCATCGACCCGTCTTATGCCTGTCGCATCTAAGCAGGCACCCTGCGCTTTTGTACTTATCCTATGCATATTGTAATGTATTTTCAATAGAAAGTCCCGTCATTTCCAGCTGTTCACACAATCCTGCTTTTTAGCAAATGGATTCATTTTGAAAATGTAGGTCTACCCATGCTATGATTGAGGTAAAGGCTTTTGCTATCCAGCGAAGGTCGCGTATACAGCAGATTGGGAGAGAGAATGAGTGGATAAAAAAGAGCGGCAGTTAGTCGAACATTATTACAATAAGTTTTCCGTAAGAAATTTTGATGAAAAAGATCTATATAGTTTTTTGGTTTTAACACGAAAAGAAGCAGAAGACATAACGGTCATGAAAGAACTTAATGATTTTGTTGTACATAGAGAACAAAGTATGGGCTATGTCAAAGAATACTTAGATACGTGTAAGCACATCATCACAAATCTTGAAAAAGAGAAAAAACGCAAAAAAATTGAAGAGCTCTTCTCTTTCAAAGAAATACGCAATGGCTTTAATGCGCTATTTTTAAAATGTGGCTTCGACAAATTACCCACTGAAATTATTAATGATTTCATTGTATGTTTAATTTCTTTATTGCAGGGCGTTGCCATCGTCTCCGGAAATTTGAACAAAGAAATCGGTCATTTAAGCTTTGCGGCCTCTAGTAAGGAGCTTTTTTTAATGGGCAATATGAAGACGTTGAGCAAAGGACGTTATATTCCCGTGACGTTTCCTGTGCTCTCCGTGAAAAATATGTACGAAGACGTAAAACCTCAAGATGCCAATGACACACCTTATCTTTTTAACGATCAACTGATTGAAGTAATCAATGTAGATCGGCAGTTGGTTATCACTTTCCCACAAATTTAGGCATGGCAATACCAATGAGAAGCAGTCACGTATAGTTTAAACGCGGCTGCTTCTCATTGTCATATCACTCGTGAATTTATTTTGTATTTTTCTTTTTAGCCGCATTTTCCAATTTCGTTGTGGGCTCTTGTGCAAACTCTGTATTGCCATTTCCTTGCGGTGTGACGCTCGTTGCTTTTTTGCCTTTGTTGCGATTATTACTTTTCGCCATTGCTTTCACCCCCGTTTTCGACAATACAGCTAGTATATCCAAACGAGGGTAAGCTACTCCCCATGGTTTATTTCAACTTTGCAACCTCTTCTTCAGATAATGCGCGCCATTCACCTATCGCTAATGTCCCTAGTTGAAGTTCTTTCATGCGCACTCGCTGTAAACGTGTGACCGTATACTGAAAACGTCTGCACATGCGCCGAATTTGACGGTTTAAGCCTTGTGACAACGTAATTTTAAAGCAATAATCATCGATTTGAACAACTTTACAAGGCTTTGTTCGGGTATAGTCTTTTTTTCGAGGGTTATAAATGTCTACGCCCTTTGCCATATCCTCTATAAATATTGCGGTAATTTTCTTATCGACAGTCACCAAATAATCTTTTTCATGATTATTTTCTTCTAGCAACAGTTCATTAACAATGCTACCATCATTGGTTAACAAAATAAGCCCTTCTGAGTCCTTATCGAGCCGTCCTACAGGAAAAATACGTTCTGGATAATTCACAAAGTCAATAATATTCCCCCCAATATGACTCGCCGCTGTGCATATAATTCCCCGTGGTTTGTTCAGCATCACATAAATATCCCGTTGTTTCGCCGCAATTCGTTGTCCGTCGACTTCGACTCGGTCCCCTTCATCAATCACTTGTCCTAGCGCAATCAGCTGACCATTCACAGTAACCTTACCTTCTTTAATCAACGCATCAGCCTTGCGCCTTGAACAAAATCCTGATGAACTAATAAATTGATTGAGCCGCATACTTGTCCTCCATCTACAAACTATATTTCCAAAACTGTTAACTCGCTACTTTCACGACCAATTAGAAATGAGTCGAATCATCGATTTCACACCGAAAAACAACATACGAAAAGGTAAGATGATTAACTCAGGAATCCCTAATACTACATCCAGAAAGAAATCGCCACGTGTGTACTGTTCGTTTTGACGTTTCCGTTTCTCTTTTCTTCGACGTTTTAGCAAGTTACACGCCCCCATCCCGAACCATTTAGTCTAAAATTATACCATATCCTTACTATCCGCATACCTATAGCAAAAACCAGCCATTCGAAATTATGGCTGGTTTTCATCTTCTTATTCATTATGCAATATACGCACAGTTTTTGCTCAACGAAACCTTGTCTTGTCGCTGCCGTTCTGCTAAAAATTGTAGCGCCTGTTGATTGAATTCAGCATGCTTTTCGATATTGCACACATGACCACATGATGCAATAATATGCAAATCAGCCGCTTCGTCTCCAAGCGTATCTTCTTTGACAGGCCCAAGAAACATATAATCTTGGTCGCCCATAATATAGAGCTTCGGAATGACGTCTTTTTTCGTATCCACCTGCGGATAAATCGCACCGACGTTCGCCGCAAAACGGTACCATTTGATAAATCCTTTTTGCCGAAGTTTCTTCGCTTCTTTAATGAAAATATCGCGTGATTTCTTATGATGCGCTTTCGGCATTAAAATCCGTGCAAATGTTTTATAGAGCCACATGTATGGAACGACACTTTTTAAGAGATTACCCGTTTTCAAAATGACCTTTGCAGCAGGCGTGAAACGGATAATCGCTCCACCTAAAATCATACTTTTAATGCGACTCGGCGCGTAAATATGCATGGCGTGTAAAATAATTGAACCAAGACTAATCCCTGCAAAATGCGCTTTCTCAATAGATAGCCCGTCGAGCACCTTCACCACATCTTTCGACAAGAGTTCTGGCGTATAATCAGGTACTTCAGGTTTATAATTCACCGACCCACCATGATCACGTAAATCTATAAAAAGAAGGTTATAATGCTTTTTAAATGCTTCTACTTGCTTGTACCAAATATTCGAATTGCCACCCAATCCGTGAAGGAATACGACCCACTCATGCTTTGGGCTCACGATGTGTGTTTCATGATATAACAAATGAACTGTCCCCTTCTCTATCACTATCAATTTGCTTTAATCGACCATTATCAAAATGCTACTCTATTGTAATGTATTTTCTGATTTATGTCGTGCTTGAATAGTAATAAGAGAACAAATTCTTTTGAAACACGCTTTTTTTTAGACACAAATTCTAGGGGACTTATCAACGAAATCATTCAGATTTATCGTGCAAACTCGTATAGAGTGAATGCTCCTTAATGTAGTAATAGCAAGCTTCCGGCAGCAAATAACGTGGCTCGCCTCCCATCGAAAACTCTTCCCGAATATAGCGAGAGCTAATCGACATCGACAGCCCTTTATCGATTAAATGAAAGGTATTGCCGTCATCATAATTTCTCAATAGCGCAGATTGACTAATCGCTTGCAACATATTGATTCCTTCGCGAGCCATCACGATAAATTTATTTTCTCGAATGAGTGATTCAGCCTGTCCCCACTTACCGGCACCGATATCTACTAGTAAATCAGCGCCCATTATAAAGTAGATTTCATCGCCTTTGTATATCTCTTTAAAATGTCTCAATGTTTCATAGCTTGTTACATTCCAAGGTTGTTGCTGCATTTCATAATCATCCGCTATAAATTTATCGTGATCTTGGATTGCCAACTGCACCATTTCCCACCGATGCTCGTCAGTGGTTTGCATCGTTTTATCTCTACGTTTATGTGAACAAGGAAGAAAAATGACTTTATCCAATTGACAACGGTGCGCAATCGTACTTGCCGTCCATAAATGTACGTTGGTGATTGGATCAAATGATGATCCATAAATCCCGATTTTCGCCATACTCTTGCCCTCCTTCAGTTGGCCTTACACCACTTCAGCACCTAATGTGTTGGCAAAATGCCCAAGTGCCCAGTCATGCCCCGCCTGATTGAAACTTGCTACACCTCGTTCGTGTATGACAATTTTGTAGCCTTTGTTGTACGCATCAACAGCCGTATGGAGAATACAAATATCCGTACAGACTCCGACAAGATGTAGCTCAGTAATGCCTCGCTCGCGCAATGTAAGATCCAAATTCGTTCCGGCAAAAGCAGAATATCTCGTTTTATCGATCCATAATACTGCATCATTCGCTTCGTTTGCTTGATAAAGTGTGTTCAACTCCCCATACAATTCCCTCCCTGCTGTATGCTCGATATTATGGAGTGGAAACAACTTAGACTCCGGATGGTAAGGATCATGTTCTTTATGTACATCTATTAAAAAAACGACCAACTCATTGTTGTCAATGAAGGTCTTTGTCAAGTCACAAATATACGGCAACAGCTGCTGCCCTGGTTCTCCACATGTCAATTTCCCTTCTGGTGCGACAAAATCATACGTATAATCAATGTTCAATAACGCTTTTTTCATGATAAACTGCCTCCTCTTTTTCTTAATATCTCGCTGTGTAAATGGGTTTCATAACATCCATATCGATAAACTCATACAACTGAGCCGGCGATTTCGATGTTCTCTGTGTCTTTTCACCAGGAACCGCCTGAATGAAAGGCAATGTCTTTATTTTTCGTGCAAAACTTTGATCGCTCACAATGGCCGGATCCTTCGTTACGGTCAGTAATAGTGCTTGCAGTTCTGAGTAGGTAAAGTGCTTCGGTAAAAAGTTTTGGGCAACTGTTGTTTGTAGCAGGTCGTTTGTAATGCAGCGAATTGCCTCTTTGATAATGTCATAATGGTCGAACGCCAAGTCCAATCGCAAGACGTCTTCAATGGAGAACAATTCCACTTCCGCCGCATCGTCGTTTGCTGCTCTTGCCGTCAGCGCATGTTCAGGTACAATTGCATAATGTGCATTCGTAATCATCCAACCACGCGGATCCCTCCCCGGTTTGTCGTAGACACCAAAATGCTGAATGTGAATGCCACTTACACCGGTCTCTTCCTCTAATTCTCTCTGCGCCGCTTCAAAACCCGATTCATTGTCCTGGACAAAGCCTCCCGGCAAAGCCCATTTAGCCGCTTCAATATTAGGGTGCCCTTCTGCATTGAGCAAGGCTCGTTTAATGAGTAAGAGCTTCAACGTCATGTTAGGTGGCGTGTGCGCTGTGAGTTGCTTCGATGTAATTGTGAAAACGGCTATATCTGACGTATAGCCATCAGGCGTTCGAAATAAACGATTATCGTATTGACTTAGCGCTTCTTCATTAGACATTGCACAGCCTCCTTGTGTAATCGCGCTTTTTGATTAACAATTCGTTAACCATTAATCACAGTGTACACCCGTCTATTTGAATAGTCAATAAATAATGTCGATTGGTGTTCAGTTGCTAGTAGACATGTCGAAATACCCCCATTGAGCTCACTCCAACTGTCTTTTTCCACCAAAATCAAGCAACTCAATCATTCTTTCGTTAGAAAGTACAAGCAAGTCATTCTCTCAAAAATATACTAGAGTAAGGTCATAGAAAGTTGAGTTGATCATTATGTGTGCTAAAATTTTTTCCACTGGCTGTTGTACAGGTACTGCTGGTCCTACTGGCGCAACAGGAGCTACAGGTAGTACCGGTGCAACTGGACCCACAGGAGCTACAGGCAGTATCGGCGTAACTGGACCCACAGGAGCTACAGGCAGTATCGGCATAACTGGACCCACAGGAGCTACAGGCAGTATCGGCGTAACCGGACCCACGGGAGCTACAGGGCCTACCGGGACAAGTGTGACCAGCAATTCCATGTATGCATCCAACACTACCGGGAGCACAATCGTCGTATTACTCGGGGGAACTAGTATTCCTCTTCCTAACAACCAAAGCTTAGATGGTTTCACCGTCAATGGGGCTAACACGACATTCACCGTTCCTTCAACAGGTCGCTATTACGTGACCTATCAAATAAGTACAACCGTTTCACTGCTTGCGAGTTCCCGACTCCTGCTAAATGGATCTACTCCAATTCCTGGTTCAATCGTCTCTCCAGCATTAGCTGCATCAAGTTATAATAATGACTTGATTGTCTCTTTATCAGCAGGGGACACCCTCTCACTCCAATTTTTCGGATTGCTAGCTACTATCATTTTAGTCGGAGGTGGTGCAACGGGAGCCGCCCTCACAATCATCCGCGTGAGTTGAGACTCCTCCCCTTTATCAAAACGCTATTCTTTTATGCCACTTGACCAAAAGAGTAGCGTTTTCAATGTGAGCTATACACTTTTACCATCAAAAAGCGCACAGGCCTAATGCTAGCCTGTGCTAAAATCCTTCTACTCTTTTATGAGGGTTATTCCCTCGATACACTTAGAAATTATAGTTTAATGAGAAAGAAACTTTGACCGCGGTACTAACCGTCCCTGTTCCAGATCCTTGAATCTCAATGCTCGTTAAATTATTGACAGTAATGGAAGCTGATTCGCCTGGTGGGACCGTTAAAATGGGCGTGGTGACTCCATTTATGAGCAGCCCGGCATCCCATGCATTTGTTAACCCCAAGTTCTCTACAAGGATGGTGCCATTGATCATAAAGTTCGTCGTATTTTCCCAAATCGATATTGCTGCAGTACCGTCCGTTATCGCTACCGTCGTACAAACTGCATCATTGACACTACCTGAATTTGAACAACAGCCTAATTTCGCCAAAATAATTACCCCCATTGTCTTTTTGCATGTACATTCCATTGTATGTTCACCATTTCTAGTGTTAGGGGACAAATCATTCAGGTCGACACTTAAAAATATAGCTTCTTTTTTTCACAAAAATGAAGTTGCAATTCAATCATTCCTTTCACTACATCCACCGGCGTAGCTATTTCAATCGATTGTAACTGACAGACAGTCAACGACCTAAACTCATCTTTTGGCACTTGTAAGCGAATAGACTTTTCTTTTGTATAGAGAGTTAGCTCTACCTGCGGATCTGTTCCCGTGTAATGAACACTAACGGTCTCCGCATGCAATTGTTCTTTTCCGTCTAGTCTGTATATCGTTTTCGGTACATCTTTTTTACATAACATAAATGGTAAGCAAAGCTGATCGGTTACCACATAGGATACTTGTAAGTAATCAAATACCGGTACATCTACAAGAGTAAGCCCACAAAAACGATTCGAATTGACAACCACTTTTGCCTTCGTGCGAAACAAATGCCCGTTACAATCGCAAGGTGCCAGCACTTCCAATACTACGCACAGCTCTCCACCATGAATAGAATGCACAGTAAAGAACCTCGACTTAAAAAAACATCCCCTTGAAAAACCGAATACCGTAAAGGGTGTGCCGTCTCTTCCCACTAACATAAATGGTACGGCAGTCTGACATTCGAATGGGTTCATCGCTTGCTGATTCACCGTGTCGATTTCCTTTAATCGATCCATCATCCAATTGGGCAAGAGGTAGTCCTCCTTATAACAATCGAAGTAGTATGTATTGCTATAATACGTCAGATAAAATCCTAGGGACACTCTGCTACAATCCATTGGAAATGTATCGTTGCCCGTAGCTTCTACGATGCATGCATACGAGTCAGAATCATCAACAAAAAAACAGTCGTAAGTCAGGCATCTATTTTTCGTTGGCTTTATTATGCTATTATTACCAATAAGGGGGAACGTCTATGAATCTATTGTTAGTAGTTGGCATCATCGCTCTTTTTGTTTTACTGTTGATTTTTGCAAGACGGCAGCGTAACTACCAATATTCAAAAAAACTGGTTGCTCCACCGTGGGCTGATCAAGAAACACAACAACTTTTTCAACAATTTAACCAAGCCTGGTCCACCACAATTGAAACAACTGTAAATGAGCGTATTCAGCAAGCTGGGCACACCTTAGCGAATTCAGAATTACGAGAACGTTGGTATGAACTCAAGAAATTTCTGTTGTTAGCAGGTGTCTCAAAAGGGCTTCCGATGTTTTCTACACAAGTAGATGATCTATGGCACTTCTTTTTGGATGAAAAAGAGCTATATCAGGATTTTTGTGTAGCATTTATCGGGGAACGTATCGAACACTATCCGCACGAAACGCCAAAAAACTTACCGACGGAACGCGCCTGGTTTGACCTATTGTATGTATCGTTTTTCAATGTGACCTCTCATTCGCATCTATGGGGAGAATTTATGCAAAATAGACAAGAACATAGACGTTGGACTGAACAGATTGCCAATCATCCGAAGGACGTCATCGAATCCTTTGGCAGGCAGACCTCCAACGCAACATCTGTTTATACTTTGGCGGCATTTCTCGCATTCGCCACAGAACAAATGACGGCGGGAAGCCAAGTAAAACGCGTGAATCAAATAGATGGCTATTGGTACGGTGCTGCGGTCTTTTCTTTACACGGATCTGACCCTATCCAAGAGCAAAAGAAAAAACACCATAGCACGTCTTCTGCAGATGGATCTGGAGGATATGCAGATAGCCCTGAACAAAAAGAACAATGGGATGAAATCGTTGCGGAAGTCAATACGTTTGAAGCGGGAAGCAACACTGGATCTGGAACCGGATCTACATCCACAACCTCATCACATACCCATTCCAATGACGGAGGTTCAGATTCGGGGAGTAGTTGCAGCTCGTGCAGTGGTTGTTCTTCGTAGTGTAGTGACCAAAAATTTATATCGAAAAAATGTCCCTTTGAAGTAAATACAAAGGGACGTTTTTCAGTTTCGGAATGATTGATTTAACAGTGGAATCAGCCATTCATGCTGAAGTGCCTCCCTAAAAGTTAGACACGGTTATTTAAGGGGGATGCTCAAAGGGAAGTTGAACACGTTACACGGATCGTACTGGCGTTTAATTTTCATTAATCGATTAATATTGTTTCCATAGTAGGTGCATTCCCAGTCCTTAATGGAAAGATCCGGAAAGTTAACGTAATTGCCTTTCATATAGGGGAGCAAAGCTTTTCGAAAATCATTCACCCAGCTCAGATTATCCAATTCTTCTTGATCCGTATCCCATGTTGTTGCAAACTCTAAAATATACTTCGCGTCTCGGTAGTAGTAAGCCGTTTCAGATGGCGCCACATCACTTACCGCCCCGCCCAAACTCTGTCCCCATACATCAGAATGACAATTCGGTGCATTCCTCAAAAATTCTATCATCGTTTCAATTCCCTCTGATGGTAATCTGCAGTATGCAAAAGCACCTGTATTTTTGAATTTGTGAAACTCTAGCGAATCGGGTTCTGCAAAAAACTTTACAGCTTCGTTAAACGGTACAGTTTTCAGCATTACTTCCGTCGGTGTTCCAGCTTTAAGTAGCGGTTTTAATAAATCCTTTAACTCTTTCTTAGTGCCTAGTAGTTGGCCAGTGGAGGTGATGGTACCATTTAATTTTGAACCGAGTGTAATATCGGTGGTAAGTCTTCTGCATGTAAAAGGTGCCCAGTTTTGCCAGGTTCGGAAGACGGTTTCGATATCTTTCCAATCCCATTTAATCTCGTAAATAGAAACATTGCGAATCGGATGTACCTTAAAAACAAAGGTTGTAGCGATGCCAAAGTTCCCCCCGCCTCCGCCAAGCAAAGCCCAGAAGAGATCACGGTTTATACAGTCATTCGCTTTAATGACTTTTGCGCCTTGTGCTCCCGAAGTGACAACCATTTCAACTTCTAGCAGATTGTCGATGGTCAGCCCCCATATCCGGTGTAAAAAACCGATTCCGCCACCAAGTGTTAACCCAGCGACACCAACATCTGGCGCCGTACCCGCTGGAATGGTTACACCATACCGAAATAGCTCTGTATAAAGGTCGCCCAGCGGAATCCCCGTTTGTACTTTAGCAATTCCTTTTTCTTTATCAACATGCACCTTTGTCATTTCACTCATATCAATAATGATCCCTTTATCTACTAATGAAAAAGCTTCAAAGCTATGTCTGCCGCTTCTTGCACGTAGTGGAATGTCGTTTTCTCGTGACCATTTCACTGCATTCAAGACATCTTCAATACATTGACAAAACACAATCACAAGTGGGTACTTAGTAAATCGAGAATTGTAATCCATGCGTGCTTGATCATAATCAGGAGCACCAGGTAATACTATCCGACCTGTAAGTATTGTTTTCCCCTTCACTGTATCTACCCCTTATTTTCATCTTTCACAATAAGCGTGATGCCTTGTTCATATAGCACGCGAAAAAATCAGCATAATTTGAAAGTTATTTTTAAAGGCTTCAATAGCACTTGCTGGCTTTAGGAAGAAAAAGAGACCAATCTTTTAGCAACTTATGACGCGGTGATATCGGCTGTACTGTAAAATTCCACAATCGTTTTGTATAACTTCACATCACCGTGTACTATTCCTTTACTATCGGATTTTTCCCTGTCTCTTTCCCCATTTAAAAATCTTCCATATCAATACAAGAAATACGAAATAACCTACGAAAGAATAACTATGATCCCATTGAGCCGTATGACGAAAAAATCCCCATTGCACCGATACTTTCTCCACGACAGACGCAAGTATACTAAGGAGCAAGATGAAAACAAGTCTACTCCATCTAGGCATTTTAGCTGCTATCAAAAGGAATATCCAAGTAGAAATAGGGAGGATTAGTAATGTAAAAGCAATATTAATTGAAAATACATCAGGAAAAGGGCGAATCGGGAAGGCATAAAGATTTTTCCCTACAAAAATTAAATCTAAATATGTCCCCACCAAAGACGCAATGACAATGGCAGGCAGATACAAAGCTATGTTACGCAAAAATCCTCTCTTTGGCGATAGTGGCAATTTCGAGGTTTTCAAGTGTTTCACAATACCCTCCCATGATTTTTCCATTAATCGATTCTTGTTCTTCCAAAAGATATTCAATCATATACCAGTGCTCATACCAATCGCCAGGCTCCGCCTCAGTATGGGTAACATTATCCCACGCGTACTCCAGTCGTGGGCTGAACAACCGAAGCGCTCCCTTTCTTAACCGGCAAGACTTTAACCTTTTCGAAATCATTGCTCCGGGCATTCCTTCGTTAACATCATTAAATATCTCCGGCCAATAATCCTTGCGTGAACCTGTATGGGGATGAGCGGTTGCCCAGCGATAAACGTCTTCTAACAAATTCCCTTTATGAAACAACAACTGATATAACCTTTTCCCAAGCATAATACGCTCATGGAGTGAACCAAAACGATGGAGTGTTAGTCCAGCAAGTGACGCCCTTTCTTTCAGGTCTCCCCCCTCATTATATGGAAACAAAATATGATTAAATGACAGAAAATCCTGGATGACAAACTCCAACGTCTGAAAAACCTTCTTCTTATACAAAGGATTTTGCACTATTCTATTCTCCAAATAGTTTTGTTCATTAATGACAAGTGCCATTGCCAGCACATAACAATCTCTTTCTTTCCAAAAATGATGCCAAATCACTTCCATAAATTGAGAGACGTTCAAATAAGGTAATAAATAAAATAAATTTCGATTTTGGTATTTGCTTTCTTCATATAATAGGAACTGTGGATAGGCATCCTGAAAGATTAACCAATTGCCACGTTCCAAAAAAGAAAAAAAGTCCTGTCTTGTTTTTTCATGCATGAGCCTAGATAAAAAATCTCCATTTAAATCTGTCATATTCCATCCGCCATTCCTTGACACCATATGGCCAAGAAATGCCCAGTGGATTTCTGGGTGAAGCGTATAAAAATCGAGATATGCTTTTGTTCTTGTCTTATTATTGACATTTAACTGTTTCGTTTTTAACCGAATTGATTGAAGGAGCAGCTGATCTTCATTGGCTAAGTTTTGCTCATCTTGAATAGGAACACGGTTATTATTTTTTAAATCCGCTTTAATTAACCGTAAATTTTCTGGAAGTTTCAGTCTTCCTCCCATCTTTCTTAAATAATGAAGCATGGGCCACCTCCACAAAAAATTCTACCTTCATATATGATTATGAACAGGTGTATATATATTTATATGAATGATCTTGGTGAAGGAGATGGTGATGCATTGAAATATTACACAAAACCAGTAATTATCCATTTAATCCAACAGTTACAAAAAGACCAAGTTACTGATGGCTCATGGGATTACCCCTTTGATACAGGTATCTCGACGGATGCTTATATGATTATTTTATTGAGGTCATTGGAAATAAATGACGAAAATTTAATCTATCAATTAACCGAAAGAATTGTCAGCAAGCAGGAGGACAATGGTGCGTGGAAACTTTTTCACGATGAGGATGGAGGGAACTTATCCGCTACAGTTGAAGCATACTACTCCCTTCTTTACTCCGGCTATGTGAGCAAGGAAGATGCTCGGATGCTGGCAGCAAAAAAATTCATATTAACAAATGGCGGCCTTGAGCAATCGCATCTGTTCACAAAAATCATGCTGGCGCTAACAGGTCAGTATCCATGGCCCGCTTATTTTCCAATCCCAATTGAAATCATCCTCTTCCCCCCTCATTTCCCTGTCAATTTCTATGATTTTTCCGTATATGCCAGAGCAAATCTCGCTCCGATCATGATTTTAGCAAATAACAAATACGTCAAAACAACAGAAAGAAGCCCCAATCTATCCGATCTTGTACTTTCAGACGCAACAGATGCGTTTTTCAACATGCAAGATGTCCAAGAATTTTTTTCGCTAATTGACCATGACCTTAAAAATTTGCTAGGTTTACCCCAAACCATTCATTCTTTGGCCATCAATCGAACAAAACAGTATATGCTCGATCATATTGAACCAGATGGAACTCTCTATTGTTATTTTAGTTCAACATTCCTGATGATATTTGCCCTGCTCTCTCTTGGTCATCCCACCAATGATTCACTCATTGTAAAAGCAATCCAAGGGCTGAAAGCTATGAAATGCACAATTCGTGGCCACACCCATATCCAATATACAACCGCAACGGTGTGGAATACTTCTTTAATCAGCTACGTCCTTCAAGTTGCTGGCGTTCCTCCTACTGAATCCGTCATCCAAAAGGCAAATCAATATTTAATCGCAAAGCAGCAGATTGAATATGGTGATTGGGCGATTCATGATCCTGGCGTTCCCCCTGGAGGTTGGGGCTTTTCGGCTAGTAATACAATGAACCCCGATGTAGATGATTCTACCACTTCATTAAGAGCTATTTCACAGCTCGTTTGGTTAATCCCGACCTTCCACCAAGCATGGAACAAAGGCATTCGTTGGGTCATGTCGATGCAAAATCGTGATGGCGGATGGCCTGCCTTTGAGAAAAATGTAGATAACGAATTATTGAACTTGCTACCAATTGAAGGTGGACGTTTTTTATTGACCGATCCAAGCAGTGCCGATTTAACTGGCAGAACACTTGAATTTCTTGGAGGATATACTAATCTCTCTAAAAATTATGATGCCATGAGACGCGGAGTCGATTGGCTCGTTCATCACCAAGAAAAGGATGGATCATGGTACGGTCGCTGGGGAATTTGTTATATTTACGGGACATGGGCGGCAATTACTGGCCTCATTTCAGCAGGCGTACATCCGGAAAGTCCAGTTATCCAAAAAGCTGTCAATTGGCTACTCACCATTCAAAATCCTGACGGCGGCTGGGGAGAATCTTGTAAAAGTGACCTCGCTTCTCATTACGTCCCTCTCGGATCCAGCAATATCACGCAAACAGCATGGGCACTTGATGCACTTATTGCGGCTTCGGAAAAGGTGACCAAGGAAATTAAGACAGGAATTTCCTATTTACTAGCGTCCTATAATAAAAATGATTGGACCCATTCCTATCCAGTTGGGCAAGGAATGGGTGGGGCTTTCTACATCCACTATCATAGCTATCCATATATCTTCCCTTTGCTTGCTCTCGCTCAGTATCAAAGGAAATTTTCAGAATCATAATAAGGTGAAGGTTTCTCATTGAATGCCAAATTGGTTAGAACCCCGCCCCCTTCACTAAACCATATTTATGTAATTTTCCCATCTACGCATAGTTCTTATCCTGAAGAGCAATAGTATAGGTATTAAAAGGGTTACGAGGTGGCATACATTCATGAGTTGGAGCATTGGAAAAAGTATTCAACGCAAAGATGCGCTTGAAAAAGTGACGGGAGCAGCGAAATATACAGCGGATTACACAACTACAAATATGCTACATGTAAAATTGGTTATCAGTTCCCATGCGCATGCAAAACTAAGAGAAATCGATACTTCAAAAGCATGGGAAGTACCTGGCGTTCGCGCTGTACTTATCGGTCAGTCACTTCCACTTACCGGTGATGAGGTAAAGGATCGCCCTATATTGGCATTCGACAGGGTCCGTTACCACGGAGAGCCGATTGCTGCTGTTGTCGCTGATCATCCATTTCAAGCTAAAAAAGCGGCGGAATTGATTACAGTTACCTATGAACCGTTACCTGTCGTGAGTTCTCCTAAGGAAGCGTTACTACCAGATGCGACTTTAGTGCATGAAGAGCTAGCGCATTATGAAAAAACACAATATGTCTATCCAGAACCGGGATCAAACATTGCGAACCGGACTAAAATTAGAAAAGGTCATATTGAACAAGGATTTCACGACAACACTGTCGTAGAGGAAAGCTTTTCTTTTTCCCCTTCAGACCATATCGCAATGGAAACAAGATGTGCCACAGCAGAAATTAAGTCGGGCGGATTTGTACATATAACTTCTGCAGCGCAGGCCCCCTATCGAATCAAAGAACAAATAAGCAATTATTTTAACTTAGACGAAGGAAAAATCATCGTAAAAGCACCATTCGTTGGCGGAGGATTTGGCGGAAAAATAGCTATCCACCTTGAACTCATTGCCTATTTAGCAACCGTTGCGGTCGGGGGTAGACCCGTTAAACTTCACTATACACGAGAAGAAGATATGATCACTTCCCCCGGTCGTGTCGGACTTGACGCGACCATAAAGCTTGCGGCGACGAAAGACGGCAAGTTAACAGCAGCAAAAATCTTGTATTTATTTGATAGTGGCGCCTACTCAGATAAAGGTTCGGTGATTAGTAAAGCGGCAGCGGTAACTTGTACGGGGCCTTACCAAATTGAGCATGTCTGGTGCGACTCACTTTGTGTTTATACGAACCATCCATACGCAGCGGCTTACAGGGGATTTAGTCACTCTGAACTGTTATTTGCTTTCGAACGCTCCATGGACATCCTCGCTCGAAAACTCAAAATAGATCCCCTGGAACTCCGTAAAAAAAATGCCATTTTACCAGGCCATGTATCCCCCACACAAATACCGCTGAATGACAGTACGGTCGGTAATTTGCCAGGTTGTATCGAAAAACTAAAAGATTTAATGAACTGGAAAGCGGGAGCCATCGTTCAAGTGGACGAGTTTAAAGTACAAGCGAAAGGAATTAGTTGTTTTTGGAAAACATCGACAATCGACTCAGGAGCCAGTTCAGGAATCATGTTGCTTTTTAATCCAGATGGCAGTGTAAACATCCTTTCCGGAATTGTGGAAATTGGAATGGGTACGAAAACGATGCTCGCACAATTGCTTGCCGAGAAGCTAAAAATGAATATCAATAACATCCATGTCCACATGACAGTAAATACACAAACTACGCCCGAACACTACAAAACCGCTGCCAGTAGAGGAACGTTAATGGCGGGGCGGGCGTTATTAAAAGCCGCTGAAGATGCCATTCAACAATTAAAGAATATCGCTTCACATGTGCTTATCTGTTCGCCCGATGACTTGGAGGTCGGCTATGAGAAGGTTTATGTCCGCGAGGAGCCAGATACATTTGTCCAGGTAAAGGATGTTTGTTATGGGTATACTTATCCAAATGGCTATGCAATCGGTGGACAAATCATTGGAAAAGGAAATTATACATTAAGACATTTAACGCATCTCAATCCCGAAACTGGAGCAGGAAAAACGGGACCTGAATATACAGTAGGCGCTCAAGGCGTGGAAGTGGAATTCAACACAAGAGATTTTACCTATCGGATCCTAAAAGCTTATTCGGTAATCGATGTGGGGAAAGTACTTCATACAAAATTGGCACAGGGCCAAGTGATGGGCGCGATGAGCATGGGATTAAATCATGCAAGTAGTGAAACATTTGTATTTAGCAAGGATGGAATCGTTCAAAATCCAAGACTTCGCACATATAGCCCCTTTCGTTATGGAGATCATCCCGAATACATCGTACACTTCCTCGAAACCCCTCACATCGACGGGCCATTCGGCGCACGTGGCATTGGGGAGCACGGATTAATCGGCATGCCTGCAGCTCTTGCGAATAGTTTGTCAATCGCTGCAGGAGTGAATCTAAATAAACTCCCACTCACACCTGAATACATTTGGAAGGAAAAGAAAGCGGTGACGATAGATGATTTCCTTTGACTTTGACTATTATCAACCAGCCACGATTGAAGAAGCGATACAACTATTTCACACGTTGGATGAACAAGGGAAAAATCCACTCTATTTTTCAGGTGGAACAGAAATCATCACACTCGGAAGATTAAATCGGATCGTTACAGACGCTGTCATTGACATAAAAGCGATTCCTGAATGCACGGCTTATCGTAAGAAAGGCACGACGCACATTTGGGGCGCTACATTATCCTTATCAAGGATACGAGAGATAGGGGCCTTCCCCTTTTTATCTAAAACAATTGCGGAGATTGCAGACAATACCGCCCGCAATAAAATTACATTGGGTGGCAATATTTGTGCCAACATCTTTTACAGGGAAACGGTTTTACCGCTTTTATTAACCGATAGCCAAGTCGTCATTGCAAGCCGCACCGGTTTAAAACAGCGGCCCTTACGTGACGTATTTGACCAGATACTACAATTGGAAAAAGGGGAATTTCTGGTTCAAATCATAACTGAACAAAGCGAAATCGACTTGCCATTTCTATGCATAAAAAAACGAAGACAGTGGGACGTCGGGTATCCTTTGATCACAACAGCGGCCCTTAAAAAGAACGACCGGCTCAAAGTAGCGTTTAGTGGATTATGCGCCTTTCCATTTCGCAACCAACAAATGGAGAAATCCTTAAATGACCTTCAGCTATCGAGGGAAGAAAGAATCGAGCAAGCGCTCCAACAGATTCCCGCAACGATTTTAGAAGATGTGCATGGCTCTGCAGAATACCGAATGTTTGTTTTAAAAAATACGTTATTGGATATACTGGATGCTTTTGAAGGGGCGGAGTCATAATGGGTAGTCACGAAATAACGTTACAGATTAATGGCGAAGAACGTTCGGTTCACGCACGCAATACAGATACATTACTCTATGTCCTTCGGGAGAAGCTCGGCTTAACAGGCGCAAAACCCGGGTGTTTGAACGGAGATTGTGGCGCTTGTACCATTGATGTTGATGGGCAACCGATGAAATCCTGTTTAATGCTCGCCGTTGAGGCAATGAATAAAAAGGTGACAACTATAGAAGGGCTTCAAAACGCCCCCATTCAAACACAGTTCATCGAAAAATTTGCTTTCCAATGTGGCTATTGCACCCCTGGCTTTATTATGAATTGTCACTCGTTAATTCAACAGCATCCAAACGCGACCGATACGGTGATTAAAGATTGGCTAGAATCAAATATTTGCCGTTGTACTGGGTACAAAGAAATTGAAGAGGCCATCAAAGCAACTTTACGAAATGTCCAACAATACCGTTCATGACAATCGAAACCCAAAATCAGATATTCAAATAATTTTTCACAACGTGTAAAAGAGCGGACCCTCTATACTTACAAGGGGTTCGCTCTTTATAATGGGGCTGACATTAAATTTCAATCATAATCGGAAGAATCATCGGCCTTCTTTTGGTTCGAGCGAATAAAAACGTTTCCGTCGATTTCTTTATTTCCTGTCTCAATAGATTCTTTTTATTGCCATTGGCACCTTGTAATTTTGTAATTGTCGTGATCACTAACTGTGTCACCTCATCCAAGAGAGCTTCTGCATCTCGGCGATAGACAAAGCCACGGGAAATGATATCAGGATCAGATACTAATCGACCATCCGATTTATTCAAAGTAACTACAATGACCAACATCCCTTCCTCCGAAAGCAGTTTACGGTCACGTAATACAATGTTCCCAACATCGCCAATGCCCATCCCGTCTACAAAAATCCTCCCCGATTGTACTTTTCGTGTTTGGCGGGCAACCTGATTATGAATATCGACAACATCTCCGTTGTTAACGATAAAAATATTTTTTCTTTCCACGCCAACAGACTCAGCTAGTAAGCGATGCTGATATAGCATCCGAAATTCACCATGAATCGGTATGAAATATTTTGGCTTCATTAACGTTAGCATCAGTTTTAATTCTTCCTGACAGGCATGTCCTGAAACATGCATCCCCGTTACAGTCCCCGATCCATAAATCACTTTGGCACCCAAAAGAAATAAATTATCAATGATGCGTGAAACACTTTTTTCATTCCCAGGAATGGGCGTTGAAGCAAAAATAACCGTGTCTTCAGGATGAACTTCTACCTCACGAAAACTGGATGTAGACAAACGAGACAGAGCTGCCATCGGCTCCCCTTGACTGCCTGTACAAAGAATAACAACCTTTTCAGGGTCCATCCCTTTCACTTCATGCTTCTCCATTAACATGCCTTCCGGAATCGCTAAATAACCAAGTTCCGATGCAACAGCCACGACATTTACCATACTTCGCCCGAGCAACACAAGCCTGCGGTTTGTTTTTTGCGCCGCATCTACTACTTGTTGGACACGGTGAACGTTAGACGCAAACGTAGAAATAAACACTTTCCCACGCGCTTTGCGGAACGCCTCTTCAATATGCCCGCCCACCTGTTGTTCAGAAGGGTTAAACCCAGGACGTTCTGCATTGGTACTTTCCGATAACAGCAGCAATACACCTTTCTTTCCGATTTCCGCCATCTTATGAAGATCGGGATAGTCATGATTGACCGGCGTCAAATCGAACTTAAAATCACCGGTATGTACGACTGCGCCTTCAGGTGTATGAAAAACAACGCCAAGACAATCGGGAATACTATGGCTTGTTTTGAAAAATGTAACCCTCACAGCCCCAAACGCTATATCCGATTCTGAATTAATCAGAACCAACTCGGTTTTCCGAAGCAGCCCATGCTCCTTTAATTTCAATTCAATAAGCCCTAACGTTAAACGTGTTGCATAAACCGGGACATTTAACTGTTTGAGAAAGTATGGAATCCCACCAATATGATCTTCGTGTCCATGCGTCACGATTAATCCACGGATTTTATCCTGATGTTGCTTCAAATAGGAAATATCCTGGATGATTAAATCAATGCCTAACAAACTTTCATCTGGAAACTTGGAACCACAGTCAATGACAACAATGTCCTCTCCATATTGCAAAACATACATATTCTTTCCGATTTCATTGATACCGCCTAATGCGAAAACCGACAATGTTCTTTCAGTTGTAGTCAACGATGCAATCCTCCTACTTTGAAATGATATTCAAAGTATGCCCGCGAGGAACTTTTTTATGATTTAATATGCTCAAAAGAAGGCTCAGGTAAATGATGGAGTGATTGGCTATCTTCTTTTTTCCGCAATCTCAACGAGAACAAAAAAGCGAGCAATAACAAACCACTGCATAAGAGCAACGCAGATGAAATTCCACCTATATGATCAATCATCCAACCGCCAAGACCAGGTCCAAAAAGCTGTCCTAATGCGAAATAAACAGTGACATAGCCTAAAGCGATAGGAGCGTAGGATGAATGAATCTGTTCCGTTGACAGCGCTTGAATGAGCGAAAGCATGCCAACGACTGTGACTCCCCAGAAAAATTGACTGACAACAAATCCGATGAATACAGGGAAAATCACTGAAATAAGCATAGATGCCGCTCCTGTGACAAGCGTAATGACCAAAGACTTCTTCCGTCCAATCTTATCGGAAATCATTCCCCATAACGGACCGCTGAAAATGGACATCAACCCGCCAAGAGCCATAATTTGTCCGGCCACAAAGCGATCAATCTTGGCTTCTAATATAAAACTAAACAAAAAACTTTGTGGAAGTAAATAAGCGAAACCAATCAAACCGTAAATAATAGCGACAAGAAGCACGCACTTATGCAAATACACTTCCCGCCAAAGAGATTGGCCCTTTTGTTCCTTTTTCAATAGTGGTATGGGTGGATCTCGCAAAATAAGCAGGGCTACTAGCGCAAACAATAGCGACAAAAGTCCATAGACAAACCATAAATACCGCCATCCATCGATTGAAAACCAGGTCGTAAACAACGGAATTAACATACTTGAAATAAGCGTCCCAAGTCCGAGACCACTGACGAGAAAACCAATCATCATCCCCCGCCGCTGTGGAAACCAACCAACCACAATATTCACGAGTGGTGTATATGCGAAGGCGGTTCCAACTCCAAGGGTAATCATCCCTACAAGGCTCGCACTAAAGCTTTGAACCATTGCCAAATACATTAAGCCAGTAGCGACAAGCAATGTCCCGAAAACAACTAATCTCTTAGATCCCCATTTCGTTGCGAGCATACCCGCAAAAAGAACCATCCCTAAATAACCAATTGAATTTGTCGTTGCTAATATTCCGGCCTGTTCGTATGATAATGACAAGCTTTCTTTCATAAAAGGCATTAAAATTCCATATGACATTCGCCCAAAACCTAGCGTACTAATCGTCACCACGAGACTTGCAAACGCATACCTCCAAATAGGCTGTTCCTGGTTCATTTTTCCATCCACAAATCGGTTCATGAATTCCAAACCCCATTTCACTGCCATCCACTTTTTAGCAGAATACTGCCTCTACTATAACAAGAATGTTGTTAAATAGGCAAATAAATAAGAATTATCTAAATAATTATATATATCTAATAACGTTCATTGCACTACTAGGAGGATGAAAAAAGAACTTATGTAAGATTCCACGTCACCATGGACACCCTTGCGTTAAGCTAACTGTTACCTCCGCCTTCACAGTTCGGGACTTGCATCCTATAAACTATGCCCATGCCGGGCACACCATAAAAAGACGGCTTCGCATCGAACATGCAAAGCCGCCTTTTTTAGAGAAATCCATTACAAAACGATCAATGGACTTCTTCACCTGCGAGATTAATCAATGTCGTGGATTCTTTTCTCGATTTTGCAACAACCAAGCCAATCACAAATCCAATGATACCCGTCACAATCCATCCTGCACCATACTCAAATAACGGGATAAATCCGAACATGTTATTGATGGCTTCTGGTGCCACTTTCGCATCCTTCAACGCATCTAGAACCGCAACAAAGCCTACACCAATGATTGTGCCAACATAAACCGATTGATGGCCATTAAACAAGTTGTTCGCAAAGATGAGAACAATTAACGCAATCGCTAATGGATACAACAACAATAAAATCGGCGATGCCAACGTCAAAATCGTCGTTAGGCCAAAGTTTGTAATGACTAATCCTAACAAAGCGAAGATTATCAACCACTTTTTATACGATACACTTGGTACAATTCGTTCAAAATATTCTGCAACCGCTGCCAAACAAGCAACATTCGTTGTAATACCTGTCAATAAAATAACCGTTCCAATAATATAAACCCCAAATTCACCAAACAATACAATCGCACTTTGCGCCAACACTTCTCCGCCATTTGCCATATAGCCAAGTGGCGTAACACTCGAAGCACCGATCCATGCCATCGAAACTTGCAAAGCAACCAAGCCGATGATTGTAATCATACCTGCTTTTATAAAGATCTTCGATACTTCCTTATCGGACTTAATGCCATAGGAACTAATGGACTTAATGAAAATTCCCCCGAATACAAAAGCAGCGAGAACATCCATTGTATAATACCCTTGCGTAAATCCTTTTAAGAAGGCGCCCGTAATATACTCTCCTTGCGGCTCCCCAAAGCTCCCCATCGGCGTGATAATGGATTTAGCAACAAGGACAACTAACAGCACAACAAAAATAGGTGTAATCAGCTTTCCTAAACGATCGACAAACTTCGTCGTGTTCCATGATAGGAAAATCGTTAAGACGATAAATGCCAAAGAGAAAATAAATAAATATAAGCTCGTACTCGATTTATCTTGCACTAACGGATTCACCGCAATTTCGTA
The DNA here is from genome assembly GCF_038622445.1 of Sporosarcina sp. FSL K6-1522. Lineage (GTDB taxonomy): Bacteria > Bacillota > Bacilli > Bacillales_A > Planococcaceae > Sporosarcina. The sequence continues at coordinate 3,152,522 of NZ_CP152019.1, forward strand.
GACAACCGACGTTGTGCGCGGCACGACATAAATCGGCCCTAGCGTAAGAAACAGTAAGATGGAGAAAACGGTTGCAAATACTGGATGCACCCTTCCTGCCAACTTCTCTACCGTTCCGCCTCCACGCGTTAACGCGATAATGGCAAGTAAAACCATCCCAACACCCGTGATTAAGAAACCACCCATCGCAATCCACGTATTCGTTCCTGCTTGCTGCCCTAACATTGGTGCAAATATCACGTTACCTGCCCCTAAGAACATCGCAAAAAGCATAAAACCAATCGCTAACAACTGCGAAAACGATATTTTTTTCTCCATGTGTATTCCCCCTCGTATGAAATGTGAACCCGTTTTCTTAGCCTTTTCTTCGTTTGCTCGCTCTGCCTAACAAAAATGCGCCCGCACCAATGCCAAGTAGTGTATTCGTCTTTTTATTGAACATTTGCTTCGCAACAAGGTTTAGATTTTGAGGACGCTCTGCCAAGCGGCGCATGAAATAGCCGTACCAGTCGACGCCAAATGGTACATACGTACAGAATTTATAGCCTTCATTTGCAAGTTCAAGCTGTAAGTCCGTTCTAAAACCGTAGAGCATTTGGAATTCAAACTTATCTTTTGAGATATTATGTTCTTCCACAAACTTTTTCACATGATTAATGACGTGGTGATCATGTGTCGCGATGGATGAAAATTTACCATGTAGTAAATGATACTCAATCAAGCGGATATAGTTTGCATCGATATCTTTTTTATCTTGGTACGCCAAATGTTCTGGCTCTTTATAAGCGCCTTTCACAATTCGCATACGGAAGTCCTTGTATTTTTGCAAATTTTCATCTGCTTCATAGAAATAAGCTTGAATCACCGTTCCAATATTATCGTAATCCTTGGAAAGCTCATCAAGAATGTTAAATGATGGCTCTAAATGTCCATAATCCTCCATGTCAAAGTTGATGAAAATCGCATATGCATGTGCTTTCGCCACAATCTCCTTCAAATTGTCGAAGCAGAACGTATAGTCAACGTCTAAGCCTAACTGTGTAGGTTTTAAGGAAATATGCGCATCCAATTCATGTGTGTGAATGGCTTCGATAACCGCTAAAATTTGTGTTTTCGCTTCAAGTGCCTCTTGTTTCTCAAACACGAATTCCCCTAGGTTATCAATTGTTACGGAAATACCCTTTGCATTTAACTTTTTAACACTTTCAACCATTTGTTCCACTGTCGTTCCCGCAACAACGGACTGCGCGCCTAATTTTAGCCCCCAACGTTTTGCACCGCTATTTAACACCTTGTTTTGTGATAATGCCATAAAGAAATCTCTTGCTACGCTCATAACGAATACCTCCGATAATTTTAGTTAGTTTGTTATTTCAATAAAAATCCTGCAGTATAAGGATCTGTCGCTTCCAATGAAAATTGATGGACACCTGTCATCCAGGCAGACCCTGTAATTTTAGGGATGATTGCTTGTAAATCTTGAACCGTCGTATGCTTGACGACCGTTCCTTTAAAGCGCGAACCAATGATGCTCTCTTGGATAATTTCCTCACCTTCAGCAAGCGTCAACGTCGCCAATTTCGCACAAGTACCTGTACCACAAGGAGAGCGGTCGATTTGTCCATCTCCAAATACGACGGTATTTTTATAGTGATTCTTGCCAACTTCCAAACTAAATTCCACAAGATCAATGGTATTAATGGCCGGTATTTCAGGATGTTCAATTACGAGTTGTTCGTTTGCAGCTTTCCTGATGGCTATTCCAAGTGCTGTAATTTGATCCTGTTCATCAATATCCAGTGTCAAATTCAATTGATGGGCATCGACAATTGCGAAGAAGCTACCACCAAATGCAATATCCATATGCACCTGTCCGATTCCTTCTACTAAAACGCTTACATTTTTTTGCAATAAGAAAGCCGGTACGTTAATAAAGGACACTTCTTTCACTTTGCCGTCTTCGTACGTGACATGACACTCCACCACGCCAGAAGGTGTATCCAGTAATACCTTGTCTTGTTTCGCAATCAGTCCTTGATTGATGGCAATCGTAACCGCCGCAATCGTTCCGTGGCCACACATATTGAGATACCCGCCACTATCCATAAATAATACACCTAACTGGCATTGTGGATTACACGGTTCCGTTAAAATCGCACCAAACATATTCAGGTGCCCTCTTGGCTCATGCATAAGCAACTTGCGTATATCATCCATCTTCGTCTGCATGTAGTTTTTCTTTTCCATCATGCTCGTCCCATGGATTTCTGGGATCCCATCCACCACAATCCTCGCCGCTTCACCCATCGTATGCGCATCGATTGTTCGAATGGCATTCTCTACTATTACCATAAAGCATTACTACCTCCTACGTACACTGTTATTTGTTGCACATTACTATCTATTGCAAGAATCGTGCCAAGTTTCAAAAGTACATAGAATCCCCCTATTGCAATCGTTCACATAATTCATTACAATAAAAACTGTTCAGTAAGTTTACAGTATTGTAAACTATACATATACACTATTGTTTATTCCAGAAAGGATGTCTTCATCAATGCAGAACAACCTCCTAGAACATTCCCTCTATTATTTGAATGCATTAATCGAAACGAGTTCTGATGCCATTGTCATCATTAACGCACTCGGTGAAGTAGAATATTGGAATTCACAGGCCGAGCGCATATATGGAATCCCCCTTTCCAGTATTAAAAAGAAAGACATTAGTAATTTTTTCAAAAAGGAAGATTTAAAACTATTCGAAATCCTTGAAACGAAACAACCTGTTTTTAATGTCTACCATCAACCACAGCCTGATAAGCATGTACTCATCAGCTCATCTCCGATTCTCGATCATCAAGGGAACCTAATCGGAGCCATTTCCATCGATCAGGACATCACGAACATTGTAACGTTAAACGAAAAATTAGCATTGAAGACGACTGAACTACAAAAAGTGAAGCAACAATATCACTTACAAGAACAAATAGGACCCTTAGCGGATATTAAAGGGCATAGCGGCGCCATTCAAATCGCAAAGAGTCTCGCGCTTAAAGTGGCGAAAACGGATGCAACCGTGTTAATTCAAGGAGAAAGTGGTGTAGGGAAAGAACTGTTTTCCCAAGGGATTCATGAAGCAAGCTTACGAAAAGATCAACCTTTTGTTCCTATTAACTGTGGTGCCATCCCCGAAGCGTTATTCGAAAGCGAGTTTTTTGGCTACGAAAAAGGTGCCTTTACAGGAGCCCATAAAGACGGCAAAGCAGGAAAAGTAGAGATGGCAGACGGCGGCACTTTATTTTTGGATGAAATCGGGATGTTACCGCTGGATATGCAAGTGAAGTTATTACGAGTATTACAAGAGCGAGAAGTGTCTCGTATTGGTAGCAGCGTCCCTATCAAAGTCAATTGTCGCATCGTTGCTGCAACGAATAGTGATCTAGAAGATATGATTAACAAAGGACAATTTCGTGAGGATTTATATTACCGCTTAAATGTGGTGTCCCTACCTATCCCGCCGCTGCGAGAAAGAATCGAAGACATTCCGACGCTAGTGACAAACTTCGTACAAGAACATTGCATAAAATATCAAAAAGAATGCCCGACGCTACATACGAGCGCGATGGAAATATTTACAAGTTACCATTGGCCCGGCAACATCCGGGAGCTACGCAATGTTGTGGAACGCATGGTCATTATGATTGATAGTACAACGATTCATGCAGACGATATTCGAACCATTTTCCCTGTAGCCATCCAACCACGGATCGATAAGGAAGGGCTTCCCCAAGAGAAAGCGCAATTAGAGCGTGATCGCATTCAGGAAGTGCTCATTGAGACGTACGGCAATAAAAGTGCCGCCGCAAAGATTTTAGGCATATCGCGCGTGAGCCTTTACAATAAAATTAAACACTATCAGATTGATGTGTAAAAGAGAGAGATAAGTAAACAAGAGGACGCCTCGCCTGTAGCGATACGTCCCCTTGTTTGTATGAGCCAGTTGCTTCTCTTCTTACATTCAATTCTTGATGAAAAGTTCAAAGACGACAAAGCACACTAATGTAAAAACTTTGCATTCTAATATAAAAAAACCAACTACAAAAACGATGTGAAATCGCTTCTATAGTTAGCATTTATCTTCATTCAGTAGAAAACTTCCACCTCGATAGGTGGCGAGATGAATGCAGTTTTGTTTTTCTGTTCAGTAGGTGTTCAAACACCCGCTGAACGATAGAGGAACACAGGCTAAGGTCGCCACGTCCGAAGAGCAGTGCCTTAATTTCTGCAAAAAGCACAGAAATACGGCAAATCGAACACCTCGCAGTTCGATTGGCAATGCCTGCATGACCTGCGTCGTGCAGGCCCAAGCCTCCGACGTACAGGATGTACTAGTGCCGACAATGCCACAGGACGTGGCGTTTTTGTCAGCCGGCGGATGTCACAGATTTTTTAAAGGAGCTTTTCGAGCTTGCTCGAAAAAAATCTGGACGCAATTACGCCGAGGCGTAATTAATGAGCATACAGGCTTACGTATACATGCCGCCGCTAATGTTAATAACATGTCCATTAATATAATTCGATTGCGGAGAGGCGAGAAAGAAGATGCTTTCTGCCGCTTCTTGAACTGTCCCTACTCGCTTTTGTGGAATCGCTTGCGTAAACATTTGGCGCGCTTTTTCAGGAATACCAACAGCTATACCATTCACAACCTCACCATTTTCTTTCGCTTGCGTAAGGCGCGTATCAATCACACCGAAAGCAACCGCATTGCAGTTGATATTGTAGGCAGCCCACTCTTTCGCCACCGTTTTTGTTAAACCGATCAGTCCTGCTTTCGCCGACGAATAATTCGCTTGACCAGCGTTCCCCATAACACCCGCGAGAGAAGAGACATTCACGATTTTTCGATAATTGACCTTCCCTTGCTCCAAATCGGCCTTTCCTGCATCACGTAAATAAGGAGCTGCTTCACGAATCAAACGGAAAGGGGCAATGAGGTGAATATCCAGCATCTTTTGAAATTGATCATCCGTCATTTTGTGAATCACATTATCCCATGTATACCCCGCGCTGTTCACTAAAATATCTAGCTTACCAAAGGCCCCGATTGTTTCATCCATAATCCTCTTCGGAAAGTCAGATGCCGTCACGTCCCCAATCACTGCAATCGCCTCGCCGCCATTCGCTTTAATTGCTTGAACGGCTTCCTCTGCTGGCTCGTGATCCATATCTGAAATGACGACACGCGCCCCTTGTTCAGCCATCATCTCAGCTAATGCACGCCCTACTCCTCTACCTGAACCGGTAATAATTGCGACTTGGTTTTCTAGTACTTTCATTGTGATTCCTCCCCCATGTTAATTCGTTTTTGCGACGACAAACTGGCCTGCTAACTTAATTTCTTCCACCTCATTTTTAACAATCAGATCACCAACTAAGCGTGCTTCACCATTCTCTTCAATTTCCTCATTCACTTGGCCAGTAACGTTCAACTTCTCACCCGGATATGACATCTTCGTAAACCGCACATTGAATTGACGCAAATCTTTGCGCGGAAACCATTGGCTCAGTGCTTGCCCAGCGAAGCCCATGACAAGCATGCCATGTGCAATAACTCCACCTAAGCCCGCCTGTTCTGCCACAGGCACCACTGTATGAATCGGATTAAAATCTCCAGAAGCACCCGCATATCGTACCAATTGGGTATGCGTTATTTTAGGTTTTTGCAATTGAGGTAACGTCGTCATAATCCTTTCCTCCCTTTCAATGTCGTTCAATCACAACAGCCCGTGCAACAAGCACTTGCTCATTGTGTTGATTGGTATATGCCTTCTCTGTCGTGATAAGATTCATGCCTTTTTTAGTAATCGCTTCTGTCACACGTGTCTTAACCGATATTTCATCCCCCGCACAAATATCATTCAAATAGTCATAGCCCTGCTCGCCGTGAAGAACCTTAAGTGGATTCATCTCTAACAAGGTTACGAGAGACTCAAAATCTGGTCCCGCCCATAAATCAATGACCGTTGCAAAGGAAGGCGGCATGGGCACGTCACGAAAGCCCGCTTGCTGGGCCGCTTCCCTATCAAAGTAGATGGGATTATCATCTCCAATCGCCAAAGCAAACTCCTTAATTTTCCCTCTTTCTATCGTAAATTGATATGGCTCAAATTCCATTCCAACCTTACTTACAAGATCTTTCCCCATAGCTATTCCTCCCCTTTATAATCCCAGATTTTTAGCGATAATGGTTTTCATAATTTCATTCGTTCCGGCGTAAATGGAAGCGACCGGTACATCGCGATATCTTCTAGCAATCTGGTACTCTTCCATATATCCGTAACCACCGTGCAATTGCATGCATTCACTCGCCACACGCTTCGCCAAATCCGTGAGCCACCATTTCCCCATGGACACATGTGTCACGATATCTTCCCCTGCCATATGCTTAGCGATTAAATCATCGACAAACACACTGCCAATTTCAATTTCCGTTGCCATTTCTGCTAGCTTAAATTGCGTGTTTTGAAATTTACCAATCGGTTGGCCAAATGCTTGACGACTCTTCACATACTCCAACGTAATTTCCAGCATCACTTTGGATTGTGTAATGGAACCCATGCAAAGTCCTAGTCGTTCCTCTTGCAATTTACTCATTAAATAATAAAATCCTTTTCCTTCCACACCTAATAGATTACGAGCAGGTACACGCGCATTCTGGAAGATCAATTCCGCAGTATCCTGTGCATGCAGACCAACTTTATCCAACTTTTTCCCGCGAGTAAACCCAGGTGTATCACGTTCAACAACAATCAGGCTAACCCCTTTATGAGCAGGAACGATGTCCGAATCCGTTTTACAGACGACAACAACCAGGTCAGAATGAATACCATTCGTAATGAAGGTTTTCTCACCATTAATAATATAATCGTCTCCATCACGCACCGCCGTTGTACGAATGCCTGCTAAATCAGATCCCGCCCCCGGCTCCGTCATCGCAACGGCGGTTATGATATCGCCTGATACACATCCCGGCAACCAACGATGCTTTTGTTCCTCATTACCAAAAGCATTCAGATACGGCACGACTACATCATTATGCAGACCAAATCCTAATAAGCTTGATCCAACACGTGTTATCTCTTCTGTAGCCACGACCGAGTAACCAAAATCTGCGTTAAAACCTCCATATTCCTCCGCTAGCCATGGACACAAAAAGCCTTGCTCCCCCATCTTCTTCCACAAAGCACGCGGTATGATTCGATCCTTCTCCCATTGGTCATAGAAAGGTACTACTTCGATTTCAAGGAATTTCCGGAATGCTTTACGAAAAATAGCATGTTCTTGCTTCAAATACGTTTTCTCCACATGTAACGCCCCTTTTCATCCTCTATCGTTTGCAACAGACCTAACTAATAACCTAATTGATAAGCTTTCCTTTCTCCGTCCAAAACTGATCACGCAATGCGCGTTTCAAAATTTTTCCTGCTCCACTTCTTGGTAACTCCGCTACAATATCAATCGTTTTCGGTGTTTTGTAGTTCGCTAGTCTTTGTTGCGCAAATGATAAAATGTCTTCTGCCCTCGCGGCATCAGGCGCATTTAACACAACACAAGCCTTAACCGCCTCTCCCCATCGATCATCTGGCACGCCAAACACCGCACATTCTAAAACAGCCGGATGCGCCGATAGTACCTGTTCAACTTCTAGCGAATAGACATTTTCACCACCTGTAATAATCATGTCCTTCGCCCGATCAACGATATAGTAATAGTTCTCCTCATCCTTGTAACCCATGTCGCCTGTAAAATACCAACCATCTCGTACAGCACGTGCTGTTTCCTCCGGCAATCCCCAATAACCTTTCATAATATTCGAACCTCTCGCAACAAACTCGCCTACCTGACCTATTGGTAGCTCATTGCCTTCCGGATCCACCACTTTCATTTCCACTCCTTGTACCACTTGTCCACAAGAAGTAAGCCGCTTTTCATCCTTCTCCGTTCCATTTATCACATGATCCTTTTCTTTCAAGACTGTAAGTACAGGTGATGCTTCGGTCATACCAAATGCTTAAAAAAATTGCACATCTGGTATCATTGCGTGTGCCTTTTTCAGCAAATCGACGGACATAGGTGATGCTCCATACGTAATTCTTCGGACAGACCGGATATCATAGTTGTGAAATTCCGGCTCGTGAAAAAGAAATGTCAGCATCGTTGGAACAAGTGTAACAACGGTAACCTTGGCATCTTGGAATGCTTGTAACACGCCTTTCGGAGTAAACATACGGATAATCGCATGCGTTGCCCCCATCATCGTATATAAAAATGTAGAGCCTTGGTCAGCTAAATGAAACATAGGGGCCGCATGAAGATAAATATCCTTGTCAGTGGTATTAGCATTTATGAGTAGATTATAAGAATTACTGATTAAATTTTTATGCGTCAACATAACGCCTTTAGACCTGCCTGTCGTACCACCTGTATAAAAAATGCCCGCTACGTCTCCATCATCTATACCTTCATAGGACAACGCGACTTCTGACTGTGCATCAATGAGCTGTTCATACGATTCCATATGCGTGGAATCTAATGTAGCAATTACTTCAGCGTCCTCCGCAATGATTACATGACGAATACCTGATACATGTTCTCTGAAATGAGGAACGGCAGCTACAAACTCTTTATGCACATACAAAATACTGACACCTGCATTATTCAAGACAAAGGTGTTTTCCACTGCATTTGCTCGAATATTGAGTGGTACAACGATTGCACCGAGGGCGGTTACAGCATACATTAGTTCAATGTAGCGAAAATCATTCAACATTAACATGCCTACGCGATCGCCTTTTTTAACACCCATGTCTTGAAGCGACTGTTTCAACTTTGCCGTTCGACTAGTCAATTCTCGATAAGTGAATTGGTGTTCCCCATCAATAATCGCTACTTTCTCCGGATACGTTCGTGCTGCATACAGCAAACCTTTTGTGATAATCATTTTACATCCCCCTTGTAAATGAATGGAATTTTAACATCACATCTTGCTAGCACCGGCTTGACATCCTATTTCACAGTTTTCAAGTAACATCCATAGATTGTTATTTGCTAGAAAGTAGACAACTCTGATAAATATTCATCTATTCGTTACATCGCTCCCCCATATAATAACGATGGTACACAGTGCTTCAACGTCGTTATCTCTACGGTTAAGACCATCTCACCTCGTTGATTTTTAGCGACATATGAAAATGTCACAAATCCTCTATCTTTTTTCTCCGTGTGAGGGGTGCAATTAAGGACTTCAATATAGACTGTCAGCACATCGAAAGGATAAACAGGTTTTACAAATCGAATCGCATCACAGCTTACTCCACATATGAGCACATTGCTAATCTCCTTTCGTTCAACACCTAATTTTGCAGCGATGGCCAATGTATGAATGCCCGATGCGATAATCCCCTTAAAAGGGCCTTCCTTTGCTTTTTGCTCGTTGATATGAAAATCCTGTGGATCATAACGCATCGCATAGGCGATTATTTCTTCTTTTGATAGTAGATACGAGCCCGTTGTGAACTTTTGCCCTACTGTAAATTCTTCAAAGTACATACGCACATCCCCTTTTGAATGACTTCTATCCCACCACAATCCCCTCGTCCATCATGAAATACCAATTTGATATTTTTTGATTTTGTCGTATAGAACGGATCGACTAATTCCTAAAAGGGCTGCTGCTTTTGATTTATTCCCCGCGGTTTCTTTCAAAACCTCTACAATCGCTCGCTCTTCAGCTATCTCCATCCTGCTTCTTGTCGACGCCTGATCTACGTTTTCAATTAAGCGAAGTCCAACCTTATTCACAATGTATTGTGGTAAATCTTCCAACTCAATTTTTCCATACTCCGCAAAAATCGTTGCCCGCTCCAGTACATTACGTAATTCCCGCACATTGCCGGGCCAATCATAGTCCATCAACACTTGTTCAGCCACTGGACTGATACCCGTAACGCTCGCACCATTCAAGCGGTTTAGTTCCTGAATAAAGTGCGTGCCGAGCAATACAATATCTTTTTTCCGCTGTCGCAATGGCGGAATTTCAAACGAAATGACGTTCAGACGGTAAAACAAATCCTCTCGAAACTCTCCGCTTTCCACCATTTCTTCAAGAGGACGATTGGTGGCGGCAATAATTCGGACATCCACTTGGATTTTCTCTACTCCACCTACTCGGTAAAACTCCTTATCCTGCAAAACGCGCAACATCTTTGCTTGGAGTTGAAACGACATATCTCCTACCTCATCCAAAAACAATGTACCGCCATTTGCAAGTTCAAACTTGCCTTTCTTCCCTTTTTGTTTCGCACCCGTAAAAGCCCCTTCTTCATAACCGAAAAATTCAGACTCCAATAGATGCTCTGGGATAGCAGCGCAGTTCACGATGACAAACGGACCCTCTTTTCGCGAACTACTGCTGTGAATCGCATGCGCAAAAAGCTCTTTTCCCGTTCCACTATCTCCACGTATGAGAATCGTAGAGGTACCCTTAGCCATTTTAAATGTTGAGCGTATAATTTTTTCCATCTGTTGATCCTGAGTAATAATTTGTTCGACGGTAAACCGGGTCGTTTCCTGCTGCTTGCTGGCTATTTGCTTACCCATTTCACTTTTTTCAAACCGTTTAAAGACCTCTTGCATTTCATTGAGACCACGAAACGAAATTTTTCCAATGACACCAATTAGCTCATGATCTTGATACACAGGAATGCGATGAACCGTATAACGAATCCCGTTGATTTCCATCATATCGCTAAACTCTGAAATCCCCGATGACATCACTTTAGGCAATTCCAATTGAGGAAAAATAAGTTCCACCGATTTATGCAGAACCTCTTGTTCTTCTAATGCAAATAATTCTTGCAAGGAAGGGCTAATAAATGTGATTAGCTTGAATTCATCAATCATAATCAATCCATCATAGGCATTGTTAATAACCGTCTGCATAATACTTTTCCATTTCAAGACGGTCTGTAACTCCTGAGCCATTGTTTCCACATCGGTAATATCTTGAAAAAGAATAATATGCCCAGCTTCCCCTTGGGGAGTCCGGTAGCTAGACATGCGAGCCAGTGTATGAAAATCTCCTATACGAAGGCGATAATGTTTCGTGTGCAGCATACTTTCCATCTGAATTTTCGAAATGACCGTCGTAACATCCATTCGCAAAAGCACTGACTCTTCGTACCCACTCATCGCACAAAGTTTTGGATTGCCATAAATAATCCGATCATTTTCATCTAACATCAATGCACCTAGTTCTGAAATCCCCAAGATTTCTTCCAATTGCTCTTGCAATGTTTTAGCCGCCCGAAGCAACGAAAAAATGATATCTACCTTCGTCACTTGACCCACTATCCGATTTTGCTCATCGACAATAATGGCCGTGCCAATCTTCGAGCTCGCAAGTGCCTGCTGCATATCCTCATTATCGGAAGACTGCGGGAAGGTAATCACTTCTTTTTCCATGAGCGAGCTGATGATCGTCTCCATAGATTGCCCTTCAAGTAACGCATCGTAAAGCTTCGTCCTTGTGAAAACACCGACTACTTGGCTGGATTGATTGAGAACTGGAATCGAATTTCCCTTTGCTTGCTTCATTACTTCAATAGCTTGTTGCAATGTATGTTCTGGAGATAGCGAGTGTTTGATAGGCGTAACAACATTCTTCAATTCCAGCATGATTTTCGGCCCCTTTTTGCTATTATAGTGTAGTGACGTTTTTTTAGAGAACAAGTATTCACTACTTAGTATAGCAAAACAGACCGATAAACCTTTCGAATTAACAAATTATTCTGCAAAGTAACCCTCTGATTCTACTCATAATCCCCGCCGATACATCGTCGTAATACATGCGCCTCCAAGGCCTAGATTATGCTGGAGTGCAATGGTTGCCCCTTCCACTTGGCGCTGATTCGCTTGACCACGTAATTGCCAAACGAGCTCTGTACATTGTGCTAATCCCGTCGCCCCAAGCGGATGCCCCTTCGACATTAATCCGCCCGACGGATTGACAACGTATTTCCCACCATACGAATTATCACCATCATTGATGAATTTTTCTGCCTCACCTTCCCGACAAAGTCCTAATCCTTCATAGGTAATGACTTCATTAGGCGTAAAGCAATCATGCAGTTCTACGACATCTACATCTTCAGGACCGATGCCTGCTTTTTCGTACATTTGCAAAGCTGCTCGTTGCGTCATTTCAGCTCCAATCAATGCAATTGGATGATCAAAACTAACAGCCGTATCGGTCGTCATCGCCTGCCCAATAATTTCTACCGCATTCGCTAATCCATGTTTCTTAGCAAAAGTCTCACTACAAACGACTACTGCTGCCGCTCCACAAGTGGGTGGACAGGCCATCAAACGCGTCAATGTTGGAAATAGTACAGGGGCATTTAGTACTTCCTCAACCGTCAATGGTTTATCAAACAACGAATACGGATTGTTCACAGCATGACTTCTAGATTTCACAGCCACCTTCGCAAAGATATCCGGATTGGCTCCGTACTTTTCCAAATAAGCCTTCCCACCCGCCCCAAACATCTTTAAAGCAAGCGGTGCATCTGGCAAGTCTGGTTCCATTTCCGCCAAGCGCTGCATCGCCCAGCCCATCGGAGGTGTACGGTCATCCCACACACTGCCTAACGCACCAGGCTTCATCTCTTCAAAACCGAAAGCCAACACACAATCCATATCGCCCGACTCCACCGCCTGCCGTGCCATATATAAAGCCGTCGAGCCCGAAGAACAATTATTGTTGACATTGATAATCGGAATACCTGTCATTCCTACTTGATACAGCGCGGTTTGCCCGCAAGTACTATCCCCATACACATAACTTGCATAAGCCTGTTGCACATCGTCATAATCAATTCCCGCGTCTTCCAACGCACCTTTGACCGCCTTGGCCGCCATTACTTCATACGGCTCATGCTTGCCAGGCTTTGCAAACTTCACCATGCTAACACCTAGCACTTTGGCTTTTCCGCTCACACCATTTCCCTCCTACTGTTCGTTTTTTCTTCCTACACTACTTATTGCAATATACATGCCAACATAAAATCAACTTATCAAAACGCATGAAAAAAAGGTAGACACTCCTATTCATAGTGTCTACCTTCGGGAAATTATGCCTTGCTATTTATTTTTCGACTTGCTCAATCGTCATTACAAGTTCAAATGCTTAGATTGACTAAAACATGCTAATCGTCCGAAACCCCTACACTAAAAAATCAATATGTATGAATTACAGACAACCTAAACACTCGCTGTCAATCTTCAAGTGTCAGATAAGAATACAAACGTGAGAGTACCTCAGCCCGTAGCTTTACCTGCTCCGGATACTGATAAAAAAACAAGATTTTCTGCTCCCATATCTCGTCCCCAGCTGGTCGTGGCGCTAATATAAAATACGTCCACACTTCAGCAATATCCTCATCCGGACTTGTTACTGCGTAATCCGTCACAAATTGATCTTCATAGTCCTCATAAAAGGCTTCCGCCTCTTCTTCATTCGTCGCAATGTCTCGGGCATCCCATTCTTCGATTAAGTCTTCCCAATATTGCACATAAAACTGGTGGAGATAGGAAGTTTCTTTCGTACAGCCCATTCCGTCAACTTGAAAATAAGGACAAGTGGCCGCTGCAGTTTGATGGATTGGATCTTCTGCATCTGCAAATAGCACCTCTTCATCCATATCCATTTGACTCTGCTGCAATGTCAGCAAATGCGCATATTCATGCAACAAAGTCGTTTTAAGAATATACGATTCCTCTGCATCCACGACATCTACACCAAGTATCCAATTCGCCACATTCTTCGTATCTGGCTCCACCTGCGCAAGCATTTCCTCATCGCCATCAGTAAATATCGTAAAGCCTGACACCATCTCACGCTCTTTCTTTGGAATCAAATAACGAAATGCATCCCATACAGCCATATGCGTCACAATCGCATCACGATAAGGTTCCAGCTGCTCATCTACAACAACAAACTGCGGCTGCGTCAAATCGTCTCCCTCTACTTGATACCTCGCCAATACTTGCTCATCGAACGTATCTCCATCTCCGTCAAATGCATAATCTGTCAGCAAATCCCCAAACCACTCGTAGATTTCTTCCGCCAGTTCATCTCCCAACAGAGCGCAGTCATCCACAGTTTCGCACGTTTCGGGCGGATAGCAAATCTTTTCTAACGGATCGTATATGTCAAAAGGTGCACAAACAGCGGCATACGTCTCTCGATCTTGCCGCAACTTCTCAAACTGAGACAATAATACTTTTTGTGCTTCATCCTCGACATATTGCTCAATTTCCTCTAGCTCCCCCTCCCCCAAAGAGGTACAGCCAATACTGAAAAACAATATGCATATCGGCAATAACAGTCGAAGAGATCTTCTCATCAGCGCTCACCTACCTTTTAGCTCTAGTATAGGGGCTACTCGTGATCTGGCATACTGCGAATATCCGCCCCTCTCTATTAATACAATGCTAGTACAAACCAATTGGAAGGATGGCGAATTGAAGCGAATCGTTGGCATTTATGGAGCAACCCTTGTCGTTGGAATTCTTCTTGGAATACTCGTTACGACGCTCATGCAGTGAAAGAACAATTTCTAGACAAAAAACCAGTCATCCAAATGACTGGTTTTTAGACTTGAATCTTCTATAATTTTATTTACACTGCCGTAAAAATGCGATCAAATCTTGATGATTTTCCGGCGTGACGCCATGACCATCATTGTACAGCTTAAAGTCCACCTTTGCGCCTAGCGATTCAAAGTACGCCTTACTGTCCTTCCCATATTGCGGCGGAATCACATAATCATATTCACCATGCGAAATAAACATAGTCAAATGATCGACCGGCTGTTTCTGATAATCCGTCTTTACAAAGTCCGGCACATAGCCGCTCAACGCCACAACTCCACGTATTGCGCTCCCCATCGTTAACGCTAAAGCCTGCGCTAACACCGCTCCTTGGCTAAAGCCCAGCACATAAATCTGTTCTTCATCCAACTCAAACTCCACAATCGCCTCGCGAATAAAGGATTGAATATACACGAGCACTTTATCAAAGACTGTCCGAACGGGCTTGCCTTCTTCTTCATTCGTAAAGAAAGCGTAGCCCGGCTCAAATACAATCGGACCTCGTAAACTAAAAATATGATGGCTGTCTTTAAAATCTTGGACAAGCTGTGGCAGATCCTCTTCATGACTCCCCATGCCGTGCAACAAGAAAATAGCAGGTTGTTTTCCAACCGTAGCTGCTGGCGCTGTATGCGTAAATGTAAATGGTGACTTCATCCAAAACGCTTCCTTTCAAATCAAAGTACATCTAGTTTAGCATAATGGCTATAGATGGGCATTCAACAGAAAAAGACCGGGCTTTTCCCCCGGTCCATACTCATTAAAACATTTTCGTCGTCCAATTTTCACCGTTCCACATATCCGTCACAACACCTTCATAAAAATCAGGCTCATGAGAAATGAGCAAAATGCTGCCCTTATAGTCCTTTAATGCGCGTTTCAATTCCTCTTTCGCATCATAATCGAGGTGATTTGTCGGCTCATCCAAGACAAGCAAATTCGTTTCGCTGTTGATTAATTTACATAAACGTACTTTGGCTTTTTCTCCACCACTCAATACTTTGACCTTGCTTTCAATATGCTTCGTTGTCAAACCACATCGCGCCAAAGCCGCACGTACTTCATATTGTGTGAAGTGTGGGAAGGTTTCCCATACTTCTTCCAAGCATGTATTGTTATTATCCGACTTCGTTTCCTGTTCAAAATAGCCAATTTCCAAATGGTCGCCAAGCTCAACAGAACCCGCAAGTGCTGGAATTTCACCAAGAATACTTTTCAATAACGTTGTTTTTCCGATGCCATTCGCACCCGACAAAGCGATTTTTTGTCCACGTTCCATCGTCAAATCCAGCTCTTTTGACAACGGTTCATCATAACCAATGACAAGCCCTTTCGTTTCAAACAAAAATCTTCCTGGCGTCCGTGCTTGTTTAAAATCGAATTGCGGCTTCGGCTTCTCCGCATCCAATTCAATAATATCCATCTTATCGAGCTTCTTCTGACGCGACTGTGCCATTCGGCTCGTCGCCGCATTCGCTTTATTACGCGCTACAAAGTCTTTCAAATTGGCGATTTCCTTTTGTTGCTTCTTGAACGCCGCCTCGACCTGTTGCTTTTTCATCTCATGCACACGTAAAAACTCATCGTAATCTCCTGCATAGCGTGTAATTTGCTGGTTCTCCATATGATAAATCAACTGAATCACACTATTTAAAAATGGAATGTCGTGAGATATTAAAATAAACGCATTCTCGTAGTTCTGCAAATAAGTACGTAGCCATTCAATATGCTCGACATCCAAATAGTTCGTCGGCTCATCCAGCAACAAAATATCTGGTTTCTCTAGCAACAATTTAGCAAGTAAAACCTTCGTCCGCTGACCCCCACTTAAATCATGCACATCTCGGTCCAACCCAAATTCATCCAAACCAAGACCGTTTGCCACTTCTTCTACTTTCGAATCGATTATGTAAAAATCATTATGCGTCAGTTCTTCCTGCATCTGCCCCGTCATCTCAAGGAGCTTCTCTAATTCATCCGCATCAACCTCAGCCATCTTGGCAAAGAGCGCATTCATTTCTGCCTCTTGGTCATATAAATACTGAAACGCAGTCCGCAGCACATCGCGAATACTTAGCCCTTGTTTCAACACAACATGCTGATCCAAATAGCCAACCCGCACGCGCTTCGACCAACTGACCGTCCCCGCATCAGGCTCCAGCTTGCGCGTAATGATATTCATAAAGGTAGACTTACCTTCCCCGTTCGCTCCTACTAAGCCAATATGCTCCCCCTGCAATAACCGAAAAGAGACATCCTCAAAAATCGCACGATCTCCAAAACCGTGACTTAAGTTCGTTACCGTCAATAAACTCATATCGTAAACACCTTTTCCTTCACTAAGAATCATTGTACTTATGCATCGTTTAACTCAGACTTCTCTATTATATAGGGAGATTGCCGTTCAGGATAGGGATTTCTTGTGAAGGGGATCAGATAGGGTAAACGAATCCCCTTGCGTCATATCACTCACTTTGATAACTCAATTGTACGCCCGTTTTCCCGCCCTTTCTATCGACCAACTTCATCAAAAATGCCATATTTCCATCCTTCGCCTCAATGACGATATCCGCATCATCCGCTATATACGTCCCGATTGATGAAACATAGCCTTTTGCCTTCAAGAAATCGGTGTACTGTTCACTTAATGCCTTCGCAGAACCTGGCTTATTGTAAATCGCATCGACTGTTTGCTGGCCTTCGTCAAATTAAACGCGTATATACGACGGCTCCACACAGGTCTTAAATGAAAAATTCTTCATCATATTACCGGTCATTATATAATACTCATCCGCACATGTACCGTAGTATTGCTGTTGTTCATCCCAATTAATCATTGACTGCACCACTTTATGCGTTCTCGCTGGGAACTCACTATATTTCAGATCCACACTGGCAGTATCAAAATTATGCTGCTCAATCGCCGAGACGTCTACAGACAGCTCCACTTAACAATATCTTTTTATTATTTCTATCATCAGAAACTTCGCATATTCAAGTTAGTAGAGAATTTAATGCAAAAAACAGATTAGATAACCCCTACCAGGTTGTCTAATCCGTTTTTTATTATCATAATATTGTTATCGGATATTCCTTTACTTCGTAATGGTTTCCATATAAGCATATCGCAATGCATTTATACCTTCTCTACCAACCTGCATGATTCAAAATCTCCAGAAGAAATTTGTATGTCCCATAACATGTGTCAACATCCGACTCCTCCGCTTCCGTATGTTCAAATCGGTTGCCTACAGAAAAATTAACGCTTTCGATGCCGCTCTGCGCCCAAATATAGGTGCCATCGGAACCGTTAGCTACCGTTTTCCAATTCCAAAAAACGATTCTTCTTGCAATATGCTCAAGAGCACCCCCGAATGCTTCGCTACAAAATGGGGACGTATCCACTTTTCAACGTCACCAATACCGCAACAAGAATAATATTCACACACGGTCGTCCGTACCTAGTATCCCCTTTATAGCTCATCCAAATCGGATCTTGCTCGATAATTTCACGTCCCATAACAATGTCTTCGACCGTATTTAAAAGAACATTCTCCAAGACAACAGTCATAGAGAATGTTCTTTAATCACTTATTTTATTTCATTTCACTCAATTTCATGCTCTGCAAGAACGGTTGCGATTTCATCTTCAATCGATGTTACTGATCCGCCTAGCACATTATTGATCATGATTGAAAAAATCAGTCTTTCCCCATCCTTCGATGTGACATAACCCGAAAGTGAAGAAACGCCTGTCAGAGAGCCTGTCTTTGCTTTGACATTCCCTTTCGTTGAAGGTGCAGTCATCCGACTTCGTAATGTTCCCCCAACAAAACGATCTGCTTCACCTGCTACTGGTAGAGAATTCTCGAAAGTAGGGAACCAACTTTTTCGTTGGGCCGCGAAGAGCATTTGTGATAGATCATCTGCTGGAATAAAGTTTTTATGGGACATACCTGATCCGTCACGAAGCATGATTGTGTTCCCATCCACTCCTAAATCAGTGACAACCTTCTTGATGACCTCAAGTCCTTTGTCCCAACTTCCTTCACCATGCACCACTTTCCCCATCTCTTTCGTCAGTACTTCCCCAAGTCCATTGTTACTTAGCTTCATAAATGGAACGAGAATCTCCTTGAGTTCCATTGATTTTTTAGATGTAAGCACAGTTGCTCCACCTGGTGTAACACCTACTTGCATTTTCGGATTACCAGCGAATGTCACACCATTTTCTATAAGAGATTTTTGAAAAATATCAACTACATAGCCAGTCGGTTCCCATACAGCTACCCATGACCTAGATCTCACACCTTCTAACGGAATTGTCCCTTCTATAAGAATGTTATTCGTGCCATGCTCTCTTTCGATGGAAATCTTTTTCGGCTCATTTTTTGCAGTTGTCACCGTTTTATTTATTATTTTCACGTAATCCGTTTCAGGCGAAAGTGTAACTTTAGCATTCTCACCTATTTCTGAACCTGGATTCACTTCTACAATTACTGTTCCTGTATCATAATCTTCATTCGGAGAAACAGTTAATGCAGAAACTTGTGCTCCAGTATAGAAAGACTCATCCGACCAGTTCAAGTCCTGAGAAAGCCGGACATCATCATACCAACTGTCATCACCAATTAGATTTCCTTTAATTTTATGAATACCTTTAGCCTTTAAATCTTTCGCAAACTGATCAAAATCCTCTTTCAGGAGCGTCGGGTCTCCTTTTCCTTTCAGATAGACATTTCCTTGTAGAACCTTTCCACGCAATTCCCCATCTGTCAGTACTTCCGTTGTGAATTGATAATCCTCTCCTAATGTTTCCAATGCCGCCGCAGTTGTAAGTAACTTCATGTTGGATGCAGGATGTAATCGTATATCGCCAAACTGTGAATACAAGACTTCTGCTGTATCAGCATGGCGAATACTTACCCCAGTGATTGAACCTTTCAGAAGTGGATTTTCCAGAATCCTATCTATCTTTTCATCGAGTGTCGCCGCTTCAATTGCCACGCCTTGTTTTGTGTCATTTGTTGCAACTGCAAATAATGATTGTCCCCCTATTTGCACTGGTAAAAAGAAAAGCGCAGCAATAAGGAAAAAGAGTGCTGCTTTTTTTACATAATTTTTGTTACACATGGTCTGTCCACATCCTCTTCATATTATCGTTACAATTTTTACAATTATACGACAATTACAGGGATTACAACAGACTTTGTCGATGAAACAGTTCTACTAACCTAGGAATAAAAATACTGTTAAGGACAACGATAGAGGTGAATTGTCAGATTATAGTGAGAGATACCTATTTATAAAGAAATCGTTAACCATAATTCGTTTCAAGATTACGCGGATCTGCTTTCAAAATTTTTTATACTGTCGATTTGTCGGAACAAGATCTCATACGTATAAACCTTTATGAGAAATATACCGGTAAAAAGTCCGGTTGAATTGAGGATAGCTGCAGTATGGGCACAAAAAACACTGGCAATCCGCTCGATGGATTGCCAGTGTTTTTTTCAAAAGTGATTGGCGAAATCTGAAGTCCCTAACAAACACACGCTGTTATCTGAAAAACCCCCTCACTTAATCCTTATACGGATCAAACTCATTTGCCCCCGCCATGCAAACGCCGACCGGTTTCAAAACATGTAAAATATCAATCGTCTCTTTATGTGCATCCAATACCGTTTGTAGTTTTCGGTAGACGAATGGACTTTCATCCGTCCCTCCCCCACGTAGCATGACGCCAAATTCTTTCACTGCGTCGTCCATCTGCTGCTGGGAGATTGCGCCACCAGAGCGCGTGCGCTTTTTCCAATTCATCTTTCCTGCTGCTTGTGTACGGCTCATAATCCGCCCCGCGCCATGAACTGTGCTGTAAAATGCCTGTTCATTATCCACATTGTCTTTCCCTTGCACAATCACCGAAATGTCCCCCATACTGCCGCCGATAAAACCTAACTGTCCCGGTGCAGACGGTGTTGCGCCCTTTCGAACAACAATCGTTTCCTTCCCCTGATGCATCTCTTTCCAAGCAAAGTTATGATGATTATGTACTTCAAATAACGCTTCGGCACGCAAAATGCGAAGAACTTGCTCGATAACATAATCCCTTCCCGCATACGCATATTTCCCCGCCAATGTCATCGCTCGATAATACATATCGCCTAGTTCACTATCCAAGTCGATTAGTGTCGGTGGTTGTTCCATACTTTCACCAGGAGCTTTATCGGAAAATCCACGATTATTGGCCAAGTTTAGAAAACCGCTCGCTGTCTTATGCCCAAACCCTCGGCTGCCAAAATGGTTGGCAATCCATAGATCTCCTGTCTTTTCTTCAACAAGGAGATCGACATAATGGTTACCCGAACCGACAGTCCCTAACTGATCAATCGCCAACTTTTTAAGACGATCATGTTCTTGCTTCCCAATCTGACTGAAAACATTCCAATCTGGATCATCAAACAAAGCATGATCTACACGCTTCTTACTTTTTCGTCCAATACCAAAAGAAATCTTCCCCGCAATTTCATCCATAATGCTTGGCAAATTCGTTTTAATATCATCGTACTTTATATTCGTTCTAACTGCTTTATTGCCACAAGCAATGTCATAACCGACGCCAGAAGGAGAAATTTGTCCATCGTAGACAACGACTCCGCCCACTGGCTGACTATAGCCATAATGCCCATCTGCACAAAGTACACCACCTCGGACATTTCCGGTTTCCAAACAGTTCTGAAACTGCCGTAATGTATTTTCTTCGTGCTCTCCAAAAATTACTTTTTGCATATAACATAGCTCCTATCATTTGAATTATATAAATTAAACTAAAGATTTCATTCACAAACACCTAGCATTTAAAGCCTTTTCAGCAAACTCACTCTTAATTTTCTAGTCTTTACTTTTTCATGAAACTAATTGTATGATCAATCGTATAGTAACTTGAACAATATTTCATGATAAAGAAAGGACAGTGACACATATGAGATCATCCAATCCAAGTTTAGGAAAAGACACTTTCTATGGACTACAAGCAGAACGTGGCAAGATGATGACCATCCAAGGTACCGCGAACAAAACGTTTATTCTGTTTTTGTTATTATGTACAACTGCACTCTTCACATGGTATCAATATTTCTCAGGAAATAATATTCAACCCCTGTTATGGATTGGTTTCTTAGGTGGTTTCGTAGTAGCCCTCATAACGATTTTCGTGAAAAAAGTAGCGCCTTACACAGCACCACTTTATGCACTTTTAGAGGGGCTTGCCATCGGAGGAATCTCGGCTGTATTCGAAACTCAATTTGCCGGGATCACCACACAGGCCATCCTACTAACACTTGGGACACTCTTTTCCCTTTTGTTTGCGTATCGTTCAGGCCTTATCAACGTCACCGCAAAATTTAGACTCGGCATTGTTGCTGCAACCGGAGCCATTTTCTTTGTCTACATCGTGGACTTCATTCTCCGTTTCTTCGGAATGGGAGTTCCTTTCATCCATGAAACCGGAATTGTCGGCATCCTCATTTCCGTTGTGATCGTCATCGTCGCCGCATTGAATCTTGTACTAGACTTTGATTTCATCGAAAAAGGGGTCGAACAACGAGCACCCAAATACATGGAATGGTACAGCGCATTCGGCTTAATGGTCACACTTGTGTGGTTGTATCTTGAAATGTTAAGACTTATTTCTAAAATAAGAAGTGACAAATGAACATTACCTAGCCGTTTGTATTTATTCCAACCAGTTTAATATTAGCATTTTCTAGTAGTAAAGGGAATGAATAACCATACTTAGTAACCCGTATAATGCTAGGTTCTACATTCATCGAAGTCGGATTAGAACTTAGCACTATACGAAACTTCATCCAAGCTGATTTTTTTCAGTAAATACGTCTCCCTCACCTCGAAGCTCCCCGCCTGAACTACTCAATAGTCAAATGGTCAGGCGTAAGCACCCTCTTATTTAATCTTGTCCATGAAGTGCTCTACTATCCTTGCTGCTAAATCTCAAATGAGGTACTTCTCATCATAAACTAGCTTCCATATCAGTTGAATAGTTGATTTTTTCACTATTTCTCCATTACTTAAACTCTACTACATCATTGTGAATAGGCTATTATACACCCAAACCCCTTATACAGATTAATCTCAATTGTGTTATAATTATAGACGTACTATTAGTATGCATATGAAATTATTCATAGCGATTGCAAAAAGGGAGTGGGAGATTTGATGACAATAGGGAATATCATCAGACAGAATGCGCTGAAATATAAGAACAAGCCAGCCGTCATGTTTCAAAATACACAATTGACATATGACGAGTTAAACAATCGAGCGAATCGGCTTGCGAATGCATTACTAAATCGCGGGTACCAAAAAGGGGATAAGGTAGCCGTTTTCATGAAAAATCATGGGGTTCATGCTGAAATCATTGTGGCGTTATCAAAAATTGGTGTCATTTTTGTTCCGATCAACTATCGGCTAGTTGGCCCGGAAATCGACTACATTATCCGGCATTCCGATAGTCGGGGAATCATCTTGACTGCGGAATATGCAGATGATGTAGGGGCTTTGCTTACAGACCTTCCGCAGCTAGATACAGTGATTGTTGTAGGGGAAACTGCTCTCGAAAAGACACTTGATTATGAAAAATTGTTAGAACAAGCGTCTACTTCAGAACCGAAAATGGAAGTCACTGAAGCAGACACATTTTACATAGGCTATACATCAGGGACGACTGGAAAACCTAAAGGCGTCGTCATTTCCCACAAATCGCGTGTGGTAACAAGTATGGCTGCCGCCTTTGAATATAAAATCGATGATAATGATGTGCACCTTGTTGGAGGACCCATCTATCACGCTGCGCCATTGATTTTCCTTGTGACGCAACTCATTGTAGGAGGCACCATTGTCATTCATGAAACATTCAAACCCGACAAAGTGCTCAAAGACATTGAGCGTTATCAAATCACCAACATGTTTCTTGCACCAACCATGTATAATTTCCTCGTAAATATCGAGACAAAAGTGAAACAACAGTTTGATATCTCTTCGATGCGAGTACTGATATCAGCGGGATCACCGCTTGCAACAAAGTCTAAAGAGGATATTCAAGATTTCTTTACAAATGTCGACTTACATGAATTCTACGGCTCAACTGAAAGTGCAATTACGCTCAACATCAAGCCACGTGATATTAATCGCAAAGATCGTAGCGTTGGACTTCCGTTCCCGCTGGTGGAATGCTTACTATTAGACGAAAACAAAGAAGTGGTTCCACAAGGAGAAATTGGCGAACTTTATTTTAAAGGGCCCTATTTGTTAGACACCTATTATAAAAACCCAGAAGAGACAGCAAAATGTTTCCATAATGGCTATTTTTCCGTTGGCGATATGGGGGTACAAGATGCTGAAGGGTTTTATTCAATTGTTGACCGAAAAAAAGATATGCTTATTAGCGGGGGCGTAAATATCTATCCACGTGATATTGAAGAAGTGCTTTATACGCACCCGAACATATTGGATGTGGCTGTCATTGGCGTTCCCGATCCCGTATGGGGTGAATCTGTCAAAGCCATCGTAGTTCTGCGCGACAACGAAAATCTAACGGAAAAAGAAGTCATACAGTTTTGCGAAGGTAAAATAGCGGGCTATAAAAAACCGAGATCCGTTAGTTTCCTAGCAGAATTACCTCGCAATCCGTCAGGGAAAATTCTAAAAAATGAATTGCGCAATCACTATTGGGAAAATACAGAAAGTAAAATATAATGCAATCAGAAAGGAATTATGGACAAAACGCCATAATTCCTTTTTATACTGTCATATTTTTGTCATCTAGCAAAACATTACCTCTATATGCGAGCCTCTTTGCAATTCTCAAATTCAGTAGCCATCCTTATTCATCAGGTCTTTCTTGACGCCCGACATGATTCTTGTTATCCTATGTCCGCGTTCTATTCTGGATGGGACAATCACTATGAATTTACTGGATGCCATCCTACTTGTCGGAGGTACTACTTGAAAAAATTTGTTTACCTAATCATCATTGGGCTTTGTTTTGTCGCCTCGCTTGTATTTGTTCACCACAACTATACATTCTATGAGCGCCCTATCGCCAAAGTCATGGAAGTGGAATCAGGAGATCCCACAGCAATTCTTGACATGCACCAAAATAAGGACCAGCTATTTACGCAACAGATCATTGCCGAATTAAAAAATGGCGATCATAAAGGACAGCGCATTTATTTAACAAATCAGTATTCTAAGTCCGGCGCTTACGACCAAGCCTACCGTGTGGGCGATGCACTCTTCGTTTTCATCGATTCAGAAAGCGAAAAAAGTTCCAACATCACCGGAACGATTGAAGACGTCAAACGTGATCAGCATTTAATGATTGTGACATGGATTTTCATCTTCATTTTACTACTCATTGGAAAAAAGCAAGGGCTATTCGCGATTATTAGTTTAGCTGTCAATGCTCTTTTATTAGCATTCGCATTAGATATTTATGTAAAGAATCCAAGTGTCAATTTACTAGTTATATGTGGAATATGTGCGATTTTATTTACCGTTTTTTCGCTATTACTCGTGAATGGTTTTAATGAAAAAACGTATGCAGCGATTATTGCGACACTGCTCGGGACGGTTAGCTCGTTACTCATCACCTATGTCGTCATGCGCATCACTTCTGAAAATGGTCTACAGTACGAAGAAATGCAATTTCTAACGCGCCCTTACAAACTCGTGTTTATCGCAGGTTTATTCATCGGCTCTTTAGGCGCTGTCATGGATGTCGCCATTACGATGTCTTCTTCTATTTTTGGCTTATACGAAAAAGATCACACGATTTCCGTAGCAGCCCTCAAAAAGTCCGGATTGGAAATCGGAAAAGACATTATGGGCACGATGACGGGCATTTTGTTTTTCGCCTATTTGAGCGGTTCCATTCCGATGCTCATTCTGTATTTGAAAAATGCTTCTACATTGGGGTTTTCTCTTTCCATCAATCTTTCGTTGGAATTAGCGCGAGCCCTAGCTGGCGGTATCGGCATTGTATTAACGATTCCCATCGGTCTGTATACGACGATTTATTTCGTTAATCGAAAGAGGGGTACACGATGAATGTTTTAGTGTGGCTAGCAGCCATTTTATTACTCTTGATGGTAGTCGTTGGTGGGAGGCAAGGCGCACGGTCCTTTATTTCGCTGCTGTTAAACTTCGGCGTGCTTCTGCTCACCATCATTTTTATGACAGACCCAACTGCCAACCCCATTATTTTGACGATGGTTGGCAGTACAATCATTAGCTGCATCAGTCTATTTTATATTAATGAAGTAAATGTCAAAACCAAAACGGCATTCCTATCTACGATGATTACGATCGTGATTTTACTGTTTTTCATCGAATTTGTCACAAAGGGTGCGATGATTCAAGGATTTCATGAGGAAGAGATGGATGAACTTACGATGTTCTCCCTGCATATTGGCGTAGATTTTGTTAAAATCGCCACGTCGATGGTCATTATGAGTACAATCGGTGCCATCATTGATATTGCGATTTCCATCACCTCCCCAATGAGTGAAATCTTTCATCACCATCCCTCCATGAGTCGGAAGGAGTTATTCACCTCTGGGTTAAGTATTGGAAGAGATATTTTAGGCTCGAATACCAATACGTTATTTTTCGCCTTCTTTGGCGGCTACATGGGATTGCTCATTTGGTTTAAAGACCTTAACTATTCGATTGGTAAAGTGATCAATTCCAAGGTATTTAGCGTTGAGATGGTCACAATCCTTTGTGCTGGAATCGGCATTGCCTTAGTTGTTCCCATTGCTTCTTGGATTAGTGCTTATTTCCTGGTAAAGACGCGGGAAAAAATTGAACAAGAATGAGTTTTCCATATAGGACTAGCATTACACGACAAACGCATCTACCCGGGTTACCAAACTCAAAGGTGGATGCGTTTTTTTCGTGTAGACTACGTTCAACTGATAACGCAAGTCCATTTGATGAAAAGAGTCACTACAATCTCAGATACACTCTTTAAAAAATCAGTTCGAATGACTTCATGAACAAGTTTAAATAACAAACAAGACTTGTGTGCTGTTTAGAAATATCCGAAAACCCGGCTCCCTATCTCCTCGTATCCTACGGATTAATCCTTTTCATTTATCTTGTATGGGAGACATTCTTTCCCCCGCCTAATGCTTGCTGTACCATCTATTGTAGTATAAGGCGGCATTTCAGGAAGAACATTCATGATTAACAGCCTAATCGTATGGTTTTTATAAAATAATTCATCGAATGAAGGTGTCAGATGGGGAGTTGTCTGTTCATAGATTCTTTGTTGGAATTCATGTATGTCCACATCAAATGGAACTCCTATTAAAACCCGATCCAGCCCTCGTACTCTGTCGGCTACGCCAAAAACAACACTCCCCCCACCGCCGTTCGCCATGCAAACCGCATATTTAATCATTTTTTTCACATTATCTTCTCGACATCGATCATTCCATTGTTTGAAATCCAAATCTTGTGCCTCAAAATCATCTGCAATATGATGCTCCAATTTTTGAATGATGTCCATTATTTCACTTTTACTTTTCATGAAAATATCCTCCCTTTCAATCAAAGATGATCTATATGATAGAGAAATAAGTTCAATACAAAAAGGGCAGTCCCACATCGCAAATTTACTTGCAGAAACTACCTTTATACTATCTATATGTACGATTGAATAGTCGGTGCCTGTGGACTACACTGACTGCTATTTGCTACATGTCAAAAACCCCTCACCAGTTATACACCAGCAAGGGATTACTCATAATTTGATATTCAAATTTACGCTACAAAAGAAAGTCGTGCATTTTTCGGGAAACGAGCTAAGGTTTGTTGTGCTTCACCTTGATCAGCAAACTCAAAAATTCGGACGAACTGTTGTTCAAATACTGTAACTACCCACATTTCGCATTCTCCTTTTCGCTTTCCATTTTGTTTATAACAATACTATACAACATTTTATAGCAAGGAAAAGCAAATTGTGAAACCATTCACAATTCATACAAATTCAAAACGCTTACATATGGATATTATGTGACAATATAGATTTTTAGGTATCCCCAAAAGTAGACTGAAGATCATTTCAGCACCAGCTACTTAATCATCTCCATCACTCTTATATTCCAAAAGATCGCCTGGCTGACAGTCTAACGCCTTACAAATCGCTTCTAAAGTGGATAATCGAACTGCTTTTGCTTTGCCATTTTTCAATATGGACAGGTTCGCCATCGTGATACCCACCCTCTCCGACAGTTCCGTTACACTCATTTTCCTTTTCGCCAACATCACATCAATATTAATAATGATCGCCATTGTTTTCACCTCAGACTGTTAAATCATTTTCTGATTTTATATGAATTGCTTCTTGTAAAAGTTTCTGCAAAACAGCCGCAAAGACGGCAATTACGAGGGAAGCAAAAATAAGCACTAAGCCGATGACGATAATACCTGGCGCGTCGTCTGCCTCCGCTATAAGATAAAAGAGTGGCATGCCTACCGCATACAATAGACTGATTGCAATGGCACAGTATTTGATGACTTTTAACGCCTTGACAGATAAATCCGAGAAAGCATGATTGTTATCAATATAGCTTAACAGCTTAAACGCTTGGTACAGCGCGAAGTAAAAAGGTATTGCCGCTGCATACATATCGAATAACACAAGATATTTCACAGAAGCCATATCTGGATACAATTCTACTGCAAAATTTGCAATCTCCGGGACTAAAAATATACACAAAGCAAGCACCGGGATTCCAATCAGAATCACAGCGATTTTTAAAAATAATGTTGTTCCTCGTTTCATCACAAGCACCTCACTGATTGATTGTTTATTTTTTTCTTAAAAACCCTTATATCGTTAACGCATTTTCTACCTGTCGATCAAGTGCTTCTTGTAACAGCTTTTGAAGGAGTGTCGCAAAAGCTACAATGATGCTTGAAGCCAAGGTGCCAATTAGCCCCAACATGATAATGCCCGTTCGATCCTCATCCATAAAGAAAGCAACAAATACGACCCCTAATACAATAATGATACTCACTGTGATTACGCAGTATTGGATCACCTTCAAAGCATGAACAGCTAATTCTGAGAAAGCCTTGTTCGTATCTATGTAAGTTAACAGTTTAACGGTTTGATATAACGCAATAAAAAATGGAATCGCTAATGCATAAGAACAGATTAAAAAGGGAACTTGCAAATACGCAGTTTCCGGATTTGCCGCCGCATCTCTACTCGCTACCCCAGGTAACCCAAATAGACAGAAGGCAAGCACTGGTATCCCAATCAGAAAAACAACTCCCTTCAAGAAAAATATTGAATGTAGTTTACGTTTCATAAAATCACCTCACGGATTCAATGTTAGTTAGATTTTAGCACTTCATTTATCGTTTTACAATAAATAATTATTCATTATCAACGTTTATTTGTCGATATCATTCCATTCCCATCTAAAAAAACACCTCCTGAACCATTTTCAGGAGGTGCTCCATTATGCTGTGTCTACATCTGTTCTCATCGTTCTTTCAAGCGCGTGGTGTCCTTCAATTGTTGAATCGTCTGCGCCCCAACGCAATCGTCTTAGCATCCGTCAGAACTTGGCACTCATAAGTAGTGTTAAACGAATGTTACTTTATCCTCAATCGCGATGCGTGTTGTCTGATAAGCTGGTGCATTTTCTTTGCCTATTGTAATCAGGACAATCGGGAAAAAGCGGTCAGATACGTTGAAGCGCTCTGCGAACTTGACTTTGTCGAAGCCGCCCATTGGTCCAGTAGCATAACCCCGTTCCTTGGCGAGTAGCATAAATTGCATCGCGGCCAGCCCAGAGTCGAAAGTTGCTAAGTTCTTTCGTGCCTCCTCAGGTGCATGTGGATAGGCTTTTCTAGCATTGCCGACGAGTACTTCTTTACTAGCGTCATCTATATACCCTGCCTCAGACATGCTGTCATACACCAGCTCGATATTTTCATGAAATTCTTTGTCTCCTAATACGGCAATGACAGCTGAAGCCGTTTCAATCTGCTCCTGATTGTAAGCAATCGCACGCAAATCTTTTCTCTCATCAGCATCTAAGAAAACGATAAATTCCCAAGGTTGCAAATTGCTTGTAGAAGGTGCCTGTGTTGCTTCCTCCAACATTTCCAGAATCTCTTCTTTCTTGATTTTATAGTTTGGATTATATTTCCTCACCGAACGCCGTTCTCGAATTACTGTAGAAATCGTATTAGACATTTAAATTCCCCCTATTATTTGAACTAATCTTTAGTAAGTACACTTCTAGCATACTTTTAGTAAGTACAATACGTCAAGTGTTTTGTGATATGGTATGATGAAGAAAAGTAGGAATTGAGGTTTTGCTGAATGAACAGGAATGCAAAAGAACATGCGCCAGGCAGTGAATCTTCGTGCAATGCTTACCGGCTCGCGATTGAATTTATAGGGAAACGATGGACGGGGATCATTATTTACCAGTTATTCGAAGGACCAAAACGCTACCACGAATTGCTTAATGCCATTGACGGAATTTCGGACAGGCTGTTGTCAGAGAGGTTAAAGGATTTAGAACAAGAAGGTTTACTGAGGAAGCATGTCCTCGCAGATGCCCCGAAAAAAGTGGCGTACGAACTGACTCCCCCCGGCTATGAATTTATAGAAGTATTCAAAGCGATTATGGACTGGGCTGAGAAAAAAGAAGCGTACTTGAAAGAGGGAATGTGATGTTCCTGTAAACGCCATCAATCTGGCTCCTTCAGCTGTCGTATCGATTACAACTTCACAGAAATCGTACGGAGAGCAAGTTGACCAATCTTCTTTCGTTGCGCCTGACGAATCCGATGTAAACATGATTGAAGTACCGACAGTAACAAGTGACAATCGGTATAAATCGGAAACGCTATACGTGACTGGTGGAAAGAGCTAGAAAGGACTTTGTACGTTTACTGAAGCCAGGGGATAGCTTTTAGGGGAATGATGAATAGGAACAAAAGTACAGGTTAAAGGCCAGCTTGGTATGCAAAAGGAAAAGTGTAAGAAAAAGCAATCTACAACATATCGTGGGTGTTGTCTATTTCATAGTGCTCATTTATACTTGATTTATGTAAAATAATATTTACCTATCAAACTGCAACCCGATTTTTCGGAATTGCCACGAGGAGGATATATGGAACTAGGAGCATTCTCTGTAAGTTTAAGTGTAAAAGACATTCATAAATCAAAATCATTTTACGAAGACCTCGGATTTCATGTCTTCGGGGGTGATATTACCCAGAATTGGCTTATTATGAAGAATGAAGGTAGCATAATTGGACTATTCCAAGGAATGTTTGATAAGAACATTCTGACTTTTAATCCAGGTTGGAATGAAAATGCTGAAAATCTTGATTCGTTTACGGATATTCGAGATCTTCAAAAGCATCTTAAAGAAAAAGGTATTAAAATGTTGACTGAAGCAGATGAATCAAGCGAAGGGCCTGCGAGTTTTACAATTGAAGATCCAGACGGTAATCCTATTCTTGTAGACCAACATGTCTAGAGAGTATAAGGTACCTTTTTAAAATTGATTAAAAGAGCAGACAAATGTTGTTGGATTTGTCTGCTCTTTGTTTGTAGGCGTAGGATAGGTGTGGACTATTTTATGCGAAGCTTAATAAGAAGCCCGATAGTCAAAAGAGGTACATAGATTCCTCTCAACTATAACCAAAGTAGGGATGTCATAAGCTACCCGTTTCAAAAAGTCTGTTATCATCTTTCCTGCAAACGCGGGGAGTCCTTCAATTCTGGAATCGTCTGCACCCCGATGCCAAACATCGCCATCCGCAGTTCCATTTCCCGAATTTGCATCACTTCAAGGACATCTTCTGGACTCTGGGTCGCTTCTTTTAAAATGGATCGACCAAATCCAACCAAATCGGCGCCTAACGCAATGGTCTTGGCACCATCCAATCCCGTTTGCATCCCACCGCTGGCAATTAGTGGGCAGTTATCCACCTTTTCACGGACCAACCTGATGGATTCCGCCGTCGGAATGCCCCATTCGCTAAATGCTTCGGCCGCAGCACGTAAAATCGGATCTTTTGCGCGGAACTTTTCCACCTGGCTCCAGGAAGTGCCTCCGGCTCCGGCAACATCGATAAACGCAACACCGGCCTCATATAACTTTTTAGCTGTCTCACCATCGATGCCCCACCCGACTTCCTTGACCCCAATTGGCACCTCCAACGTGTTGCACAGTTGCTCAATCTTTTGTAATAACCCTTTAAAATTCGTATCTCCCTTTTCCTGAATCACTTCCTGAATACTATTCAAATGCAGGACAAGCATATCCGCGTCCGTCATCTCGATAATTTTCCTGCATTCCTCCACGCCATATCCATAATTGAACTGTACTGCTCCCAAATTCGCTATGATAGGGACACTCGGTGCGTACTTCCTCATCAAGAAAGAATCGGCATGTCCATCGCTGTCAAGCAGTGCCCGCGTAGATCCGAGCGCAAGCGCCCAGCCCCTTTCTTCTGCTGCTACTGCCAAGTTTCGATTGATTGTCTCGGCAAGGGCTGTCCCACCCGTCATGGAACTGATAAGAAACGGCGTTTTACATGCAAAATCGAGAAATGTTGTTTCAATAGAAATTTCATCAAAAGCAATTTCAGGAAGCGCATTATGAATAAACGTAAACGATTCCAGTCCCGTGGAAATCGACTCCCCCGTAACCTTTTCATTCAACGTAATTTGAATATGTTCCGATTTTCTTTGTTCGATTGAATTGGCCACTGCCAACACCTGCCCTTATCCTCAATATTCTCATCGATTTCGCTGTCGTTCTACGTTGCAGACGGCAGATTGCCAACTATGGAATTAATGGAGTTGCACTTCCTCCACAGTCTGTTCAACTTCTGCACGCGTCATCTTTTCCCGTCCCTCTTTCATCGCTTTTAACGTTTTATGAGCTAAGGCAAGCGGCAGACGGCAGAATAATAAAATACTTTTCTTCGTAAGCGATTTCATGTATTCATCTGCCTTTGCCAAATTCTCCTCTGCATAGTCGAATAGTTCTGCCCGAGTCCAGTCATCAGGCACAAAGCTTACACTACGCTCAGCCAAATCTTCCTGCTCATTGCGCAAAATATTGACTGCCTGAAGCCCGCGCCCATAGCCAATGGCAAGTTCGCGGTCTGCTTTTTCTTCGCCATAATGCTCCCAAAGATCCGATAGCATAACGCCAACAAGGCCTGCAACGTAATATGTATAGTCATCCAAATCTTCACGCGTGCGAATTTCCCAGTTTGCTTTCGCCCATTTTGCCATACCAGTTGTCATTTCATACGCAGCATTCATCACAATTGGCAGAGCATCTTTTGGACAAACTCGCAGCCATTCTTCTAAACGAAGTGTCACTTCAGGCATTTGCTCTTTTGTCGATCCAAGAATTCGACCATATGCTTCATGATCAAATGGTTGTTTAAATAAATCGCTTACTTGCATTAAAATCGTGTATTTTACATCATTGTCCAGTTCTTCATGATCTTCAATCTCATCAATAGCCCGAAATACTAAATAAGCGGCTGCAACCGAATGCTTTAACTCCTTCTGCAAAAAAGTAATCGGGATATAGAATGTACGGCTCGTTTCTTTTAATACACGCATGGCATCTTTTAGTAACACACTCATTGTAATTCCCTACCTTTCCGTTGAAATCTGGCTATCTGCATCAGCAAAACTTCATTTTTATATTGTATCTGTCCCTATTATAACAAATTATCAATTTTGAAGGGTCAGTTAATGGTAAATTAAGTTTATCTTTATTTAGCTTTGTCTTTATTCAGCCGAATGGTTACCGATTGGTCCTTTACTTGTGCGTTGGCTCTCTATATGTTCATTATTTTAGGTCAGACTTTCAAGCCTTTATAGGTAGCAAAATCGATTGACACGGCGTATTCGTTTCCTATATCGGACTACCTTTGTTCTTGGTCGTTCGGCTTGTCTATACAGTAAAACATAAAACGAAGTTCGTTCCATTGAAAGTTTGTAATTGTGAAAATAAATAACACGTAAAAGCCTCCTTCTACGATGAATATATCGAGAAGAAGGCTTTTCTTATACCTAAGGTGATCCTGAATCCAAATAAGGATTGGATAGCACCGGGTACCACTATCTACAGAGAAAAATTTGGCTGTAATCATTTTTCTGAAAAATATTAAAAGAATAACGAAATAGCAAAAGCGAGTATAAATACTGTAACGGTTTTCAAGATAGTGATGATAAAAATATCTTTATAGGATTGGCGATGAGTTAGTCCCGTAATGGCAAGTAATGTGATGACAGCTCCATTGTGGGGAAGTGTATCCATTCCACCAGATGCCATTGATGCAATTCGGTGTAGGAGTTCAGGACTAATCCCTAAATTTTGTGCCATTTGTAAATAATGGCTCCCCATCACTTCCAATACAATGGATAATCCACCCGATGCGGAACCTGTGACCCCCGCAAGTACGTTAACAGCAATGGCCTCCGAGATAAGTGGGTTATTACTTGCGTTGAATACCCAATTTTGAATGGTCGCAAAGCCAGGTAATGTTTTGATGACATTTCCAAAACCGACCTCAGATGCTGTATTGAAAATTGCCAATAACGCCCCCGCCGTGGCAGCTGTTAATCCGCTCGCAAGTTTTAATTTAATGCTTTTAATATTTAAGAGCATTGCAGCCAAAGTCCCTATCGTAAGCGCTGCAATTAATGACCATGAGGATGAAACTGTGCTCACATCCGCAATATTAAATGTCTCATTTAACATTGTGGCATCATACCAATGCTTCACTGACATGGTAGTACGACTAAATGTAAAATTAAGCACGATAACAATTACGAGTGGAACAATTGACATCCAAAAGTTTGGTAAGTTTTGATGTTCATTATTCTCTGGCTCATTAATATGGTTTTCCCCATAGCCTTCTCCATTTGCTTGCGCTTGCTTTCGTCGATGTTCTAACCAAAGCATCCCGCCAACAAAGATCATAATTCCACCGATGATTCCAACCATTGGGGCGGCATATGTATCTGTTCCAAAATAGTTTGTCGGGATAATATTTTGAATTTGTGGCGTTCCTGGAAAAGCATCCATTGTATACGTAAAGGCTCCAAGTGCAATGGTTCCGGGAATAAGTCGCTTCGGAATATCCGATTCTTTAAAGATGGCAGAAGCAAATGGATAAACCGCAAATGCAACGACGAATAATGAAATTCCCCCATATGTCAGTACGGAACAAGCTAATACAACAGCTAGAATGGCCCGCTTTGAACCTAAAGTTTGAACAATCGTTCGAGCAATCGATGCAGCTGCACCACTCATCTCCATTACTTTTCCAAACACAGCGCCCAGTAAAAAGATTGGGAAAAATGCTTTAACATAGTTTGCTGCATAAGGCATAAAAACCTCGGTATAGCTTGGCAACAAATGGCCGCCAGATAGTATAATGGCGAGCAAGGTAGCAATCGGAGCGATGATGATCACCGGATATCCTCGATATGCTAAAAAGATTAATAATCCAAGTGCTAGAATAATAGCAAAAATTTCAATGAACAATGTATGACGTCCCTTCTCTGCTGTCTGAAACCTATTAAGAAAAGCGCAAACACCTTGGTGCTGGAGCATTGACACTAATCCTAAACAATCTCGCAATCAACTTCATTTTAGTCTTCCTTCCCCAAGTTAGACTAAATGATCTTCCCCATAAACTTTTAATGACAACGCTTACAATGATGAATGCGTAGTTGCCATTCTCATTTTCCCAACTTACCGTAACACTTAAAACAAATGACATGAACCACTCACCTAAACTACTTGCAACTATCATGCCAATTATAAGAAAAGTCCTGAAATCTCCTTAAAGAACGGACAATTTCTTAGAAAAGACTGCAGTATATTAAAAAGCTCCATTAAATAAGGACAAGTAACGGGAGATTAATCAGAAAGTATGCGCAATATTTATAAAACGTTAACTTTTCCGGACAGTACATCTCAAAGCACTCGAATTGTTGTCAGGATTTCCATACACTTACCTGTATTTCACACAAGGTTTGTACGGAAAATCTTACACTTTATTATTTTATCACGCCTGTTGATTAACTATTTACTTACATAAAACATGGATGAGCAATACTTTAACTCTTCATTTTCATTGAACGATTTCCGGCCCGCTTTCGGTACATGATTCATGACTGCTTTACGGGAGGAATCAATTCCTCCTGTTTGAAGGGCAATTATGCTGTTGCGAATCAGTACCTGACGCGTCCCTAAGGATTTTCACTTTATATACTTGAGATTTTGGATTGCGACGGATGAGCAATCGCCATATGATTAGCGAGAAAAATGTGTAGGGATGTGACGAAGTCGCATCCCTACACATAGAAATACCCCGATAATCGTACAGAAATTGTTTAATCCAAAGCACTCCAAAAGCAATTGTATACAGGGTGCCTAGTGTATACATTAGTTATTTTTTGGCTAATCAACTGACGTGTTATTTTATGAGGAATTTTAAAAATAAAAAACTCCCACTGCGTAGCAATGAGAGTAATCGCGTTATAAGCCATATTTATTAATTTTTTCATAGAGCGCCGTACGGCTAATCCCGAGTTTTTTTGCGGTTTCGGTTTTATTGCCATTCAATTGGCGCAAACATGCTATAATTGCATTCCGTTCTGTCTCCTCTAAAACCTTGGCCAAAGGGCGGATCGAAACTGCCTGATGATTGCCTGTAATATCACCAGGCAAATGTTTTGATTCAATCACGTCTTCATCGTCTACCATATTCAAAGCGCGCTCCATTGTGTTTTCCAGTTCACGAATATTTCCTGGCCACGAATATCCACGTAAAAGGTGTAAAGCTTGGTCACTGATGCCTCGCACACGTATTTTCATAATTTTTTGGTATTTCTCAAGAAAATAGTTCACAAGCATTTCAATGTCTTCCATCCGTTCGTTTAATGATGGCACATGTATTTCCATTACTTTTAAACGATAAAATAAATCGAGTCGAAATTCCCCTATAGCGACCATTTCTTCCAGATTGCGATTTGTCGCAGCAATTACTCGTACATCAACCGGGATTGTACCCGTTGCACCAATCCGCTCCACTTCTTTTTCTTGTAAAACACGCAATAGTTTTACTTGCATATGGAGTGGGAGTTCTCCTATTTCATCAAGGAAAATCGTTCCGCCATTGGCTGCTTCAAATCTCCCTGTTTTCCCACCCCTTTTAGCGCCAGTAAACGAACCCTCTTCATATCCAAAAAGTTCGGATTCTAGAAGTTCGGTCGGGATGGCTGCGCAGTTCACTTTGACAAACACGCCCATTGCACGGCGACTTTCGTTATGGATGGAGTGCGCAAATAATTCCTTCCCAGTCCCGCTTTGTCCTAGAATTAATACATTGGAATCACTTTTCGCCACTTTTTTTGCTTGGTCTTTCACATCCTTAAAGACGGTGCTATTGCCAATCAAATGATCAAACATATAAGTGGCCTTATTTCTTTCATGAAACACACCTTTATACATTTTGAGTTCATTTTCAAGAGATTGAATCCGTTTAGAAAGAGCGGTGAACTGGCTAACATTTTTGAATAGTAGCTTTCCGACCGCCCCAATGATCTTTCCTTGTTTAAGGATTGGTGTGCGACTGGCTATCATATAATTATTATTGACTTTCTGAAGCTCAGCCGTCTCTTGCTTCCCTGTCTTCGCAACGATATGCATACGTGTATTTTCAATGACCTCTGTCACATGTTTTCCTATCGAACTTTCTTGATGTACACCAAGAAAATCTGCATAAGATTGACTAAGCATTTGAATATAGCCTTCTTTATCGACCACAACTAATCCATCATAGGCATATTCTATAATGTCCCTGAACAAAAGTTCGTCATGGGAATCAATAATAACTGTCTTATCATCGTTGCCCATTCCCATTCTCCTTCCTTCTGCTATGTAACTTCATTATAACATGTGAAAACCGTCCAACTCAGATAAACAGGCTATACGGCCCTCCTGTAGCGAAATAGCCTAAGTAATCCAATTACAATCATTCTTCATAAATTTAATCTTTTTTTCTGCTTTGATTTTCCCTCTTTACTTTCCCAAGTTGAATAAATTGGCGATCTCGCTCACTTAATTTTTGAGAAACGTCTCCTTCTTTATATGCATAAATCCCTTCACCTGATTTTGTACCCAATTTATTTTGCTTCACTCGCTCGCGTATAATAATAGGGGCTTCCTTGCTTTCTGCCAATTCCGGTGCAACATTATCAAAAACGCGTTGCCACGTATCAAGTCCACCAAAATCTGCAATTTCAAGTGGCCCCGTAAATGCCCAGCGGAAACCTGGACCCGCTGTAATCGCTGTATCAATATCTTCGGCGCTAGCCACTCCTTCATTTAATAGATAGAAAGCTTCTCGCATTAACGCTGTTTGCAAACGATTGGCAATAAATCCTGTAACATCCTTCTTTAAAACAATCGGTTCTTTACCTATGCGATACATAAGTTCGAGTGTGTTCTCTACTACTTCATCTTTCGTTTGTTGATGCCTCACGATTTCAACTAAAGGAACTAGATGAGCCGGGTTGAAGAAATGTGCAATAATCATTCGTTCTGCAAAAGGGGCTTTTTCTATTAAACGGGAAATAGGAAAAGTAGATGTATTTGAAGCAACAATTGCCTCTGGTTTTATCACCCCATTTAATTGTTGAAAAAGCGCCCACTTAAGTTCGATTACTTCCGGAATGGCCTCAACAATAAAGTCAGCATCCTGGACAGCCATCTCTAGGTTTACCGTATAAGTAATATTAGCTAGAGCATGCTGTTTTTGATCTTCATTTATATCTTCTTGTTCGACATGTAATGTTAGATTATCCAAGAGCATTTGCTTTGCTTTGACTAAAGATTGTTCACCCACATCATTCAAAGAAACCGTATAACCAGCAACCGCAAAGGCTTGAGCAAGACTACTACCCATTACACCTGAACCAATAATCGCCACTTTTTCTATCATTTGAATTCCCCTATTCTGTTTGTTATCACTAATGCAGCTAATTATAACGCAAGATACATGCCAACACATCATTGATTTGTACTTTTTAAAATAGTTGTTTATTTTCAAAAGTATGATACAATTTCCATGTATAAAATTCCCCTAAACAAAATGTAATGCCTTCCCCAAAGGTTATTTTTGAATCAAAACAGATTCCCTTTCCTACATAAACACGATGACATAACCATTACAACATATTTTGTTGGAGGTATGTAGGATGGTAAAAGATAAAGTAGCAATCATTACCGGTTCGGCAAGAGGTATTGGCTTTGAAATCGGCAGAATTTTTGCAGAAAACGGCGCCAAAGTTGTGTTGTCTGATGTCAATCAGAGTGCAGTCGAAGAATCTTCTCTTGCTCTTCGAAATGAAGGATTTGATGTGATTGGTGTGAAAGCAGATGTTACACGCGAGGAAGATATCGTCCAATTGATTGAACAAACAAAACAAAAATTTGGGCGTATCGATATCTTTATTAACAATGCCGGCTTACAACATGTTTCGCCAATCGAGGATTTTCCAACAGAAAAATTCGAACTGATGATTAAAATCATGTTGACTGCACCATTTATTGCAATAAAGCATGTTTTGCCGATAATGAAAGAACAAAAATTTGGCCGGATTATTACTATTTCATCCATAAATGGCTTAATTGGCTTTGCCAACAAAGCCGCATACAATAGTGCGAAGCATGGGGTCATTGGTCTTACAAAGGTTGCAGCGTTAGAAAGCGCATCGTCAGGCATCACAGTCAATGCCCTTTGCCCAGGTTATGTGGACACACCGCTTGTTCGTGGCCAACTTGAAGACTTAGCAAAGACTAGGAATGTTCCACTAGAACGGGTTTTAGAGGAAGTCATCTATCCGCTCGTTCCACAAAATCGTTTGTTAGATGTCAGTGAAATCGCTGATTACGCAATCTTCTTGGCGAGTGAAAAAGCACGAGGCGTTACCGGTCAAGCGGTTGTACTGGATGGCGGGTATACTGCTCAATAATTACCTTTGTTCCCCGCCTAGTAGACGCTTAAAACCCCCTGAAATTTTTTTCAGGGGGTTTTAGATGTCCTTATACTTTGCGAACGATTATTTCTTCATCCACAACCTCTACATGGACTTTTTCAACGTGGTCTTCTTCCAAAATCAAGTCCGTTAATGGATCTTCAATTTTGTCTTGAATGACTCTGCGCAATGGTCGAGCGCCGAAGCGTTTGTCGTAGCCTAGTTTGACCAATGCTTGTTTGGCTTCCGAAGAAATCGTCATGTCGATAGCATTTTCCTCAATCGTTGCTTGCAAATCTGCAAGCATCAAGTCCACGATTTCAAGTAAATTGTCTTCTGTTAGTTCATTGAATGCGACAATTGCATCGAAACGATTGAGAAATTCCGGCTTGAAATAGTTCCCGAGCGTTTCTAGCATATTGACGGATTCATGTACAGTTTGATTGAACCCAACACTCACTTTTTTATCGCCTGTTCCGGCATTACTTGTCATAATGATGACTGTATCTTTAAAGCTAACGGTGCGACCGTGTGAATCTGTGAGGCGACCATCTTCCATAATTTGCAGGAACATATTTTGTACGTCTGGATGGGCCTTTTCAATTTCATCCAGCAGTAAAATGGAATATGGATGGCGGCGAACACGTTCTGTCAATTGACCGGCTTCTTCATGCCCGACATAACCTGGAGGCGAACCGATAATTTTAGACACCGAATGTTTCTCCATATATTCACTCATGTCGAGACGGACTAACGTATCGCGTGAACCAAACAGTTCTTCCGCCAACACTTTTGTAATTTCCGTTTTACCGACACCTGTCGGACCGACGAATAGGAAAGAGCCAATCGGACGATTTTTTGCTTTCAGTCCTGCACGGCTACGACGAATCGCTTTGGCAATTTTATCGACCGCGTCTGCTTGGCCAATGACTTTTTTACCGAGATTTTCTGCCATGCCTTTCATTTTCGCTTGTTCCGCTGCTTGCAATTTCGTTACAGGAATCCCCGTTTTCTCTTCGACAATCAACTCAATATCCGCAACCGTCACTTCTACTTGCGGCGTTTCCCCATTTTGTTTTGCTTGCTCCAATTGTTTACGCAACTGGATTTCCTCAAAGCGTAAATTAGCCGCTTTCTCGTAGTCTTCCATTTCTGCCGCTTGTTCTTTTTGTTGAATGACTTCATTCAGACGTGTTCCAATTGCCTCCGAATCGGCTGACGCATGTGTCAGATTTAAGCGTGCCCCCACTTCATCCATCAAGTCGATGGCTTTGTCTGGTAAAAAACGATCCTGAATATAACGCTGTGACAAGGTCACAAAAGCTTGAATCGCTTCATCTGGATAACGTACTTCATGGAAGTTTTCATAGCGATCTTTAATACCGTTTAAAATGAGAAGCGTATCTTCTTCAGACGGTTCCTTCACGATAATCGGTTGGAAACGGCGTTCAAGCGCAGCGTCTTTTTCAATTTGACGATATTCTTTCAACGTCGTTGCCCCGATAAGTTGTAGTCCCCCACGTGCTAAAGCAGGCTTCAAAATATTACCGGCATCCATTTGTGAACCTTCTGCCGTCCCTGCTCCGACGAGTAAGTGTATTTCATCGACGAATAAAATGACGTCTTTCCGCGTTTGCAATTCTTCGATCAATTGCTTCATTCGCTCTTCAAATTGCCCTCGAATACCCGTATTTGTGACGAGTGAAGCGACATCCAACAAGTACACTTGTTTGTTCATCAATTTCACAGGCACATCGCCTTCATGGATTTTCACGGCAAGCCCCTCGGCAATGGCCGTTTTACCAACACCCGGCTCTCCAATTAACACCGGATTATTTTTATTTCTTCTATTTAATGTTTCAATAACACGCTTCACTTCTTGATCACGTCCGATGACTGGGTCAATTAGCCCTTCCTTGGCATCGTTTGAAATATTTTTACCTAGCTGATCCAACAAGCTAGCGCCTTGCTGTTCCTCGGCCTGTCTCGTTTGTGTTCGTGCCTGTTGCGGACCATTCGCTTGCGAAAAATGCTGTGCATCGTTGCTAAAAGTCGGCATTTTCCCGGCAGTCAATTGACCTTGGATCTCTTGAAAACACGCATGGCACAGATGCACTTGCATCCCCTGCTGATTCACCTGTACTCTCAAACTCATCGTCGCATGATTTTTACCACAATGTTGACATTTCATATTCATTTCCTCCTTTGAATAGTCATTTGACTTTGACTATATTTAACCTTTGAACTTAGTATACACTGACCTTTTTTGACTTTCAAGTTTGATGCTTGGAATTGTATTCGTATTGTGCCTCTCCTCATTTGATTAGGACGAGGAATAACTACTGACTCCTAGAAAACTACGCTCCTATGGAGACAGAAAACATCTTTGTCCACTTTATATATTTAAGTATTCAGATTATGTGGTATTATCAATAGAGAATGGAGGGGAATGGAATGTCGAAAGTAATTGAAACGATTTTATCCGCCAAAAGTGTCCAAGCATCAAAAGAAGAAATTCAAGCATTGGCCCATCAATGGGAAGCGATTCAACAATTAAAACAATCATTTCAACAAGCTGAATTGGATGA
Organism: Sporosarcina sp. FSL K6-1522; assembly: GCF_038622445.1. Taxonomy (GTDB): domain Bacteria; phylum Bacillota; class Bacilli; order Bacillales_A; family Planococcaceae; genus Sporosarcina. Next base: position 3,194,972 of record NZ_CP152019.1, read on the forward strand.
TCGGGATATTGCAATGACACATGATTTGAGGGGTGTATATCATGACTGAACAATTACATGAAAAGACGATTTCGGAACTTGCTCCACTGATTAAAGAAAAACAAATTTCTCCTAAAGAAGTAACTGTAGCAGTATTAGATCAAATTGAAAAACTAGACAGCACGCTGAATGCCTTTATCGATGTGACAGCTAAAAAAGCGCTACAACAAGCTGAGAAAGCCGAAAATGAAATAATGGCTGGTAACTATCGTGGTCCGCTACATGGGGTTCCGATGGCTATTAAGGATAATATTTATCTTGCGGATGAAGTAACAACGATGGGCTCTAAAATCCATCAAGATTTTATTCCCAAAGAAAATGCGACTGTTATTGAAAAATTAAAGGAAAATGGTGTTATTTTTACAGGCAAGTTGAATTTGCATGAATATGCTTGGGGAGCAACCAATAATAACCCCCACTTTGGCGCCTGTAGAAATCCATGGGATACAGACAGGATTTCGGGAGGGTCTAGTGGTGGTTCAGGAGTATCAACAGCCACGGATATGACGATTGCAACATTGGGTACAGATACTGGGGGGTCCATTCGAATTCCTGCATCGTTTTGCGGCGTGACAGGTTTAAAACCGACGCATGGATTGGTGAGTAAATATGGCGCTTTTCCTTTAGCTTGGTCATTAGATCATATCGGTCCACTCACAAAAAATGCGCAAGATGCTGCTTATGTACTCGAAGCAATTGCAGGTTACGATTCGAAAGACCCGACCTCTGTCACTGTTTCCGACACCGACTATCTAAATAAACTGACAGGGTCCGTGAAAGGGTTAAAAATCGGCATCAATGAAAAGTACTTTTTCAATCATGTAGATGCTGGTGTAGAAGAAGCTGTTAGAAATGCGATTACCTCATTGGAAAAAGCAGGTGCAACGATTGAAATTGTCGAGGTGCCATCACTTTCCCTGTCCGAATATGCGGAAATGATAACGATTACGACGGAGGCTAGTGCGATTCACCATCAAAACTTAATTGCCAGAGAAAATGATTTCGGTGACGATGTTCGCTTCCTCTTAAAATTAGGCGAGATTCCTTCCGGCGTAGATTATTTACAAGCTCAACAGATTCGTTCACAAATCAACAAAGAGTTTAAGCAGTTATTTAATGACGTTGATGTCTTACTTTCACCGACACTTCCATTCCTTCCACCAAAGATTGGTAGTGATACGGGGCAGATCAATGGTGTGGAAGTTGGATTGCTCGACCATATCATCCGTTTTACGGGACCACTCAATCTAACTGGTTTACCGGCAGTCAGTGTTCCTTGCGGCTTTGTGAATAACTTACCTGTAGGTATGCAAATTATAGGTCCAGCATTTAGTGAGGGACGAATCCTGAATGTTGCGCATACACTTGAACAACTGCATCCCGAATTCAAACAAAAGCCGACTGCTATCCTTTCTATGCATTGAATTGTATACGCATCAATTCCCTACCATATGTTACTGATTGGTAGGGAATTTTTATATCGTCAAAGGCAAAAAACTTGAAAGCGCCCCCTTGTCCTTTGAAACAAACAAGTTTTTTCAAACTTTCAAACGAATAAAGGGGATTTCTGCATCTTAAATCGGCAATCTGTCGTCCTATTCGTAAGAACTTATACGAAACGAGTGGATGATATGAACAAGAAGATTGTCATTGCGGGTGGAACGGGGTTTATCGGTCATTATTTGGAGGATAAATTCACAAGCTTAGGCTATGAAGTGCTCATTATTTCAAGACAATCCCAACATCTCTCTTGGGCGGATCAAGCTAGTATTGTGGAGGCTTTGGAAGATGCCGAAATGCTCATTAACCTTGCGGGTAAATCTGTCAACTGTCGCTACACCGAGAAGAATAAGAAGGTAATCCTCGATTCTAGAACTGAGACTACGTCCATCCTCGGGCAAGCGCTACTAGCTTGTAAAAACCCACCTACTTTATGGATCAACTCCAGTACGGCGACGATTTATCGGCATGCAGAAGATCGTCCGATGACCGAAGCGAATGGTGAGATTGGCACTGGTTTCTCCGTAGATGTAGCAAAAGCTTGGGAGAAATCCCTCTTTGCTTTCGAACTGCCACAAACAAGGCAAGTCGCCTTACGAATCGCCATCGTACTTGGAAAAGATGGCGGCGTGATGGAGCCCTACCGCAACCTCGTGTGCTTCGGACTCGGCGGTGTACAAGGATCCGGCAACCAAATGTTCAGCTGGATTCATGTAGAAGACGTCTTTCGAATTATTCTCTTCCTGCAGGAGAATAAACAGTTGGATGGGGTATTCAATTGTTCAGCTCCCCAGCCCATTACGAATCGGGAGTTCATGGCCCAACTGCGCCACGCAATGAACCGAAAAGTTGGATTCCCCGCGCCCAAATGGATGCTTGAAATCGGTGCCGTTTTTATGCGAACTGAGACAGAATTAATTGTAAAAAGTCGTTGGGTTATTCCAGAACGGCTAGAACAAGAAGGGTTTCAGTTTACTTTTGATACGATTGAGAAGACGCTTCAGGATGTTTTGTGAAGGTGGAATTAGACTGGAACTAATCAAGCGTCGTAATTAGTAAGGGGTCTGTTGGTTGGCGGTTGAACGAGGCCTTCGCCTTTTACAGTGCTGGCCACTTTCAAATGAAAAGAGCTGTCCCATAAGTGAAAACTTATAAGCAGCTCTTCTCTTAGTCATTTATTCACATGTACTTCCTTATTTCAATCCACACACCCATGTAGAGTGCGACTTAAAAGACGCATTGGAGGATGGACAAGATTTAAATTTCAATAAAATCTAAACAAGGTTAGTTTTCACTCCAAGCGGGCGCTTTAGCGGACTTAGCTTCAGCCGCTCCCCTTGCTACGTTCGCCCCAAGGTCCCCAACATCCATTCCACCAGCCTCTGTAAATACGTCCGATTGTCGGATAAGTCATTTCTATCGCATTACTGAACAGTATCCGATTACTTTATGTATATACTGCTAGAAATATTAAGTTTATGCCAAACCCAAGCCTCAAAAATCCGTTCCATTTCTTTGCCCAATGCCTTTTCATCCAAATTCTCATCCATTCCTAATTCTTCAAAAGTAAACGTTTCTGTCGCCTCAGTTCCTTCATATTCGGCACTGCTGAATGAAAAAGTTACTGTTTTAACCACTAGCCTAACCTCCTTAAATAAGAAAGATGTGTTTTCATTCCTAAAATAACATTATTCATGGGAAAGATCATCAATCGCTTGAACAGCTAGCTCCAACGCTTTCATTCTTCTATCTAAAAGCGTCCTTTGGGGACTACCTGCCTTTAATTTCGCATAACTGTTCTTGATTGATGGAAGTAAACCAATCAGAACATTGCGGGCTTCTGCTACATCTTCCTGAGTGTAAGGATGGGGTTTTTGATGCCAAACATTTTCTAGTATGGCTAAGCCGATACAACTAGCTTTGAGTCGTTTTTTTACGAGGGTAGTATTTGCACCTTTCTGAGTCATCGTAGCCAAGGTTTTTTCGAGTTTTCGGATTGTCGATTGGAAGGATTTTATGGATTCCAATTGATCTGTAGTTGATATGTTTTGCATGATAGTGCCGCCCATTCTGCTTCGCTGCATTTCTATTGTTAAAATCATTAAAAACCTGATGTCACATACAATATTTTAACATACATTACCGATTCTATTTATTTCAGTCTACATACCTGCATGGAGTATATCTCAACTCCATATTGAATAATTAAATAAAGGACCTCCAAATAAGTTTTTTAGACTTAAATAAAAGCCAACCCAAGCAGGTACCTTCTACAAATAAAAATACAAAAGGAATCCAATTGGTTCACAGTCCAATTGGATTCCTTTTGTATTTCTATAGAATTGTAGTGAATTACCTTTATTGATAAGCTACCGGTTCGTCCTTGCGGTAGCTCTCATCGATGATTAGCACAGGTTTGATTGTTTCACCGCTATTGGATGCGGCGGAAGCCCGGTTGATATCATCAAATTTATAAAATTTCACTAGCTTTTCAAACGGGAATTTCCCTTCTTTATGAAGCTCAATCAGCAGAGGTACTGCAAGTTGCGGAACAGAATCTCCCATCAAAACTCCAGCAACACTGCGGTTGGATATTACCAGGTCCATAAATGTGTTTAACTCTAGGGAGTTTGAGGTAACTGCCAACGGAGCAGTCACGCCGCCTATTCCCAAAATATCGATTGAGGCTTTCATCACAGATGAAATTCCTGTCGTATCGACGGAATAATTGACTCCTAGTCCATCTGTAATTTCAGCGATTCTCTCTGCAAGATTTTCCGTCCTGCTATTGATTGTATGAGTGACCCCAAGTTCTTTCGCTGTTTCCAAACGTGAATCATGGATATCGATTGCGATGATTTTGGAGCAGCCTGCTATTTTTGCCCCCATAAGCGTACCCAGTCCAACCGCGCCGGTACCAAATACGGCAATCGTTGAGGTAACTTCCGCTTTCAATCCGTTCACTACTGTGCCAAAGCCTGTCAAAAGGCCGCACCCTAATGGGCCAACCAAGCGCAAATCTACTTCAGGGTCTACTTTTATCAAATTATTCACATTGGAAATACTGTGTGCTGCAAATGAGCTCTGAGTGAAGAAATTTGAAACCGGCGTCCCATCCTCTTTATAAAACGTATGGCTACCATCTGCCCGACTTCCACTCATATTAAGGGTTGTCCATTGATTGCAGGATGAAGGATGGCCTGTTCGGCAACTTGGGCAAGTGCCACAGTAATTGTAAGCCATAATCACCTGATCGCCTACTTTAAAATCTTTTACAGAGCTTCCTACCTCTTCAATAATACCAGCACCTTCATGGCCCAAAACAGCCGGCAACGGGTATGCCGCATCCCCTACACGCAATGCCTCATCGGAATGGCACATACCTGAAGCTACCATTTTCACGATTACTTCATCGGGATAAAGTTCGCCAAGCGTCAATTCCTCAAATTGATAATCCTCATTCACTCCATTGATTACTGCAGCTTTAACGCGGATCTTCTTCATCTTTGACGACTCTTTAACTACAGCGGTTTTCAAATTCATTGCCATATCCCCCTGCCTTCATATTTTACTAGAATGCGTCCAGTATCTGTGAGACATACATGCAATTTACCAAGCTGGCTTGTCCTGCCTCCCAGAATCTTAGGAAAAATCCCTAATCTCCTACCCTGTCGACATTAGTAACCACTCTAATTTTAGAATAGTCTATCAATTTAGTCAACAGGCACCTATATCAATATTAAAATGACGATTCTGGCCTCCAGTGGAGTATAGATCAAAATCATTTTATCGGAAATGGCGGTTTTGAAATAAGTTGATTCAGTTATGCGTCAGTTTGTGATGATGATTACTTGGTGCCTTCAACAGGAATCTGTTTCATAATTCCAGCCTTCAATTCCTGTGCTTCCGTCTCAATTGCACATAAGGCAAATGCTTTTGCTAGTACCGTAACAACCTGCATGAAGCATTCCTTTTCCTATTCACTAAGGCCGATAATGAAATCCATCACTGACGTGATGGATTTCATGTGTTTGGTTGCTTTTTCGGAATGGAAAATAATAATAAGTAGTACCTTTGCAGCAAACAATCATGAAAGTTTAAACGTTCATGATTGTTTCTTACACAGGTACTCGAATTTAAGCGTTCAAGACATTATTCGAGACCATTTGTCCAACAATTCTACCACGTCTTGGTTTAGCTATACTCATTAATTAAATGATTAAACCAAAAGTAAAAACTCGGCCAGGGATTCCCCAGGCCGAGTTTTAATAACCAGATTAACGAAAAAGTTGTAGAACCCCTTGTGGTTGTTACTTGCCGCCCTACGGATTTCATCATCATAACAGTTGCCTTATACGGTGTATCCTAGTCGCTAAACGTTCTCCACTCTTTCGAGACAGAAGCCCCTTACCGATTTACGGTCCCATCGTTAGGCCTAATGCACCAAATCCAGTAGCGCACGCTAGCTTTCATATTACGTTATTTTGCTATTTTGAAATCATTTGGTTGATATACTAATAAATCTGCTCGCTTACGGTTGGTTGCAATAATATAAATTGCAATAATCGCAATGAATGCTGCAATGAACGTGCCAAGATTGAAGAGCCCTTTTTCGGAGTACCACACAATGGAATAGCCGATTGCGCCTGTTAATAGCGCGTAGTACGTAAATGGGAATAATGTTTTCCTGATAACTGCCCCTTCTTTTCCGACCAATCCTACTACGGCAGAGGCAGCTACAACATTATGCACACAAATCATGTTTCCTGCCGCTCCGCCAACTGCCTGAAGAGCCACGATCCATGTAGCGTCAACACCAATCTGTGTTCCTACATCATACTGAAACAATGCGAACATCATATTACTTACCGTATTACTCCCTGCAATAAAGGCGCCTATTCCACCAATAAATGTAGCGAAGAACGGCCAAAAATCTCCCGCTAGAGCTGCAGCTCCGTTTGCCAATTCAATTGGCATTTTATCGTATCCTGCCGCTCCACCACCTGAATTCAAGAAAACTTGAACCATTGGAACGGTAAAAACAAGGGCTGTTGATGCAGCAATCATCGTTTTACCCGATTGAGCCCAAGCACGCTTGTATGCTTGTTTGTTCATGCCATGCAGGAAATAGGTGATGATGGAAACAAAAACAAAGATTGTTCCTGTCGAATACAACGGTTGAAAGCTTGCTGTAATGCCTGAACCGAAAATATTCTCAAGACTTAACGTCCATGACTGTGACCATTCTAAGAATGGTAGCGCTTTCAATCTTGTTAAAACTAAAATTAATCCGATTAATATATACGGTGCCCATGCACGAACCATGCTCATGCTTCCGCTTTTATGGGCGATATCTTTGATTTCTAGCTTGCCACTCCATTCAGGATCCCACTTTGATTTCTCTTCAAAATCCCATACTTCATCCTTAGGGGGCAATAGAAAACCTTTCTTCGCTGCGGGGACGACTATGGCTAAACCAACTAATCCACCTATCATGGATGGAAACTCAGGACTAAGAACGTGCGCTATAATCACATAGGGAATCGTCATGGCAAAAGCTGCGAACAAAGCAAACTTCCACACCTTAATTCCTTCGGTAAAAGATTTATTCTTACCGAAAAATCGGGTCATTAGAGCCACAACAAAAAGGGGAATGAGTGTCCCAGCAATCAAATGCAGGATTGCCACTTGCCCACCAATCGAGGTTACTAACGCAAGAAAGTTGTCCGTAATACTGGCATCAGCAGATAATCCTGTTTGAACCCCAACTAGCAGTGGCGCGCCTACAGCCCCAAAGGAAACCGGCGTGCTTTGGATAACCATTCCGGCAACAACAGCCGCCATTGCTGGAAACCCTAACCCAACTAGTAGCGGTACTGCAACTGCAGCAGGTGTTCCAAATCCAGCAGATCCTTCAATAAAAGATCCAAAGAGCCAGGCAATAATAATGACCTGAATGCGTCGATCCTCAGTAATGCCTGTGAACCCCTGTCGAATTGTTTTAATCCCACCGCTTTCTTGCAGCGTATTCAACAGCAAAATAGCCCCAAAAATAATGTACAATAACGTCCCTGCTACAACAAGTCCATTAATGGACGCTGCTACAACATTTGCACCCGGCACCTTCCAGATAAATATCGCAAGCACGATTGCTACTACATAGGAAATTGGCATGGCTTTACTTGCGGACCACCTAAGACCCACTAAAAAAGCCGCGACTGCTAAAATAGGTAAAAGTGATAAGAAAGCTAACATTCCCGTACTCATACTCATTTCCCCTTCCCCTTTTTAACTTTGCTTGTACAGTTTATTCAATTCGTTTTAACAATATTAAGAAAACCCCTCCCCCCAAAAAGCTAAAATGCAATGAAAAATTGCCTGAATTTCTTTTTCAAGGAATTCAGGCAAAACGTAAGACTTTTCTAACACTAAGCAGATACGTACAGCTCAAACATATTCAACTACTTCTACTTAATTTATTAACGGGTTTTTGCCCCTACTTTTGCTGCTACAAACGTATTTCGAAGAGATCCAATCTCCTTGATCACACACTCAATGACTCCGCCAGCTCCGACAAACTCTGCACCCACAGGACTTCCTGATAAGATTACATCACCAGGCTTAAGTGTCATCACGGTTGTAAGATAAGAAACCATTTTGCGAATCGGAATAATCATTAACTCCATCCCGCTGTTTTGCTTTTCTACACCATTCAATTTAGCTTCGACTTTGACTTGAGAGGGATCAAGTACTGTTTCAATAATAGGACCTAGAGGCGTGAAGGTGTCGAATGCTTTACCGATTGTCCAGTGCCCATCTTGATGGAAAAACCGAGGCGCTGTGACGTCGTTTCCAACGGTATAACCAAATATATACTCCAAAACCTTTGATTCAGGAACATTTTTTGCTTCTTTTCCAATCACAATCGCCAATTCTGATTCAAATTTCACTTGATCAATACCCTCTGGTATGACAATGTCTTCTTCCGGTCCAATGATAGATGAAGTTGGCTTAAAGAAAAAGACTGGTATTTTCGGTAGCTCACTCGGTAAATCTGCCTTTTGGGCTACGTAATTTGCACCGATACCAATGATTTGGTTTGGCTCTAATGGCGCCAGTAGTGTCACCTCACTCACTGAAAACGTTTCATCCGTATACGCCCAATCGCCAAATATATCCCCCTCAATTGCTTTCACAATATCCTCTATGATAACGCCTTTATAAACAGCAGAACCCTCTACCTTAAATCTGGAAAATTTCATGTGAGTGCTCCTTCCATTTTCCATTCTTTTGTGGAACATACAGTCTAGTTTACTTACTATTGGTTCCATTGCGCGCTAACCTTTTGATAGTTATTACCAATCGATAAAACAAGGCATCCTACTTGAATAGAATACCCTGTCATCAACTTCAATGTTCACTTAGTAACGCCAGCATAAAATACTATTGTTTGACAGCTAATTTAGCTTTCGCCTCAAGACGTCGGCGGTGCAGAATTGGCTCCGTATAACCGCTTGGCTGCGCGTAGCCTTCGAATACAAGTTCAGATGCTGCCTGGAACGCCACCGAACTGTCATAGTCCTTAGCCATCGGCAAGTAGTCGGCGTCTCCAGCGTTTTGCTCATCCACTACCTTCGCCATACGCTGTAAAGTCTCCACTACTTGTTCCTTCGTACAAATTCCGTGATGAAGCCAGTTTGCCACGTGCTGACTCGAAATACGCAGTGTAGCACGGTCTTCCATTAGCCCCACGTTGTTAATGTCCGGCACTTTTGAGCAACCAATTCCTTGGTCGACCCAGCGAACAACATAGCCAAGGATCCCCTGTGCATTGTTATCCAGTTCTTGTTGAATTTCTTCAGCACTCCACTGTGGATTCACTTCAATTGGGATTTGCAAAATAGCCTCTCGCAAATCTTGCACTTCTTTCGCAAGCGCATTTTGTACTTGCATTACATCCACTTGATGATAATGCAGGGCGTGTAACGTTGCTGCTGTAGGAGATGGCACCCATGCAGTGTTTGCCCCTGATTGTACGTGACCGACCTTTTGCTCGAGCATGTCCGCCATCAGGTCTGGCATTGCCCACATGCCTTTGCCAATTTGGGCATGGCTTTGAAAACCACTCGCAAGACCAACGTTTACATTTGATTTTTCATAGCCTTGCAGCCACTTTGAGGCTTTCATTTCACTTTTACGAATCATTGGACCCGCCTCCATTGACGTGTGCATTTCATCGCCCGTTCGATCTAAAAATCCGGTGTTAATAAACACAACCCGGTCCTTTACCTCGCGAATGCAATTTTTCAAATTCAACGAAGTCCGGCGTTCTTCATCCATGACACCAATTTTAAGGATATTCCTTTCCAGTCCTAGTAAATCTTCAACTCGATCAAATAGCTGGTTGGCAAAAGCCACCTCTTCTGAACCATGCATTTTCGGTTTCACGATATAGATTGAACCCTTAGAGGAATTTTGTAATGATTCATTTCCTAACAGTGAATGCTTCGCGCACAAGCTCGTAATCACACAATCCAAAATACCTTCCTGGATTTCTTCACCGTTGTGATCTAAAATCGCGTTATTGGTCATCAAGTGTCCGACATTTCGGATAAACATCAGGGAACGTCCTGGCAGTGTTACTTTTTCTCCACTTGGGGACTTGTAGATGCGATCAGGATTAAGCGTACGCGTTACTAACTGTTTATTTTTTGTGAATTCAGCAGTCAAATCGCCTTTCATCAGACCTAGCCAGTTGCCGTACACGCTCACCTTATCTTCCGCGTCAACCGCTGTTACAGAGTCTTCGCAATCCATGATTGTTGAAAGAGCCGCCTCCATCAGGATGTCTTTCACACCCGCATGATCCGTTTTACCGATTGAATGCCTGCGGTCTACCTGAATTTCAAAATGCAATCCATTGTTTTTCAGCAACACAGCTGTCGGATTTCCCTGCTGTCCCTGATAGCCAGCTAGTTTTTCCACGTTTTTCAGCACGTCTTTTTCTCCATTCGCAAGCGTAACGGTCAATTTACCTTCGACGATGCCATAGTGCACAGCGTCTTTATGCGAAGCCCCCGTCAATGGTGCGGCTTGATCTAGAAAGTCCTTTGCAAATTGGATAACCTTGTCACCACGAACCGGATTATAGCCCCCTCCTAAGTGAGCGCCTCCCGCTTCACTGATGGCATCTGTTCCATACAACGCATCGTATAGGCTATTCCAGCGGGCATTGGCTGCATTAATCGCATAACGTGCATTATCTACTGGAACGACTAACTGAGGTCCTGCCTGGACAGCGATTTCATCGTCGACGTTGTCAGACTGAACTTGAAAATCTTCCGTTTCTGGTTCAAGATAGCCAATTTCCTCTAAAAACGATTTATACTTTTCAAAATCAAGGTCCTTATTTTCACGGTGCCATGCATTGATTCTGTCTTGTAGTTCATCTCGTTTAGCCAATAATTCCTTGTTCTGTGGCGTTAAGTCATGGACAAGCCTTGAAAAATCGAACCAGAACTTTTCTGGATCTACTCCACTTCCCGGAAGAGCCTTTGCGTTAATAAATTCATAGAGAACAGATGCCACTTGAAGATTATTCGTTTTGACGTAGTTTACCAAATTACTATTCCTCCTTTAAATTCCCTTGTTTCCTTTAAAAAAGGACTGCTTCTTTCATCTCTTTTTTCACTTCTGCACAGCGTCCCGGCGTCGGAAATAACTTCCCCGCATTTAATAGATTGTCAGGATTGAATACTTCGCGAATATTCGTCTGGGCAATAATTTCTTCATCCTTAAATACAAAACGCATTTCTTCTTTTTTCTCAATCCCAACCCCATGCTCGCCAGTAATGGTTCCACCAGCATCGGCACACACTTGCAAACAAGCACTCCCAGCTACGATTGCCTTTTCGGTTTCGCCTGGAATCCTAGCATCGAAAAGGACAAGCGGGTGAAGGTTTCCGTCCCCAGCGTGAAAAATATTGGCAATGCGCAAACCTGATTCTTGACTAATTTCATCGATTCTGTTTAATACTTCTGGCAGCTTACTTCGAGGAATCACACCGTCTTGCACTAAGTAATCTGGTGATATCGCTCCCATTGCTCCAAACCCAGTTTTACGATTTGCCCACCATCTCTCTCTTTCCTGCTCATCCTTAGCCGCTCTCACTTCTCGCACATTTCTGTTTTTACAAACTTCTAGTATCAAGTTTATTTGCTCATCAATCCCTGCAGAAATCCCGTCTACTTCAATCAATAATAGCGCCGCAATGCCTTTCGGATGTCCTACAGGAAAGGCAGCCGCTTCAACGCCCTCGATTGCTGTTTTATCCATCATTTCAAGAGCTGCCGGGACAATGCCCGCTGAGATAATATCCGATACTGCTTGACTTCCATCAGTCACGTTATCAAAATAAGCAAGCACCGTTTTCTTGCTTTCAGGGTTTTTCAAAATACGAACGGTTATTTTCGTTACAATTCCTAATGTCCCCTCTGAACCCGTTAACAAACCAAGCAGATCGTAACCAGGTGCATCAGGAATTCCATTTTCCCCCACTTCAATAATGTCTCCATTTGGCATAACAACCTCTAGGCCAAGGATATGGTTGGTTGTAACCCCATACTTGAGACAGTGCGCCCCACCTGCATTCTCAGCAACATTCCCGCCGATCGTACAGCAATACTGACTTGACGGATCAGGTGCATAGTAATACCCTTTGTCAGAAATGGAGTTTGTTAGCTTCAGATTGATAAAACCAGGCTCCACAACTGCACGCCTGTTTTCCAGATCGACACTGACTAGCTTCTTCATTCTGACTAAACTAATGATTACTTCATTATTAATTGGAATCGCACCACCGCTTAAGCCAGTACCTGCTCCGCGGGCAAGGAAAGGTAACTGATGATCAGAACAGTATTTTACAAGCCGTGAAACTTCCTCCGTATTTTTTGGAAATACAACTGTTTTTGGCAAATGCCTATGAACCGTAAATCCATCGCAGTCATACGCCAGTAAATCTTCCTTGTGGTAAAGGATTGAACTTGACCCACCGACAATATTGGCGAGATTAATAATATGTTTATCCTTTGTTTCAATCTTATTTACCGCCATTTCTCTCCCCCCTCGAGACCATCCTCTTTTTGATAGGCCCAGTCCAGTAGCTGAACTGTATGCACTACTTTTTGATTTCTTCCGTATTTCTTGACGCCGATTGCCATCTGAAGCATACATCCGGGATTCCCCATAGAAATCATATCTACATCTTCAGGAACATTCTCCATTTTACTTTCGAGGATGGCCCCTGCCATTTCTGGATTGGTAATATTGTAAATACCGGCACTTCCACAACAGCGATCCGCGTTTGGCATATGAATCATTTCGACACCTGGAATATCCAACAAAATGTCGCGTGGCTCCTGACGTACTCCTTGACCATGTGCTAAATGACAAGCATCGTGATAGGTAACACGCGTGTTTAGTTGTGCTTTTGGTTTTTCATAGCCTGTGTCATGAAGATATTTTGAAATATCATCTACTTTTGCGGAAAACTCTTCTGCTTTTGCTTGCCATTCCGGTTCTTGTTCCTGGAACAGTTCCGCGTATTCCTTTAGCATGCAGCCACACCCGGCAGCGTTCACAATTACTTTTTCAGAATCCTTGAATGCTTCTATATTCTGCTTTGCAAGCTTCCTGCCCGTGTCGCGGTCTCCAGCATGTACGTGAAGTGCGCCACAGCAAGTTTGTGTTTTCGGGATGTTCACATCATTTCCGTTCCGTGTTAGAACGTTGATCGTCGATTCATTAATATCACTGAACATCACATCCATTACACAGCCCGTTAAAAATGCCACTTCGTTCTTTGTTTCACCCTTTGCCTTGATAACCGTTTCATTGTTAAATTTTTTCCGGACAGGTTGTTGCACTTCTGGCATAACCGCTTCCATATCAACTAAATGCTGAGGCATCACATTGATTAGCTTCGTTTTTCGGACAACTTTCTGCATGCCGCTTTTTTGGTAAAACCGTAAAAAGCTTCCGAACGTATTTAATCGATTTTGATGTGGAAACATTCCTTGTAGAAAGAATTTGCTTACCGTTCCTTTCAAGCCTGTTAATGGAATCGCCTGGCGTATTTGACCTCGAGCTTCTTCAATTAGACCACCGACATCCACATCTGCCGGGCAAGCCGTTGTGCATGCCCGGCAATCTAGACAAGCAAAAATGGGATCCATAAACTGCTTATTTACTTCCAGTTTCCCTTCTGCCACCGACTTCATGAGATGGACACGTCCACGAGGAGAATGTTGTTCTTGTCCAGTTAGTTCATAGGTCGGGCAAGATTCCAAACACATTCCACAATGTGTACAATCTGCCCACTTTTTTTCATCTGGGTGATCACTCCAAAGATAATTGCTGAAGCTTTTTTGAGTCGTACAGGCTGGGACTTTTTCAACATCCATTTCTTTCAAAACCATGTTTAAATCCCTCCCACGAATCGATTCGAATTAAGAATTTTGTTTGGATCAACCTTTGATTTAATTCCTTCTAATAAGAAGAAATACGATGGCTTCTCCCCCCAAACATCCACTTTCTGACGGAGAGATAAAGGTAAATGCTTCACAACCACATAACCGCCAAGCTTCGCAATCCTATTTCGCAGGTGGTGAATGGCTCCTTCAATATCCTCACTCGTGCCTGTTAGATGTACTTGGCATAATCCATGCCCTAGGCCACCATGCGCCTCAACTTTTAAATTGAATGAGTCCATTAACGCTTCACTCTCCCGTATCACAGTTGGGACATCGAGATTCACAACCCCAATTTTCAGAGAGGCCACTGTTTCCTTCCTTGTGTATTCCTCTGCACCATTCGGACAAATCGTGTAAAACTGATGCCAAAATAATTGGGCTTCATTTTGAGAAAGAATGTCTATGCTTGTACCTGGAGGCTGGATGCTTTGAACAATTTTTTCTTGATAACGCACAGAGCTTTCTACATCCTCAAAAGAGATTGCTAACGTATACGTAAATTGTCCACTAAGCTTTTGAGCTAAAGAAGGATTCAATAATTCAAGCGTGATAGGCTCCAACGTTGAATCTAAAAGCGTTTTGGAAAACGTTCGAATGTCATCAAGATTGCCTTCCGGGAAAAATACGAGGATAAGACTTTCACATTTTGCAAGTGGACGAAGCTTTACAGTGACCTCTGAGACAACTCCGAGTGTTCCCATTGCACCGATAAAAAGCTTGTTCATATCATACCCCGCCACATTTTTCACCACTTTCCCACCGGAACGAATGACGGTTCCATCAGGATAAACGTTCCGAAGTCCAATCACCACATCACGTGAAGATCCATATCCTAGACGTTTGGGACCGCTTTCATTTGCTACAACAATACCCCCAATCGTTGCCAATTCAGGCCATGCAGGATCCAATGAAATTTTCTGGTTGTACTTCGCTAAGTATTCTTGCAGCTCTTGAAAGGTTGTGCCTGCCTTAACGGTAAGTGTCATGTCGCCCGCTGTATGCTCGACAATTCCTTTATAATTCGCCAGTGAAAGGAGGATATCCGCAGATTCAGTTAAGCCGCCAAACCCTCTTTTCGTTCCTCCGCCCATCACGGTTATTTTTTTCCCATAATCGTTGGCGTATTTTAAGATAGCGGCGATTTCCTCTTCTAAAGTTGGGAAAACGCTCACCTGTCCGCTGTTACCGAGGGGATGGTGTGGATTTTCTCCTTCTTTGATTCGTTCCTTCGGGATAACTGATGTTAAGTCACTTACAAGCTCTGTTGCGATCAAGTGCAAACACCTCCAATTATTATGTCAATACAAACACGATTTTATGGTACCGCGATCCTACTGAAATTCATCATTATTTCCGCAATGACTGCTGTAAAATATGGCTTTTCAAAAGCTCCTCCTCAACAAAATTTAAATGGTTGCTCATCATACGATGTGCTTTTGTCGATTCCCTTTTTTTAACAGCTTCGTAGATTTCAAGATGCTGGTTTTCGATTTTTTTAACCGTGTCGGGATATTTCTTGATGTATTGATGAAAATCAATCATCGATTTTTTAGTCGTTTCTGAAATAAACCGCATAAATTGGATCAACATTTCATTGCCCGTTGATTCTGCCATTGCCAGATGAAAATGATAATCAGACTCCCATTCGTTGGCAGATGGATTGAAAATGCATTCCCCCATCTTCAGTAAGTCTTCCTCCGTTCGGTGTATGGCGGATGTTTCAGCTATTCCAGTTTCTAAAATTTTTCTTACTTGAAAAAGCTCAATGATATCTTTTGAACTGGGAAGTAACAGATGATGGTTAAACAAATTGGATGAATCAAACTCGCAAATATATGTCCCTTCCCCTTGCTTCACATAAACGGTTCCTTTTCCACTTAAAGTTGTGATTGCATCACGGACCGCAGATCTTCCAACACCAAACAAATCACACAGCTCACGGACAGAAGGAAGCTTCTCACCTGCCTGAAACGTGCCCATTTCAATTAGCTTTTCAATTTCTTCTGTAACCGATTCCGATACTTTCTTTGTTGGAATTTTTTCAACAATCATGAATCCTTCCACCTTTCCTAACAGACATCACATATCTGACAAGCTATCTCGTAGCTTTAATTAAATCACCCGAATTCAGAATATTCAATAGTATTTTAGAATTGAATGAATATTAGGATTATTGAACGAGTTATTGTTGCTTTGTATTCATTTTTTATGAACAAGCATCTTAACAGGACATTCCCTACTATAATTTGCTTGTTTTTGTCTGATTAACGGGGAAATTTGAACTTTGGGAGGTTTTTTCCCGATTTTTGGTGAGTGAATTGAAGTATCAGGTTACTAGGAATAAATCACATTCAGCGGGTAAACAAAAAAAGAATTACACAGAAATAAGTCGATGTAATTCTTTTAAAGGCTAGTGATAATATGTATACTTTTGATTGTTTTGGTGGCCCGTATGAATATCAGGTTTCTTGACTTAAAATTCTGTGTTTGCGCATGGAATAAATCCATCTTCCTTTAAAGTAGAAGTTATCTCCACACGAACATCAATCCCGCTATCTTTAGCGTTTTAATCTCCTCTTCTGTAATTTCAAGCATCCCGCCGCGCTCCCTTGTTAATATTTTCAGTAACAATTGATACAATCCAAGTCAAAAGTACTTATTATCCTACACGACTCAATGTTAAACATTAATTAACTGTACTTATCTACTTTAGTTTTACCATAGAAGCCATTAATAAGCAGACTAGCAAACAGGGAAATCCCAGTAAACTCCATTGCTTTATTTAAAATAGTATGGACACTCAATGCAAATTGACCGATATTATCAGTTAATAAAATTTCAATCATACTATTGCCTATTTTGGACGGTGCCGTCATAAAATGCTGGGAGAAGCTAAAATAAAATTGGTCCCAGCGAGTAACTTTCACTCCTCCCGTTTCCATATCATACAGACTAAAAATAAGATCATAAATAATAAATGAAAACACTATATCTGGAAATAATAAAAACATAAAAAATAGAATTATATATATAGATCTCGTCCCTATGAAAGCTTGTTTTTCCGGATTTATTTGCATTATTACACTAAACATCGTTCTTAAGATATAATATCCTGTCGCAAGTATTATTAATACAAGCACCGTAATAATGATACCTCTCTCACCTTTTTTGCTTAAGTGTTCTCCAAATTGCAAGATGAAATACATTAAATCTAGGAGAAGTAAACCAAATAAAATTGGTTTTATAACAAAAAAATAATGATGTGGGAAAGGTGTTTTAATTAGTAGTAAAAATAACAATAAAATTGCAGATACTATTAATAAGAACGGTAGAAAGAATTCACTTGGAAATAAAGGCATGGCAGCGTAAAACAACATAGCAAAAAAAAGAATATAGTTAGAAACTTTTTCATTCAATATCCACTTCATTTCTATATCTCCTCCGATAATGTAAAATAAAAGTTCCTGTTAATGATAAATCAATAGATGACCTTTCCTCACCCAATTTTCTATTAACAAATTTTTCGCCGCTAATATTTTCGTACACTTTTAAATCACCAGAAGTCACCCAATAATCGACCTTGTAATAGTATTCAACATCTAAATAGTGCCCCATAAAACTTTCATCTGTAATTGATTTATAAAACTTCCCGACTTTTCCCATGAACGTTTTCGCGGCAACTTGAAAATGATTAATTTCATCTCTTGGCCAATCAACTTGATAGTTCCGTTATTAACGTACTTTTTAATATTATATTACCCGATTATATCGTTAGTATTTTTTACTTCTTTCCCTTTATCGTATTGGTTTATAAGAATTTTATTTTTTAGATTGTGGCCATTTGACAATTCGTTTTTTGAACAATACTTAACCTTTCCCAATTTCCTCCCACATTTTCAACTTACTCCACAAAACTACGATATTCGCCAATACCGTCATGCTGTGAAGGGTTTGGAATATGCCGAAATGCTCATTAGCCTAGCAGATAAATCCGTCAACAGTCGCTACACCGGGAAAAATTCGAATAAACTTCTTGATAAACCCACGAAGTTTTTGGATTTCCCCCTTTGTAAACTATATGTTCGCTGTTCATAAAAAAACTAACAAGACTCTTTCCCAAATACTGGCGGAATACATTGAGAAAGAGAATAGGAAAAGTTTTTTATAATCATTTTTTCTTACTCCAACATGTAAAGAAAAGGTCTTCCATCGTGGTGTCGCAACCCTGGAAGACCTTTATTCATACTTTCATATCTGTTGCAACTTCGGATAGGGAACCAACCGGATATCAATCAGAGACGGTAATAGGTTCTGAAAAATAATTTGAAATTGTTTCGGAATCCGGTACCCTCAAGGTCTCACCTTAATCCCCTTCTCACTTCATCCCATTTTTCTTTCAATGGCATTCCTTCCACAGTGGCTTATTCCAACATCTCATCGATAGGTGCCATGGGTCTGAATGGGTATTGACAATATCACAATCCGCGAAAGAACAAGAATGGTTTCAGTACCTAGTCCCCCGTGAGAACAGCACCTTTCATTCATCCCCCACCACCAGCAGCCCCCTGAGCAGCTTTCGCACAATCAATCGCCACAACAAGTGCCACGAGAAGCGGTTCCATTTCATCATCCGCAATTTGTAACTGGTAACTATCGCCCCATGTGAACCACTTTTTGCTGACGGCGCCGATCATTTCTCCGTTTTAGTACACTTCGAAATCCATGTCCCACCAATTTCCCTGTACTTCTATCCCGGCGGCATCAATCGTATACCGTGCTTTCAAAAAAGAAAATTCCTTTTTAATCATCAGCGTTTCTCGCCCATGTACATCCACCAAGAAAGTCGGCAGGAAACTAAATGTTTTCTTCGTAATCATCGCAACTTCCTGCCTGGCCGCATCCATAATCGAAAACGTCTTCGGCACTTGCATGAAGCTCCCTTCCACAAAATACACTTCGTTCTCCAGTTCATCTTTCACCGAAAACTTACCACTCAAGCTCAATACCTTTTGCTTGATATACAGCTGTCTCATGCAATCCCCCCCAGACGATTTCTAATCAATCCTCTTATCTTTCATACGAAACGAATGAAGAAACGTTTCAATTTTGGAGGAGTTTCTTTTTAGCACCACACATTTAGAACCTGGCATCACTCAAACCCACCTCCGCACCAACACCCGCTCCCCCGCCCAGGTATGTCCCAGATAATACGGGCATGCAACAAATTGTTGGCGGTGGAAGTATAAAATGTACACGGACCCCTTTCATCGAAATGAAGGAGCTTTGACATTGGCCAAGCGTTTCGGTTACTCCCAGAATAAATAAAAATGCCAGGTTCTAACACAATTCAGAATTGCGTTAGAACCTGGCACCTTATTCAATGAAGTTTTTGCAAAGAAGTAAATACCCAGCTTACATGACAGTTATTGGAGGTTCATTACTTTTCTCCCCTAACACCAGAAAACCTAACCATTATAAACACTTGCGCATGTTCCTGCTGCTGGTTCATAAAAACAATGATTTTTAAATTGACCAGTAAAAGGTTGCCCGTACCAGGTTGGAGGACAGGGAGCATACGGATTAAAGTACCAAAGGGCGAATTTCGCTGGATGTTCTCTCCAATGATCCAAATTTTGTTTTGCTAACCTTTTTTCTGTAGATCTCGCTCTCTGATAAAATAAATTCCCTTTTTGCACGGCTTCAAAAGAATAATTATTTCCTTGCACCTGAAAAATGACATCTTCAATTGATCTTACGTCCCCGAAGTCCAAGCAATCCGCGACCGCACGGTTAACAATAACATTGCCAACATATAACATCCCTTGCTTTCCTTCACCTTCAGCTTCCGCTCTCATCATCCTTGCCATTAGATCAACGTCTGCATCTCGATATTTGACTCTTGCCATTTTTCCACCCCAACTGTATGGTATGAAAGAAAGTGTACATTGATGTCATTTCCAAAAAAAGGAATATCTACCACTTCAGCGAGCGCCCTATCTGTGGAAGTTTAGCGTGTACGTTAGTTTGCTTTAGAACTGGATATTTTTATGTGTTTCTTTTATCCTCCATGTTCTTCAATTATCCGCATTGCAATGCCCGTTAACTCGTCATGTTCAGTAAATCGTTCACTAAGCATATCCGTAAGAATATGTTCTAGGAAGTATTGTACACAGTTCATATCTTGAAACAGCAGTATTGTCCTTAATGCTTCTTCGTATATCTCTATAAACAAAGGCTCTGGATTATCCTTTTGAATCTCACCAAATGCTTCATAAAGCAAATCAATTTTATCAGCAACAGATAAAATGCACCCCTCCAATGTTTCATCTTTACCTTCTTTAAATCGCTCCAAATAAATGTCTTGAAACTCAGATGGAAGTTCCTTTTCTACAAACTTTCTTGTCATTTCCTCCTCTACTTCACTGAATAGTTGCTTCAACTCTTTCGAAGCATATTTAACTGGCGTCTTTATATCTCCCGTAAAAAGTTCCGCGTAATCATGGTTCAATGCCTTTTCATATAGGATTCTCCAATCCACTTTCCGACCAGATTCCTCTTCGACCGTTCCAAGAAATTGAGCGATTTTTGTAACCTTAAATGAATGACTGGCGACGGAATGCTCCTGATATTTAAACTTTCCTGGACAACGAATAATTTGTTCTAAATCAGATAAGCTTTTAAAATATTGATGTACACCCATCATATTCATCACCTTTCTTTAGTTTTGGGGGCTATCGCATAGAAAACCTAGTCAGACAACGACTCATATTTATACTTTATAACAGGGCTGTGTTCGCTTTAAGCATTGTCTTTCAATACTTTCCCTTATTCTGACTAAAGTATGCAGGAAAGGGACTAATATCATACAAGCAAGAATTTAGTCACACAGGCCGTGCTTCGGTAGTCCGTTCAGCCACTTCTCAATAATATGATTAACTATGGCATCTGGATTTTTCCTCTCTATACATACAAAAGACCATTAATTTTCATGACGATAAAGATTTATCGTCATGAAAATTAACAGCCTCTACAATGGTTCATTCAATCCACATATGTTTAATTCGCCTATATGGACGAGGCCATTCCAATCGGGCATGAACAAACCATTTCCCAGCCTTCCTTCGTACTCGAAATGACATTGGCCATCAAATTGCAGCACCATTCAAAAGAGCTGGAAATTGGAACCGGATCCGGCTTCCAGACCACCCTACTCGCCGCCTTTTCGAACTCCGTTTATACAATTGAACGAATTGCAGCCTTGCATGAACAGGCAAAAGAAAGATTGGAAAAAGCCGGTTTCTCTAACATCCATTTCAAGCTGGATGACGGTAGCACCGGTTGGGAAGACCACGCTCCTTATAACCGAATTATGGTGACTGCCGCCGCTACCCAAGTGCCACGAGAAGCGGTTCCATTTCATCATCCGCAATTTGTAACTGGTAACTATCGCCCCATGTGAACCACTTTTTGCTGACAGCACCAATCATTGCTCCGTTTTGGTACACTTCAAAATCCATGTCCCACCAATTTCCCCGTACTTCTATCCCAGCCGCATCGATTGAATAACGTGCTTTCAAAAAAGAAAATTCCTTTTTAATCATCATCGTTTCTTGACCATGCACGTCGACCAAAAAAGTCGGTAGGAAACTAAATGTTTTCTTCGTAATTATCGCAACTTCCTGTCTGGCCACATCCATAATGGAAAATGTCTTCGGCACTTGCATGAAGCTCCCTTCCACAAAATACACTTCGTTCTCCAGCTCATCCTTCACCGAAAACTTGCCGCTTAGGCTCAATACCTTTTGCTTAATATACAGCTGTCTCATGCAATCCCTCCCGTATCGAAAGACTATTCCCAATCAATCCTTTTATCTCTCACACGATACTAATGAAGAAAGGTTTCATTACTGGAGGGATTTCTTTATTTAACACCGCATAATTGGGGCAATAACCTGTATAGTTTACGTTGCAAAGTCAACGGACTAAACTGTTCCTTACAAGAAAGCGATTGTGAAATTTTAAAGGCACACCGATGCCATTCTTTTCCGCGTGGATATGTAAATGTGGTTCGCTCGTATTCCCCGTGTTCCCAACTTTACCAAGCAATTGCCCTGCTTCTACATGTACACCTTCTTGAACAGCTACACTTCCCTCTTGCATATGTGCTAAATAAATTACGGTATCTTTCGCAATATCACACGTAAGCGCAACATAATTCCCTGTCGCATTTTTGGGATCTGCTTCAGGTGGTATTGAATCAATCAATCCATTCTCCATTCCGATAACAGTACCACCGCAAGGACTATAAATAGGATGACCAAAAATTTCGTATTTTTGTAGTGCTTTTGGATAGAGCCCTTTCGCACGTGTACCAACGGAGTTAAGCGCAAGAATATCTAACGCATATTGTTGCGGTTCATACGCCTGATGATAATTCATCTGCACATGATTACCGCCTTGCCCGATATAATACGTGCCTTCGTGTAACGGAAAATCTACCATAAGTGTTGTATCCTTTGTTGAATAACTCGTGAAGACGAAGGCGTTATATGCACCGAATATGAGTAAGAGGAAACCGTGTACGCCCAATGTAAATTTTTGATTGTTCGAGTATTTCATGATAAAAGGAAGTCGTCGCGCTTTTTTCCACGAGAAAACAAGTGCCACAATGAGTAGCGCTAAAAGTAAAAATCGAAAATAGTAGCCAATCCAGCTCCAGGCACCTGATTGGAAAACCCATACGATAAAAAAAACAGTCGTCAATGCGTCCAACAACCATTCTAATCTCGTTTTAAACTTCACTTTCCAAAGCGTCCCTATAAATATAAGTGGCAAAACGAGTAACATCGCCACTGTAAAAATAATCGGTACCATAATAATCGTCCCCCTCAAAATATATTTGATAGCTTTATTTACGGCGAGAATTCAAATAAGTTTCAACTGTTACTAATCAAGAATAATGCACCTATTTCCAAAACAACGCGTATTTCTTCCATCCATTCTAAGACCAGCGACTCACACTCAACTACTCTTCCGCACCAACACCCGCTCCCCCGCCCTGGCATGTCCCAAATAATACGGATAGGCGACAACTTTATTGCGGTGGAAATATAAAATGTCCGCAGTACTCCTTTCATCAAAATGAAAGAGCTTTGGCATTAAATACGAGGCGTTCATCAATCGTTTAGGAGTCTCTCTGAACATCTCCTGGTGAAGCGCGTGTGCTTCTAACACATTTTCACTATAGTAGAATGCGAATCGATCTGGCTGTGTTGTTTGAGCGACGTACAGTTTGACTTTACCAATATCTAACTGATTTTGCATGACCATTTTCGAAATTGCCTCGTCGTCATAGTCGATAACATCCAGCCGTTTGGAATCATCTTCCACTGTCACTTTGCCATTGCCAATTGCCCAAAAAATTCGGTGCGCCAAGTGAACCATGTCCATTTCAATGGCCAGCTGAAGTACTTCTTGTACAGAAACCATGTTCACGCCATCCTTTCTCTCGTCCAGTCGATGTTGTGAAGAATCCCCGTTTCCTTCACATAACCCACAGTTGCTGTGCCTGTGGGGCCATTGCGATGTTTGGCAATCTGAATTTCAAGCAAGCCTGGTCTATCCGTCTCCTTATCGTAATAATCGTCGCGGTATAAAAAGCCGATAACATCCGCATCTTGTTCAATATTGCCCGAGTCGCGTAGATCGCTCATGACGGGGCGTTTGTTGTCACGGGTTTCGACACTGCGGTTCAGTTGGGACAGACAAACAACAGGGCAGTTAAATTCTTTCGCTATTTGCTTTAACTCGCTGCTAATTTGTCCTACGACTTCCGTCCGATTGTGGCTCGGGGTGTCGCCACGGATGATTTGCAAATAATCGATGAAGAGTATCGGTTTCAGTTTCGGCTCCGTATGCATGATTCTTCTAGCGGCGGCACGCATTTGGGACACGGTCAGCCCAGCGCGGTCATCGATATGAATATTCGCTTCACTTAACCTGCCGAGTGTCGGAAGCCAGTTCGACTTTTGCTTTTCAGTGAAATGTGTGTAAGGATTCCGCATGCGTAATCGATTATAGCCGCCTGTTATTGCGATGAATCGGTCAATCATCGAGGTTCTGCTCATTTCTAGCGAAAAGATGATGGGCTTATAGCCCGCTAATCCTGCATGGAGCGCAAAATGATTCAACGTGTCCGTCTTCCCCATCGACGGTCTCGCGGCAATGATAATTAATTCAGCAGGTTGAAAGCCATCAAGCAGTTTATCTAAGTCATTCAATCCTGTTGGCACACCTGGTGTATGCTGCACCTCTTCATAAGGTCTTTCCCCCATTTTCATCAAATCCATACTAATATTCGTTTCGATTCCTGCATTGCCCTCCTTTTCCAACTCCTCAAACGCTTGTTGAATCATACCGATTTCCCAATCCTCTTCCTTCGCTTGTATAAGGATTCTATTTTTCACACGGTTTTTCCATGCTTCGCACATCATGTCCACATAACGGTCAAACTTCGTCGGGTTTGCAAAATGCGTTAATTCCGCCAAGTAATTCGCACCACCAAGCGCAGCGGGCTCCATCATCGTCAGTAACGTCACAAAGTCGACGGGACGCCCTTTCGCCAGTAATGCTTGCATACAACCAAAAATATTTTTATGAATATGACTGAGGAAAAAATCTTGTTTCACAGCACCGTCGACGATTAAATAATTCTCCGTCAACATCGACCCCAACACACTTTTTTCAATTTGCTCATGACGTTCCATCCGTTACGCCTCCCCTTTGCTAAAGTCTAATTCGAATGGCTTTGGTGGTCTGCTTGTAGGCAAGTCACTCCCTCGCGCTTCTTCCAAATAGTTTTCAAACTTCGTCGCATTGAATAACGTCGAAGGCCGTAAATACTTCTGCCAATGCGGATCACCCAGCCAGTGTTTCACCTTCGTATCAATAACCTTTTTGCAATCAGCCACTGTATACCCTTCGTGGAAACGCGCTGTTACGAATCGCGCCGTCGCCTTTGAAGACGCTTTGAATTGTTTGCTCGTTTTGTCATTCAAATAATCAATAACAGACACAACGTCGAGGTCATGCTCGACAATATCTTTCTTAATACTCTTATTCTCTTTGGTTATTGCTAAGGGCATTTCGCCTTCTGTAGAGGGAGCAATTTGCATGTCCTCTTGGTCAGATGTTGCGATTGTCGATGGCGCAGATTGCTCTGTGGAAGCCGTCAAAAGTTGCAGCTTCGCATAATCAATGCGATACCATTTCGTCTTGTCCATTTTCATCCGATTGTACGAAGAAGTTGCAATGATATAGCCCTTATCCTCCAGCCTACGAATCGCTCGTTTAATCGTATCGACCGACCAAAACGGGAATTCTTCGTTTTTCCACTCTTCATATGTTTTATAAACCCACTTATGCCCATCCCGAACATTCGTCGAGATGAGCGCCCTAAAATGTAGTTGTTGGAGCACAATGGCCTCATTTAATCCCACTTGCATCGCGAGCGACGGAAGCACTTGAAGCGGCGACTCTTCTATTAATAAATTCATTATGAATCCTCCTTAGCGTCTTTTGCCTAGACGAATAATGCCTTTCACCCTTTATATAGAGTCGGCATGCGTAAAAGGATACAACCAAATCAAATTTATTTTTCATAGCGTTCATCACGCAAAACCAACAGTGATTTCATGGCCGCATTGATTTCTTGAAAACGCAAAAAAAGGAATCCACTCGTTCAATATCGAACAGGTAGACTCCTTTTTGGTAGTAACGATTTTAATGATTTAAAACAATTTCAATCCTGTAATTTTATAATTGAGCCGAAAGTTCTTTTTCGCGTTCTTTCTTTTTCTTTTTCTCTTTCTCTTTTAAAACATAGCTCAGTAAATCCAATGAGATGCGTGCAGCCACTTGCCCCGTTATGCCAGTAGGATCATAAGGGGGAGCAACTTCTACGATATCAAAACCAATGACATTCCCCCTTTTTGCAATTCCCTCCAATAACTCATTCACTTCATCATAGAGCAGACCACCAGGGGATGGTGTTCCTGTTCCAGGCGCTATGGAAGGATCAAGACCATCTATGTCGATAGTTACATAATATTTTTCACCTGCTGGAATTAGCTCTAATAATTGCTCTAACCCCATTTTTCTCATCTTGCGCGGAGATACGATAACGCTGCCATATTCTCTCGCCGCGTCAACGTCTTCTTTTTTACTACTGCTAATACCACGGATACCAAATTGGAATATTTTCTGTACATGATCCAACTCAGATAAACGACGAATACAGTTTCCGTGGCCATAACGCATACCCGAACGGTGATCAGCCCAATCTAAATGGGCATCGATTTGAATCACATGAAATGGACCTAATTCCTCTAGTCCCTTTCCAACTGCCGCCGTGATGGAATGATCCCCTCCTAATACGACAGGCATGGCGCCTTTGGAAACTATTTTTCGGATTGCCTCTTCTGTGTTGTCATGACATTGCATAATATCCCCATGCACCATATCAACATCGCCACAATCTACAACTTTCCAATCTGGACCAAGATACATGGTATCGTTTTCAATATCATAAGCACCCTCAAGTCCAAAACTGTACAATGTAGAACCTTCGCGAATGCCCCTTGGCCCCATTCTTGCACCGGATTTCCATTGTGTCCCCATATCATTTGGTACACCGATTACCGCTACATCCGCATCCAATTGATTAAGATCAGGGCATACGGGGTATTTCCCGAATGTACTAATTCCAGTAAAAGGTAAGTTCAGAATTTGTTTCTCGCTAGGTTTGACCATTGTTATTTCCTCCTCATGTATCCTTCAATTTTGTTAAAAATAATGCACTAAACTATATTGCAATTTTCGTGCCAATTAATATCTTTAAACTTTCACTTGGAAAGTTTTCATCCTACTTTGATTGCCTGTACAGGCTTTGCCCTTACTTCTTCTGGTTGAATGGTTTTCGATACAAAGATCAAAGCCGGAACAGCAAAAACTAAATTGACTAAGATTCCGATGGTAGCTGCAACATGAATACTACCGATAGCCACCAAAACCCCATACACAGCTGTTGAAATGGCGATTCCGAAAGAGAATCCCAATGAGCTAGCCATTTTGTAAATGCCCGAGGCTACGCCCACTTTGTCATCGGCAATATTCGTGACAGCGGTATCGATTGAAGGTGTTGCATACATTCCAAGGCCAATGCCGGAAATTAGAAAGCCAGCAAATACGACAATGATATAAATGAAATCTGGCAAAAATGTCATAGCAGTCATACTCATGCCTATAGAAGCGATGAATGTGGCCCAAAGCATTGGCTTTCTTGGCCCCATTTTTTGAAGCATTTTCTCCCCAACTCGAATCATGACAACCACAGCAATGACGTTGCCGATGGTAAGTAACCCCGTTTGAAAGGAAGTAAATCCCCTTGCCAATTGAATATACGTATTGGCCACAACGACCGTGGCTGCAATACCATTTTGTAAGAAGTTTGATACAACAGCCCCCGTGTATGCTTTTGTTTTAAAAAGGGTAAAGTCGATAAACTGATTCTTCTTTTGTCTTTCAACCACAAAGAATAAGACAGTTGTTACTAAGGCGCCCCCAATGAGTCCAATGGTTAACGGACTTGTCCATCCAAAATCTTGGCCGCGTGTAACAATCAAATTGAACATCAACATCACAGCAATGAAAAGAAAAAAACCGGTAAAGTCAAATCGTTCTTTGCTTTGCTCACTTGCCTTGCTTTCTTGAATGTTCCTTAGTAAAAACATCGATAAGAGGGCAATGCCAATGGAAAAAACAAAAATCCATCTCCATCCCATATACGTAGCAATCGCACCACCGACTAAGGCGGTTGAACCTCCTCCCCCCCACGACCCGAAGGACCAATAACTAAGGGCGCGCTGTCTGTCTTTTCCGTCAAAAGCTGACTTCACTAAGGCAATGGTGGCTGGCATAATGCACGCAGCTGAAATACCTTGAATCACACGGCCAACAATTAATAAGGTGGCGCTTTGTGAAATAATAATTAACAAACAGCCAATAATATTAAGTGTTAGTCCGACAAAGGTTAATTTCTTACGCCCTGCTTGATCAGAAATTCCGCCAGCTGCCACAATAAAAAGACCAGAAAATAGTGAAGTTAAACTTGTAGCGATGTTTAGAGTTCCAAGCGAAACCCCCAAATCTTTTTGCATGGCAGGAATAATATTAATCATAGATTGGGCAAACAACCAAAATGTAAGGACAGCAAGAACGATACCGACAATAAACTTATTCGTACCCTGATTACTTTCTCCCATCATATTCCTCCTCCGTTATTTGTAACAGACCCATTAAAGCGCTTTCATTCCCTTTCAGGAAATTACACCCGTATTTCGGGATACACTTTAATAATTGCAACTTCCATGCCAGTCTGAAGTCTAATGGAGGATTGCCAGCGTTACCCAGTACAGATTATCATTGTAACCTTCTTATTACCGTGATCATTTGTGTAAATGCTACTTTTTGGAACCATTTTATATAGTCGCTTATACTAATAGTTAGTCAAGAATGACTATAGCCCATGAAGATATTTTTGTATTTTTCGGTTTGCGGTCGATTGACTAATGCCTAATCTTTTAGCTAATTTAATGCTGCTGGGATATTGCTTGAATAACCTGATAATAAACTCCCTTTCTACGCTTTCTAAATACTCATTCAAAGTCATATCATGCTGCCCCCTTTTCGCTAATCCTCCATGTGTAGGGTCTTCAATGTCCTCAATGTTAATTTCATTGGACTCTGTCGTAATAATGACTTTCTCAATAAAGTTACGCAACTCCCTGACGTTTCCTGGCCATTCCTGTTGGCTAATCCAAGCAACCATCTCCGGCGTAAAGTGCTTATCCATTCCATACTTCGTATTGAATTCTTCTTGCATTTCATAAATTAAAGGAAGCATTTCCTCCCTGCGTTCTCTTAGAGGAGGAATCGTTAGTTTAACGACGTTAATGCGATAATATAAATCCTCTCTAAATTGTTTTTTTCGAATCATTTCCTCCAACTTTTGATTGGTCGCACAAATAATTCGGCATTTCATTTCAATTTTTTTACTTCCACCAACCCTCATAAAGGATTGGTTTTGTAAAATAGATAATAGCTTCACCTGAAGATTCATTGGGAGTTCGGCAATTTCATCAAGAAATAAAGTTCCCTCACCGGCGCTTTCAAAATAGCCTTTCTTTCCTCCCTTTTTTGCACCTGTAAAGGCGCCATCATCATATCCAAATAATTCAGATTCAATAAGAGACTCCGGTATGGCACCGCAGTTTATTTCAATAAACGCTTCCTTTTTTCTCGGTGACATATCGTGAATCATTTGTGCCAGATAATTTTTACCTACTCCTGACTCTCCTTCTAACAAGACGGTAATGTCTAAATGTGCTACTTTGGATACGACGTCAAAGACCTGTTCCATTTTGCTATTTTTCAAGAAAAAAGGACGAGAGTGGTGTTTTTTTAGCTCTGCTATTTCTTTCTGATATTGTTGTATGGCTTTTGCCACCTGTTCATTTTCCTTTTTCAAATATTCGAATTCTGTAATATCCCTAGAAAAACTAATCGCCCCAATCAATTTATTTGACTCATTAAAAATTGGAGACCCAGAAATAATCAGTTTTCTCTTGTTTTTTGTTTCTTGAATAATGGTTTCTTCTTTTTTATTTTTTAACACATTGGCAGTGATTGACGGAGAAAAAACACCCTCTTTTTCTAATTGAAAGACATTCTGGCCAATCATTTTCTCATATGGAATCCCAAATAGACTTTCTGTGGATTGTCCGATATCTATAATGTTTCCTGTAGCGTCGGTAATGAAAATTTCATCAAAAGAATGCTTTAGTATTTGTTTTAAAAGAATATAGGCATTCTCTCTTAAATGCATACTAATCCCCCCTAGTCATCATTGATTATACACTATTCAGAAGAGACTATAAATTCGAATATTATTTCATTTCAGGCAAAATGGCTGCTTTGATTGCCAAAATGCTATGGAGAAATGGAGTGCTTCTTCTAAAGGTTTGATTAGCTAAGAGAATGGAGTGTTCACGATTCAGGTTGAACCCTCCAAAGAACAGGGAGAAGTCTTGTTCTTTGGAGGGGGGACATTTGTGCCTATCGCCTGCATGTTTATTTTGAGAGGAAAAGTTTGAGAGCTAATGGAATAAATTATCACTCGCATATGATATTGCGAAGAATGTTTGGGAGGAATAAATCCACACTTTGAAAAGTCCTTGTCTACAACAAAATGGTCCCAAGGGTAGTATGTACAACTAGTTAATTGCTAATATATTTCTCAAACATATCCCCAAAGTCTTTGATGTGGTATTGGTCACGAACAGCCGTTAACCAGGGGAAACCAAACTCGGTCATCCGAGGACATTGATCTTGAAAATACGCGCCGTCTTTTGTTTCAAATGTTAAGGAATCCATTCCTATCGCGCTAGTCGAGGTCGTTTCATCTGGACATTCAGCAAAATCTCGCTCTTTAT
This sequence comes from Sporosarcina sp. FSL K6-1522, assembly GCF_038622445.1. Classification (GTDB taxonomy): domain Bacteria; phylum Bacillota; class Bacilli; order Bacillales_A; family Planococcaceae; genus Sporosarcina. Next base: position 3,225,592 of record NZ_CP152019.1, read on the forward strand.
GTTAACATTTTAGAAAATCGAGTTGACTATTATGAAGAACTTATACTACAATAAATGAGTAAACAAAACAAATTAAAAGGTTAACCTAAGGAGAGAATTCACAAAATGAGTGCATCTAGTTCAAAATTACGAATGATGATCTTATCAGCATTATTCGCGGCAATTATTGGGATCTTAGCACAAATGACAATCCCATTACCGCTTGTACCTATCACAGGACAAACGCTAGCCATCGGGCTTGCGGCCACTATTTTAGGTGCACGTTATGGAACATTATCCGTTATCATTTACCTATGTATGGGCGCAATCGGTATGCCCGTATTCGCACAAATGTCTGCTGGATTCGGCATTCTGGTTGGGCCTACGGGCGGCTATTTAGTCGGATTTATTCCCACAGCCTTGGTCATTGGCTATTTTCTTGAAAAGACAAGCTTCACACTAAAAAATGCAATCATCGCCAATATCATTGGTATGTTTATTGCGTTAATTTTTGGGACAGTTTGGTTAAAAATAATTGCCAATATCACATGGTCTGCGGCATTTATAGGTGGATTTGCACCGTTTCTAATCGGAGGTATCCTCAAAGCATTGATAGCCGCATGGGCCGGTATCGCTGTTCGTAATCGTTTGAAGTCAACAAATTCGCTAACTGCATGGAGTACTAACGCAAAATAATCGTAAATAAGAGGCATCCCTATCAACGTATGGGACGCCTCTTATCTATCGCATTTATTTACATGATTGGATACAAGTTGCTATTCACTAATTCATAATTTCACCGTCATCACTCACGAATAAAGCCTATAACTATTTCGCCCCTCTGCCTTCGCCCTATACAAAGCCCGATCCGCATATTTCATCAATTCCCCACCTGTTTTCCCGTCTTTCGGATAAAAGGCAATCCCTAAACTTGCAGTCATTTTACATAACATCTGATGCATACGCTTAGCGTCTTGAAGTGAGTTGATAATGCGATTGGCGATATGGACGGCATCTTGTTCTTCTTGTATTTCGGGAATTAAAATGGTAAATTCATCTCCGCCTTGCCTTGCAAAGATGGTATTTTCATGAAGACATTCTTGAACGATTCGAGCAAAGCATTTGAGGATTTCGTCCCCTACATCGTGACCAAACGAGTCGTTAATCTGCTTAAACTCATCCATATCTATAAAGATAACGGCCATTTTTCGCTCATATCGCTTCGCTTCTTCTAAGGATTTCTCTAATTCCTTCAAAAAAAGTCGACGGTTCGGTAAATCCGTTAACGTATCGTGGTAAGCCATATATGTCAACTTCTCTTCACTACGTCGCAGCGCTTCTTCTACCTGTTTTCTTTCGGTAACATCTGTGCGTATCGAGACATACTGATAAGGGATTCCCTTGTCATTTAGGAAAGGAACGACCGTCGTGTGTACCCAGTAAAAACTACCGTCTTTTGCTTTATTGCGAATTTCGCCTCTCCAAGTTTTACCTTGACCAATCGCTTTCCACATCCCTTTGAAAAACGCTTTGGGATGGTAACCAGAGTTTAAAATTTTATGATCCTGCCCCATTAATTCAGCTCTTGTGTACTTCGATATTTCACAGAATTTATCATTGACAAATTGAATAATGCCTGTACGATTGGTAATAGCGACGATGGAAGATTCGTTTAACGCAAAGTTCACATCTTTAAGCTCCTTCGTCGATTTTTCGAATATTCGTTCAGCTTCTTTTCTTTTTGTCTCATCGCTAAATAATGCTAAAACCGCTGGGCTTCCATCGTAATTAATGGAGACCGTTGCCATTTCAATATCAATCACTTTTCCGTCACGTAATGTGAGGTTCATTTCAGTGATGGGCAACTCTTTTCCCATTTCCGCTTCCGATAATGCCTGTTCGGCAAGTTTAGGAAAATCAGCAAGTGAAAAACTATCGATCGATTTCTCCTCTTCTCGAAGAATTTTCAACGCAGCTGGATTCGCATACAGCATACGCCCATCACGATAAATCGCAACCCCAGTTAAGGAATACTCCGCGATTTTTTGAAAACGCTCTTCACTTTCGATTCTTTCGGTAATATCCACACAAGAAGCAATCACCTCAACGACTTGCCCCGCTCTTAGGATGGGACGTAAAGAGGCAAAATACGAAACACCATTGAGCTGCCCTTCGTAACTAATATCCTCTTGCCCTTGCCACGCCTTACGATAATAAGTGGATTTTCTTTCCGCTTCTTGATACGGCAACACTTCATAAAGCTCTTTTCCAAGAAGTTTTTGTGGGGTAAGCCCTATTTTATAGAGCAATTCTCCATCACAAAGTGTATGTATGAACTTTCCATTTCGTTCGGTAAATTTTAAAATCATCCCTTGTTGCTGTCTTACGGTCTCTTGCAATTCTTGACGTGCATTTTCCAATGCCACTTCCAACCACTTTTTTCTGCTAGCCTCTTGTGGAATTTCCTCTTGCTTAGCGGTTTTTTCGATGTTAGCAAAGTTTTGGACAAGCTCTTCTGGCAATACGGGTTTGCTATACAAATAGCCTTGCGCCTTATTGCACAAATGCTGTTGAAGAAAAAACAATTGCTCTTTTGTTTCTACTCCTTCAGCCACAACGTCAAGGTTCAGTTGGTGCGCCATCGCAATGATTGCTTTCACAATCGTGGCATCCTTCGTATCAGGTGTACAAGCTCGAACAAAGGACTGGTCTATTTTAATTTCATCAATCGGAAAATCCTTCAAGTAGTGAAGGGAGCTATATCCCGTTCCAAAATCGTCTAAACTGAGTCGGACACCAATCTGCTTTAATTGTTGTACAATCGGAAGCACATGTTGAACATCCATCATCATACTTTCCGTAATTTCAAGCTCTAAGTATTCAGGGGCCAGTTTTGTTTCCACTAAAATCTCTTGAACGACTTGAACTAAATCGGGTTGATACAGCTGCAGGGCAGAAAGGTTAACGGCCATAATGAATGGACGAAGCCCTGCTTCTTGCCACATTCGATTTTGCCTGCAAGCCGTTCGTAACACCCATTCCCCTATTGGCAATATGAGTCCTGTTTCTTCTGCGACAGGAATAAAATCCACTGGAGAAATCATCCCCTTCTCAGGATGCTCCCATCGAATTAATGCCTCCACGCCTACTATTTGCCCCGACACCATATCCACTTTAGGTTGATAATAAAGTCGGAGTTCCTCTTTTTCAAGTGCTATGATAAGATCCATTTCCAATTGTTTGTTAATATCGTCCGTTGCATCCACTGCTGTAATAACCCTCCATTGCATAAAAGAAGACCCTTTTCCTTTTGTCTTCCACAAAATCCGGCACAGGCCTTTATCACTATCACGAAATACCTTTATAAAATAGAGTATAGTCCTTTTCTCGATAATATTCGACATTTACGGCTTGATATTTAGCACTCCGTCTATATACTATATTTCTCGAAATATCACGCAATAGCATGAGCAGATATTGTTTCTTTTAAAACAAAAAAGACTTTCACAATCTAGCGAAAATCTTCTTCCAAAGCTATAGCCAATGACACCGGGGCGTAATGGACTGTCTTAAATACAAGGCTCTAGTGTACAATAATGACGTTAAAATACCTCAAGAAAATATTACTAATTAAAGTCCTTTTCTAACTTGAATTACCTGAATGGCAAACTGAATATATAACCTATATAGAAAAACAACTCGCGTAAGAAGAATGAACTTTTACTCTTCCATGTCTTATAAACGGAACTTTGCGTAGGTGATGAGTATGCTTCCATCCCAGTGTGTTTTGCCATTAAAATGGCTCTTTTCATATGCAAAGGATCACTTACAATCGTAAAGGTATTGAAGTTCTGCTCAACCGCAATGTCATAAGCGTATTGTAAATTCTCTTCAGTAATTTTAGACTTTGTTTCAATTAGAATATCTTCGGAATTGATATTGTTCTGAATAGCATAATCCCTTGCAACCTCGGACTCTGCATACTTCTCACCTTTCCCCTCGCCACCCGTAAAAATAATTTTATCGACATAATCATTTTCATATAGCCAAATAGCATGATTAATCCGCTCACGTAAAACAGGTGAAGGTTCATCATCCCAAACAGCAGCACCAAGTACCACAGCCACATCCGTTTTAACGTATTGAACTTTGTCACTAAAAGACCAAATGCTATAGGCTGAATAGCTTGTGAAAATAATAAAAATAACGATTACAGTTAAGACTAATCTTAATCCCAATTTTTTGGTCAGTTTAAATCAATCCTTTACAAAATTATACTGGTTGCTAATAATATACTTAATTTAACGATAAGCTACTCATCTAAGATTTTCATACGTAACATCTGAAGATAAAAGACAGCTATCAATCATCATCTTATTAATCTTAGTGCTATCTTTTCAATGCTTGATCATAAACCAACTCTTTAATAATCCTCAAGGTATTTTAATGCCCAATGCGCTTACAAGGTTTTCTTCCCTTGACAAAAATACATAATCCAGACAAACTAAAAGTACGATTAATAAGGATTGGCTTTACTCGTGGCACTTAGTTCATGCGTAATGCATTCTTCGTAGAGGAACTGACGGCGATTAGTCCATCCGTTCCTTTTTCTATGTCTTCCCATTCTTATTATACAAAATAAAAACAGAGCCCATCATAAACATCAGCTCTACTAATATACACTACCTTTAGAAAACGAAGGGATGAAAAATAATGAGTGAATATACATTTAAAGGATTTAGTTGGTCAGAATTGGCTGAATGCTGGGGATTAGAGGTAAAGGAACAACCATTTATCGTAGATACAAATGATGGAGAAACGCTTAACCTCGGAAATACTTCCGAAAAGATTGAGAAAATGTATCATATTAATGGAACAACTATGAAAATAACGTTAACCAACGAGGAAGAAGTGCAAGCGGAGAAAATTAAACAATTCATTTGGTCAAATATTACAGATGGACATGGTGAATTTAAAAACCCTCAAATACGAATAGATATACATAACTTTTTAAAAGCACTAATCACCGAATCAAAAAAACTAGACTATAACGCACCCGTCTTCGAAGGTTTGTTAAATATCGAAAATGATCATACATTAGCGTCTTGGATTACTTTAAATTTAGAAAAGTTGTGGACATAAGCTAACGCACAATTCAAAGACATTATGTAGTAGCTTGCTAAATTATTTATAGTTAACCACTTTAATTTATCTACTATTACAACATCCGAAAACTCCTTAGTTCCAATTAAACTTTATCCGCTTCACGGTTCAAGTTTGTCATGATCCGTCATGCCATTCACGTGCCACTAGCTTATATGTTAAAATATAGAAAACCGGCCCCAAAGGAGGAGATTATATGCCTATCTACAATAAGCTTGTGCGTGACCTGATTCCTGACATTATCAAAAAGGACAGTAAAACTTGTGTCACCTATAGATTGGATGACTCACAATACATAACAGAAGTGAACAAGAAGATGCATGAGGAATTGGTGGAATACGAGGAAACTATCACCCCGAACGATGCAGTTGAAGAACTGGCTGATTTGCTGGAATTGATTCACGCAGCGGCGAAGTTTCACGGGGTGACGGTGGAAGAGCTAGAAGCAGTGCGTGCGGAGAAAGCGGCTAAACGGGGTGGCTTCGGGGAGCGGATCTTTTTAGTGGAAGTAGAAGATAACTAAATTACGGTTAATTACTCAGAATTTGCTCGATGACAGCATTTCTTATAAAATCCGGCGTGAAGGAAGTGTTACCAGCCTTACGGGAAGCCGCCATGCGTAAGGTTGACATTAAAATACTGACTGATGACTATTTGTCCATCCCCCAACCGGATGCGGATGATGGAAAGTGGGGCACTTCCTTTCCCGCCTACAATCATATTGAAAAACTACTTTCCCGTCTTTTTGTAATATCAAGAACAATTATTTCGATTTAATCCCCGCACCACAAAGCGGAATCACTATTTTTTCTTCTAGCCCTTTCGAATACTTGAGATAGCCGGCATAGTTTACGGCTGATGTCACTTCCACGTAAAATCCTTTTGCACTTAGTTCAGCGCGCGCACTTACAATCTCCCCTTCTTCAATCGCCATAAATGTCCCATTGGTATTGCGGACCGCTTCCAAAATTTGTTTAGAACGCGCCGGCGCTGCAATCGCTATCCCTTCCGCTAACGTTCCGCTATTCGCAACAGCTTGTGCAGATGTATCTCCAGCTTGGTAAGCATTTGCAAGTGGCGCACAATTCGTGGCTTGAATGGCAACGATTTTTGGCATTTTTTCAATCAATCCATTTTTCAATAACTCATTAAAGCCATAATATGCACCTAAAAGAAGCGTGCCGTTTCCAACGGGGATGATTAACGTGTCAGGGGCGCCTTTTAGTTGTTCATAAATTTCATAGGCATATGTTTTCGTACCTTCATAGAAGTAAGGATTATATACATGGCTGGCGTAAAAAACATTTTCTTCCTCTACCGCTCGTTGGGCTGCGGCGGCAATGTCTTCTCGCGTCCCGTGAATTTGTTTAATGGTTGCACCGTGTGCTTTGACTTGCGCAATCTTTTTTGGTGAAGTTTCATCGCTCAAATAGATATCACACGCGATGTTGCAACGTGCCGCATAAGCTGCAATTGCCGTTCCAGCATTCCCACTGCTATCCGCAATGACTTTGGAAACGCCTAATTCCTGCGCTTTCGTCATTAACACAGCGGCTCCTCGATCTTTAAAGGATAAGGTCGGCATCATATATTCCACTTTGACATAGGTATTAGGTTCTTGAGGGTCCAGCACAATGAGAGGCGTTTGCCCTTCTCCCATTGTGACCTGTTCCCATGTCTTAGAATCTTTGGTGAATGGCATCGTTTCCACATAACGCCATAACGAGTTCGGATAGTTATTCCAAGCCGTTATATCAATAGTTGGCGCCACTTTCACTAAATCAAAAACGCCACCACACGCGCATCGCCATAAAGTTGGTGTGATCGTATATTCTTTCTCACAATCATTGCAGCGGTATCGTTCCATTTTTTCATCCCCCTCCAACTATGTTTTTCTCTTCATGATCGTTTTAAGCCCCACTGCTTATGGGAAGAATAAAGATAGTCTCTTTTGTAAACCTTCCACTACTTGTTCTGGCATTTCCTTGACCTTGATATCCTCGCCTAAGAAAAGGAGCCAATTTGTGATTTCGCTCAATTCTTCGGGATGCTGCACATTGATAAACGTCTTTAGGATGGCGGTCGTTTGAAAAGGATTCGTATAGGAAATGGAAACGGTTAATGGATGGTGCTTTTTGAACTGGGCAATCGCCTGTGGACCAAGTTCAATGACCAAATTGATTGCTTCTTCCTGCTTACTCAGTTGTTCTACTATCCTTTTCTTATTCAATCGTTTTTTCACAGGATCTAGTTGGACATCAGCAAGATGGTCTACAGGAAAAATCCGCCTCTGTTCACCCTTTACATCAAAGCCTTCAATGAACCAAAAACCTTTTTCATGGTACAAATGCAAGAGATAAATTTGATAACACTTTACATCCTTCCCTTCATTCACGGTAATCAATAAATGGCGATCCATTAGAAGGAGTTGAATAAGTTTTTCTAACATGGGATGTGGAAGGTCTGACAAATCCAGTAGGTCAGGATTCGCAGGATTGGTTCCTTCAAAAAGCAGGAGTTGATTTAACAGTACAAGGTCATCTTGTTGGTTTTCAGAGATGAGTCCTAGTAATTTTTCAGCTAACGATTGGCGACTCTGTAAATAAGGGAGTTGGTTATTTCTTGTGGCCATAAAAGCGATAAAAAGCGCTTTGACCTCGGTATCAGTAAAGCGAACGGCTGGGAGAACCGAATTGTTCATGACAAAATAACCGCCAGCCCTTCCGACTTCAGCGACAAGGGGCATTCCCATCGATTCAATTTCTCGGATATCCCGAATGGCGGTTGAACGAGAAACGGTAAATTCCTGCATGATTTCAGAAATTGTGAAGTGGGCACGATTGTTGATATACCGCATGATGACATTAATACGTTCAACTTTTTTCATCGGGACCTCCTAAACAGGTTCATTTTTTGACACGTTTTATCGTTATTATAAACCCATCGAGTGAAAAGACAATTCATTTGATTAATTTTTGAAAAAGGAAGGTTTTAAATATGGCAGATTATACAATCGAAGAAAAAGATGGCTTTACGGTTTTAGGGTTTGGGACTGAACTGAAGAGCGATTACACAGACTTTGCGGGCATAACACAGGAAAAGGCTGACTTTTGGCAATCCGTAAACCAAGACGGAACACTTGACCGTTTAAAAGCCGTTGCGACAAATGACAACATTTTTGCGGTGAATGAAGCGGTAAATAATAAGATGATGCATTATGCCGGTGTCATGACAAATGAAACATTACCGGAAGCGTCCAGAGTCATCCAATTTCCGAAGGGTGAATATGTAATCGTGAAAGGCGAAGCAAAAACGGCTGAGGAATTGAGTAACATGTTAACGGGGATCGCTTTTGGTCAAGTCTTGCCAGAAGCAACGGATGTTGCCTATGTTGGCGGGCCGAATACAACGGTTGAAATGGGAGAACGAAACGGCTTCGTTTTTGGTGAAATGTGGATTCCTGTTGTGAGGAAGTAAGAAATCGATTATGCAGCGTCCAGTGCGCCAAAAGTTTGCTTTCTAATATGATTAATAATTGTATGATGATTTTACAGAATGAATAACCACAATACTCTAAACGTAAATAGGAGGACTCCATGGGACGATTAATTCATTTCGAAATTCACGTAGATGATATGGAGCGAGCAAAACAGTTTTATGGTGAAGTATTTGGATGGTCATTTCAAGATTGGAGTGATTATGCGGGAATGCCTTATTTCGGTGCCGTTACAGGTGATGACAAAGAACTTGGAATCAACGGAGCCTTGATGCAACGACAAAGTGCACCACCCGAAGTAGGACAAGCTTTAAATGGATTTGCTTGTACAATGGGTGTGGAAAATTACGACGTAACGGAAGAGAAGATTTTAGCGAATGGCGGTACCGTCGCCAAGCCTAAACATCCCCTTCCCGGCATGGCGTGGCAAGGATATTATCTAGACTCAGAAGGCAATATTTTTGGAATCCATCAACCAGATGACAATGCCAAATAGGGTTAAAAAGAGGGTGGACACAGAAATCGATTCTGATTTCTGTGTCCGTCCTTTTCCCCTAGTCGGCACTTAACAGAAGTTTTAATGACGAGTGATAAGCATTTATTATAAAAGAGATAGGCAGCTAATTATTCATTAAACGATCATGATAGTCAACTACATATCCTGGAAGAAATATAGCTCTTTCCCGAAACCTGTGCTTGACTAGGAGCCATACTCAACCCGATCCATATTACACTCCAGTAAAATGGTTTCTTTCATCTGCTCAAAATCAACCTATATACTGCGGCAAGTTTAGTAGTCTCAATAACATTGCAAAATGGCCCATACTTTATCAAAAGCTTTATTTTTACAGTCTTGCTCGCGAATCCAGAAATAGAGTTTACCACTGTCGCCCCACATATAGCCGAGATTCTCTTCGGAATCAAGCTGTAGAAGCAGTTGCCAATCTTGTACGTTAGGTTCTAGCTCCTTGCACAAAGGATGTTCGTAGCCTGTAGAATCGCCACAATACAAGCCGTTCGTCACTAACTCGCATTGCAAGTACATATCTCATTGAATCGTATTAGGATATCCATGAATGCGATGTGCCGTGTTTTCTGTTTCATCTCTCCATAAGAAGTCATCGTAAGCATCTGCCTGTTTTTCCGTTAAAAGGTCTATGAGTTTTTGACCATCGGGCGATCCCCATGACGGCAATGTCCATTCGTTTTTAAAGGACAGTACCGCGCTATCAATAGACTCCTTTAGAGTTGAGGGTTGTTCCGTACGCTGAAAAACCGCTTGCGTGAAATAGAAAACATGAAAGCCATCTTCATCATTTGGATCATAACCCCAAGGCTGCTCCACAGCATCATAGAAAAAGGATAATAGCCCCTCTGTAGGCAGGATATGATTCGAATCAAAAGGCTTCACCTCCGCCAAATTTAGCTGGCAAAGAAAATAGAGCGGTTGCCCAGTCTTTGTTTATGGCCAGACAAAATCTGTCGGTGTATCAGGCACTCCCCCAATTTTAGAATGTCCCATTCGAATGTCTTCATCCGCAGTTGGTGTCGCTATCGCGCGAATTGAACGTTTAGCGAATTGTAAAATTTGCTCCGCGGCTTCTTCAAGCCCAAAACTATGTAATGCTGTGCGTAATTTTTCCATATCCATAGCCCCCCTATTCCCATTCACACTCTCATAATTACAGTATTGTAACTCCTTAGAATTATTGCCGCCAGTTAAGCAAAAAGGCAGGGAGCAATGGATGATTTGGATTACAGCGTTTGGCTGATGTAATTTCCAACCTTTCTTCGTCCTCATCATCCGTTACTGAAATAAGTGCAAAAATATTTTCATCAATAATGCCCTCTTGTTTTAATTCGTACATTGCATCGCTCATGGCCTCATGGATTTCCACTATATGTGCTGCATATTGTTCATCAGCATCTAATGCGTTATCTGCATGATCTACTCTATCAAATAGCTCATGGCTCATTTTTCGAATCAGGTCCGTATCACTTTCATGTAAAAATTCATCTTTTAAAAAGCGAAAGTTTTCTGGATCGTCCTGATAATTTTCTCCGATTTGCAGAAGTGATTTTTCCGTTCCCATTGTTAAATAGAGGCTACCACAATCACTGTCTGTCACGAGTACAACTGCATATATTTGTTCGTCCTTTAAAGTCTCGTACATAGCTGTATAGGCTTCATGTACAGCTAATTTGATTTTCTGTTTCATCTATACATCACTCCTCGTATTGTCAAAATATGAATCAGGATTTTTTATCTTTCTTCCTCACGAATGTATCCTAGCTTTAATCAAAGTCGGAATAAAGAACGTACTGCTTACATTCTAAGCATTGAAATAGATAGCCTTGATGTGAGCCATTATTGCGTAGGCTAAAAGCTAATTCTTCGTTTGTATAGTCCTCATGTTCTATTTCTTCTGTGACCCCCATTTCAACGAGTTCATCCCAGCCAACATAACCAATGAATGCGCAATAATCCGTACAATGAGCTACCCAATTATTGCCCTGCCAACTAATATAGCCAGGTGTTCGATGCAGCACTTCATCTGTATAGTGCTCACTTTTAACAAGCTCTGGATTTAGTAAATCTTGTTGAAACTCTCCGTCAAATTTTTCGGCAGCTAGTCCACTATGAATACAGCTTGGACAAAGATATTCCACTTCCTCCACCGCATAAATCCCGCCTGTATAATAAATGTCCACTTCCTGCTCACAGCAATCGCAAACAACCCGTTCACCCGTTTCAAAAATATTCGATTGCAATGGGTTTGGCATATATTTAAATGTCGGTAATGGGGTTTTCAGCTCTGATGCCTCCTGAATAACGCGTGGCAATAATGGCTTTACATTTTGTGGATTGTCAATCCAATATTTAATCGCACCGTATTTTTTCTGATCCTTTTTATTGCGTAAATCCATGACGGATGTAAAAATTTTATAGGCCTCATCATACATTTGCAGCATGCAGAAAATCTCGACGAGCATGCGCAAATTTACCTCTGTTGGCTCCGCTTTTTGAACTTGCTCCCTAAGCTTATGCATGGCGTTAATGGCTTTGGCATTCTTTGCGTCAAACGTCTTTCTTTGCCCTTGCCATTGCGCAATAAGATTTTCCGGCATTTCTTTTCCACCTCTTGACTACGATTTAAAAATTAATAAAATCTCCTCTTAATCCAACTCTGACCGCGAAAACAAATCCCGTATTAACACATCATCTTCGCACGCAGCCTTAAACCCCAGCGCAAATTGTTTCAGTGACTCGCCATCCTCCGAATAAGCACAGAACATATCTGCCTCTGGATCAAAATGAACTCGTCCTTCCAAATCCGGCATGACTTCGTCTATAAATACGGCGGCCAAAGAGCCCCAGTCATACCCATTACCTTCAAACCCTTCATCAATCCGCCCGGCAAAAACCTCATTTTTATAGCTTCCCGCATTCAATATCAACGACACTGAACTAGCATGGGCAACCCATCTGAAAGGCAACAGTGCTTCTTCGTCTACAACCGTATTCTGCATTCCCTGATTCTCTCCAAGGATATCTCCAATCGACTGTATAAACATTTTAGCTTGCTCGTCCGTTGGATCTAGTCGATAAGCATTCTCAAAATATCGGAGCGCTTCTTCCTCTCTGCCAGCATAATAATAGGCATAGCCTAATCGATAGTGCCAGAGTGAATCCGTTTCTCCTTCGTCCCGTACACCCGACAGTAAGATAATCGCCTTGCCATATTGCCCAACATTATTATAAGCACGTGCCAAGTGGCCTGTAAGTTCATACTCCAACTTGTCAAGAGCCGTTTTTGTCAGTTCTTGAATAATCAACTCATGCTGCTCCTCATTAAACCACATATCCAAATTCTTCAATTGTTCCTTGTTCACAAACTCCACTCCCTTTCATCTCACTTATGTTTGTTGATGGTGCATGGACGCGATTGAGCAATCCGGGCACACTTCGATATACAGCGTTCCTTCGCTATATTCCATGACGGTATCCCATTGAATTTGTGCTACATATTTCATCGGCTGGCTGCAATCTGGACAAGTGATGTATTGCGCATCCTGCACCCAAGAAGCAAAACCGCCAATCGTATTGAGATCCTCACTCCCTGCACCATAAAAAAGGGGTACGGGCGTTTTTTCTAGTCTATAGGAATTTGAACATAGCGCTTTTAACGTATCTTCTTCGATATAATTTTCCAGATCATCTATCAATTCATTATAAGGAAAGACCGGTGTACTACCGCCATCCCGCGTAAATCGACTGAAGACGGCTTCCGAATAACAACAGCAATTTGGGCAACACGTTGCGGTGAAAATCCCGTCAATCCCGAGAAACTGTAACCGTTCGTCCCGTCCATCCAACATGAGCATATCGACTAATGGGCAGCCACAATGCGGACAGCTATCCTCACGTAATCGTCCAATAGTAGCTGCTGTGTCTGCCCTGTTATCGCTCTTTTCCATTGCATAGCAAGTAGCATAGTTCAACTCACGACGATTGCCCTCTTGGTCAAATGTCCAACCTGCCACTTGGGCATAGACAGATGGATTGGCGTATAATTGTGCACGCCATGGTTGAGGATTCCGCTCAAGCTCCAATAACGTTTCCAGTGCCTGGTCATCCCCTTGCATCGCTAGACAACACATCAGCTCACTCGCCTCACGTGGATCTGTTGCCTCCACTAGCGATATGATGAGCCTATCACGTACATCTGCCGGTGCTTGGTAATAAAGCCGTTCCAACGAAAAAACCTTTGCTTCCACTGCCACTCGCTGTAACGCTGGCGGATACATTCCATGGACTTCCAACAAATTACAGCACATTTCATATTCATCCGTATCCCAGTCCTCTAATCGATCCACATGCGCAATCAGCTGTTGGATTTTGCTAGCAATCTGCTCTTTTGTCCATGCCAATACTTCGTTTCTATCTTGCTCCGACTGGCACTTCCAACAGATCCCTTTAAAACCAATCGACGTGCCACAATGATCACAATGATGATTCATTCTTATATCCCCCTCTATTATATTAATCCGCATCAACCCATAAATGATGTTTTTGACAATGCAGGCACCGAAATAGATAGCCTGCCATCGAGCCCACTTTCACTAAATACTCTCCTATATCAGCGTATTCGTCACGCGCCTCATAGTCAGCAACGACCTCATCCGCAATCCCCATCGCTTCCAGCTCTGCCGTCCCGACATCACCAAGATAGGCACAAAAATCATCACAACAAGCAAGCCAGTATTCCCCTTGTCAGCTGACATAGCCGGGTGTTCGTTCAAGCAATTCCTTATGTTTCTCTGGATCAGAAACCTTGTCCATTTCCGCATCTTGTATAAATTCTACCCTCAAATTTCGCTGCCGCCGCCCCACTCGCAATGCAGGATAGGCAAAGACAATGAATATCCGCTACGCAATACATCGTAGGATAATAGAGGCTAACCGACTCTTCACAACAATTACAAATCCCATCTCCCGCTTCAAGCACATCAATATCTCTTATATTGGGACTATACTTGAAGTAGATTTCATCGTCGTTCATCTTTATCCTCCTTGCTCTATGAACGCTCTTTATCCCTTGCTTCTACCTTTACAAACAATTCAACCATCGACTTCTTATGTCATAAAATCAATGAAGTTTCTTTTTTACAGCAATTATCCAGGTACTTTGAAAAAACAACGACTGAAATTCGTTTATTTACAATCAGTGTAGCTTGTTCAAACAAAGTATTTTTATCATTTCTGTTAAAAGTACTTGCAGGTTACGCTACGTCACCATTTATTCTATATACATACTATTTATGTATTTGGAGGTATCGTCTTGAACAATCGTGAATTATTTTTTAATCAGTCGCCATGGTCATGGAAGGAATTTATCCAACTTCTTGTTCTCGTATTAGTTTTAGTCCCTTTTTTCGTTGAGTATTTATTGATGAATTACTTGTCAGGGTTATTTCAAAATGACTTGTATGCTGGTACTTTGGTTGGTTTTATTATGTCTATCATTTTTATGTCGGGACTTTATTTAATCGCGTTAAAACCCAAACGGCTCTCTTGGCATGATGTAGGTCTAAATCATTTCCCTCTGAATTATTGGGGGCCGATTGCTGGCTGGACAGTTGTTTTAATTATCGTTAGTATTTTGTTAGTCTTGGCTATGGCTCTAGTGGGGATAGGTGTTGAGAATAGTAAAACGGAGAGTATCCAATCTCACATAACACCTGTAAATTTCCTAATTGCTTTTGTATCAGCAAGTATCATTTCCCCCCTATACGAAGAGATATTTTATCGGGGGTTTCTTTATAGATTGTTGAGAAGTAAGCTTGGAATTACTATTGGAATGCTCGTTAGTTCTTTCATTTTCATGATTGTACATCTTCCAACATATAACGTCCTACCAGTTACCTTTGTATCTGGATTAGTCTTTTCTTGGACCTACGAAAAGACGGGTTCTGTGATTCCAGGCATCATTATTCATGGCACCTTTAATGGAATTGCTCTTATACTCACTACCTTTTCATGAATAAAAAGTCGCTGGATTCAAACACCGCTTGCAATTGCAGCGGTGTTTACTCATTCCTCGACTTGGAGAGCCTGCTCGATAAATTCGAGGATGGCGGGTTGAATTGGATAGAGTCTTAAATCCTCTGATGCTTTTTCGGATTTTCGAACTTCCCAGAACTTATCCATCAATTGTTGGTCTCCCTGGAATGTTTCTTCTGATAGGATGTTCATATCATCCATGATGAGCTGCATTTCTTTCGATTGTGGAGATAGTTCCTTATCCATGCACATTTCAATCCGTTTGATTAGATTCATCCATTTTTTTGTCGTTGAATTGTCCTTTTCAAGCTTGGGAAGTTGCTCTATCAATCGTTGTTTTTCATCTTCCGTGAAATATTGTTGCCAATCACGTTCATTTTCTTGGTTGACGACTAAAGCAAGCAGGTCTTCCCAATTGATAGATCCTTCCAATTTCAAAACATTTAATAAGGAAGTTGTGTGTTGAATCGATTTTTGTACGTTATCTGCTTGTTCTTCCAATAAAGATTTATGTGCCAATAAGATAGATGTAATGGATTTTTCCGTTACAATTTTTTTACAATCTTCAAGAGAGAGTGATAGTGATTTTAAAAGCAGTATTTTTTCAAGTGCTACAATATCTTGCTCTGAATAAAAACGTTTACCTCCTTCCTCTTTTTTGGAAGGTTGGACAAGACCAACCTGATCATAATACCTCAGCGTTCTAACAGACACGTTCAGACGTTTCGATAATTCTCCTGTTGATAAATACATCATACATACCTCCGATTTGGCAGTGAATATTCCCCTTTTTCTTTTCGGAAAGGCACCACATCATAATAGGTACTTTTTTCACTACTGCGATTTCCCTTGACAGACGACACTTGTAGATTTCATCATCGTTCCTCTTCCTCCTCCAACATTGCTCGCCCTAGCTCTGATCTCTCGCTTGCATTTTCGCATTCAGTTCTTCCATGTCCATGTCAAACATCACACTATCATTGGTGATCACTTGAAAATAAAACTGTACTTTTTTCTTGCCAAACTGTTGCTCCAACTCGTCCCATTGTTCAGCCGACAACAGTACGAATGCCAATGTATCTCCACCTAAAGACTCCATAAACCAACGAATCTGATGATGCGGCGCAATCATCTCCTGCATCGCCCGAATCGCACTGTCTCTGTCCGTCTTATCATCAGCGAAAGGGATGGTCATGCTTTTTTCTTTCGATGTCAGCACAATATCGACTCCCCTTGGCTTATCAATTTCTTTTACTTCACAAACAATCTTAGTAGTTTCAGATAAGTGGTCATTAAAGTAATCGATTAAATCCTCTTCATATTCCCGCCAATCAATCCAGACAAGTAACTCATCCTCTTCCCAGAGCTTGTCCAATGCTTCTTCTGTTGGCTCGTGTAAAAATGTAGCGATTTCCTGTTGTTTATTCATAACGCCTCTCCTCACCAATGGTTAGTTCAGCTACGATTGCTTGACACTGGGTAGCAATTTCCCGCATCTCCTCTTCCGAACAAAACTCCGCCAAGTCATAACGTAGAGGCTGTTGGATAAAATCAGCCATCCAGTTTTTCAGCAACATTACATCTTCCTGTTCCGCCTTTATAGTTATAATCGCCGCCTCTTCCTTATGAGTATTATCCAAATCCATCACACGAATCTGTCCATTCTTCTGACATTCCAATAAAATCGCCGCCACATCCATCAACAAATTAATGGCACAGTGGATATCAAGCCGAAACCCTTCCCCAAAAGCATAATAAACATCTGTTGTTTGACGTATATCTTCCATTTCTCGCGTAGCCGTTAATTGAAAGTCTTGCAGAATCGTTTTCAACTGGATTTCTACTGGCATACCATGCCGAAATCCCCTATCAGTCAAGTAGTCAATCAAACTACATGTATCATCGGTTCCGCCAACATATTTGTTCCACCATCGCTCAATATACAGACCCATTTCCATTCCCTGCTCTCTTCTCTACTTGTTTATGACGCTGGCTTCCAAAGCACTGTTGGAATTTGATGATACGGGGGCGTGTCATCACGCTTTGGTGCAAAATCCTCATCTTCGGCCACCTGCAGCCCGCTTTGAAATAGTCCGGCACCTGCTTTTTCTTCGATTTTCGCCAATAGCTCTGCATCCGTACGGTTCACAGAATCTTCGGGTGTCTGCTCCAGTCCACCGAACTCTTCATAATAATAGCTTGGTTCCATAAGCCAATAGACCATCCGAGCAGTCGCGATATCGCAATGTGGGTGCATCAGTACTTGTTCGATCGCCCAAGCACCATCATCATAATTGTAGTCTACAAGCAAACTATGTAACTCTTCTGCATCATCAATCGCCGCCATTTGCTCAGCAATCTCATTTTTAAATGACTCAAAACCCACTTTTCGCTGGCGCACATAAGCGTGATAAAACCCCTCTCCCTCATGCCCCTTCATACTTTTATCAAACTGGTCCTGAGCCATTTCAAAATAATAATCATCTCCAGCGCATATCGCCCATTGCATCATGCTCGCCAATTCATTTTCCCGTTGTTCACTAATCATTCGCTCATTTCCTCCTCCTTTCTAGTTGTCCTAATAATCCAATTATACAGAACATACGTTTCCACTTCAAGAAATATAGTTGCTCACCATACAAAAAAGTCGAAACATTGACCTCTCATCTGTTTCGACCTCACTTTCATCCCACCTCTAAAGAAGTTGGCTTTCTCGTTCGGAAAATCGGTAAAATCATTACAGACCTGATCCTCAGCCCACTCCGTTTGTTGCTGATAACACGCAAGGAATTCTGCCTGTTCCTTTGGGGCTTGTGATAAATCAAATACCATCAAGTCACAGCTCATGTTTACCTATCCTTGCTACCTCTCCTTGCATTGCTGACGATGTACAAGTATACTAATTCACTGGCATTTCCCAACCAGATTCTTCATCCCAAATGGCATCGGTATCATCTAGATGCACACGCCAATCCCCATCTGCAATACTCCTTCTAATCTCTGTTAAGCAGGCGAGCCAATACAATAATGCGTCCAGTGTATCTTCAAAGTCATCAGAAAGGGGGAGCTTCGTTGAACCTGAAAAAATCACAGTCGGTTCGGTCTCATCAAAATCATAGATATAGAAGGTTTCTCCAACGTCTTTTAACGTAAATTCTGCATTGTATTGATCAATAATTGTTGTTATTGCCTGCTCTTCACTACTAGTAAGCTTTTGCGCTCTCTCACAAGTGTAATAAATCGAAACACCCATATTCTATCGCTCTCCTTTTATTTATGTATGGTTTAAAAACCCGCCATTCGGCAATAAATCTCCGGATTCAGAAATGATAACTTGTGTGACTTTCCACAATAATATAAAACTTTCTTTTCCATCTAATTCTAACACAAATAATTCCCTATTTATCCAAGTTTTGAAGTTGATTTTGTTAAATAATTGTTACGCCTTCAGTTTTAATAATTCTGTCTCCCCCCTGTATCATCTAAAAATACATAGCTTTCCTTGCGTACTAAAGTAGCATTAGCTTATAGTAAATGTGTGGAGATGAAGGATATCGAACTTTGAAATGAGGACTTCATATGATATGCGGATCTAAATGCTTCCTTGTGGAAATGGAACTCGACGGAACAAAGCAAATCAAGCAAGTCACTGCAAGAACCCCCGTCGGTGCTAGAAAAGTAATTAGAGGGAAATACGGAGCGGAAGTGGAGATTTTGTCGGTGAAAAAGGAGCGGCGGAATCATTAATTTTTCTGTTCTTTACTTATTTAACGTACGTCTTCAATTTGGCTATTTATAAATATCGATTAGAAAAAATACCCCCATAGGCTTTAAGGAAAAACCTACGGGGGGCCATATTACTGTTTTTTTACAATTCCTTGGACTTCGTTCAATTGCTGCTTCATCAAGTCTAACTGTTCTTTGTTTTGCGGAACCGCATCCATATGCTCATTATGTTGTTCTGCATTTATATATGCCTTTTCCGCACGTGATATTGCATTGAACGCATGCTCAACTGCCATCTCTTCCGGATGCGACATCGCTTGCTTTACCGCACGATTTGCCTTTTGTACGGAATTGCTGAAAAAAGCACTCGGATGATCCTTTTTCCAACTTATATCTGAGTCCTTAGCCATTTATACCTCTTCCCTTCCTGCAAATAAGATAAGTTCCAGCGGCCTTAGTATTGTAAATTATCCTGAAAATATGCACGGGATGAAGCTTTTAAATCCGATTGCATGTAATTTTTCTGTAATTACTAACATAAAGTGACACCTTTTTAAACTCAACACTAAAATCTGTTCTTGTTATTTTTTTCGATTGCTATACAGGCTTGGTACTGCAGACGGCGACTCTACAGGAAAAGCCCCTCAACGAGGAGGATGAAGCCATGCCCGTGGAAAGCATCCCTCATACAGGTAGCCTTACTCTTCCTGCTCTTCCCCATTCAACACCAACTTAAATTGCACATCCGCTTTTAAAGAATCCGACACTGAACAATATTTCTCTTTCCCAAGACGAATAGCCCGCCACACTTTCTTACTGTCGATATCCCCCTCAATCAGAAATGTCACCTCAATCGCTATAAAACCTTTAGGAGGTTCTTCCTTTCTTGTTCCATCCGTGACAATTTCGATTTTGCTAATCTTTTCTAGATGAGGTCTTAAAATCATCGTCACATCGATTCCAATACACCCCGCTACGGCACCAAGTAGCATTTCGGTAGGTGTAGCGCCCTTCCCTAGGCCTCCATATAGTTCTGTCGCATCCATATTAATGTCATATCCTGAATCGCCGACTGCAGTAAAAGCACGTCCGCCTGTCCATGTTGTCATTACTTGCATAACTATCCACCCTTTCTTAGTAGTTCAAATTAGTTCCCGGACCGACCGGAATACCGAGTACATACCAAATGATAAAGAAGAATGTCCAGCTAATGAGGATGATAATCGAATAGGGCAACATGAGTGATATCACTGTCCCCACGCCATTTTCTTTGCCATAGCGCTGTGCAAAAGCTACCACAAGCGGAAAGAATGGCATCAGCGGTGAAATGATATTCGTCGCAGAATCTCCTACCCGATACGCCACTTGAGTCACTTCTGGCGCAATGCCCATCTGCATGAACATCGGCACAAAAACAGGCGCCATAATCGCCCATTTCGCTGAATCCGCAGCGATAAATAAGTTAATAATAGTCGTAATAAAAATCAGCGCCACAAGTAATGGTGCACCATCAAGATGAATGGCCTGTAAAAAATCGGCCCCTTTCACCGCAATGATGGTCCCTAAATTCGTATAATTGAATAACGCTACAAATTGTGCAGCGAAAAAGATTAATACAATGAATCCTGACATTGTTTCTAATGAAGCTGTCATTAAATTGGCGACA
This sequence comes from Sporosarcina sp. FSL K6-1522, assembly GCF_038622445.1. GTDB lineage: Bacteria > Bacillota > Bacilli > Bacillales_A > Planococcaceae > Sporosarcina. The sequence continues at coordinate 3,246,187 of NZ_CP152019.1, forward strand.
TCTTTATCATTTTTGACCGACTTCGTCACGAATCCATAGACGACACCTGGCACTAAAAAGACTAGCATCATGATGAAAATAATACTGCTCATAAATGGCGACTTGATAATGCTGCCACCCTCGCCTCTCAAAATCCCGTTTTCCGGGAGAATAAGGAGTGCGATTACAATAACGGTAAGGAGAATGGAAAGATTCGCCCAGAACAGCCCTTTTTTCTCCAAAGCGGAGATTTGGTTTTGATGTTCCATCGGTTCGCTTGGTACGTATGTCCCCAATTTGGGCTCGATGAGTTTATCCGTCACAAGCGTTCCGATAATGACGATGAGGAAGGTCGAAACGAACATAAAGAACCAGTTATCGGTTGGGTTCACAACATACCCGACATCCAATATATGTGACGCCTCTGTTGTAATTCCGCTTAGCAACGGATCGTTCGTCCCCAAAAACAGGTTAGCCGAATAGCCTCCCGCAACACCGGCAAACGCGGCAGACAAACCCGCCAACGGGTGCCGTTTAAACCCTAAAAAGATGATAGCGCCAAGTGGTACAAGCACAACATACCCAACAGAAGCAGCAACGTTGGACAATACCCCCATCAGCACGACAATCGGTGTCACAAATTTCTTAGGTGCTTTTGTCACCGTATTTGTCATTAACGCACTGATATATCCGCTTTTCTCCGCAACTCCAACCCCAAGCATAGCTACAAGTACCGGTCCAAGTGCCACGAAAGAAGTAAAGTTTGCGACAACATTTGAAAACATATAGGCAATGCCTTCAGGCACAAGCAAACTGACCGCCTTGACCGTCAGCATCTCAATTTGCCCTGTTTCATGATTGACCCCTTCAAAGCTGACGCCCGTCCCCATGACATAGAAAATATGCGATAAAGCAATAACAATTAACGTAAAAATCATAAAAATCGTAACCGGATGTGGCAGTTTATTTCCTTGTTCCTCAATAAAATTCAATAGCCGAACCGACTTGGATGGTTTTGATTGATCCATTCGGTCCCTCCTTTGTAAATAATGTAGTTATCAGTATACCCGCTCGACACTTATCGGAAACAAAATCTGATATTTACTGCCAACTACCTACAATCACCTAAATCACCCCAGACCTAAAACCTCCAGTACTTCTGAGTAACGGAACATCCGGGCATCATGTGCTGCATTATTACCAATTTGTTGGACATGATGAAGCGAGTCACGTACTTCCTGTGTTAACGACAACAGCTTGAAGCAGGAAAACTTGACAATATTTTCACAGTCGATGTATTTAGCGAAGGTATCGATATTCCACAAGTCGATACGTTGTTGTTTGTGCGACCGCTGGAATCATTGACTGTCTTTATACAGCAAATCAGTCGTGATTTGCGCATTGTAGATGAAAAATCGCATTATAGCCCGCCGCCCGAAAATAATCGCCCATTGTGGGACCGTGTTTGGATCGAGCCAAAATAGATCCGGGTCAAAGGATTGCTTGGCAGCGCCGGGTATTTGAGTCACTCCATGAAGTGAAGGATATTGTCCTGTATACAATGTCACTCGACTCGGTGAACAAGCAGAACTACCCGCTTAATGGTTAACAAATTCCATGCCGTTTTTTCGTAATAATTCATGTTCAACTAAATTTTCTTTTTGCCACTCCAGTAATGCATCAGTTTCGTAGACAGTCGGAAACCTTCTTGATCAACCATTACAAAAAGAATAATGGGTCGTTTCTTTTGATTGTGATGGCCAAAACACCTTCCTGTTTTATGTAAATACATTGTAATTACCACCCTATTTAAGATTACGCCCTTCTTTACGATATGTAGGATATAGTTACCTTGATTAAACAACTGGGATTAGCCTAGTGAATTTATTTTAAAAAAACTCTATTAAAGTTCAAAGTTGATATTAGGCGTAAAAAATAGAACTTCCTATTTAACGAAAGTTCTATCTTGAATTATTTGCTTATTAAAATTTACAAACCTTTAGATAATCGAATCATATTATCCCACCACTGTTTAATGTTTTCAAAAACCTCTTCTGAGTAATACTTAATCAAAAAGAAAATAATTATGATTCTACTGATGAAAAACGAACCGCTTTCACTTTCCTATTTTTTTAAATATTATCCATAATAATTCTAACCCTCTCCAAAAGTTCTGTTACGCTCATTTTCCTTTTTGCCAATATCACATCAACACCGTTAATCATTTTTCGACTTAATATCTGGGACATTTTTTAATGGCTTTTGAAGTGCATCCACAATGGCCGCGATGATACTTGTTGCTAAAATCCCCATTAGACTTAGTGATATAGGACCTGCTGCATCATCACCTGTGAATTGAGCATGTACCCTTAAATAAACTATTGCTAACAAAATGAAGAAAATGACAGTAAAAGCGCATTTTTTTATTACCTTCAAAGATTTAAGAGATAACTCAGAAAAAGCATTGTTCTTTTCGATATAAGTTAAAAGTTTAAATACTTGATACAACGCTACAGAAAAAGTAATACATATTCCATATGCACATACCAAAAGTGGATATAGCGAATAATCACCTGGACGTTCTATCGCGTCTCTTCTCGCTGCTTCAGGAAATAAAAATATACACACGGCAAGCACTGCAATTCCAATCAGAAAAATAATTACCTTTAAGAACGTGGTTGAACCTCGTTTAACATTCATTTAAAACACCTCACTTAATTAATAACAACATGATTTTATCATATAATTTATCGTTTTACAATAAATCATTATCGTTTACCGACATATTATTATTGCTATTTAGATATGCTCTTACTTTAAAATGTTAAATTTACAACTTATTCAACAAAACTTCCAAATAGCTTAATAAAGTAAATCAACAACGAAAGATAACAGAACCTACTTAAATAAATAATATCCTTCATCGTAAATTGGTTATCGGCAATCCCCAATCTTTGAGCTGGTGTAGCCTTCACTTTGTCTGAATTGTATGGCAAAAAGAAGTTGTAGGAAGTACGAAGGACAGAAATTCAATCGGACGCTTATTTAAAGCTGAAAAGATAGCCAATGTGATTACATTCTTATCCTCACCATTGTCAGTTTCTATTATGGGCGATGTTATTGATGTAAGTGGAGGAACAGACAACGCTGTTCATTATTAAAATAACAATAATTTTGAAGTAGATGGAGAAAGCTTGGCGAAAAAACATTTCTTCTTCAACCCAATAAAAAGTCGATTCCATTCAAAGAAATCGACTTTTTTATTTATCTTCTTTCTTCAAGGGTACTCCATCTTCAACTAAACTGCCCTTTAGTTGAACAAGAAAAAAGAGCCGTCAAAGCATCTCAATGATGTTTCTTTGCGGGACCACCACGTTTTCAGGGCTTTCTATCTTTAATCCTTCTTTGTCCTTTTTCTGAGTATAAGAAATAGGTCTCGTCCATTTCGACGATACCCTCGAAGTTGGATATATCCATTTTTTTTAGTGCTGATAAAAGTTTGTGTCTCCAGTAGAATGATTTGACGTGAGATACATTGCCAACTAATTCAGCAGACTTACGCAGTGAGTATACTTCCATCATACATTCTATAAATTTTACCCATTGGTTAAAACGACAAGTTCGATACAGTGTGGTATTTGTGAGGTCAATAAATGTCATTTTACACGCTTTACAGCGATAACATTGTTTTTAATTTCTTCACCATCAACTATAGTTGAATATCCACCAAACCGAACAATATACTCCGACTCGCAATCAGGACAATGATAGCCACTCTTGTTTTTACGCTTAGATATTTCTTCTAGAACAGTTCCTGTCGAGGACGATGCAGTAAGAGTATCAGGTGCTCTCACGGTCATCGGTAACTTTTATATAGTTAAACCTATTACAGAACATAGATTTCTATAAATCAAATATTGAATCGACATCCATCTGTCAATACGCATAAAACGACTTGCAACATATTCCCGAATTGAAAAAACGTTTTTGGGGATGACTATATATATGAAGTTAAATATAGGAGGCGCAAATGAAAAGGACATCCCCGCTACTGAGCATACTATTTGTTGGTTTAGTTGTGGTGTTATTTGGCAGTATGTCGAAGCCTGTACACACATCATCACAGGTTGAAAAGAAGACTTTAGCTGAAGAGATTCAATCGTATGCGGAAGAACATCGTACGGAACCCATTGATGCGAAGATTGACCGAGTATGGAAGGCAATCCCAGGCTACAACGGATTGTCAGTGGATATCGATGCAAGCCTTCGAAAGATGTCACCGGGGCAAAAGTTTGACGCGGCCCAGCTTATCTTGAAAGAAGTCGCGCCGAAAGTTCATTTAAGTGATTTATCTCCATCGCCAATTTATCGTGGAAACCCTGAAAAACCAATGGTTGCCTTATTCATCAATGTCGCATGGGGAGATGAATTCATTCCCACAATCCTTGAAACGCTGAAAAAACGCGAAGTAAAGGCTACGTTCTTTTTTGACGGGAGCTGGGTGAAAAAAAATCCCGATTTAGCCAAGTTGATTTATCAAGACAACCATGAAATCGGCAACCATGCTTATAGTCACCCAGATCTCCAACATTTATCGCAACAGGAAACAAACAATGAATTGAAAAAGACAAGTGACGTCATTGAACAAACGTTAGGCATTCAACCGAAGTGGTTCGCCCCACCGAGCGGAAGTTTTAATCAGCAGACCGTGGACATTGCACGAAAACTCGATATGTACACCGTTCTTTGGACAGTCGACACGGTTGATTGGCGGAAGCCCGCGACATCGGACATGGTTCAGAAGGTCCTATCTGAAGTTGGTAGCGGTTCGATGGTATTAATGCATCCCACCAAGCCGGTTGCTGAAGGTTTGGGGCAAATGATAGAGGGTATTGAGGAAAAAGGCTATGTTCTCGGAACAGTGTCCGAAATCATGAGTGAGGATCGCATTGATCTTAAAGAATAAGAACACCCGAACAAAATAAAGGACATAAAGCCAGCTTAGAAGCCCATGAATGATGGCCCAGACGATTGATTTGTGAACGCCGATGGAACAAGGTCGGCTTCCCAAGCACCAATTAATCGGTTATCAAAACATAACAGGAAGTTCCAGAGTAAAAACCTTCTTTTGTGAGACCATAAGGCTATAAAAATTGGAGGCGTTTTAATGGACAGCCACACTCAAAAAAGATTCACGGAAGCAGGTACAGATATTGAGGAAGTCAAAAGACAAAATGCAAACTCAGGCCCGACTTATAATGAAATAAAAGAAATACTCGCGAAAACAGGGGGATTCGGAACGGCAATTTATAGTGATACTAGTGTAAATGAAGCAAGAAAGAAAAATCAGTAATCCAATGAAAAGAACCTCTTCTCAAGCGAATTGTAAACATTAACGGGAAATCTTCAAAACGAACGACCCATTATCGGCAAAACAAAAATAAATTAGCCATAAGCGTACAATCATTGACACAATCAAGCCCATGCTCCTTTCGAGGACTGGGCTATTTTTGTTCAAAGGCAAAGATTTCGGCTATGGTTTGGCTGGGTTTTTATTATTAACTATTTATCAGTCGTAACCTCCATACCTCAACGATATATTTATTATTATGAAGGATACTTCTGAAAGGGGATGTTGGTATGAAAAGGAGAACTGCGGAACCGTTCAAAATTAAAAGTGTCGAAACATTATCCATGCTATCTTTTGAAGAGAGGAAAAAGTCTCTCGCACGCGCAGGCTACAACACGTTTCTAATCGACTCAGAAGATGTCTATATCGATTTATTAACGGACAGTGGGACAACGGCGATGAGTGATGCACAATGGGGAGCGCTGATGACGGGCGATGAAGCGTATGCAGGAAGCAAAAGTTGGAAGAAGTTAGAGTCGGCTGTTCGCGATGTCTATGGCTTTCAATTTGTATTGCCAACACATCAGGGCCGTGGAGCGGAAAATATTTTATCTCAATTGAAAATCAAACAAGGTGACTATGTACCGGGCAACATGTACTTTACAACGACACGGGCCCATCAGGAGATGAATGGCGCTACGTTTGTCGATATTATTATCGACGAAGCACATGATCCTTCTATTGAACATCCATTCAAAGGTAATGTCGATTTGACAAAATTGCAAAAGCTAATCAATGAAGTGGGTGCCGACAACATTCCCTATGTCTGTCTTGCAGTGACGGTGAATCTTGCGGGCGGTCAGCCTGTTAGCATGCAAAACATGAAAGATGTCTATGCATTATGCACATCACATGGCATTGATGTCATGCTAGATGCGACGCGCTGTGTTGAAAATGCTTTCTTCATCAAAGAACGAGAAGCGGGTCACGCGAATCGGTCAATTGCGGCGATTTTAAAAGAAATGATGTCCTATTCGGACGGCTGTACGATGAGTGGCAAAAAAGACTGTCTCGTTAATATCGGCGGTTTCCTAGCGATGAATGATGAGGATTTGTATATTCGATCACGGGAGCTTGTCGTTGTCTACGAAGGGATGCCTTCTTATGGCGGGATGGCCGGACGTGATATGGAAGCGATGGCCATCGGGATTCGGGAAGCGGTCGATGATCATTACATCGAGCACAGAATCGGTCAAGTTCGCCATCTTGGCCAACAGCTGATTGATGCGGGCATTCCAGTCGTTAAACCAATTGGAGGTCATGCCGTATTTCTGAATGCACGAGCATTCCTCCCTCATTTACGACAAGAAGAGTTCCCAGCCCAAGCACTTGCCGCTGCTCTTTACCTGGATTCAGGGGTACGCAGTATGGAGCGGGGAATCATTTCAGCCGGACGTGACATTGCCACGGGTAAACACAATACGCCAAAGCTGGAACTCGTCCGACTGACCATCCCCCGCCGCGTGTACACGAATAATCATATGGACGTCGTCGTCGATTCGATTTTGACCCTATACGAAAAACGAGATGCCATTTGCGGATTACACATGGATTATGAACCGCCAACACTACGCTTCTTCAACGCACGTTTCTCCCCTCTTTCAGGAAGTGGAGAACTGTTCAGCTAAGATAATCGGAAAAGAGTTTGTCAATTGTAAGGAGCCCTGAATAGACTCTAGCGGCTCGTTTGTTCACATCGTTGCCTAACTTATAAAATACCGAATGCAGTAAGAAATAATAAAGCGTATCACTTATTCATCCAAGTGATACGCTCTATCATTTCACCAACTATCTAGTCCAAACTCACTCCTGGTCCGGTTCATCGCTCCCCCGATATCGATGATAAGGGAGAAGATTCCATATGCGTTCTTGGAAGTGTTCATCACTGAGCACTTTCGGAATGTCTCCAAGAATCTTTTTCGCGATATCTAGCTCGCGCTGGGCTTCTTCCTTATCCTGATACAAGAATTCGTCGGAAGCTGTAGCCGATGCTTGTGCTACTTTCTCCTCCAAATCTTGAATGACCATTTCTTGTTGACTGTGTAATGACGCACGAGCATCTGCAATCCATTCCGGCTGCAAACTGCGATTGACATCTCCGACGCGACTATACTCATCAAAAATGTCGCGATAGATGCGGTCCGCATTGGTACGAACATCCAAGTTCGCCGCCTCCAAATCAAGATTTGTCAGTTCCTCCACTGTCAATGGACTAATGCGTTTTCGCCCACCAAGCCCCGTCCTTTCCAAATAGAAAGGGAATATGCTTTTCAGTGTTTTGCCAACAGGTGAAATGGATCTTTCAAGCTCATCGAGCCCTTTCGGCTGAACCCCTTGCATCGCAATACGAGCGGATTCAGGCCGCACAATTTCCTTGGGTGGCATAATCCCATGACGCAGCATTTCACGAATACCCGTACCCGAAATATTAATGCGGTACTGTTCATCATGCGGACAGGATTGCCCTGTCGCTGGGCTATCGCAACGTGTGCAGTAAAAGACTTCATGAAACAGTCGAATATCGATGCCTAATTCTTCTGGTTTAAACTCGTCAAAAATACTATGGCTCGCATATTTATCATAATAATCGCCGATGCCTGCATGGTCTCGTCCAATAAGCGCATGCGTACAGCCATAGTTCTTCATAATTAAGGCATGTAAAACAGTCTCGCGTGGTCCTGCGAAAATATACGTGACGCGCAAAGGTGCGAGAATGGAACGACCTTGTGGATAATACGTGTCCAAAACACTTCGATACGACAACATCCGAAATTCATGACGTGTATATTCACGTTTGGCCATCTCCACTAACGGTTGCAGTAGCAAGCCGTCTAATTCTTCCAAAGCGTTTTTATGAATATACTCATGTCCCCTATGCAGCGGATTCGCCCCCGTTATAAACCCTGCGGCTGTCCGAAACTTTTTCTCTTCATAAAAAATCCGCCATGTATCTTTTGGTTCCAGACGAAGTTTTTCGAATGGTCCCCAATCCACTCGCCGTAATAATCGAATCGGTCCGCCTAACGACACATCTCCCATTCGTCTATAAATCGCATCGACCCCAGGATGATTCCGATCGGTCGTTCCGAATAAAGCAGATGCACGCTTTTCTTTATCATATTGAAAAATATCTTCTATTTGTAAAATCGCAACCGGTTCATTGTTTTCATCAGCCAGTGTCACCTCATCCCCAACTTTCAGGGACTTCACGATTTCTTTGTTGCGATTACCGATTGGCGCAAAGCTTAACGGCGCTGGCCAAATAACGCCACTCGTTAATCGTCCTGTCGTCAGAACTGAATTATAATCTGCCTCGTTCATAAAGCCCTCATTCGGCGATAAAACCCCTGTCGCAATCATTTCAAGCGTGATAGAAGCCTCCATATCTACCATAATCGTCGGTAGCTGTTTGGCTCTGACTAGTTCCTCTTCCCGCTCTTTTCCTATCACGACTTTATCCACTAATTTACCGCCATGAGGCTGTTGCGGATAATTCGCAAACGTGTTTTTCTGAATAGCATTTACCATCCCATTCCCTCCCACGTTCAAAATAGTTGTTTCTATACGGAAAAATACTGCACATTCACTACTACTATATACTTATATCCAGAAATAATCAAATACTCAGATAATATAATTCATTCACTAAAAGATTATAAATAACTTCAAGAATTGTATTCAACCATACTTGTCTTGGAGTTTAGTATCGAGTATACCATGCTGGCTAAAACTGCCCGTCATCTATATTTCCCATCCGAAGGACGTGTATTTTGAGTAGCAAGCGAATCCCAGAATGTAAGATCCTTGTTTTCAATAGAACGGTCACGGCTGAAGCTCCATTATATTTCCCTAATGACTATATAGAGAGCATGCAAGTTTTTTTCAATTCACTAGCTACATTTCAATACCCTAAAAAGTTCAAACTTCAGAGTTTTATATCCTCGGATGCCTCGATGACATATCCCATCGTCGATTCTAATTGATGGATGGGGTCGTGATCACGTAAATGTTCAAAATCAAGACCCGTCAGCGTTTCAATTTTTGTAATGGGTACTTGATACGTTTTATATTCACCATAAGAAAATTCCAAATTCTCGATAAGATTTTTTTGAGTCTGCAAATAAGCAGTTGCAGATAGGCTTCCATCTTTCTTAACCATAACAGCTATTTTCCAAAATTCCGCCGGTATCTGAACGCCTCTGTAAAAAATGTCATCCATCCGAAAAACGGGTCCAGTAAACACTGTCACTTTAAGATTTGCGTTTTCGGCATTGTCTAAAATATAATTCTCCAGATCCAGCCAGCTTTTTTGATTCAACTTACTGTGCTGGGGAGCACAATTTGTAAAATGGAACGTATCCTGATTCGCCTTTTTTGCTGAATCTCCCCAAACTGGATCACGCCGGCGGACAAGATGTCCCCGATCGAGCGAATTATTTGCATATAATTCAGGACCGCACTGGTACTCTGTTTCAATGCGAGAATCGAGATACCACTTGTCATTACGGCCAATCTTCATCAATTGATTGCCGTCAATATTCACCACCGTATAATAGGCTAAACGGCGTGACTTGCTCATTACAATTGAAAAATGCGTATAATGGAGCACGTTGCTTCCGTCTTTTAACTGGGCAATATCCTGTTCAAGATCTGACCGGAATTTCGGATGAAGAACTTCATAGTCTTCACCAAAAAATCGTGTGTCATAACCGGTAGTCCCCTCATACCACGAACCGCTTAACTCCTCAACGACCATCCCTTCACTAGTATGATCGAGGACTCCCCACTCTTTCACAATGTCATTCAGCAACATTTTTTGATCATCACTGAAGTTGGCGCCTTTCTCAACGACAAACTGGATAATACTGCTGATGCGAATCCCTTCATTGGCTATAAATTCAGTCCGGTTTTTTGGATCTGGAACGCCTGCATGATGGAGGGCGATTACAATCCATTCGTCATTATAGACAGGCGAACCGGAGGATCCTGGCATGGTATCTGTTGAGTAGTGAATATAATCGTCAAATACATCCAAAATTTGATTCTCTCTAATCGCTACAGCTTTGGGTGCACCCGAAGGATGTTGAATAATTGATACATATTCACCAACCAACCCCTTGCCCGTTTGCGAGATGAGAGGCAAAAACCCAAAATCGCTTACGTTTGTGCCATCCGCAGACACTTCCCCTATCGCGACTAATGTAAAATCAAGCTTCTGATCCGTTATAAAGAAACGCTCGGGTGTTAAACGGAAGCTTTTCATTGGACGTTCTTTTAGGTCAAGACCGACTTCATAATTGAATTGCGCGATACTGAACTGGGCCATATCTTCGTTTTCCAAAACATGATGATTTGTAAGCAATAAAGATGGCGAAACAAGAAATCCTGTAGCATGTCCGAGAACTCTGCCTATGCGGTCGCGAATCTCAATTCTACAAACTGGATTGGCTGCTTGTAGACCCGCTTCCAGATAAGAAATCGGAAATAGATCATCTTGGCCAATAATACGTTCCATCGCAAGTCCATCACGTGGATCAATCATTGCTTTACGAAGTGCAACTCGCTCAGGCGTATCTACTTCCAAAGGATTTTTAGTTTCTAGTTCACTAGCCATTTGTTCACGTTTACTAGAACGCGCAATATAACGCTCCAATGCTTGTTGTTGCTGCAAATCTACAAGATCCATATTAAAATTTTCAAACTTTTCAAGTCGCTTCATTGACATATTCCCCCCCATCTTAAATAATGAAACCGCAACATTTTCTAATAACTCCGACTATTCTAACACTAATACCACTTTTTTAACAGTTACTTTTTCAGGATAATCCAATCGATTTTAGACCCAAAATAACTCGTCTATTGATTAGCCAAAAAATAACTGAATCAGACATTAGTACTGCGTGTATAGTTGCTTTTGAATCACTTTGGATTAAACAACTTCTTTATCATTGTCGATGTTTGTTTTATGTGTAGGGGTGCCAAAATAATCCAAACGCAGTTTTAGTCATTCAAAACCTGTTTTCATTGCTTTTATTTGGCTTTATAGTAGAAACGATGACGAAGTTGAGTGAGGAGATGAGCAGAGCTGCGAACCAGTTTAGTGTTTAAGAAATTCAAAAAATCGTTTTGAACATCAAAGTGTCCAGAACGATTTTTTCCTTCCTGTACAATCTATATTTTCACTTTATTATATGGAAAAAAACTTATTCAATGAAATCCCCCAACATTATTTGTAATAATTCGGCATAAATCTTTTTCTGACACATATATATATAGAAGCGCTACCTATCTTATTCCTCACCCAATCAAAAAGCACCTTGACTTCAGTTCATGAACGGAAAATGCGCGACAGAATGTTAAGAATTTCTAATTGAAGGGGGTGAAACCCATACCAACATACAGAACAACGAGCTTTTCCCCCTCACTACCGAGTAGATGATTTGCTACGATGTCAGTACTGTTATCAATCACCTTTTTCTTATCAAGAAAGAAGTAACCGTCCTCCCTCGGCAAAAGTGTGGACAATTACTTCTGCACTCTCGGTCAACTGCTTTGTTTAGCCAACCATTGACACCGTCGTACGTTGTACAAAATCGTCCATAAATACGTTTCACTGTTTACGCTTGAAGGACTGAATGCTCAAACGCCCAATCCTTTTTTATTGTATGTGACGTTTTTTATTATATGATGAATTGCCATCAAAAGTGTTTCATCTCGCTTCTACATGCTTTTGCAAACATCAATATCTTCGTGCATAGTCATTGAATAGAGATCAAGCTCGATTCAATTCTTTTTTAGCAGCTTGCACATACAGGATTTACTCCGACTCAATATGTAAGTATCGGTTACATTTAAGATGTCGCATGTACTACTAAAAATAGACATCTCTTTTAGTATTTCGCCCGAAATAGTTACTAAGCGCTAAAGAGGATCCCTTTTTAATAAGACTTCTGAATCTATTATTGAATTTATTCAAAACTAATTGGACGGAATAATCAGATAATGGTATGATTTATATGGAATCGTTACCAATTTATTCATTAATTTATATGAATTTGTAACCCGTGTTACCGAAACGTTTACTCCCCGGCAGCGCAATCAGAGTAGCCCTCGCTACAAATTTGCTTATTGCAAAGGTATTGAATAAAAATAGCTCGTTACGATATGAGTAAATCATTAATAGAATCCATTATGCTTGAACAAAATGTGAATATTATTTTTATATCGATTAGGAAGTCCAAACGAGGAAGATCAGCCCTACACTGAGAGCGAAGAGTGGTTCACCAAGATTTTCTAGTATTTCCGGCAACAATTCGACATATACCTATTTATTGCACATATACATAATAGAAGCACTACCTATCTTATGCTTCACTTATTAAAAACTACACCTTCATTTTAGTTTATGTACGGCGGATTGTTAGGCACCCCAATTGAAGGGAGGTGAAAACCCATGACAACGTACGAAACACTGAGCTTACTCCTACAAATATCTGGAGGGTGGATTGCTGCTATATCAGTGTTGTTGTCAGTCGTCTTTTTCTTATCAAGAAAGAAGTAACCGTCCTCCCTCGGCAAAAGTGTGGACAATTACTTCTGCACTCTCGGCCAACTGCTTTTTCTAACCAACCATTTACACGTCGTAAGATGCACAAAACCGTCTATGAATTCGTCTTACTGTTTACGCTTGTAGGACTGAATGCTCAAACGCCCAATCCTTTTTTATTGTATGTTACATTTTTTATTATATGATGGATTGCCATCAAAAGTGTAACATCTCGTTCCAGCATGCCTTTGCGAACCTAGATATCATCGTGTTTAGTCATTGCTTACAAGATCGAGCTTGATTTCAGTCATTTTTCAGGAGCTTGCGCAAATTGAACTTACCACGACTCCATATATAAGTAACAACCACTCAAGATATGCAGTAAGCTCCTCTTTTAGAAACATTTTTTGCGTACTGCCCACAATTGTGAAGAGGCGCAATATGTTCGCTTTACATTTGCGAATGAATGATAAAACGATTAAATCATATAATGAGGAGGTATAAAATGGAGAATTTTGCTCATTTAATCCCATACGAAGTGATTGTAAAAGTCGCAGAGGTCAATGAAGTTCCTGCGGGTGTGGATTTAATTCAAGCACCAAAGATTTGGAATGCCACAAAAGGAAAAGGCATGACGGTAGCTGTTCTGGATACAGGATGCGATAGTAGACACCCCGATTTACAAGAACGGATTATAGGCGGTCGGAACTTTACAGATGACGATAGAAGCAATCCAACTATATTCCTCGATTACAATGGCCATGGAACGCACGTCGCCGGAACGATTGCAGCCCAGAAAAACGATAAAGGCGTAGTCGGAGTTGCCCCTGAAGCGAGTTTGCTCATTGTAAAGGTATTGAATAAAAATGGCTCGGGACAATATGAGTGGATTATCAATGGCATCAATTACGCAATCGAACAGAAAGTGGATATTATCTCTATGTCACTAGGAGGTCCACACGATTCACCTGCACTTCACACAGCAATCAAAAAAGCTGTCGCGAACAATATCCTCGTAGTTTGCGCAGCCGGTAATGAGGGTGATGGCAACGATTCAACCGATGAATTCGCCTTTCCTGGCTATTATAACGAAGTCATTTCCGTAGGTGCCATTAATCAGGAACGGCGCTCTTCCAATTTCACCAATTCTCACAACGAAATCGATGTCGTTGCACCGGGTGAAGAGATCCTCTCTACCTTTTTAAACGGAAAATACGCTAAGTTAAGCGGAACTTCGATGGCTGCCCCCCATGTTTCTGGAGCACTGGCCCTTATTAAAAATGTAGTCAACAACCGTTTCGAACGGCAACTTTCTGAGCCAGAGCTCTATGCCCAGCTGATTAAAAGAACCATTCCACTAGGATTCTCGCCAAAACTTGAAGGGAATGGACTCGTCTATTTAACGGTTCTTGAGCACTTGAGCAATGTATTTGAGGGAGAAATGAAAACGTTGGTTTTGCATGCACAGTGATTTAGCTTAAAAAGTGGTGCTAGGCGCACAAGCTTTTTTAAACATCTGTGCGCCACATGCAACACGACTCAGGAAATACACAACGATTTCAGAGAATAATCAGCCGTGTAGATAAACGGCTGATTATTTTATGTATTTTTATTTTGAAATGTGAAATATTTTTTGTGCCGTTCATGGCGAACGTGACCGGCCATTGTCAAACAGGTACAGCGCTTAATTACTTGTAGGTTGACTAAAATATGTAAAATTTTATTAAGACGAATATAGTCCCCGCTATAGCTCACGGGGCGTTTAGTAGAAATAAGTGTTTGATATTCAACAAAAAACATCCCCCTCCTTGTCAAATTGATAAGGATGGGGGATATTCGCCAATAAAACGTCATGCTTCAATTGTCGAAGCCTTGTCTAAATAGACTGGAGGAACTGTCACTACGTCAGTCCTAATCACTCATCCGAAGGACGTGTATTTTGAGTAGCAAGCGTATCCCAGAATGTAATATCTTTGTTTTCAATCGAACGGTCTGCAATCGCACGTACTGTCGCATCCAATGTTGTGATCGTTTGCTTGATCAAATAACCATTACTCTTCTGGCCTAGGACAGCTGATTCATTAGAGTGATCTGACATACCGCGCATCTCAAATAATAGCGTGGCAATGTCATACTCTACTGCGATGCCATTCCGACTAATGGTCTCCGCTGAACCTCCATTATATTTCCCAAGATGCCCCCACCCTGTCGAATCGACGGCATCAAAAACAACAGCACCAAGCTTTTTCGATTTCTGTAATACAGCCGAATCGACATTCGGTGTTGTTGGGTAAAGGATTGAGCCTGACACAAGCTTGCCATCACGCTCACTTTGGCTACCTTGATGGTGTAAATCAATCATGTAGTCAATATCATAAGCGCGCATGACATTGTCATGCAGTGCCTTCGTTTCAGGCTGAATTTTCGTCACGTGATCCCGATTCAAATCTACTCCGAACGCATTATAACGCGTTAGATGACGATCGCCACTTGCGATGTAATCATCGAGGGAAAAGTCGACATCTCCCATTGCCCCATCTGGATTGAGCATAGGCACGATTAAGATATTCACACCATCAGTGACGCCTTTCATCTTGCCGGTCCCAAGGTGTTTGATGAATTCAAGTGCCCCTTCTGTCGTTAGCTGCTCATTCCCATGCTGCTGTGTCAGGAATAAAATCGTTGGATTTTCGGGATTTTTCATGTACTTCACAAGATACAAATCCCGTCCTTTAACGCTTTGGCCAATCACTTCTAGTTGCATCTCTTTTTGTTTTGCTTCCTGCTTCTTCAGATTGGCTACCAGTTCGTCATATGTGTGCAAAATGGATGTATTGATTGTTTCATTCCCACCATAGTTGGGCCCGTTGCCAACAGCTTCCGCAATAGGCGACGCGAATGGGGATACACTTAGCGCCATTGCGCCTGCAAGTGTAATAGCGAGTATGGATTTTTTCATGTTTTTATCTCCCTTGACGTTTCATTGTTTGTGCTACCCATTTTTCAGGTTCAGTTCGTCGGGCTGTAAGATGTCAACGGGATTTTCTCGTAGTCTTCAGGATTTAACTCTTCGACTGATCCATCAGCAACCGCCTCGATAATACCCGTAAGACCCCGTTCAACCGCTTTCACAAGTTGACCTTTCTTTTTTTGCCCTATCATTTGGGTCTGGCCTTTTACCTCAAAGAGCACCGTACCACTGCCGTTCAAAGCGAATGTGCCCAATGCCGTCCCCGGAAGGTCGAGCCCTTGTGAATAAAGTGAAATATTTTTGAAAGGTGAATTGCCGTAAGACTGCAATTCATTGTAGGCAGCAAGATTCAATTGCCTTGAGAAATCATAGTTGTAGTCATCTTTATACTTCGCATATTTAGCACCTGCTACTGTATTTGGGTCTGGAACAAATTGGGCAGACAGGGACAGTGTCACTTCATCAGCCGTGCCTTCAACGTAATACATCCCCTGGTGATGAAGATCAATAAAGACATCCACTTTTCCGTATTCCTCTTTCAAAGACTTGTACACATCGCGCACGGTTTGTGCTTCAGGTGTGATAAACCAGCCTGGTGAACTTGAATTACCTGGGAAGTCTTTTGCTTCTGGAACATAATCTAAATCCGGATTAAAGTCGCGGTTCACGTCGAAGCCTGGGTTTTTACCGTAATCGTACATTTGGCTAATACCACGGTCCATATAGTTCCAAGCAGGCTTTGCATCGATTAACTGCGGAAAGCTCGAAAGAATTTCATTCCAAGTCATATCGTTTCGCCTTTTGTCCATTTCCGAAGCATCCGGGTTCATTTTCGGTAGGAAAACGAGTGTTACTTCTTCACGAATTTTCCGGATTTCGGGTGAATTACTAGAACCAATCTGCTTGAGCAGGTTAAGAGCCGCTTCAGTACCCGTTTTTTCATTCCCGTGGATTTCACTTTCGATGAGTATGACTTTTTTGCCTGTCCCAACAGTTGCTTTATAAATATCCCGACCTCTATTCGATTGGCCGACCACTTCCACAACGACATTGCCCTGACTCGATTTCTCAATTTTTTGAAGTTGTTTTTTCATCTCCTCATAATTTGTGAACCCTGAGATGGAATTGTCATGATGCCAACCTTGATTTCCCACTGTATCCGCTGCTGCATAAACAGGCATTGCAAGGCTTGCGCAAAGCGTCAAGATACCTACTGTACTCGCCATTTTCTTCTTCATGAACCAAACACACTCCTTTGTCATTGTCGGCTGTTTTTTTCAATCAATTACGCCTCAGCGTAATTGCGTCCGGAGGCTTTATCGGAGTTCAGCGGGCGTTTGAACACCCGCTGGCCAGGAAACAAAACCGCATTCATCTCGCCAACTACAGAGGTGAGATGAATGCGGAATTCAGATCAAGCATCTTATCTCTTCAAACCTGGCACATCTTTCCGAACAGTGTCAAACACACCCGCACCGATAATTTCTAAAGCAGATTGCATGCGGTCAACGGAAATATTGTCTTCAATTGTATCTTGCGGTGTGTGATACACTTTTTCGATATGGTAGACAAGAGGATCCCAACTATCGATCCCCATCCAAATGAATAGCGCGGCAGGAATTCCGGCATTATGGAATGGAACGTGGTCACTCGAGCCAAATTTACCTGGTAAAATATCGGATTTTCCAAGGCGAGCCCCCGCTGATACCGTTGAGTCTGTGACAAGATTTTTACTACCATCTACCGTCATTGCGTAAAGGTGTGTCGCTTTTTCGTATTTTGTTGCAACCATATCCGGATTGAATACACCGATGATATTATCTTTTTCAGCTTGGGTTAGTTGATCCACATAATATCTAGAGCCAAGCAACCCTCGCTCTTCTGAACCAAAGGCGATAAATTTAAGGTCTCGGTCCGTGTTAGAACTTTTGAATACGCGAGCCAATTCTAGCATTAAGCCTGTTCCAGATGCGTTATCATTAGCGCCTGGTGCCCCAACGACACTATCGATATGTGACGTTAGCAATACTTCTTTGCCATCGCCTTTTTTGTTTTTCGCTTTTTTCGTTCCAATGACGTTGACAGATTGAAGATTCGAATGACGTTTTGCCGTTAAGTCAATCGTAACAGGCCCATCATTCAACTGTTCTTTCAACCATTCGCCTTGAATATACGCAGCACCGTACACTGGAATCTCATAGGTTTTTGTCAAGCTTGGATTAAAGGTAGAACCGTAGTTTCCACGACCCCCTACTACACTTTGCAAAATAACACCGCTCGCTCCCGCATTCACTGCATTGTCAACTTGCAGGCGATAATCAGCTGTCGAATTTGCTCGTGTCAGCAACACAATTTTCCCAGCCGTATTAGCAGGAAAATCACCCGCCTGTGTTCCATCTTCGACAAAAATCACCTCTCCTTGCACAGGTGTCTCACTTATCGCTCCATTCGCTGCCGCGCCCATTTGCCATGCAGTACCATCGCCAAATGACACATCAGCAATCAGCTGATCAGCAACAGGGAAGTATTGAAATTCTACCTCGTACCCATAACTTTTTAATGTCTTTGCTACATAGTTAGCACCTTGTTTTTCGGCCTCAAGTCCACCAGGTCTTGGACCAATTTCTTCTGATAGATAACGAACATGTTCAATGGCCCATTGTGCTTTCACTTGATTAACAATTTTTTGATCATGAGCAGCGTTCGATTTGCCATTATTTGTAGCAATCGCATAGCTGGTTGATGGGCTTTCAACCGTAGCCGCAAACGAAGGTGCGAATGAAGAGGTGCTAAGTACCATTGCCCCTGCAAGCGTAAACGTCAGTAGTTTTTTTCTCAACGTATTTTGTTTGATATCCACCTTTTTCATCATCAATCACTCTCCGCCTTGTTTTTTGTCTAATTCAAAATTTTCTTTGGTGATAATAATAAACAAATTATTCCGACTATTAATTCCATTCGAAGTCCATAGGCTTCCCTTCTTGTCCTAACATCCCTATGCCATACCTGCTACTTCCTTTTTATCTTCATTCGGCTTCCCCATTTCTTTTAAAATTTTCCGGTCTCCGAAGTACATTCTCTTTCTTACTGACCAATTCCCCCTCCAAGATTAAAAACAGTTACAAGTTCATACTGTTTTATACAAGAAAGGTTCATAAGAATCAAACTTCCGAATAGTCTTTATAACTACTTTTAAATAATCAAAACCGCCTCTACCGAATGATTAATTAGCACTAACATTAAATAACAACTAACAGTTAAGTTCTTTTCCCTTCATGATAGGGACTGTGATACATATGGACTTCTGTTTTCGAATTCATCTCCAAGCAAAAAATCAGCCATCTATGTGGCTGATTTTCATTTTCAAGCTATTTTGTTGTCGTGTACTGTTCGATTCCCTATTTTTGGTCATCTACAAGTTTTCACTCCTGCCCCATCTCAATAACTTCCCTCAATTGTTTCAAATGTCGTTTCTCATGCAAGCCGACAAGCGGTAGCCATTGGCTTAATGGCACCTGTCCAAAAACTGGGTGTTTGCATGATTTGCTGCGCAATACTTCTTTTGAGCATGATTCATAAACATCTAATAGGAAAAGATGCGATTCATAGAGCGCGTTTTGCATCTCTAGTTTCGATTTGTAGGTTTCTGTCGGCGCTGTTGAGACTGGTGCGTCTACTTTCAGTAAGCGATTCGTGATAAGAGCAATCGGTTTGCTCATCGATTTTGGGCTATTCGGGTTTTTGAGCTCTTTCGCTATATTGGTTGCAACCATTGTTTCCATATTGACAAGGTGTTCGAAAATTTGCTTCGGCGACCATCCACCGTTAGAAGGGGTTCGGTTAAATTGTTCATCCGTTAGTCCCTCAATGGATTGAAATAGCTTGGTTCGGATGCGATTATTTTTTTCGAAAATCATCTAAGCGTCTCCTTTGATCACGTCAACACGTTTTCGTTGTTAGGCGTTTCTAAATAACAGATTTCCTTACTAGGATAGAAGCTTTTCTTGATTTTCGCAAGTAGTTTTTTTAATCAATTACGCCGCGGCGTAATTACGTCCGGATTTTTATCTGGGGAGGAATTGACATTCATTCCTCCCCAGATAAAAATCCTCATGTAAAACCATTTAATAGCGTTTCACATGAGGATATCGTTTTACTGGTTTTGTAGTTCTCCCAATTTGTTCGTAGCAGAAGGCTTTTGCTCCTTCTTTGTCGTTGCTTGACTACCAACGGCCTGTACCTGTTTTTCAGATGACAGGAACCAGTAAGCAGCTCCGACGAAGACGGCTCCGCCTATTGCATTGCCGATTGTGACAGGCACTAGATTTGCGATCATCCCTGCAAACGTCACTGTTTCAGGATGCGGCACCATTAAAGACAATGTCAGCATCGTCATGTTAGCAACACTGTGCTCGAATCCTGATGTGATGAAAGCAGAAATACAGCCATAAATCATAATCAATTTAGCTGCTTCATTTTTTAATTTGTATGTACACCAAACAGCTAGGCAAACGAGGATATTACAGAAAATCCCCCGCATCAGTAGTTCCATAAAGGGCGCGTTCATCTTCGCACTAGCAGTGGCCACTATAAAATCAGCCGTTCCGCCAGAAGCCATGCCAGAATAGAAAAACATCACTGCAATAAGCAATGAACCAAACAAGTTGCCCACATAGCTCGCTGTCCAAATTTGTATCGTATCATACCAAGTTGTTTTTTTCGTCAATGCGCCAATCGGCATAATCATATTATTGCCTGTAAAAAGGTCCGCTCCCGCCATTAATACTAAGCTTAATGCGATCCCAAAAGCAATACCTGTAATAACTTTCGTTCCTGCGAAGTTGGCCGGTTCAAGCAAACCACCAATCGTGGTCATAAGAATGACACCCAATCCTACAAAAAATCCTGCCATCATCGTCGTCGTCAAATACCTGCTTTTACTAGTCTTTAATAGTGTTACTTTCGAAACTGCGGTGTCAGCTAACACACCAATTGTTGCTTTCATCGTTTTCCCTCCAGCGATCTTTTACATTGTCTCTTCAGAATACAAAGTTATAAAATAATTCATATTTCCTTACAATTTCGCATCCTTTATTCATCCACTTGTGTAGTTTACCATTAATACCTAGCGTTCTAAACACCCAGTTTTAATCACCTCACTAAATGTGACAAAACGATGACATCCTTTCTAAATGACCTAAAAACCCCGCATTCTAAACAATAGGTTGTTGTTTAGAATGCGGGATTGTTAACTCCTCTTTAATAAATCCTCTACTCGTCGCACATACAGCTCCTTATCATAAGAAGCATACAGCTGACTCGCCAGTTTAATAGGGTCGCCAAAGAAAAAGCGTTCATATAAGGTTTCACGTGTACCGAAAGCGCTCATCGTTAAATCCCAGGCCAAGCGGAAAATCTTCACACGCTCTTCCGCATTGTTCCCCTTCGACTGCAAGTAGTGGTCTAAATCTTTACGGATTTCGGATTGGAAATCATGTTCTGTTGGAATAGCCATCAAGCCGCTTGCACCTAGTAGTTGAATGATTTCGGTAAAGCGCGGATAAATCTTTGGAAAAAAGTTAATAGCGATTTGCAAAGTCGGTTGATCCGGACGCATAAATCCCCATTCATCCCGTTCGGCTTCGACTTCTGATTTGATTACAAAGGCTTTCATCGTTTCAAGTGCTACGATGATTTCAGATACTTTCTCTTGCACATGCTGATACTCGCTAATGTTGATGGTGTCGACGATGGACTGAACAACGCCTAGCACAAATTCGGTTTTCACAATTTGCCGGGAGACGACTTGATGCAGTGTAAGGGGAAGATATGAACTACACGCCATAAAGTTATTGGCGACGGCTAAGTTGTCATAATAAAAGACGCGCGCCCACGGGACAACCACATTGTCGAAGACCACAATCGTATCCATTTCTTCATAGCGTGCGCTCAACGGATCATTAAATGTAGAGTCACTGCCGACAAATGATTCCCTGCACACAAATCGTAGACCTTCGCTATTGCTCGGAATCGCAAAGGCAAAGCCATTCGCGGCATCCTTCACACCACCTGGCGAAATAACGACGATTTCATCGGTAATGCCACCTTGTGTCGCTAATAAACGCGCACCTTTGATAACGATGCCCTCTTTATTACGCCCCACAACTGTCGCTGCAATAGGCTCATCGGTCTCTTCAAAATAAAACTGCGTACGATTTACTTGTGGATCGATAAATGTATGGGTCATGGATAGGTCTTTTTCACGGGCATACTCATAGAATGCGAGGACATTTTCAGGAAAACAGTTTTCTTTCCCCTCCAAAAAACCGACAGACGACGCCAATGCCATCAGGACGGTATTCATGTAATCAGGACTTCTCCCCATCATGCCATTGTTCGATTTAGCCCATTGCTGAACCATTACCCGTCTTCTCACTAAATCCTCTGTTGTTGTCGGCTGTAAATAAGACATGCCTACTCGCTGTCCTGATGAAGGTGACGGGTAGGTCATGATTTCTCGTAAAGAGGCATCATGCTGCAAATCGTATAGATCTGCTTGGCTTTTCATAATGCCTTTGAATGCGGGGTGCTCGGAAATCTTCCCTGTTACAGGCTTCCCATCTATCCAGACAGTTGGTTGCAGTTGGTCAATTCGATTAATGTAGGCATTTCCTGTAATCGCCGGCATATACACACTCCTTTTCGTCCCTACTTCGTTAGTTGTATAGTATTAGGATTGTTTGTTGGTGGTGACTATTTGGCGGACGCCCTTATCTAACACTTTTTTATTTATGACACCTCATTATTAGCAATCTATGCTATCATTGACAAGGTTCAAAAAAAGAGGTTCGAAAACTTCCCTCTATAAAAAACTAAGGAGCTGTTTAGAATGAAAAATGAAAAAGCGGTGGTCGTCTTCAGTGGCGGCCAAGACAGTACGACATGCCTATTTTGGGCATTGAAGAATTTCCGTGAGGTAGCAACGGTGACGTTTGATTATGGGCAACGTCATTCGGATGAAATTGAATGTGCTCGCCAAATTGCGCAGGAACTCGGTGTATCATTCAAAGTGCTCGATATGCAGTTGATTAACCAATTGTCTGCGAATGCCTTAACACGTAATGACATCGAAGTGACAGAAGTAGAAGGCGAATTGCCATCGACATTCGTTCCAGGCCGAAATCATCTGTTTCTATCCTTTGCAGCAGTCTATGCAGATGCCATTGGGGCTCGGCACATCATTACAGGTGTCAGTGAAACGGATTTTAGTGGCTATCCTGATTGCCGCGATAATTTTATCAAATCACTAAATGTGACGTTGAACTTAGCCATGGACGGACGATTTGTTCTGCATACGCCGCTCATGTGGCTTGATAAATCTGAAGTATGGGAACTGGCCGACGAACTAGGGGTACTTGATTACATCCAAGAGAAAACACTTACTTGCTACAACGGCGTTCCGAGCTCAGGCTGCGGAGAGTGCCCTGCTTGCGTGTTGCGCAACGAAGGACTCGCTACTTACTTAGCGAAAAAGTCTGTAGGTGTCGCCAAATGATGCAGCAGTTTTACCCGCAAGTCCAACACAACTATCGATTTGAATTAAACAAAGACCTGCATTTCTCAGCAGCGCATTACATTCCGCATGAAGAAGCCGGAAAATGCCGGGTGATGCATGGGCATACGTACCATATAAATGTAACCATTGGAGGCAATACGCTAGATGAACTCGGTTTTCTCATCGATTTCAAACAGCTTAAAAACCTCATCCATGATAAATATGATCATTCCGTGTTAAATGATCATCCTGAATTCAAGGAGCACTTCCCAACGACCGAGCGATTGGCCGAACAGATTGGGCAATCGATTCAAACCGTTTTACAAACGAGAGCGAATCAACCTGTCTGCTTACAAGTCATTGTGCGGGAGACGCCGACGAGCTATGTCATCTATCGCCCTCAACAGGAGGGTGTGCTATGAAAATTCCTGTAATGGAAATATTCGGCCCAACCATTCAAGGGGAAGGCATGGTGATCGGGCAGAAAACGATGTTTGTTCGTACAGCGGGTTGCGATTACTCCTGTTCTTGGTGTGATTCTAGTTTTACGTGGGATGGCACCGGAAAAAGTGTAGCAAAACAGCCAAGTGACATTATCGAAGAACTTCAAGCAATCGGTGGTCAATCGTTTTCACATGTGACGATTTCAGGTGGCAACCCTGCCCTGCATAAAGGCATTGGCGAACTCATCGACCTTTGCCATGCACAAGGCTGGAAAGTCGCTGTCGAAACACAAGCTTCGTTTTGGCAAGATTGGCTCGTGAAGATCGATGACATTACATTATCACCGAAACCACCCAGTTCTGGAATGGTGACAGATTTCGATAAACTGGATCGCTTTATGGAAAAGCTCATGCATGCCAACGCCAGTTTAAAAATCGTCATTTTCGATGAAGCAGATTTCAAGTTTGCTGAGGAGGTTCATCTTCGTTATCCATCGTTCCCTTTCTATCTGCAAACTGGGAACGAGGATACGACGACAACCGACGATGCACACCTGGTGTCGACCCTCCTCAATCGTTTCGAGTGGCTCATTGACCAAGCCATGCACTCATCCGTCATGAATGACGCAAAAGTGTTGCCGCAGCTACATGCGCTTGTCTGGGGGAATAAACGCGGCGTGTAATCAAATGAATGTTACAAAATAAAAAGGCCTCCACCAGTCATTTTCTCGACTGATAGGAGGCCTTTTTTCACAATACGTCTCGTCTTCCTTTATACGATGCGTTCAATGTCAATTCCCTCACCTATTCCGCTCTAATTGCTCCGAATATTGCTCCAAACAACTTTTGCATATACAGGCTTTCCTTAATTGCTCAGGCGGCACCTGCTCGAAAATCTCTGCTGGGAATACCTCTTGATTGCACCAACAAACCCCTAATGATTTGTCTAGGCCATTGCAGCAATTATTACTTTTACTACATAGCGGACAAATAACGTTCGTCATATTTCTCCCCCTTTCAAACAATAGCCTGTTCTCTATTTCA
Source organism: Sporosarcina sp. FSL K6-1522 (assembly GCF_038622445.1). Classification (GTDB taxonomy): domain Bacteria; phylum Bacillota; class Bacilli; order Bacillales_A; family Planococcaceae; genus Sporosarcina. The sequence goes on from NZ_CP152019.1 coordinate 3,271,135, forward strand.
TTAATCGTCACTTCCAATTGCATTGATAAATACTAGTATAGCGTATTTTTTCTGATTAATCCTACTCATTTCGGGAATCAAAAGCTTATCCATCCTGTTAGATACGTTTGAAAAAACATCGTCCTCCATCGCTACTCCGATAGACAACGATGCCCATTTTCCTCCTACTACCACGTTTTCAAAAATTGTTCTGTACGAATTCTTCCCTTTTCCATCAACTCATTTTTTGTTTCTTCATCTAAATCAAACTGCGTTGCACTATAATCATCTACTGGAATGAAAATAATATTTTTTTCATGTGATCGAGAAATGTATTTTTCATCATGCGCATTTTTCATCGTTGAAAACAGCGCTTCGAATAAATCCAATCCATTTTTAATAACGTGTCCCGGCATATCTTCTTGTTGACGACTGAGCTTTAGCCCAAGGACCGGGCGTTCTTTTTTGCCATTGGCATCATCGAATAGCCACATCGGGAAATTACTTAATACACCACCATCGACAACAATCGTATCACCCGACCCTACTTTCATCGTTACAGGCTCAAAGAAAAATGGAATCCCGCAGCTCATACGCAACGCACGTGCGATTGGAAAACTGTCTACTGATACACCATAGTCTGGTAAATCATCAGGCAGTACCATCATCTTGCCATTCGTTAAATCCGAAGCAATGAGTTTCAAAGAACCTGGCGGTAAATCCCCAAACGTATAAATTCCCTTTGCCGATAACTTCTCTAAAAACCACTGCTCAAGCGCTTTCCCTTGATACAGACCTAGACGCCAATACAGCCATAGCCATTTCATAATGGGCAAAGGAATAATCGTTTTGCGCGGATCTAGTAGCAAAGCAACATCCAACTCATTCAGCAGTTCTTCAATCTCCTTCGCGGTATAACCAGCTGCTATAAAGCTTGCCAAAATCGCTCCGGCACTCGTTCCCGCCACACGTTGAAAGCGATAGCCTTTCTCCTCCAATACTTGATAAGCCCCGACTAACGCAAATCCCTTCAACCCTCCCCCTGAAAACACGCCATCGATTAGCATGCAAACCCTCTCCCTTTTCTCGCCATTATTACACTGTAAGATGAAGAGTAGGTTTGTAGAACTTTCTTTCCAAGAATTCCGAATAATCCCCCTTCAACGTTTTTTATTTTGACAACCGATAAATCGAACTGCTACAATTAATAGGTTCGGATACAAATTAGATGTGAATCCTTTACACGTGAACTGGCAACCTAACTCTTTATAAAACGTTACTATACTGTACAGGCTTTTAGACGATTGTTATGGAGGAACTTATTATGAAGCGTTCAGAAGTAAAAAAAATGAAAAAGAAAAAATGGCCGTGGATTGTCGGTATTATTAGCGTGCTCGGTCTGGCAATTGGCGGACTCGCCTTAACAGTCTATTTTGACTTGACCTCAACGTTGAAAGGTATGCATCAATCCATTGAACGAGATGTATCTGAGAAACGCGAGGAAAAAATTGATGTCAGCAAGTTGGAGCCCTTTTCCGTACTTGTGCTAGGTGTCGATGAACGCGAAGGCGATAAAGGCCGCTCGGATACGATGATTGTTATGGCTGTCAATCCGAAACTCAATACGACAAAAATGATTAGTATTCCGCGAGATACGTATACAGAAATTGTTGGGCACGGCACAGATGATAAGCTAAACCACGCCTATGCCTTTGGTGGGATTGAGATGTCGATGGATTCAGTTGAACACTTATTGGATATTCCGATTGACTATGTCGTAGAGGTAAATATGGAAGGTTTCATCAAAATAGTGGACGAAGTCGGCGGGATCAAAGTGCATAATGATTTAGATTTTACGCAGGACTCGTTTCATTTCAAGAAAGGCACTATTACATTAACAGGTAAAGAAGCCTTGTCCTATGTTCGCATGCGGAAAGAAGATCCCAATGGAGACTGGGGACGACAAGACCGCCAAAGACAAGTGATTCAAGGAGTTTTAGATAAAGGAAAATCTGTCAATAGCTTACTGAATTACCGAGGTGTATTTAACGCAATCGGCGACAACATCAAAACAAATATGACATTCGATGAAATGGTCGATGTGCAGAAAAACTACCGGAATGCGGCTGACAAAGTAGAACAATTGCATTTTGAACAAGGGACAGGCAAGCGTATGAACGGCGGGATCTGGTATTACATGATGGACGACGAAGAACTGAAAACTATTACAGGGGAATTAAAGCAACATTTGGAGATCAATTAAAATGAGCCACGGGGGCATATCCCCGTGGCTCATTTTTTTGTAGTGGACATATGACGTTGCCAAGAAATCCGCTTATACACGCACTTGCCCAGTACCACGAATCGTAAATTTACTCGTGGTCAGTGCTTTTAATCCCATTGGACCTCTTGCGTGTAGTTTCTGTGTGCTGATACCGATTTCTGCTCCGTAGCCGAATTCGAATCCATCTGTAAATCGAGTCGATGCATTATGGTAAACAGCAGCTGCATCGACACGCGTTAAGAAAATGGCTGCGCGCTGTTCGTCGTTTGTAATGATGGCTTCAGAGTGCTTGGTACCGTATTGATTAATATGAGCGATTGCCTCATCAATCGTTGAAACGACTTTGACACTGACCGTTAAACCGAGGTATTCGGTTGACCAATCTGCTTCAGATGCTCGTTGGACATTGCTGCATTCGCTTGCAATGGTTTCATCCCCGATAATCTCTACATCACTTTCCTGCAATTTTGCAATGAGGGCCTTCCCATATTGCGCAAACCACTGTTCATGAATTAAAATCGTTTCAATGGTATTACAAACAGATGGACGTTGTGTTTTTGCATTGATGACAATTTTTTCAACCATCTCTAAATCTGCCGACTCATCGATATAAATATGACAATTTCCTGCCCCTGTTTCAATGACTGGAACAGTTGCTTCACGGACAACTGTTTCAATGAGGGCTTTCCCCCCCCTTGGAATGAGAACGTCCAAATACGCATTGAGTCGGAATAAATCCTTCGCCGTTTCCCTGCTCGTATCCTCAATCAGTTGGACCGATTCCTTTGGGATGTCGCTATTATCTAAAGCCATATGAATGGATTGAATCAATGCGATATTCGAATATTTCGCAGAAGAACTGCCTCGTAAAATCACAGCATTTCCGGTTTTAATCGCCAAGGTTGCCGCATCAATGGTGACATTTGGCCTTGCTTCGTAAATCATGCCGATGACGCCAATTGGCACACGTTTCACTTCAATCTGCAAGCCGTTTTCTTTTTCAATCGTCTCTAGCGTCTCCCCGATTGGATCTGTTAAGTCGATTAATTGTTGGATGGCATCAGCCATGTCTTGGATGCGTTTTTCATTGAGCATAATCCGGTCAAGCATGGCATCCGTTAGACCATTCGCCTTACCAGCTTCCAGATCCTTTTGATTTTCAGCAAGGATGGTTGCTTGGTCTACTACGAGTTGCTCAGCAATTAGCGCCAATGCCTGATTTTTTTGCTCGGTTGTAATGTTAACCAATGAATAGCTCGCTTCCTTAGCAATCTTCCCTTTCCGTTTCACTTCACTCATTAGTAATTCCCCCTTGTTTTATAGTTGCGCCCATCGATCACGGTGAATGACTTCAACCGTTGTTGACACGAGTTCTGCCGCTCTTTCTCGATTCCGCTTTTCAATGGTGCTCTTCAATTCCTCCGAGGAATAACTAACTTCCCCTCTTCCTAAAAGGCCATTCACACCAAAAACTTCCACAACATCGCCTTTGTCAAAAGTGCCATTTACTTTAAAAACACCTGCTGGCAATAAGCTCCTGCCGTTATGCAAAATCGCCTCTTCCGCCCCTTGGTCCACATACAATTTACCCGTCGTTTCAGAATGAAGAACAATCCATTGTCGACTCGTATTGATTTTCGCAATGTCGGGATTGGAAATATATGTGCCATCTCCATCTCCTCGCAAAATATCAACCAATTTATCCGAACCTTGCCCCGTGCCAATAAAGACCGAAACGCCCAATGAGGTTGCCGTTTTTGCAGCTAATAATTTGGACTTCATGCCGCCCGTCCCCACTTTTGATCCCGTGTCATCTGCACCTGCCATCAAGTCTTGCGTAATTTCCTCCAAATAATCAAAACGTTTGGCTGCTGGATTATTGCGTGGATTGGCATCATACAACCCGTTGATATCCGTCATAATGATAAGTTGGTCTGCATGAAGAAAGCCGCTAACAAGTGCCGATAGCATATCATTATCACCAAAAGTTAGTTCATCGACAGCGACCGTGTCATTTTCGTTAATAATCGGCAAGACACCTCGTTCTAATAACTCACTCATCGTCGCAAAGGCATTTTTATAGCGCTCCCGATTCGAGAAGTCCATACGTGTCAATAAAATCTGGGCAGGTACAATGCCATATTCACTAAACTTTTCGATATATGATTGAATCAGTAAACTTTGCCCCACCGCTGCCGCTGCTTGTTTCCCCTTCGTTGTCAATGGCCTTGACGGATAGCCTAAACCAGCAAATCCAGCCGCAACCGCCCCGGAAGAAACGACGATTACTTCATGCCCCGCTTGACGAAGTGTAGCAAGCGCACCAACATGATCATTAAATTTCGCCTGATCGATTTCACCTTGATCATTTGTCAAAGAACTACTTCCGATTTTTACCACAATCCGCTGCCTCTTCATCCCATATCCCCGCCATTTCCCATATAATTCAACCAAAAAAGCCCAGTCATCCTTAACGATTAAGGACGAAAGGGCTTTACTTCCGCGGTACCACCATAATTGGATGCGTTTAAAAAACACATCCCACTCTCCTCATAACGCTGAGGTATGCGCCTATGGTTTACCTAGGACTCTGAAGGTAGGTTCTGTCGGTTGGTGTGACGAAATCTCTCAGCTCATAAATTTCGCTCTCTGGCATACCAAGTACATACATACTATTCCTTCGTCTACGCTCGATTTTTAAGATTGTAAACAATCATACAATAGAAAATAGTTTTGTCAAGTGCTTCATGCAGTACTTTTATCGCAACCGATAAAATCGATAGATGAAAAGACCATGGGTATAGATAAGATGCCTCCATCCCCGCATCATTCCAGTTATCCAACCTGATTCGGCGCTTTTTTCTTCATAAACCACGCCAAGACAATCGCACCGATTAAAATAAATCCTAGATAGCCCATCGCTGGATAAACCGTACCGACAAGCGTGATGAAGCCGATGAAACTTGCGCCGTATGCAGCAACGCCAAATACGACAACAGCGCCTTTGAAACGTACTGTTTCCGGCTTGATGAAACGTGCTGCAAATGCGTATAACATGCCGACCGCAGTGTTGTAAACCATCCCCAATAAAATCACGGACATGATAACCCCAACAATCGGACTGATGTTATTTGCTAAAAATAGCATCGGCATTGGTACGGCTGCAATTTCTTTCAATTGCGTCAGCATGGAGATATTAATCAGCAGAATCAACAATCCAAGACCCAAACCACCGATAATGCCGCCCCACGCCGCCGTTTTTTCATTTTTCACCGTTCCGCCCATCACCGTCAACATCGCTGCACCTGCCGCAATATTATAGGAAACGTACAAGATTGCACCTAACAACCAATGAGAGGCTCCTTGATTGTCGGTCGTCACGGCCGCTTCAATGGCCGCTGATGAAAAATCGAAATTGACAACTGAATAAACAGTAATAATAATGACGAGCAATAATAAAAAAGGTGTAAATGCACTAATGAGTGTAATAACTTTTTGCACGCTTAACGTCACCGTTGCGATCGTCAATACAGCCATAACGATACTGCCGATATAGCCTGGAATACCAAATTGCTGTTCAAAAATGGCACCTGCTCCTGAAAACATGACGACCGTCACGCCAAATAAGAAAAAGGTAATGATAAAATCAACAATGACGCCGACATATCGACCACAAATATGATAAATGACATTTTGATGAGACGTCGTTTGTAAACGACTTCCTAGCTGCGTTAAATTCATGCCAATGAAAGCGAATAAAGCCATTGCGACCAATGATCCGACGATGCCAATGGTGCCAAAACTCGTAAAAAACTGTAAAATTTCTTGTCCGGATGCAAAGCCCGCTCCAACGATAACGCCGATGAAAGCCGCTCCGATTTGAAAACTTTTTCTCATAATAGTTGTTCCCCCGTTTTTTCATGTCTGTAACTTTTCATCCTCCAGCAACCTATATATTGCATGAGAGTGAATACCTTTTATTTTCAGACTATTTAAAGCGTAGTGAGTGACAAAACGTCACCCACTGTACTTATTTTGCTGTAAAATGCAGTTCGTCCACTGTGAACGTATCCATCGCCGCAAGATTCGGTTCATATCCGATACCGTATGCTGTTGGTACAGTAATATAGCCATCCTCAACAACGACTTCAGGCGTGATGACATCTTGCTCCCAGTAACGAGAAGACCCCGCTGTATCCCCTGGTAAAACAAAGTTCGGCAATGTTGTCAGTGCGACGTTATGCGCGCGTCCAATTCCCGATTCCAACATACCGCCACACCAAACCGGAATGCCACGCTCCATGCAGTAATCATGGATTTTTTTCGCTTCCGTCAAGCCACCGACGCGGCCGATTTTAATGTTAATAATTTTTGTGCTGCCAAGTTCAAGCGCTTTTCGTGTATCCTCAAGTGAATGAATGCTTTCATCCAAACAGATTGGCGTTTGTAGCTGTTTTTGCAACGTCGCATGATCGATGATGTCGTCTGAGGCAAGCGGCTGTTCAATCATCGTCAAATTGAAAGCATCGAGCTGTTTTAGCAGTTCAACATCCTCCAGTGTATACGCCGAGTTGGCATCTGCCATCAGCGGTACATCCGGGAAATGTTTACGGAGTTCACGGATGACGTCAACGTCATAACCTGGTTTAATTTTCACTTTGATGCGCTTATAGCCTTCCTCGATGAAGCCACCAACCGTTGCAACTAAATCGGCAACATTTTCCTGAATCCCGATACTGATCCCAACTTCGATTTTTTCTTGTTTACCGCCTAATGCTTGCGCCAATGTCAGTTCGTTGCGCTTGGCATAAAGGTCCCAAATGGCTCCTTCAACCGTTGATTTCGCCATATTATTTTTACGAATAGCGGCGAACAATTCATTTACCTCATCTGGATGCCCAATTTCCTTCCCCAAAACTAATGGGATTAAGAAGTCCTTAATCATATGCAAATTCGTTTCAAGTGTTTCTTCGTTGTACCAAGGAGAATGGAAAGCAACAGACTCTCCCCACCCCGTATTGCCAAGCTCGTCTTTCGCTTCGAGCAACAAAAATTCTTTCTCTTGAAACGTTCCAAAGCTTGTTGTGAATGGATGTTTCATCGTCATTTTCATTTTGCGGATGTTAATTTCTTTAATAATCATTCAGCATTCTCCTCATGTTTCGTATTTAGTGGAATCGTTTCTCTTTTGACAAATTGGTAGTAATGGACCCCTTCGTCAGATCTGTTAACACCTACTAACGCATAACCCGCGTCGAATAACGTTTGACAAATCACTCGCATTTTCACGCGCCAATCTAGAGCTAGTTCCGGCTCACTTTTTTTAATCAACTGAATCGCTGCTGGAACAGGCACTTCAATCCCTTCACTGTCTGTCCAAATATCTGCCAGCTCTACTTCAATCATTGGATTGCCTAATTCCGATTGCTTGACGCCAAACGGTCGATGATAATCGACGATTTGCGGTGTCCATTGCTCTTGAACACGTTCACTGGAAACCCACCATTCGATTTTAAAGCGGTCAGATGGCAATCCTTTGTTCAATCCATCTGCCATCTCCCCATACCAGTTTTCTAAATACGTATTACAAATTCCATAGAGTTTGGATACATTTAAATACGCATTGCGGCTTTCGAGCGGATCGAATGTCCAAACAATGAGCTCATAGCCCATATCACGAGCAAGTCGAAGCTGCTCCTCTTTCAACAGCTTGCCAACGCCCATCGACTGATAATCGGGATGCGTACCAAGCATATGCGAACATAAATGCACTTTTCCGTTCGCAAAACCTGCGAAACTATAAGAAAAACCGACAATTCGATCATCGTCAAAAGCCCCTAATAGCAACCCACCATTTGTTACCGCTGTATACGTTTGATGGATTGGAATCGGATCCATCCCCCAAATTTCTTTCTCCAAATCTTGAATCAGATACATATCTTCATGTGTCACTAACTGACGAATCGCTATTGTCATACAATCACTTCCCTTGTTCTAGCTGCTCGAACGTCTGAATAACCGTGCGAGTCAAAATTTCAATGCCTGTTTGGATACTATCACGGTTGAATGTCATATGCGGATGGTGAAGCCCTGGCGCTAAATCGCAACCAAGGCCAAGCATTGTCGCTTTCACAGTTGGCCTTTTTAATGTGTAATAATGAAAATCTTCCCCGCCTGGTGTAACGATTGGAGCCGCCAAAAATTGCTCGCCCACGGTTTCTGTAATCGCTTGTGCCATCAATGCCACAGCCGTTTCATCGACTTGGGCGGCGGCAATTTCTGCTTGCACTTCATAGCTGATTTCCACATCTGCCATGTCGGCAATCAAGCGGATGGCTTTGTCCACTTCGCTCATCAACTTGTCCATGACCGTATTCGTTTGTGCGCGAATATCTAGGCTAAACACGGCATTGCCAGGGATGATGTTCGCTGATTCTCCCCCCGCCTGAAACATCGTCATTTTGGCCGAATGCGGCACCATCGGATCCACATGGATGGACTGAATCGCTTGCACAAGACGCGCCATCACTTCAATGGCGTTTTGCCCAAGATGCGGCCTCGCCCCATGTGTATCTGTGCCAATAATTAATCCTTTTATCATTTTGGCAGAACCATGCAAAATCGCAGGTGCTGAATAGCCGTGTCCGATTTCTTGAATCGGACGAAGATGAACGCCATACAAATAATCGACATCATCTACAAGCCCTTTTTCCACAAACGACAAAGCCCCCGTCCCTTTTTCCTCAGCGGGTTGAAAAAGGACTTTTAAGCGTCCTATCTTCGGATAACCGAGTTTTTTCAATGTAAATAACGCACCAATCGCCATCGTCATATGTGCGTCATGTCCACAAGAATGATTCGCTTGGTAAACGCCATCCACTTCTTGCCATAGCGCATCAATATCCGTACGTAGCCCTACGCAATGCTCGCCCGTCCCTGCTGTTACGACAAGCCCCGTTGAATCATCGAAGGTCTCGACTTGAAATCCTTCACGCTCCAACAATTGCTGAATATACTTCGTCGTCTCCACTTCCTGCCAACTAATTTCGGGATGTGTATGTAAATGTTGAAAGACTTCTTCGACGACCGATTTCACTTCTTGTACTGCCGTTTTCACGTTCATATCAATCCACTCCTTCCACGAATAAAAAATCACTCGAAATCGCTCGATACGTTTGTTGTCTTTTTTCAAAACGATCCTTTTCTTTCACAGACAAGCCTGCGACAATCGCATTCATGAATGAAAACAATGCAGCCGTAGCATCCAGTGTCGACTTATTCGGTGAATAAATCGGAAATAGCACATCGCTACATGATTGGATAGGTGCAAATATGGAATCTGTAATGCCAATCATGAAAGCCCCCTGTTGCTGGGCCAATTGTGCGATTTGAATCGTTTCCTTCAAATAGCGATGAAACGAAATGACAATGACGACAGATTGCTTATCCATTTGACTAAGTGTCTGGATAACATCTTCCGTTTCAGGTCGCAATAGCTGCACATTACCTCTCACTAAACCGAGCGTATAAGAAAGCCAATTGGCCGCTGTATACGATGAGCGAAGCCCTAGAACATAGACCGTTTTTGCATTGGCCAAGCGATCGATGGCGGTTTCATAGTCTGCTTCGTTTATTTGCTTCATCGTTTCTGTTATGGTGGCCCGGTCCTGCTCCATCACTTGTTCAAAAAAATGGGGCTCTTGTTCCATCGCTAATTTAGACTGCTGATACGTCGTCAAGCTGCTTTCTTGAACAAACAACTGTTCACGTACACCCTTTTGTAATTCGGCGTACCCAGAAAGCTCCAAACTATAACAAAAGCGAATAACCGTTGTTTCACTAACCCCAATCGTCGCTCCAACCTCTTGCGCGGACGATAGCGCAATACTTTTAGGATAATCGATGACATACTGTGCAACTTTTTTCTGACTTTTGGATAGTTGGTCGTAATGCTCATGAATGAGCCCTTTAAGTTTCATCTTCCCGCACCCCTCGCGAAGTTTCAACATTTTTATTTTAAATAAAGAAGTTTACACTTCATAATTCGTTGTACTCAACTTACCACACTAATTAGCTGAATTCAATCCATTTTCTGATTTTATAACAATAGAGTTTCAGTGTATGTCGACTGACTCTGTGGGCTTCACAAACTAACTATGCGTGCTTCGCAAACTACTTTGCGCGCTCTCCAACTAACTATGAGGCTTGCAACACAAAAAAAGACACCAAGCCCTTTCAGACCTAGTGCCTCTTTCACTCACTTAAGCTCTTGCCAACATTCGTTCCAATGCCGTAATCGCATCCTTCGTCGTTTCTTCATCAACCTGAATCGTATTGACCTCTTCCCCATTCACAATACTCTCCAAGCTCCAAAGTAAATGCGGTAAATCAATGCGGTTCATCGTCAAGCATGGACACATGCTCGGATTCAAGGAGATAATTTGCTTATCCGGATGATTTTGAATCAGTCGATTGACAAGATTCATTTCCGTACCAATTGCCCACTTGCTCCCCGGATCCGCATTTTCAATCGCATCTATAATGTATTTCGTCGAGCCATTGTCATCTGCAAGCGCGACGACTTCGCGTGAACATTCGGGATGGACAATAATACGTGTTTCCGGATCACTTTCTCGTAGGTCCACGATATTTTTCACAGTAAAGTTTTCATGGACAGAGCAATGCCCTTTCCATAAAATCACTTTTATATCCTCGAAATCTCCTTCATACTCCAGTTGATCGTTAATCGGGTTCCATACCGCCATTTGCTCAAGCGGAATGCCAATGTCATATGCCGTATTGCGCCCTAAATGCTGATCTGGTAAAAAGAGAATGCGTTCTTTTTGTGTAAATGCCCATTTCACCATTGCATGTGCATTCGATGACGTAACAGTTGCCCCACCATTTTTACCGACAAATGCTTTAATGGCCGCCGTTGAGTTCACGTAAGTCAATGGGACAATTGTGTCACCAAATGTCTCCATAAGTGCAGCCCATGCACGATCCGTTTGAAAAATATTCGCCATATCTGCCATCGAACAACCCGCACGCATATCGGGTAAATACACTTTCTGATGATCATTTGTCAAAATATCAGCCGTTTCCGCCATAAAATGCACGCCACAAAAAACGATATGCTCCGCTTGCTCATTGGCCGCACATAGCTGCGCCAATTGCAACGAATCCCCTGATACATCTGCAAACTGGATGACCTCATCTTTTTGATAATGATGCCCGGGGATGAACAGCTTGTCCCCGAGCTGTTTTTTAATCGCCACAATCCGCGCTTCCATTTGCTCACGCGTCAAGTCTCGATAGCTTTCTGGCAATGTGCCACTCTTTTGTTCTTCGAAATAATGTAAGATCGACAAGTTAATTTCCCCCATTACTTTTATTGATGGTAACATTTGCACTAATATCTAGCGCTTTCACAGAATGTGTTAAATAGCCGAGCGATATATAATCTACGCCCGATTCCGCATAGGCACGAATGGTATCGTTCGTAATCATGCCCGATGCTTCTGTAATGATGTTGTCCGGCACAATTTGCTTCCACTCACGAATCGTTTCTGGCGTGCAATTATCAAACATAATAATATCTGCTTTCACGGCGATTGCTTCTTGCAGCTGCGCGAAAGATTCAATTTCCACTTCAATTTTCGTCGTATGCCCAAGCGCCGCCCGAACCGTTTCGACTGCTGTTGTCAAAGAACCCGCAAAGGCAAGGTGATTATCCTTTAACATGACGGCATCAAACAACCCATTGCGATGATTGAAACCGCCGCCCATGCGAACAGCGTATTTATCCAGCATGCGAAGGCCCGGCATCGTTTTTCGTGTATCGCATACTTTCGTTCCTGTACCTTCGATTTTCTCTGCAACTCGATGCGTCTCCGTTGCAATCGCGCTCATTCGTTGGATCAAATTCAAAATGACACGCTCACTTTTCAACAAACTTTGGACCGGCCCCTTAGCTGTCGCAATGACACTACCTTTTTCAATCGTTCCGCCATCCTCCACATAACAACTAACCGTTGTACTCGGATCCACAACGCGCAACCCTTCTTCAATGACTTTTCTTCCACAAAAAACGCCATCCATTTTAGCGACAATATTCAACTCACCTGTTATCGCTTCTGGAAATAAAAACTCACTGGATAGATCACAATCCCCAATATCTTCTACATAAAATTGCTCAAGCATAGATCTCAACTTGATGGTATTCATGTTGTCGTTCCCTCATTTCGATTCCTTTTTTAGATTGGACAATATGCACTTGTCCCCATCTTTCATCTTCCACAGGGTAATCCGCCCGCTGATGGGCTCCCCTGCTTTCCAGCCTCAGTTGCGCAGCATTTGTAACGAGCTTCGCAGCTTGTAGCATAAAGAGCGATTGGATTGCGTCCATACTCCAGTCATCCAATGACATGTCATCAGTCTCGCTTTCTCCATACGCACGTAACCAATTCGCGAGAAAACGGAGGTCCGCATCCGTCCGAACAATCCCCGCATACGCCATCATTTTCTCGCGGAGCTCTACTTGATTCGGTAACAACGGTAATTGTCGCGTAGGTTTCTGCACCACAACATACCCCGTGCTAGCCATGTCATTTTGAGTCAACCGTTTATTTAAATGATTCGCCAATTTCCTCCCATAATGTAGCCCTTCTAACAACGAATTGCTGGCAAGCCGATTGGCGCCATGGACACCCGTCGCCGCCGTTTCTCCAATGGCATATAGCCCATCAATGGAGGTTTGGCCCACAGCGTCAACGACAATGCCTCCCATTAAAAAATGACAGCCTGGGGCAACAGGTATCTTCTGTTCATCAAACGACACACCATTTGCATGACACAGTGCCGTAATCGTTGGAAACTGCGCTTCAAATCGCTCAATCATCGAGATATCCAAATAGACTTCTCTTCCCGCAACACGCTGTTGATAGAGCTCCTTCGCCACAATATGCCGTGGGGCTAAATCGCCCAGCGGATGTTTGCCCGTCATAATCGGCGTCCCCCATTCATCGACCAAGCGTCCACCTGCCCCTCTAACAGCTTCAGACACCAATCCCGCTGTTCTACCATTGACATACAATAATGTGGGATGAAATTGAATGAATTCCATATCCATAATTTCCGCACCCGTTCGATACGCTAACGCAATGCCGTCGCCTGCTACAGATGCCTCATTCGATGTAAAAGCATACAATCCCCCAATGCCTCCCATTGCAAGCACAATCTGATCCGCCTGATACGTTTCGTTCTTGCCTTCTTCATCCTTCGCCTTAATGCCGATACACTTCTTCGTCACTGGATCGATAAGCAACTCATAAACGAAGCGATTTTCAATGATATCAATATCCGCTCTCAGCGAAGCATGAAGATGGTCCATTATGTATTTCCCGGTTGCATCACCGCCACAGTGGACAATCCGATTTCGGCCATGTGCACCTTCCATGCCTAAAGCCATCTCTCCCTTGTCATCCCTATCAAAATCAAGACCACGATCTGTCAACTGAGCAATTAATTCAGGCCCCTTTTCCACAAGCTCACGGACTTGTTGCTCATTATGAAAATGGCAACCTGCCTGAATCGTATCTTCATAATGAAAAACAGGTTTATCTCCATGACCAACCGCCGCCGCAATCCCTCCTTGTGCGCGATAAGAATTGCTCGCTTGTCTTGTCGATTTTGTCATGATGAGCACTCGACTTTGAGCACTTAGATGGTTGGCTAGTTGCAGGGCAGCAATTCCGCTACCGACAATGATGCAATTATACGTTTTCATGTTCTTCCTCCCGCGCTCGATAGATGTCTTGACACCTATCTTTACATAAAAGAAGAACTATGACAAGATGAATTTATCTTCATTCAGCAAATCTGTTTGTACTGAAAGCAAAGCGTCAGCTACAGAAAACTCCCACCTCAATAGGTGGCGAGATGAATGCGGTTTTGTTTTTCTGTTTAGCGGGTGTTCAAACGACTGCTGAACGATAGAGGAGCGCAGGCTAAGATCGCCACGTCCTGTGGCAACGCCTGCATGACCTGCGTCGTGCAGGCCCAAGCCTCCGGCGGATGTCACAGATTTTTTTAAGGAGCTAAGAACACAGTCTAAGTGCGCGACGTCCTGTCGCGACGACTGCATGACCAACATCCTGTTGGTCCCGGGCTCGAAAAAAATCTGGACGCAATTACGCCGAGGCGCAATTGATTACATCGTTTGGGGGAATGAGCTTTGCATTATTTCGATTATGCGGCGACAACGCCGTTACATCCAGAAGCAGCGCATGTCTATAGTAAACTTGCACAAGGATGTTATGGCAATACAAGTAGCTTACACGAGGTAGGCGCAGAGGCACAAAATATGCTAGCCTACTGCCGTGAGGAACTTGCAGGGATGCTTGGCGTCCATTCTGCGGGGATTTATTTCACAGGTGGAGGCACGGAAAGCAATCTACTATCAATTATTTCACTCGCCAAAGCAAACCGACATAAAGGGAATCATATTGTAACGACAGCCGGCGAACACCCTTCTGTTGATTCTGCCTTGGCGTATTTGCAACAAGAAGGGTTTACAATTACGACGGTTCCTTTTACAGAAGAAGGTTTTGTAGATATTCAGCGCCTTGAACAAGCATTGACTAGCGACACGATTATGGTCAGTATGCAACACATCAATCCAGAAATTGGTACCATTCAGCCGCTAGAAGAAATTGCGGCATTGCTGAAAGAACGTGCCATTCTTCTCCATAGTGATTGCGTGCAATCCTTCGGAAAAATGAATTTGAAGCCAATCGCACAACTTGTGGATAGCCTCACCATCTCTAGCCATAAAGTGTACGGCCCAAAAGGGGTCGGCGTGGCCTATATTCATCCTCGCCACCGACTTACCCCTGTCTTTCCAGGGCTTGTTCACGAATCGGGTTTCAGAGGCGGAACGGTGAACGTTCCAGGTATCGCTGCATTTGTTACTGCCGCAAGTCACGCAAATCATACGGATATCCATTGCCGGACATTTCGCGAAGCCTTTTTGGAGAAAATCCTGCAACATCCCGAGCTTTTTACGGTCTATCAAACAACGAAGGATGACAAACAATTGCCGCATATTATTGGATTAAGTGTGAAAAATGTCGAAGGACAGCTAATCATGCTAGAATTGAATCGAATCGGTTTTGCGATTTCAACCGGCAGCGCGTGCCAAGTAGGTCAACAACATGCTTCGAAAGCGATGATGGCCTTACAAGTAGAACCACACCGCGCCAAGGAATTCATCCGTATCTCGTTTGGACGTGATACGACGATGATAAGTGTTTGTCAATTAGCAGATTGCCTTGTTGAAATCGCACTGAAAACACGTGCAAGGAGCTATGTATATGAATGAAAATGAAAAAATTCTTGGGGATGAACGTCGAGCATTGATCGTCAAAACATTGCGGTCGTCTACGAAACCTATGACGGGGCGAGAACTCGGGGAAATGACCAATGTTAGCCGCCAGGTCATCGTTGGAGATATTACATTACTGAAAGCGAAAAACGAGCCGATTATGGCCACAAGCCAGGGCTATGTCTTCATGCATGCACAAGCAGCACCTGGAAAAATTGAAAAAACCATCGTCTGTCAGCACACGCCTGAACAGACGGAAGAAGAATTGAACATCCTCGTCGATCACGGCATTACTGTCAAAGATGTCAAAGTCGAACACCCGGTATACGGTGATTTGAACGCGTCGATTATGGTATCCAATCGCACAGAAGTCAAAGCCTTTATCGCAAAGGTATACGAAGCAAATGCCGCTTTCTTATCCAAATTAAGCGAAGAAGGCATTCATCTCCATACACTGTTGGCAGATAACGAGCAACAAATTCAAGATGCAGAAGTCGCATTACGAAAAGCGGGAATTCTTGTCGAATGACAAGAGTGATTTTCAAATTGCGATTCCATCCACAAACCTTCATACGCTCGTATTTTTAAAATACGGACATACAAAAACGACCTTTCACATCAGATTGGTCGTTTTAGTGTTGTTCATTATACAGTTCGCTCCCCTTTTCGATTCAAAACATAAAAAGTCGTGTCTGCTATATATAATCCAGTTATCGCTTTCAGGATTCCACCTCCCCTAAAAATCCATCAATAAAACACCCACGCCACAACAGGTCCCACAACCGAACCGAAAATTGCACAGAGTGTCATCGCTACAGAACTAATCGATGCTTCTTGTTCCCCAAGTTCAAGGGCTTTCGATGTACCGAGTGCATGAGCTGCCGCGCCAAGCCCCATCCCCCGGCCAATCGCTGTATCAATTCGCGTCCATTTCATAAATGACGGTCCGAAAATGATCCCCGTAAATCCGGCAATCATGACAAAAACAGGTGCTAATGAAGCGATGCCCCCCAATCCCGTCGCAATTTGCATAGCAATTGGTGTTGTAATCGATTTTGGTAAAAAGGAAAAAACAATCTCCTGAGAAAATCCTATCCATTTAACAAAAATAATGCCGCTCAACATGCCGACAACGACGCCCGTTAACACCCCGGTAGCAATTGGTACCAAGTTTTGCTTCAATAACTCCCGTTGTTTATATAACGGGATCGCTAACGCTACGATAGCAGGAGCTAATAACGCATCAATCCATTTGCCCCCCACCATATATGTATCATAAGGCACATTAAAGAGTACAAGAATGATGACAACTGCAGTTGTCGCTGTTAAAATCGGTACTAAAAAAGACTTATAATATTTCACATACACCACGTTCATCACAAGATAAATTGCCAACGTCATAGCAACAAAGAGAAGAGATAAAAGTACGTTTGTCATATCGTCTGCTCCTTTCGCTCAGCTGATTTACGAGCGGTCCATTGACTCGCCCAACTCGCAAGCCACATCGTAACAAATGTACTGATCATCGTAATCGGAATCAAAAGAAATCCTTTTCCAACAAAAACATGTCCATAATTCATCACACCAACAGTCGCTGGGATTAAATATAATGGCAAGTAAGCCAACAGAAAATAAGCGCCAGATTCAATCCACTGTAACCGGAAAAGCTTTAAAGAAAGTGCTGCCCATAATAGTAACAAGCCAATGATACTACCAGGTAGCGGTATATAGAGCAAATGCTGAAGCCACTCCCCTACTAGCGAAAAACCGTATAATAGTACGACATGAAAAATGATTGTCACATACTTCTTCACAAATGCCATTGTCTAGCTTCCCCCCTTCTTTCACATGTTCTATGTATGTACACAATAATCTTCCACTTCCAGAAAGTTGCAAGACTATTCGTATTGTTATAGAGAACAATGGCAAAAATATCAAAGACATCATCGATAATAATCGTCACCTTGATTATAAAATCAGCTAACGACCAATCGCCACAACGAATCTAATCGTTATGGCGATTGGTCGTTAGGCACTTTCTTATTCCTCAAAATCTTTTCTTCCCTATCAACAATGTAACTTGGGCCATTGTAAACGGCAAGTTCGTTTTCTTGCGATACGCAACGTATTTGGATTCCCAAAACTCTGCGTATTTATCTTTGAAATTTTTTAACCCTTGGAGGTGATAAAAGTACTGGCCATGTAAAAAGATTTGGGCAGCAATTTTCTCGCTCAGGAAAGAATATTTGGATTGACCAACATTTGAAAGGGGCGACATACCGATATTAAATACATGATAGCCCTCTTCCTTTGCCCACTCAAACAATGAAAGAAAAATATAATCCAGCGTTCCGGATGGTGGCCCTGGCTTAAAACGCATAAAATCCACAGAAATGCATTCATGATTATCCTACATAGGCATCAGACTTGCAAAACCGATGATTCCCTCTTCATCCCTCAAAACAGCGATGTTAGATGTATCACAGTAGCGTTCATCGAAAAAACCGAGTGAAAAACCTCTCTCCGCCCTTCCCTGTAACCATTTCGTCGATACATCTTCTAATTCATGTAGAATTTCTGACGAATAAGAAGGACTGAGGAGCTCTACCGAAAAGTGCTCCCGCTCAAATTTATTTTTAACGGCCCGATTTCCCTTCATCTTTTTACCCGCAAGTGAAAAGCTATCCAAATCAACGAATGCTTCCTCACCAAGCTTGAAAAAGCCAAATCCTTGCTCATGTAATGCTGGTAGAATTGTAGGATTCACCTCATAAAATACTGGTGTATAGCCGTAGAGATCAGCAGTTCCCAAAAACGCCTCAAAAGCTACGAAAAAGTTCGTTTCATCTCCAACCGGATTACCAAGCACAACAATCTTATCTGCATATGTCTGATACGTTAACAAAACCGTCTGATCTTCGTTCCACCATTCATATTTATCATGCAGAAAAATAAGATGAGAAAATTCTGTTCCTGTATACCGTTCAAGATGTTCTTTGATTTTCTTCTCTTGATGAATGGACGCGATTCTCTCCATTTTCTTCGGGCGTTGAATGCGATTGCCAACGACAAAAATGGCGATGGCAATGAGAATCCCAATGATTGCGCTGTAAAACAAATCGCGATAATCCGTAATCATGTAACTTTGCAAACTCGCCGGAATATGAAATTTGGCCGTTGGTAAGTTAGCATACCCAATAGACACATACATCACAGTAATGAGGATGACGACCGTGCCATCAAACAGCGCCTTCCCCCAGGTCAATACATAACTTTCGCGATAAAATTGTTTTTCCGACGCAAATAAAAGAGCCGTTACGATGAATAAAAAAATCGCCTCTTCATAATCAAATCCTTTAAAAACAGAAAAAAGTGCTGCACTCATTAACACTACCAGCGCAAGATGAAAGGCTCCTTTTACTTTATATTCAATTCCTCTGCACAACCCCAATAGCATAATTCCTGCCGCAACTGTCAACTGATGAGAGATATGCATAATCAGCAAAGCTAAAAACTCTTGAGCAATTTTCAAACGACTTAAAATACCTGGTACGGCCGCCGAGAGCAGCAAGATAGTCCCCGAGATAAACACTAAAGTCGTGAGCAACATATGACTCATCTTTTAGAATAGCACATTTGGAACGTTCCCCCACGACTGGTTCCAGCGTTACCAATATTCTTTGACAAATAGGAAAGATGCCCATAAAAATGGCAGAACAAAGTAGCCCAATCGATACAATACGAGTAAAACAAGCACTTTTTCATCCGCAATTCCTACGCTTTGCGTCCCCCATAGAAACACCAGGTCAAATGAACCTAAACCTCCCGGAATCATACTAGCAATTCCTGCACACGAAGTGATTAAAAATATAGGGAGTAAGGACGAAAGTTCAATGGGAATCATCAGCACAAACGTTAAAAACCACATGAGCAGGAAAATCGCTAGCCACTCGACGACGGATGTAATTATTAGCTGGTTAGCCACAGCTGGACCAAATGAAGACACACCCGCTTCGTTATTGCGAATGATGTTAATCATCATAAAAACAGGTGCATATAAACCAACGGCAATGACCGCTAGAAACAATCATATTTCTTCGGATAGCAACGGAAAATCCCGAAAACGGAGTGGAATGATCCATGCCAGCACGGAAATCCCCGTTAAATAAAATAGCATAACAAAAGCAATACTTTTCAATATCCCTTCTTTTTCTTCCTTATACTTTGAATAGAAATAATTGCGTAAAACAAAACCAACAAGACCACCAAACCCAATCAAATTGGAAAATGAATTGGCAATGAAAAAGTGCCTGATCAATTCCCTTGCCTTCAGTTGAATCCCTAACATCTTCGTCAAAATAACGGCATAGAAAAACATTGGCATGAAGGCACATAACGAAACTAATAAAATCAGTCCCAGTTCCCCAAATTGTAGTTGGCTGACTTCATTACGTAATAGTTTGACATCCACCCCACTAGCAGTTTGTTGAATTTCAAATATGACGAATAACAATCCCATGCGTAATGAAGACACCATCAAAATGGCTCCGCAGTAGCGCTTGCAGTCAATCAAAAACCCCTTGTCACTCCCCAGACAAGGGGTTACACTCGTTATTATAATCCGGTTTCTCGCTCCAATTGCTTCAAAAAACCAACCATATAATCATGCCTCTGTTCCGCCAGACGTTTTCCTTCTGTTGTCACCATTAAGTCTTTCAACAACAATAACTTTTCATAGAAATGCGTAACAGATGCGGTTTTCTTATCTCGGTACTCTGCCTCAGACATTTGATCACGTGCAATCTCACTAGCATCATACAATTTTCTCCCTCTTGCGCCGCCAAAGGCAAACGTGCGGGCAATCCCTATCGCGCCAATGGCATCGAGTCGATCCGCATCACGAACAATCGCCCCTTCAATCGACGTAAGGTCTTTGGCATTGCCCCCACTGAATGACACACTGTCGATGCAGGCAATGACGGCTTGTGATAGTTCTTTACTTGCTCCAATGGCTTGCAAAATCTCTGTAACAGACGGGTTATTAGCGGACTGATACTTGGCATCCTCAATATCGTGCAAAAAAACAGCGAGACGAACGACGTCCCCATTAGCAGACGGCTCTTCTGTTAAAATCTCTTCTGCGTTTTTCAATACGCGCTCAATATGTGCAAAATCATGACTTCCGTCAAACTCGTTGTATATTCCTTCAACAAATTGTCTACATTTATGAAGAATGGCTTCCATACAATCACTCCTATTAGTTGATTATGGATATCTGAAAATATGTCTGAAAATTTAGGTATATCGTTGACGCACTATGTCGAATCATGTATAGTTAAAATACCCATGTACCTAGTGGGTTGGACATTGAACGCCGAGGAGGAGAATACATGTACCAGGGAAAAGTGAAATGGTTCAGCAATGAAAAAGGCTATGGTTTCATCGAAGCGGATGACGGGGAAGATGTGTTCGTCCACTTTACCGGTATTGTATCAGAAGGCTTTAAAACGCTCGATGAAGGACAATCTGTATCCTTCGAAATTATCGAAGGTAATCGAGGTCCTCAGGCGGCGAATGTCTTAAAATTCGAAGATGAATAATCGCATACAAAATCCCGCCGGCACAACTTGCAGCGGGATATTATTTTGTAAATTTATTCATCTCTTGGCCTAAAAACTGAAGCTGTTCGCCAATTGTACAAGTTTTAATACAAAAGCGATGTGCACTCGTCTTGCCTTTGTCTTTCGATAATTGCGTTTTCAAGAAACAACCTTCACAATAGGCATCGAGGATGGCATTGATTTCACTCATCACAGTTATTTTATTCATGTTAACCTCCATCTGGCACGATTCTTCTATTCTAATATGCATTCCCTAGTGGTGCAACTAGTCAATCGAGGTGATTTAAATATGCTTGAAGTATACGTAGACGGCGCAAGTGCCGGTAATCCTGGAAAAAGCGGTATTGGTGTATTTTTGAAAGGCGAAGGACACCATATAAAAATCTCAGAGCGAATTGCACCAACAGACAATCATACAGCCGAATTTCAAGCGCTACTTCGTGGCCTAGAGGAAGCCCAAAAACTCACGACTGGAATCGTATCCGCCCGTTCCGACTCGCAAATTGTAGTCATGGCTGTTGAAAAAGAATTCGTAAAAAAAGAGACCCATAAACCTTATTTAGCAAACATTTTAGCGATTGCGAAAACATTCGATTTCTTTTTCATTAAATGGATTCCTGACGTAGACAACCGTGCAGCAGATGCGCTGGCGAGAGAAGCGATTCACAAAAAAAACTAACAGTAAAACAGGCGACTCTTCCTAACCCAAGAATCGCCTGTTTGCTTTGTATTCATACTGCCTTCATAAACATCACGACTTTATCCACCGAATCATATAATACCCATTCACAGTCGCCTACGACGGCTCCCACGTTAACAAGTACACTCTCCCCTTCAACACGATAAGGCACACCAAATTCGATAGCTTCCTGAACGCCATTCCGTAATAGTGCAGATGTATGACTATGACCATAAAATACCGGCGAGCCTTCGACTTCAGCATGAATCAGCGCCCACGGTTCTCCGCCCCACTGCCATTGATGACCATGAATCACCTTAGCTCCGCCGAACTCAAAAGTTTCAGGCATGATGGCTAATTTTTCACGTAGCGGATCATCCGTTTCCGTAATCAACACTATTCGTTCTTCTTGATTACCCCTTACAGAAAGGAATGTCAGCAACTCGGGGAAGCCAGCTGGAATCAGCATGACCTCTTCGAGTTGGCTAAATTTCTTATCCGTAATATCCTTTTTACTAATTGTGCATTCAAATAGATCCCCTGTACCGACTCGAATTGCTCCTGGCGCTTTCTCCGCAATGTCGGCGAGCACTTTTTCTAAATCACCTTTTGAAGAATGAATGTCTCCGAGTAATGCATAATGCATGTGTACATCCTCCTGAATCTGTTTAGCAATCTTTTTCGACGTTTGCATCCTCTTCGGAAATCCAGTCACTGTAGCTTCCCACATATAGACGGGTATTTTCATAGCCATTGTGCTTAAGCATCGCGTACAAAGGTGCTGCAGTTACACCGCTTCCACAATAAACCGTCACCTCTGTCGCAGCGTCAATCACTTGCCCTAACTGCTCCTTTACAGCCGCGTCCATATTAAAAAGACCGTTCTTTTTCAACTGTTCCCAGTCAAAATTCAAAGCACCTGGAATTCGCCCCGCAATAGGGTCAATTGGCTCTACCTCTCCTCGATATCGCTCTGCTGAACGCGCATCAAGTAATGCACTCGCTGTTTTCTCAGCAACCGTCTCTTCCACGAATTGACGTGAGGCATAGATGGATTCATCCCATTTCGGTGTCACAGCCGTTTTGATCGGTTGAGTGGGCATAGTCGCAATCGCAACTCCCGCCTCTTGAAGTGCCGCAAAGCCTTCAAGTGCAATAAATGCATTCGTAAAGCCTGCATATTGCAATAGCCACCATGCACGCGCTGCAAATGGGCTACCACCGTCATCATAAATGATGATGTGATCATCAAGTGCGAGGCCACTGACACGAAACAGCTCTGTTAGCGCCTCCTTCTCTGGCATTGGGTGACGTCCCGCCGATTTTGTCATATCTGACAGATCGCGCTCAAGATCCCAGTAGACTGCACCGGCTATATGACTTTCCGCATACTTATTTCTCCCTGCCTCTATATCTTGCAACGAAAATCGCGTATCAATCCATTTCGTGTTCTTAGTATCTACATTTTGTACTGAAACAAACACATTTGTCATTTAGACCAACTCCTCTACCTGTAATTTTTCGTAAATCGCACGCCATTCACTCAGCTGTTCCGTTCCTTCCAACAACGTTCGCTCCGAGGCAATTTGTTGCAAACTCTCTTTCAATAAATGCTGTCTAAGCCCTTCTGCCTCGCTATCAATCCAGCTGTCTGTCCATTTTTCAAGCAGCTCTTTTTCCTGTCCAAGATAAACCGATGCATCTTCCTTCAACAACTCTTCCAAGCGAGCCTTCAAAATATCCCGTTCACCTTTTTCAAAAAAGGCTTTTTGATTTTTAAATAGCTTATTGACACTGCTATAAACCGTCGGATCTGCATACGCGATTCCAAACGTTAACATGTCGGCATCTTGCGGTTCATATGGCGAAGGGACAATTGAACTGTCCTTCTCATACAACGTAGACATTTCAACACGTTGGCGCTCCTTCAATTGTTTTTTCATGAAATTGAGCATCCGTAAATTCGTTACTTTTAATTCTTGCGATAAATCAAAGCCAATCATCTGAACCGCCTCAGCAAGTGCATTATTCAATGCACGATCAGCCGAATTATTTGCGAAGACCGATGGACTATAAGCTTCCTTGAAAAAATCGCCGTAACGTAAAAATACACGCTGTAAAATATAATAGACCAACTCACCTAACTCATTATGTGCAGCTGTCGTTAAGACTTTCGTGAAATTATAGGCGAAGTGTTGACGCACCTCTCCTTCAATTTTGTTCAACTCTTCCAAGCGCTCCGCTTTGCGTGTCAGATTCGTTTCTGTACGTGAAATAAGTGCAGACAATCGTTCAATCGTTTTTAACGTCTCTTCTTCAAGCGCTTGGACCGCAAGTCCTTTCAAGTCGTGCTCAAGGAAATAATGGAACTCTTCTTCAAATGGTGTCATAAACGGATCTCGTCGATTCGCTATTTTGGATTCCAATGCTTGTAAGCTCGAAATGCCATGTACACGTGGATTTCGAATACCAAATTTCTGCAATTCATCCCCAACGAATGTTTTTACAGCTTCCGCCTCTTCCTCATTCGATGCAAGGTCAATCGCATTGACGATGAAAAACATCTTATCCAATTCAAAAGCATCTTTCACTCGTCCAAGCTGCACAAGAAACTCTCGATCCGCCCTTGCAAATGCATGGTTATAATACGTGACGAACAAAATAGCATCTGCATTTCGAATGTATTCAAATGCTACGTCTGTATGTCGCGCGTTTATCGAATCCGCTCCCGGGGTATCGACAAGTGTAATGCCTTTTCGCGTCAATTCACAATCGTAAAAGAAATCAATGGATTCAACGAAACAACTGCGGTCTTCTTCCGCAACAAACTTTACGAATTCATCACGCTCTACCGTCATAATTGTGCCCAACGCTTTCTCATAAACAGGATATCCTTTTTTAAAAGCCGCAACGAACGCCTTATGAATATGCAGATTTTCATCTGTCAATTCCGTATTCAATGCCACATCTGCTTGTTGGAAGGCATTATCCAAAGATGTAACGTCCACTCCAAGCGCTTCAAATGAGCGGACAACATCTTCCGTCATGCGTTCGGCTGTTTTGAGCAATACGTCAGCAGTGCGATCCGCTTTTCCTTCCGTAACCGGTCGAATACGGTTAATGGCCGCCGTCGTTGGATTTGGTGACACTGGCAATACTTTTTCGCCTATTAATGCATTCGAAAATGAGGATTTCCCTGCACTAAATGCGCCGAATAAAGCAACAGTAAATTCTTGTCCTTCGAGTCGATTGGCCTTTTTCCGTAAGTAGTCTGCCGTTTCAAGAAAACCTGGAATCACTTCAACAGACTGTGCCACATGCGCCGCATGACTCACGACTGATTCAGAGTCTGATGTAGTTAACGCAGGTTGCTCGATGATTTCATCCACTTCTTGCATTTGCTCCGGGATGGTGACCGCTTCTTCCTCATTAAAGTCAATCAGCTGAAGCTCTTTCTTTATGCTCCACTGCTGTAGAAGCGTATCTCGTCCCGTTGCCACTTGTGAAGATGGGTTGGCAATCATCAATTCTAGATTTGTTAATTGGGCTTCTACTTCTTGCACTTGCCCGATGGCTTGTAATTTTTCATCGAGTAAACGTACCTTTTGCTCAAGCGCTCCCGCATTGTCATTGCCGGCTTCTTGTGCAATATGTGCCATCTCGTGTTTCCAGTCGTCCGTCATGCGGCGGAACGCAGCATGAATCGTTGTTTTCATCCGCTCCGAGTAGTTCAATACCGTATCGCCCGTAATGACATCGGACACATTAAACTCTTTTTCAATATCGGAGAACGGAATCGACAAGTCCATCCCATCGATGTTCAATGAACGTTCGTCTGTTAAAATACCCGCTTCTTTCAAAGACTTTTTCATCAATGTTTTTAGATGTACTTCAATTTGCGCGTGAACGAGTTTCCCCATATTGTCAGCTAATGCGGTTTTACGACGTTCTCTTTCTTCCGCTGTTTTTTTCGCGCCAAAAAGTAGACCTACTTTAAAACGGGAAGATAGCGACTCCAAATAGAGCTTTAGCAGTTCACGAGTTTCATATGGCGTAATGGCTGCGCTTTGCATCAAGCCGTTCCGTTCATTTTCAAATGTTGTGGAAAACTCGTCGTCCGAGAGGAGTGCAAGCATTTTTTTAGCTTCCGTCGCTTCCTTTTGTAACTCAGTTTGCTGTTGCCATTCCTCTTCCGAAACGATTTCGGAGAATGTGTTTTTTCGTTCTACAATTTCATCCGCTAAAAATTGGCTATGCTCATCTTTCAACTTCACAAGTGTTTGCTTGGCATTGTCGACAAAACGCTCTTGCCAATTCTCCATCGAGCCGTCCACAATCGCTTTCACAGCACTGAAATCATTATGAGGATGATCTTTCTCTTTCAACGATGTGTAAAAGATGTCCTTTGGTGTAACGCCCCACATTGCAAAGGAATCTTTGACCGATTTTTTAAAGTCCTCAAATGACAGCTCGCTATCGCGATGCTTGTCAATCTGATTGATGATCAAATACACGTTATCGTTGTAACGCATCAATTCTTTTGTAAAGCGGAAATTCAATTCAGATTGCACGTGATTATAGTCCATTGTATAAAAGACGAGGTCGGCAAGATGGAGTGCCGATTCCGTTGATAATCGGTGTGCATCGTCCGTTGAATCGACACCAGGTGTATCCATAACCGTGATGCCTTCTGGCAAATTGGATTCCGTATGACCAATTTCAACGAGTGAAACCGCAGCACCATCCTTACTAAAGGATTTAACTGCCGCTGGGAATCCGTGTCCACCATATTTCACCGCGTTACCATCTGTCATATGGATGATCGCATAATCCGAATCTGTTTTCCGTACTTTTACGATGTTCGCACTTGTCGGAATCGGACTAGATGGCAATAAATCTTCGCCGGTTAGTGCATTGATCATCGAAGATTTACCTGCTGAGAAGTGACCTGCAAATCCAATGGTATATTCTTTATCAATCAGTTTCTTCGCAAACAAAGCCGTTTTATTCAAACGATCTTCATCATCATTCATCGTAAATAATTGACCGTGTGTAGCGGCTTGTTGTAATAAATTTGTCAGTTCCTGCATTTATCGTTCGACCCCTTCATCGATTGCTGTTCCCATCATACCATTTTTTATTGTTTATTATAGTGGATAAATTACGCCTTGGCGTAATTGCGTCCAGATTTTTTCGAGCTTGAGGTCTACAAGAAGTAGATCATGCAGTCGTTGCGAACCGAACTACGAAGGGGTCGATTTGCCGTATTTCTGTGTTTTTGCAGAAATTCAGGCACCTCCCTTCAGAACGTCGCGCACTTAGGCTGCCTTCTTAAGCTCCTTTAAAACTCTATGACATCCGCCGGAGGCTTCTCTTTCTTCAAGAGGCTTTTAAACGCCTGTTGAAGAAAGAGAAACTGTAAAGTGAATTAATTATCGAATGATGTACTATCGGACGATTTTAATGGTATAATTGTACCATTAGTTATGAAAGGCGGGCATCTAAATGAGCACATCTAAATATGTACAAATGATACTAAACGGTGCTATTTCCTCACTTACAACGGTTGTTCCCGTTAAGCTCGATATCTTAGCCCCAACAATGACTACGCCACCCTATGAACAAAAAGATTTAAGTGTGTTAATTGGCCTAGTTGGTGGTGTAAAAGGCCGACTCATCATCGACACGACTACAGATGTGATTAGCACAATTGGACAAGCCATGTTTGGCATGTCCATTGAAGGTGAGATGGTGGAATCATTCACCGGCGAACTTGGAAATATGGTGGCAGGTAATTTATGTACGGTATTAGAGAAAGATGGGCTCATTTTGGATATTTCTCCCCCTACCGTGATGGTGGGAACAGCGAAATTTTATGGGTTCAAACAGGCTTTCAAGTTACCTGTTCGACTGGAAGATGGCTCGATGCTACATATATTATTAACGATTGATGAAGGCTAAATCCTAAAAAAGTGTTATGGCATTCGTTCATGAATGCCATAACACTTTTTTGTCGTCTAGACTCCAGCGCTTTTGTTATGTTACAACTGATAAAGCTTCGTATATTTTTCCGAAAGGTAATCCGCTAAGTATTGAGCGTTTAAGCCTTCTCCCGTCGTGTCTTGAATAATGTCAAGTGGCTTTTTCATCTTGCCATGTTGATGAACATGTTCCGTTAACCACTCACGAATTGGACCGAACTGTCCTTTTTCGCATAGCTCATCGAAATGAGGCAAGTCTTTTAACATAGCTACCCGTAGTTGCGCAGCGTACATGTATCCGAGTGCATAGGATGGGAAATAGCCGAAGAGTCCTCCAGCCCAGTGAACATCTTGTAATACGCCTTCACGATTATTGTCAGGACGAATGCCTAAATATTCCTCATACTTATCATTCCAAATTTGCGGTAAATCTTTCACTTCAAAATCGCCATTGAAAAGACCTTTTTCAATTTCATAGCGAATCATAATATGTAGCGGATACGTTAGTTCATCTGCCTCAAGTCGAATAAGTGAAGGCTTAGATACGTTGATGGCTCGTAGAAAATCCTCAAGTGCGACATCTTCAAACTGTTCAAGTGAACTACTCTTCAATAAGTCATAGTTATGCTTCCAAAAGTTTTCATTATGCCCGACGAAGTGCTCGTAGAATAAAGATTGTGACTCGTGGATCCCCATCGATGTCCCTTCAGCAACTGGCAGCCCTGCAAGTTCCTTCGCCATATTTTGATCGTACAAGGCATGACCGCATTCATGAATCGTGCCAAAAATAGCGGTGCGGAAATCATGCTCATCGTATCTTGTTGTAATGCGCACATCACCAAGATTAATGCCCATCTCAAAAGGATGCACCGTTTCATCTAAACGGCCTGCGTCGAAATCATAGCCTAGTTGCTGCAAAATCGTATGATTAAGCGCTTGCTGACTTTCTTTCGGAAATTTTTTATAAAGAAATGATTCATCTGGTTGAACGCCAGCTTCTCCAATTTTCTTCACAAGCGGGACAATCGTTTCTTTTAACTGTCCAAACACGTCATCAATAATAGCAGTTGTCATCCCCGGTTCATACTGATCGAGCAATGTATTGTAGGGATTTCCGTCTTTCACGCCCCAGTAGCCAATCAATTTCTTCGTCGTCGCTACGAGGTTTTCAAGATAGGGTAGAAACATGTCAAAATCATCTTGTTCTTTCGCTTCCTCCCACACCGCTTCCGCCTGAGAAGTCAGCACAACATACGCACGGTAATCATCCGCAGGAACCTTCTTACTCTTATCATATTCTTTTTGCACTTCTTCTACCGTTTTTGAGAGCACGGGATCCAGCGAATCTTTCCGCTTGCCAAGCTCTTCGAGATAGCTCCCCATCTCGTCAGAAACACTCATTTGAAAAAGTTCCGTCGACAATGTACCAACGGCTTCCGACCGTGCTTCAATCCCTTTTTTCGGGGCACCTGTACGCATATCCCAATACATAATGGATACCGCCTCATTATACGCACGCATTTTTTTCAGTAGTGCTAAAAACTTTTCTTCTGTCGTCAAAACAATTCCCCCCTATTTTATAAAGTAGACCTTTATTTTATCATAATTCGGAGAATAAAGATTACACCGAAGAAAAACAACAGGCGCTGGAATTCTAGACAAAAAAGCTCCCCTATTTCTAGGAGAGCCGTACAACTATACTTAATGAGTCATTTTCATAGGCACTGGGAAAACGCCTTCGATTTTCGACTGCATGTTCTGTTCTTCACCTGCCAGCAGCAGATGAACCGCCCCAGCATCATCTGACGTCCGAATAAGACGTCCTGCACCTTGGCGCAATCGCAGCAACATGAATGGCAAATCGACTTCGTGGAATGGATCCTCAGCATGCTGACGTTTCGCATCGAACAACGGATCCGATGGCGGGAATGGTAAGTCATAAATAATGACCCGTGTCAGCGCATCTTGTGGTATGTCGAGCCCTTCCCACAAATGATACGAACAAAGGACAGCCACTTGCTTCTGCTGGAATTCACGAACAATCGATGACAATTCTCTTTCCCCTTCGAATGCAATGCGTCCTTGCCATTCAGCAGGTACTTCCGCTTCAAATTGCTTCATTGCCCGTTCTGATTTAAAGAGAATGAGCGTTTGTTCGCCGTCTTCTAACAACTCAAGTGCACGCTGTGCTTTGCCACCATCTGCAACTTCTGTCGCAAATACTTCCATCACTTCTTCATAATCAAACGGAGATTCCACCGAAAACGATAGGAAATCCTCGATACCAAGACCATCTGCTAAATAAGCGAAATCTTTGCCAATGGATAATGTTGCAGAAGAAAAGACAATCGGTGTCTTCGATGAGAATAGCTTCTCTCTCAAAATATCTGTCACAAGGCGTGGCATAATAACAAGCGTAGACTCACCTTTACGGTCTTCTAACCAATCAACCGCATCATTTTGCGACGTAAACAATTCCATCGAATAGATATATTGATCGAGATATTCTTCAACCATTTTCAAATCATATTCAGGAATAATGAACAATTCCCCTTCAAAAACAAATTCTTCAAGAAGCGCAGTTGAAATTTGCACGGCTTCTCTTCCAATATCCAGAAGTTCAGCCGCTTTTTCAATGGCTTTCCGCTCATTATCCGATTTGTCGGTATGTGAACGCAGCGCTTTGAAGAAGGCTTCATGTGTGTCAATTAAACGCTCCATTAAATACAGCGTTTTCTCTCGGATATCATCTACCATAATGCGCTCTAGTAGATTTAACAAAGTGCTATTTTGCACTTCATACGTCAATGCACGTTGCGCCGAATACTCCAAAAGATGCCCTTCATCAAAAACAATCATTGACACTTCCGGTAGTAACGGCAATTGCCCTTGGCGTTTGCGCGATTCTTTCGTCCAAATATGCTCCATGTAGAAGTCATGTGAGCAAATAATAATTTCGATTGCTTCTCGATAGTGATTGCGGTGAATCGTTTGCCCACAGCGGTTCCGAACATCG
Organism: Sporosarcina sp. FSL K6-1522; assembly: GCF_038622445.1. GTDB lineage: Bacteria > Bacillota > Bacilli > Bacillales_A > Planococcaceae > Sporosarcina. The sequence goes on from NZ_CP152019.1 coordinate 3,302,079, forward strand.
CATGCAGCACATTGCTGAATCGGATGGAAGTTCACGGTTTTCCATTGCTCATCACTGAGGTCCGGATAATCCGAACGTTCACCATAAGGAACGATCGACTGTAACGATTCATTACCATGTACAAAATCTGGTAAGCTATCCTCAACGATTTCTACATATTCCTCATTCGTCGTGTTGCCTGTCTCTTCTAAACGCTTCAAGCATAAATACTGGTCTCTCGCTTTCGCAAGACGTACATCAATATCTAAACCTAGCGCTTCACTAATTTTTCGAATGTCGCCATCTTCTTTGACAAGCTGATCAATCAGCGTTTCATCCGCACAAGAAATGAGTGCTGGTTTTCCCGTATAGCGTGCGTAGGCAATGGCTGGGAGCAAGTAGGCTATCGTTTTCCCTGTCCCAACACCTGCTTCCGCGAACAACACTTTCTTTTCTTTTAGCGCCTGCTCAATTTGAAAAGCCATAAAAATTTGTTCATCCCGACATTCGAAGCCCTTTTCTGTCAGGTCATCGTATAATGTATCCCCAATCCAATCATTCAATGAGTCATAGAACGATTTTTCTTTCGATAAAGGGAATGGCATCTTACTTTTCATCATATACCCCTTCCTACTTTACATGCAAAAGGAAGAGGTATCCCTCTTCCCCCTCAATTACACCATCCACTTCATTCAACGGATGACTGAATGAAGTGGAGCTTTCTTATTGTCGTTGTCCCCAATATTGATAGAGATCAGTGCGAATAAAGCCGTTAAACAGCTTGCGCTTTTTCGTCGTTTGTTTACCATACAGTTTTTCAAAATTTTCTAATGAAGATAACATATATACGGACCACGACGGATAGTTTTTCATAATACGCCCAAGCTCGCGTGTAATTTCTTCCGCCTCTTCAATTTCACCAAGTCGTTCACCATATGGAGGATTGCCAACTAGCACACCGTTCAAACCGTCTAACGTCAAGTCTCTGACGTCACGTTGCTCAAATTTGATCAAATCCATAAAGCCTGCACCTGCTGCGTTTTCCTGTGCAACTTTAATCATTCGTGGATCATAGTCAAAGCCTGTAATATCAAGAGATTGATCATAATTCGCAAGATCTTCTACTTCTTCCCGAACTTGATCCCAAACGCTTGTCTTAATCCACGGCCATTGTTCGCTTAAAAATTCGCGATTATAACCAGGTGCAAGGTTTTGGCCAATCATCGCAGCCTCAATTGCGATTGTACCCGAACCACAGAATGGATCAACAAATGGACGATCTGGATTCCAACGTGTCAATTTGACAAGCGCAGCCGCCAATGTCTCTTTCAACGGTGCATCTCCTTGTCCAACACGATATCCACGTTTATGAAGACCCGTTCCACTTGAATCGATTGTTAGCGTTACTTTGTCTTTTAAAATCGACACTTCTAATTTGAAGAGTGGACCTGATTCATCCAAAAATCCGATTCTTTTATAAGCTAATTTTAGTCGTTCAACAATGGCCTTTTTCACGATTGCCTGACAATCCGGCACACTATATAACGTCGATTTCACGGATTTCCCTGCAACAGGAAATGCTGCGTCAACAGGTAAAAAACGTTCCCAAGGAATCGCTTTTGTCTGTTCAAATAAATCATCGAACGTCGTTGCATGGAACTCACCTGCAATAATCCGTACACGATCCGCTACGCGTAGCCACATATTTGTTTTCGCAATTGCTAATTCGTCGCCTTGGAAATAGATTTTGCCATTTTCCGAGGTCGTTTTGTATCCAAGCCCTTTTACTTCATCATTGACAAGCGATTCAAGCCCCATTGCGGAGGTTGCTACTAATTTAAATTCACTCACATGTATCCAACTCCAATCTTATTCCATTTATGTATAAAACAAAGGGACTTTATTCGTTCCTTCATCTAAATCTCCAAAAGAAAAGCTCCCCATCGTATAGGAGAGCATTCAATGTAATCATAAAATCATAGGAAATCCGATAAGCCATGTTTTGTTCCCTTGTACTCAAACAGCTTGCGCCTCGTACTGTGGGTGGTAATCATCTATCTACAGACAGCTGTCTGTCCCTTCGTCAGTTCAATTCCTTCGGAAGAGTGCCCCTACCATAATTTGGGTTTCTCACTCGTGGGGTTTACCGCGTTCCATCTGACCCGTTTCCGAATCAGCTACGTCACTGTGGCACTGTTCAGGGAACCTCATCCATATCCGAAGACTTAGGATTTATTCCCGCCGTCAACACGCGATGCGTGAAGCCACGGCTTATTTTTTCGCCGAGCACGAACACTACGGTCATCTCAGAACCGTGTGAGCATGGACTTTCCTCTACAACGTCAAGCGTTGCAGCGATTACCTGAATTCACACTATGATACTATTTTAGTATACAACAATCGCTTTTGATTTACAACAAGGAAGTTCAAGATTCGTGATCGTACAATTTACTGCCGAATACATGTTTCTCCAAATTCGAAATACGTTTCAACAAATCAAAGTTTGTCGTGCCTACACTTCCTGTTGCCGGACGTTTTTGTGCGCTTGCTAGTTCTTCTTTCATCCGTGCATTTTCATTACGCAATTCTGCAATCGTTTTTTTAAACGTCTCATAATCGTGAATAATATCGTCTAGGAAAAGATCGACTTCTTCTTGCTGATAGCCACGGAGGCCTGTTTTGAATTCTTTTTCAAGAATTGTTTTTGAATCCAGTTTAGTGTTCATGAAAACTCGCCCTTCCGTCTATGTTTACATGTCAACCATTGTACCATGATTTGTCCTTGCTTGTCTTGATTTCCCGCTAAATAGTGTCAGTTACTGACATCGGATGTCGTTTTCTGCGCTTGCCCGGGAAATAGTTTCTTGCGCACCCTTATTTCCCGTTTTACAAATTCATTTCCTACGCGTATACGGAAATTCTCCGCCAAGTCCTCATCGACTTTCAATAGCCATATGGCCTCTTCCGTCGTATCCAACGCCAGCTTCAACTCTTTCAGCTTATGCTCATACAGCTTTGCTAATTCCTCCAGCGCAATAATTCGCTGACGGCCTCCCAGCCCTTGTGCTGCGATTGTAAATGAAGAAACGGCCTCTTCATATGACTGTTCCTTTTTTAAAATAAAACCGAAATGAAAATGCGTGGCAGGATGATCGATACCGTACGTAGCAATCGTTCGTTCAAAGATTCGTTTACTTCGATCATGGGATTTCAAATCTGCAAACCATTTCCCGATATTCGTCTGCGTAATGGCGGACTCGGGTATTTCCGTTTTCAATAGTAAATCTGTCGAGCGAATATAAAGTGCAACGAGTGAAAGTATATCCCATTCATTATGAAGAAGCACCTTCATCAAAATTTCCGCGCGGCCATTTTTCACAGCGTCTTGATAAATAATCGGCGCCATATGCCCTGGTATATCTCCCTCACGTCTAAATCCAAGTTGCTCCTCTTCAATCGCAGGCAATCGAAACGTGCCCATTTCATCTTTCCAAATGCGTCTTGATCCATGCAACAAGTCAATTTGTGTATGGCTGAGCAACGGTGGAATCACATTACGATTCATTGTCCAGCGTGTTTCCAGTTGCGGAATATCAAAGCTCTTGCCATTATACGTGACAAGCGTCACTGACTCTTCCCATAGCTTTGATGCATACAGAAAGGCAGCTTCATGGTCTGGCCCTGGTAATACATATTGAGTTAGTGTAAAGGAATTTGGGGTCTGAACGATAAATCCCATGAGAAAAATGAGCGTTCCCGCCCCTTTTAAACCGGTCGTTTCTGTATCGAAAAAAATGAGTGGTTTTGAAAAATCCGGAGACAGTGGATGCGCTTCTCCTGACTTTCTCCATTCATCCAACGTCGACTTCAATCCGGAAAGTACGATATTGCCATGGACATAATCCGTCTTGTAGTCAACGACACGCTTATAAACAATACCGTGCTTGTTCACTTCCTTTGTCAATCCAGCGTCGAGCCAGGCTTGTTCATAAGCAGGAGGTGGAATTGCCGTTTTCACGGGTTCGGCGGTGACTTTACGCTCAGTCTTTTTAAGCGTCTTCTTCATTTGCATGAGTTTTTGTTCATATGACATGACGTTCGCCTCCCGCAAGCGTATGCAATAGCGATGCAACGTCTTGCTTCATACCCATCCCTGCTTCTTGCGCTCCGATACAAACCGGACACCCTGATTCACAGCGACAGGCAGCTACATGATTGGCCGCTTGGCGCAGTAATTCATCCCAACGATCAAAGATTTTCTCACTTAAACCAATACCACCTGGATAACTGTCGTAAATAAAAAAGGTTGGCTTCCCTGAATGAACAGCCTTTACTTGTGGTACGACATGGATATCCCTACGGTCACAGCGAACAAATAATGGAATGAAGGACGCAATGGCATACGCCGCACCCGTCATCGCATCGGTTAATCCGGCACCGGTCCATCCTTTAGGTATATCAAAGGTGTACCACGTAGAAGACGTATGTAACTCCTCCGCCGGCAATGAAATCGATCCAGAGCCAATATTGTCATGTGAATCAAATCGGATTTTCTTAAAAATCGTCGGAATCGCCAGCACAGCCAAATCACCATAGGCTGCTTCTCGATTGCCAAACGACTTCACGTCATCTTCATTCATCACTTTCAGTTCTACCGCAAGATTCGCATCAGTGAAGTAATCGACATCGACTTCTGTGACGTAGGCTTTCTTTTCTTCCCAATCGAGTTCCTCGACTTGAAATTGCGTGCCTTGATGAATATAAATCGCCTCTTCATGGAGAAGAGTCAGCGCGCTGAAACGGTCCATTTCGCCAATCACTCGTGTTGCTTTTGGATGGGTTTTATCGATAATGACGACATTTTCCTGTGATGCGGAGCGTAGGCTCACTTCACTCGCCGGAAAACGCTCTGTCATCCAATGCCATTTGTCTGTGGTCTTCACAAGAACCCCTTCACTTTCGAGAAAAGCGAGTAGTTCTTGCACTTCAAATTCACCGTATGTTTCTATCGATGTAAAAGGCAACTCGAATGAAGCGCATTTCAAATGATCCATTAAGATCAACATATTATCCGGGTGAATCCGGGCTTCTTCAGGCGATTGCCCAAGCAAGTATTCTGGATGTTCGATAATGTATTGATCGAGCGCAACAGACTGCGCGACGTAAACAATGAGTGCCTCTTCCTGTCTTCTCCCCGCACGCCCTGCCTGTTGAAAGGCACTCGCAATATTTCCCGGGTAACCTGTCATGATGCAAGCTTGCAGTTGCCCAATATCAATGCCTAGTTCAAGCGCATTCGTACTGACGACCGTGCGAATGGTTCCGTCACGCAACCCTTTTTCAATTTTCCGTCGTTCCGAAGGTAAATAACCTCCCCTGTAGCCCATGACGGTTTCATCGAACAGCTTTTTCTTCGTCAGCTCTTTCATATACGTCACGAGCATTTCGACGCGTACGCGACTTTTGGCGAAGATGATGGTCTGAATACTTTCCTGATATAACAGCGCCGCAATATCACGTACTTCAAGCACGGCACTTCTTCGAATACCGAAAGTTGGATGCACAACGGGTGGATTGTAAAAAATAAAGTGCTTCTTCCCTGCTGGCGCCCCATTATTGGCGATTAACTGCATCTCCGTATTCGTCAACGACTCTGCCAACTCCTGAGGATTCGCAATCGTTGCTGACGTACAGATAAATACCGGGTTGCTTCCATAATAGTGGCATATGCGTTTTAACCTGCGTAGCACATGCGCCACATGACTACCAAAAACGCCTTTATACGTGTGCAATTCGTCAATGATGATGTATTTCAGATTTTCAAATAAAGATACCCATTTCGTATGATGTGGCAAAATCCCAGAGTGCAGCATATCCGGATTCGTCAACACAATATGACCCGACTTTCGCACTTTAGAGCGCAATCCTGGTGCCGTGTCTCCGTCATAGGTATAACTTAAAATCGTTTCTTCACTCGCTTCGATTAATTCATGAAGGTCTGCGAGTTGATCTTGGGCTAGCGCTTTTGTGGGAAATAAATAAATGGCCCGCGCCGCCTCATCTTCTAGAATGCTTTGCATAACAGGTAGATGATAACAGAGCGATTTCCCAGATGCTGTTGGCGTGACTGCCGTAAAAGATTCCCCATTAACTGCCCGTTCAAAGGCTTCTCGTTGATGGCTATAGAGCTGCTGAATGCCCTTTGATGCCAATGCCTTGATGATGGATGGATGAAGTTGTTCAGGAAAGTCAGCATAGCGCGCATTTTTTCCTTCAATGGTTTTATAATGAGCGACATTCGTTGAAAATGCAGGATTCGTACGCAGTTTTTCGAGTACATCGTGAATGGCTACCATCTTATTGCCCGTCCTTTTCACTCTTCAGCGCATCCAAAATCGTCTTCAATGTATATTCAGCGGAATTAATGGACAAGACGAAACGTTTTTTACCCGTCTTTTTGTAAAATGACTGTACGATGAATTGTTTCATCGAGTCATTTAGTGATGCGATTTGTATAGGATGAACATATTTCGGCTTCGTCGTCTTAATCCATTCTGAAACTTCCACAGTCCATTCATCAAGCAATGTATGGTATTGATCTGCATAGGGTTTTACTTCTATAAAAAAATCAGGTTCCCGATCGAGTTCCCGCATTTGTGCATGGCGTTCAAAGCATTCCTTGCAAACCGCAAGCAATCTTTCCGTTTTTTGTTGTAAATTCAGTGTAATGCACCCTTTCCGGACGTTTCTTCTATTTTAGCAGAAGTATGCAAGATGCACCATCTAGACAAGAACGTATATTCTTTATGATTTATCTTCACTCAGCAGAAAACTCCCACCTCGATAGGTGGCGAAATGCATGCAGTTTTGTTTTTCTGTTCAGTGGGTGTTCAAACGCCCGCTGAACGAAGATAAAGCCTCCGGCGGATGTACAGATTTTTAGAGGAGCTTTTCGAGCTTGCTCGAAAAAATCTGGATGCAATTACGCCGAGGCGTAATTGATTTAGTCAATTAGTTATGTCCAAATCATGTCGCAGTCTGTCACTTTTCGTATCTATATGACAACTATCACTAGTGTTCATGTAATGGGTGGTGTACATTAACGGGTATACAAAGCTTACTAAGAGAGAGAGTCGTTTAATCATGACGAAGAAAATCGCTTGGATTACGGATACAGCTGCGCAACTAGACCAGGCTTTTATCCAACAGCATAATGTACATATTTTACCGCTAAGTGTCGTATTTGAAGATGGTGCCTATAAAGAAGATATCGATTTAACACAGGACGAGTTCTATGAAAAATTACATATGACGAAAATCCCTCCTAAAACGTCTCAGCCTGCTATTGGTGAGATGGTTGCTCTCTATGAAAATTTACAACAACAAGGCTATGATTGCGCTATTGCCCTGCATGTTTCGAGTGGCATGTCAGGTACGTTTGACAGTTCACAGACAGCGGCACAAATGGTAGATTTCAAGGTCTATCCTATCGATTCCAAAATTGGTTCCTACCCTATGGTTAAAATGATTGAGATTGGTAGCGAGCTGATTGAACTAGGGCATGATGTTGAAGAAGTGGTGACAGCCGTCAAAAAGTTAACGGAAAATTCCGAGCTAGCGTTTATCCCCGTGAATCTAAATCAACTCCATAAAAGTGGGCGCGTCTCTGGTACACAAGCCTTTTTAAGTAATTTGCTAAACATCAAGGTCATTATTTCATTTGAAGATGGTAAACCTGTCATGCAAGAAAAAGTACGTGCGTATAAACGAGCGAGAAAAAATGTAACCGATTTACTGCGTAGCGATATGAAAAAAGGAACAATCCCAGAAATCGCAGTCATTCACTGCAACAACACGAACGCGGCGCATACTTGGCGGGATGAACTGTTGCTGGAATTCCCAGACCTACACATTCAAGTACTCCCCCTCAGCGTCTGTGTTGGCGTACATGCAGGCGAAGGGACAACTGGTTTGAGTTGGGTGAGGTACTAAAAAAATTTTTATTAAAGCACTTGATTCTACTTTCTATCAGAATCAAGTGCTTTTATATGTATAATGTCCATTTAAAATAATCCCTTGTATCTTCCCCACATTTTCATACGCTTTTTGTTCACATTTTTCTCGGTTTAAAAAGAAGGTTGTTACGATAGAGAGAGGAAAAGTCAGAGTCAGAGCAGGTTTTAGTAGTAAAGGGTACAAGGATTTGTTTTAAACGGTTGGAAGAAGGTGTTGCAAGATTATTATAAAGTGCAGGAGATTATTGCAGAGCTACAATATAAGTTGAAACTTTCCCATCACTTATTCGTCCAATCGATATGGTATGATAGTAAAATGCGAGGTGGTATGTATGGCGATCCGCTATCCGAACGGTAAACAATATGTACCCGTTCAAAGGACGGACATTCAAAAGAAAATCAATCCTTCATTCAGTAACCGCGGCAAGACGTTAGAGGATGAGTTGAATGAATCGAATGAGTACTACTTAAGTAGGGGCATGGCTGTCATCCATAAAAAACCGGTCCCCATCCAAGTCGTCAATGTACGTTATCCAGCTAGAAGTGCTGCAGTCATAACAGAAGCCTATTTTAGAACACCGTCTACGACAGATTTCAACGGTGTATGGAGTGGCAAGTACATTGATTTCGAAGCAAAGGAAACGAAAAACACAACCTCTTTTCCTTTGCAAAACATCCATGAGCATCAGGTCAACCATATGAAAGATGTTACAGAGCAAGGTGGAGTTGCTTTTCTCATTGTGAAATTCAGTTCACTTGACCGCTATTTCATCCTCTCCTATGATCACTTCAAGGGATTTTGGGAAAGAATGCTCGTGGGTGGCAGAAAATCGATTACACTTGTAGAGTTTGAGAAAACGTCTACCGAAATTGAATCAGGGTACAACCCACGACTTGATTATTTACAAGCAGTGGCTACCCTAGTCGATCAACAAACGAAAGAACTGAAAGGCAGGGAAACATATGAGTGAACCGATACATTCAAGAACCGAGCGCAGAAAACAACAAGAAGCAGCTGGCCGCTCGAAAAAGAAAGACAAAAAACCCAAAAGTACGAAGGGTATTATTAAAAAAATCTTTCTCACAGTTGTGCTACTAGGCTTAGCGGTATTTATTGGCGGCATCGGACTATTCGCCTTTTACGCAAGTTCAGCACCCGAACTCGATGAAAGTCTATTAAAAGATCCATTGTCATCTGATATTGCTGACAAAAATGGCAATGTATTTTATACGTCTGGGACCGAAAAACGAGAATTTGTTCCGTACGATGAAATCCCCGAGTTAATGGAAAATGCGATTCTCGCAACGGAAGATGTTCGATTTTATTCGCACTATGGGATGGATTTCTGGCGACTTGGCGGTGCCGTCCTTGCCAATTTCAAAGATGGATTTGGTTCACAAGGTGCGAGTACCATTACCCAACAAGTCATTAAGAACTCTTTCCTATCCGAAGAAAAGACTTTAAAAAGAAAAGCGCAAGAAGCATGGTTGGCTTTCCAACTGGAGCGACATTATGAAAAAGAAGAAATCTTTGAAATGTATTTCAACAAAATTTTGATGTCTGGTAATCGCTTTGGATTCGGCACAGCATCCGAATATTTCTATGGGAAAAAGCTAGATGAATTGGAATTGCATGAAGTTGCCATGTTAGCAGGCCTTCCGCAAAGTCCAAATGGCTACAATCCTTCTAAAAATCCGGAAAGAGCCGAAAAACGACGCAATACCGTCCTTGGTCTAATGTACCAACATAAAAAAATTACCAAAGCACAGATGGATGAAGCACGTGCTATCCCTGTAACTGCCACTCTCCTTACGGAAGAACAGCGTATGGAAAAGGGAGACAACACAAAGTATGCAGCTTTTGTAGACCTTGTGTTAGAAGAACTTGAGGCAGCAGACATGGGCCATCTGATTTCAGAAGGCATCACGATTCAAACTACACTTGATCCTGACGCACAAAAATCGGTGGAAAATGCGCTTCAATCAGACATTTACGCCGATGATAAAATGCAAGCCGCATTAACGGTCTTGGATACAAAAACAGGTGAAATCGTAGCAATCGGTGGAGGACGCAATTATGCGGCAGGTGGCTTAAACTTCGCAACACATGAAAAGCGCCAGCCTGGATCCGCCATTAAACCGATTATTGACTATGCACCTGCTATTGAATATTTGAATTGGTCAACCGGGCAAACACTTGTAGACGAACCGTATAACTATAAAGGTTCCAAACCGGCACAAGCCGTTCGAAATGTAGATAGAAAATATAAAGGTGCCATTACGATGCGAGATGCGCTATACAATTCACGTAACGTCCCGGCAGTTAAAACGTACGAAGAAGTCGGACGTGGAAAAGCGGTCGATTTTGCCGCAACACTCGGCTTGAAGTTTAGCAATGACTACCCTTCCAATGCACTTGGTGGAACAGATGAATTCTCTACCGCACAGTTAGCAGGCGCATACGCCGCATTCGGAAATAACGGGGTTTATACGAAGCCACATGCGATTAAAACAATTACTTATCGTGATGGGAAAACAAAAAAGAATTTAGCACCAAAACCGGTCATTGCAATGAAAGATTCAACGGCTTATATGATAACGGATATGCTACGTGACGTTTTATCAGCCGGGACTGGAACACGAGCAGCCGTACGTGGCGTCGATGTAGCTGGGAAAACAGGAACAACGAACTTTGCTGAAAAATCGGGCGCAAAAGACTCTTGGTTCGCCGGCTATTCAACAAACTACACCATTGCAGCTTGGGGTGGTTATCAAGATCGCTCACCGATGACGAAAATGGCTGGAGAACGCTACGTTCCTCAGGACTTATTCAAAAAAGTCATGTCGGATATTTCAGCTGGTAAAAATACCGCTCGCTTTAAAAAGCCGAGTTCTGTTGTAGAGGCAACCATTCAAGTGGGAACAAATCCATTAGCCCTTGCAAGTGCTTCTACACCGTCTAACTTAAAACGTACGGAGCTGTTCGTCCGTGGTACGTTACCGAAAGAAACAGCAAAAGAAGAAGTAGTTGTAGGACTGGAAGCTCCAAGTGGGTTGACAGCGAAATATGATGAGGGCACAAATTCAATTGCCCTAACTTGGTCTCACAACGCGCCTGAATCAGAGGATGAAACAGAAGCTGTTCAGTTTACAGTAGCTGTCAGCGTTGATGGAGGTGGTCCGCAAGAAATGATAACAACGTCGGACCTTGCCGTTACCTTCCCTGGTGTTGAAACCGGCCGAACCTACACATTCACTGTCACTGCCAAACTTGGGGACTTGCAAAGTGCTCCAAGTTCAACGACATTGATGGTACAAGGAAATAGTATGGAAGAGCCAGAGCCGGAACCAGATCCAGATGAAGATAACAGTATCCCTGAAGCTCCTGACAATGGAAACGGGAATAATGGTAATGGCAATAACGGGAATGGCAATAACGGTAACAACGGGAACGGCAATGGAAACAATAATAATGGTAACAACAATAATGGCAATAACGGTGGGGACAACGGAAATAGCGAAACCCCTCTTCCCCCAATCGAGGGTGGATCATCCGATAATGATGGAACCGATCCCGTCATACCAGATACTGGGGGCGATAGCACGCCAAGCGGAGATGGCACTACTACTCCATAATCACACTAGATAACATGAAAAGAGACTACGCACAGTATCATTTGTGGTAGTCTCTTTTTAATCATCTTATAAAAAAGGGATGTCCTAGCAGTCAATCAACTGACTTCTAAGACATCCCTTTTTCAACATAAATAACTTGTGCTTGCTTCATCTTTTCCGAATCGCAAGTCGAGCTACTTTCTTTTTAGTTTCCGTATACAATGCATCTAATTGTACATATGCATAATGACTGGCAATCTTCGCTTTCACGAATTCAAAACGCTCTTCACCATTCAGCGGTAATAAAATATAGTCGATCTTCCCTGTTCGCTCATTAGGCTCTTGGCCACCATACTCCAGTAATTCTTGATACTTCTCAATGGCAGTTGTCATTATACCGATTACTTGGCGATCTTGCCCAGCATACAATGCGGCAATATCTTCACGGATCGCTTCCCATTCTTCAAAAAAAGGAGCTAGTGTCTCCTTATCAAACTGCGTCATCTTACTTTGCACCTGCTTTCATCCGCTTCTGCCCTTCTCGGCATAACGATAAGAGCGGACAGACATCGCAGCCTGGATTTTGCGCCTTACAATGATAGCGTCCAAAAAAAATGATTTGGTGATGTGTGTCTGTCCAGTTCTCTTTTGGCGTCCAACGCATAATTTTTTCTTCAACAGCTAACGGCGTATCTTTCCAGCGGTTCATACCGAGACGCTTGGCTACTCGTTCAACATGCGTATCTACCGCAAGTGCTGGTATGCCAAATGCGTTCGACACGACAACATTCGCTGTTTTTCGCCCAACACCCGGAAATGTCATCATAATGTCTCGATTCGCCGGTACTTCCCCGTTAAATTCCTCTATCAACAATCGACTCAACGCTTGAATATTTTTCGCTTTGTTGCGATATAGACCAATCGACCGAATATCCGTTTGCAATTCTTCAACGTCGACTGCAATATAGTCTTCAGGTTTTTTATATTTTTTAAATAGCTCTGCTGTTACACGGTTGACAAGGACATCCGTACATTGAGCAGACAGCAGTGTGGCAATGAGCAATTCAAAAGGATTGTCATGCACCAGTTCACAATGTGCGTCTGGAAACATTTCCCCAAATTGCTCAAGGCTATATTCCCATTGTTTTTTTGTCAGCATGCTTATTTTCCCTACTCTCGTTCTTCCAACCAATTGTAAAAGGGGACACGTTTTACGGAAACAGTTTTTTGTTGTTGCTGTGGCGGGCGAATGCCTACCGTTCTAAATGATTTTGTCTGACGTTCAACATCCGATAAGGTTTTAACATTTTTCTTCTTCCATTCGAAAAGAATTCGATCGATATAGCGGAGGCTCAACTTTTGCGCCAGAACCGCTTCTTTTAATGCGGCACGGATAATCTCTACAGAGTGGCCATCTTCATCAAACCACATGGCAATCGATTCACATTCCATTGGTGATAGAAAGCGACCAAACTCCTGTTCAAACAAGGAGAATATTTCCCCTTCTTCATTTTTGCGACTAGCCTTTTCTGCTTCATTTGCTGCAATTGCAATCTGATCGATCAAGCGATCCCATAACGGTTGGAGCGAAAAGCTTTCATGTAATACACCGTTCGCATCTTCACTTTGGCCAATTTGAAGCAAGCCATGCTGCATGAGCCTTTGTAAAATAGCGGAAACCTCATTTTCCGTCAAACTCATTCTACTTGCAAAATCAGTAGGTGTTGGAAAATGGTTTCCTGCAGATTTATAGGCGGTCATATGCATAATGAGCATCGCGTCTACATCCTGAATGCCTAGACTTTTGTAATGGTGAAAAAAAAGCTGGGAAATGTTAACATTCCCCTGCTCAATCCAAATTCGGAGCCGTTCTTCGTGTTGCATGTCCGAACTCCTCTCTTTATATACGTTCAAAAGGACCGATGAAACCATCGTCCCTTTTGAACAACTTCTACTCGTTACGGGTACAATCTGTTTAATAAGCGTGGGAACGGAATTGTTTCACGCACGTGTTCAGTACCCGAAATCCATGCTACTGTACGTTCCAGTCCAAGACCAAATCCTGAATGCGGTACTGCCCCGTATTTAGAAAGATCTAGGTACCATTCGTACGCTGCTTCATCAAGATTATGCTCTTGGATACGTTGCTTCATGAGCTCATAGTCATGAACACGTTCAGAGCCACCGATGATTTCCCCATACCCTTCCGGTGCGATTAAATCTGCACATAGGACAACATCGTCACGTTCCGGATGCGACTGCATATAGAACGGTTTAATGCCGATTGGATAATGCGTAATAAAGACAGGCATATCATAGCTTTCTGCGATTGCTGTCTCATGTGGAGCCCCAAAATCATCTCCCCATGTAATATCATCAAATCCGTTATCATTGAGGAATTTAATGGCATCGTCGTATGAAATACGTGGGAATGGCGCTTGAATTTTTTCAAGCTTGGACAAATCACGGCCAAGCCTTTCTAATTCTAGCGGACAATTTTGTACAACTGACTGGACGATATGCGCCACGTATTGCTCTTGGATTTCCAAACTTTCCTCAAACTCGACAAATGCCATTTCAGGCTCAATCATCCAAAACTCAATGAGGTGACGGCGTGTCTTCGATTTTTCCGCCCGGAATGTTGGGCCGAATGAATAGACTTTACCGAGCGCCATCGCAGCAGCTTCCATATACAATTGACCCGATTGTGAAAGATAAGCATCTTCGTCAAAATATTTCGTGTGGAATAGCTCAGACGTCCCTTCTGGTGAAGAACCCGTCAAAATAGGCGGATCGACTTTCACAAAGCCATTCATATGGAAAAATTCATACGTTGCACGAATCACTTCGTCGCGAATTTTCATAATGGCATGTTGTTTACGTGAACGAAGCCATAAATGACGATGATCCATTAAGAACTCTGTACCATGCTCTTTCGGCGTAATCGGATAATCGACTGCTTCGCTAATCAATTCAATCTCTTTCACTTGTAATTCATAGCCAAACGAAGAGCGTTCATCAACCGTTACTTCAGCTGTAATGTAAAGTGAACTTTCCTGTGTAATCGATTTTGCTTTCGCAAAAATCTCTTCACCGACTTCTTCCTTAACGACAACGCCCTGAACGAATCCAGAACCGTCGCGTAGTTGTAGGAAAGCAATTTTCCCACTTGAGCGTTTATTGGCAAGCCATGCACCGATGCGGACGGTTTCGCCCGCATGGTCTGGCATTTCATGTATCATAATCGTTTTCATAGTAACCTCCAGAGTTAACGTACTTTACGCTTCCTTACTCTTTCCAGTTTTCCACCACAAAAGCATGGATGCGACGAATTGCTTCTTCCAGCAACTCAATTGACGTTGCATACGACAATCGAATCGTGTTTGGAGAACCAAAACCAGATCCTGGAATAACCGCTACATTCGCATTTGTTAGTAATGCTGCTGCAAAGTCATCTACGTTTGCGAAACCTGTTTTCTCGACAGCTTCTTCTACTTCAGGTAGCAAATAGAATGCCCCTTGTGGTTTGACTACTTTAAAGCCAGGAATCGCTACAAGTTGTGGATACACCCGCTCAAGTCGTGATTCGAAAGCTTGACGCATCGTTTCTACCGCATCTTGAGGTCCATTATAGGCTTCAATTGTCGCATACTGTGATGTCGTCGTCGGATTAGACGTTGAATGGCTTGCGAGGTCTGTCATCGCTTTAACAACTCCTGCGTCTCCTGCAACGTAGCCAATACGCCAGCCCGTCATTGAATGGGACTTAGATACGCCATTAATAATGAGTGTACGTTTTTTTATCGTATCCGAAAGCTCAGCAATTGAAACATGCTTTTCTCCACCATAGATTAATTTCTCGTAAATTTCATCTGACACGATCCAAAGATCTTTTTCTTCACAGACAGCTGCAATTTCTTGTAGCTCTTCACGCGAATAAATCATACCTGTCGGATTTCCTGGTGAATTGATAATAATCGCTTTCGTTTTCGCTGTTATTGCCCCACGAATTTGTTCCGCTGTCACTTTAAATTGCGCCGCAGCAGATCCTTCAATATGTACAGGTACTCCGCCCGCTAGCTTCACTTGTTCAGGGTAACTAACCCAGTATGGCGTTGGAATGATAACTTCATCGCCTGGATCCAAAATAACTTGGAACAATGTGTAAAGCACATGCTTCGCTCCGATACCAATCATAATTTCATTTCTTTCATAAGATAAGCCTTGATCGTCCTGCAATTTTTTAATCACTGCATCTTTTAGCACTGGAAGTCCACCAGCAGGCGTGTATTTTGTTTGCCCGTCCTTCATGGATTTATAAGCTGCTTCAATGATATTAGTAGGTGTATTATAATCCGGTTCTCCTGCGCCAAGACCAATTACATCAATGCCTGATGCTTTCATTTCTTTCGCTTTCGCCGTAATCGCAAGTGTTGTTGATGGTGAAAGTGTACTCACTCTAGCTGCCAATGCTTTCGTCAACTGTATCGCTCCCTTTTTAAACTCGCTCTTCATAAATTGAACTAAACAATACCTTCTTCACGTTGATTTCCGTTCCGAGCGGACGCTTTTCGCGGGCACAGCTTCAATCGAGCGAACAGCGAAGAATGAGCTTTGCCTTAATTTCTGCGTTCTTTGCAGAAATTAAGGCATCCTGCTCTCAACGCTTCGCTTTTGTTCGCAAAAGCCGTTCTTCGTGACGGCTTTCGCTGGAGTCGCCGCTCTGCACTCCAATCAACAAAGAGTGTAGGTAAAATTATAAATTCAACTTATATACTTATAAATTCAAAATCCGTTTCAACCATTGTCCATTTTCAAAAAGGACATAGACGTAATTGAGCTTCCCATTGTCGCTTTGAAAAGCAATCTCCCAAACAGGATTTTCCTCTTCCATTCCAAGTCGAGCATGGAGAACTTTCCCTACGTTCAATTCTTGTTTAACCGTTTTAATCGCTCGGTCTGCTGTAATGCCATCAGCAAGCATTACTTCTTCATAGCCATCTTCCGAGTTGTCGTTAACAAAGACCGCCTTCTCTTTGCCGTCTTTGTCCAATCCGAACACCGTAATAGCTGGTACAGTTCCATTAAACGGTTCAGCAGACTGAACGGTCACAAGCTGGCCTGACTCAATCACCGATTGGATTGCTACCTTTTTAGCCTCTGAAGCAGGCTTATTAGCATTGTAAAAAACCATAACGATGATGACGGAAGTCAACGTCAGTAGGAAAACGACGATGAATTTAATCCAATTCCACATGATTATTCACGTCCTGTACATAGTAAAAGTAGTTTGTTAACTCATGCACCAACCTACTTTTTAACAAATATACCGAGGTGTATTTGCTTCTTCATTTCAACCTCTTGTAACCAAAATGCAAGAAGTTGAAATCCCTATCCATTATAGCAATTTTCAAGCTCATTCACCATATGTTCGAGCGACACTTTTTTTACGGGCACATCTGGTAGTGACGCCAAGAAACACTGACCGTATGACTTCGTTTCAATCCGCCGATCCAATATGATGAAAAAGCCTTTATCGTCTGAAGCGCGAATCAGCCTACCGAAACCTTGGCGGAGTCGCATCACAGCTTCTGGTAACGAATATTCGTTAAATGGATTGGCTCCTTCTGCGGTTAACTTCGCCGCTTTCGCCTTAAACACTGGTTCTTCGGGTGATGAAAACGGCAATCGGACAACGATAACAGCCGTCAGCGCCTCTCCTGGTACGTCTACACCTTCCCAGAAACTATTCGTGCCAAAAAGAACCGAATTGTCAAATTGACGGAACGAGCGCAGCAATTTCATGCGGCTACCGGAACTAACCCCTTGTGCAAAGAGCGCATATTCTTCCAATTGCTCACTTTCTGTAATCAGATCATAGGTCCTCCTCAGCATGTCTTGAGAGGTGAACAAGACAAACAGCCTACCTCCCGTTGCAAGGACGGTCTGAATCACTGCATCTGCTACAGCCTCGATATAATCATTCTGCGACACTTGCTGGATATCCGGCATATTATCGACGATGAAAATCTCTGCACCTTCATAAAACGTTGCAGGTGCATCGAACTTCAGCAACGGGACCGTGTCCGCAATCCCAAGCTGTTTGGCAATGAAACGCTCATTTCCTTCTATGGCCAACGTCCCTGATGTCCAAACAATGCCCGTACGTTCCTCTTTAAACCGATCGATTAGCTGACGAATCAAAGCGGATCCATCAAGGGTACTTTTAATAACAGTCAAACTTCCTGGGATACTGCGTTTGTCTTTTTCAATCCATACGGTAAAGTTATCGTTTTGCTGATCCAGGAAAATTTCCACCCATTCGCCAGCTTTAATTGTCAACTCACGGATCCAATAAGCCCATTCAGCAAGATAAGCTTGTTCATGGGCTGTCAATTGTTCCAGTTGTGCAGACACTTCGACAGTATAGGCTTCCGCTTTGGCAATGTAATCGGATAGTGCCTCGACCGTTTTTGCGAAAAGTGGCTTGGCACCGCTCATTTCTGACAGTGGAAAGACCATTCGATTCCCTTGCTGACGATTGCGAGATTCTGGTCCGAAGGAAGTTAGCTGACCGACCGCCTGATCGAACAAAGTGATAAATTTGAGCAAAGCCGAAGCTAACTGACTTTGTTCTCGGTAACGCGTAACGCCATATTGATGGATGAGCGTATTGATTTTGTACAACAATTGCCCTTCTGCATCCGAACCAATTTGTCCCATGACATACTTCCAGTTCGTATAAGAGAAGACTGTTTCCGTTAATCGAGAAGACGTCTGAACGAACTGATGCGCTTCATCAATCACGACACCTGCAAGTGAGCTGAAAATCATCCGCTCGCGGTTTAAATCCGCCAGTAGCATTGAATGATTCGTGATGATCAAGTTCGAATGGTTGCATCGATCCAGTAATTTCCCATGATAATCTGCTTGCCTTTCATCTCGCGCAAGCGCATTTGACCGTTTTCGAATACGATCCACAAATAGTTGGCCGCCTCCAGAGACATTTAGCTCTTCAAGATCTCCAGTCGTCGTTTCCGTCAGCCAGACGAGAATCTGCATGATGGTAAACGTTTCATCATAAGACTCATCTGCAATTCGCAGTAGTTCCTCAAATTTCCCAAGTGATACATACTGCTCTCGTCCTTTTACCACCGTCGCTGTAAGAGGCACGCCTAGCATCGTGCGAATTTTGTCCAGTTCCTCATCCATAATTTTATCGACAAGATGGTTTGTATACGTGCTAATGACAACAGGCTTTCCCGTGTCGATTGCATGAATAGCTGCCGGCAACAAATAAGATACCGTCTTACCAATACCCGTTGGCACTTCAGCAATCACTTCGTCCCGATTCGCAAACGCTTGCCACGCAGCATCCATAAATGCAAATTGCGCAGCTCGCTGTTCAAAATGAGGATAAGCCTTTTCGAAAAGCTTAATTTTGCCATCTGTCTCTTCGGGATAATGCAGTTCACCCGCAACCTCTTGCTGCTCGGTGCTTAGATTTTTATAAGGTATACCACGGAAAAAGGACCAATCTCGTCCTAGACTCTTTTTTCGTGCTCGTTTCAAAGCCTCATAAAATAATGTCGACAGATCCGACTTCAATGTAAACGATCTACGATGGAGAAGGTTCACCGTTTCCTCTGGTAGTGCATGCAATTTTTTCATACAAGCCAAAAACAGAAAAGCCGTTGCTTCTGCATCATCGTCAGCACGGTGGGCAGATGCGAGTGGGATGCCGAGCTCTTCCGCTATGTCCTGCAACCGATAACTCAAAGACGAGGGGAACATGATTTTTGACAGTTCCACCGTATCGATTTTCTTCCCAATCCATTTGTCAATACCACATCTGGCAAACTCACTTTGTAAAAAAGACAAATCGAAATCGGTATTATGTGCGATGAAAACTGTGCCTTCTAAAAGTGCGGCAACCTCTGCAGCAATGTCTTCAAAATATGGCGCATGCTTCACATCTTCATCCGAAATCGTTGTCAGCTGCCGGATAAATGCTGGTATTTCTTGCCCTGGATTGACAAACCGTACGTATTTGTCGCCGACTTCTCCATTTTTTATAAATACAATCGCTAGCTGGATAATCCGATCCCCTTTAGTAGGAGAATGACCCGTTGTTTCCAAATCAACGACTGCATACGTCTTATTGTCCATTCGCTCATCAACTTCCTGTTTAAACATACTAATCAGATTGTAACACATTCCCGTAATTGAAAGAACAAAAGTGTAAGCACCTGTTCAGGGGCGACAGGCATAAGACGGACCAGCGACGCGGCGTTCTTTGCCACACAGCTGGGCTGCCTATCAAGGAACACAGTCTAAGTTCGCCGCGTCCTGCGGCAACGACTGCGTAACTCACATCCTATGAGCCCCTAGGCGCTGGAGTCTAGGTAAATCATAAATTCAACCTATATAAAAAAGAAAAACTCCCATAGAATCTGTGTATATCGATTCCATAGGAGCTCTAAAGTAAACGTAGTTAGACAGTCATGCCTTGTTTTTCACGAATAATCTGTTTCACGCCGTTTTGTTCATCCATAATTAAAACAGTTGGTTCATGCGTACGCGCCTCTTCATCTGTCATATAAACATAGGACAGAATAATGACCACATCGCCACGTTGAACGAGCCTAGCCGCTGCTCCGTTGACACAGATGACACCGCTTCCGCGTTCACCCGCAATGATATACGTTTCAAAGCGCGCACCATTATTATTATTCACAACATGCACTTTCTCGTTTGGCAACATCCCTGCTGCATCAAGCAAATCACTATCAATTGTAATACTGCCAACGTAATTCAAATCGGCTTCTGTAACTGTTGCACGATGCAATTTACTGTTCATCATCATTCTGAACATAAGAACCATCCTTTTTAGTTATAATTATATTATCAATCAGTCTTGTTCGTTCGAATTTAACAGCACAGGCAATAATCGCTTCACCTTTCGGCTCGTCGAGTGCTGTGAGCGCTGGATACGACAGTAACGATACATAATCGATGCATCCTGAGCTATTCGCTACAATGTGTTCCGCAACTTGTTTTTCGATTTCCGCAACAGCATGTCCTTCCGCAAATAGCAAAGCACCTTGTTGAAGAGCTTGTTGAATGATAGGTGCTTCCTTACGCTCCATTGCTGTTAAATGGACATTACGAGAGCTTTTCGCTAAACCATCCTGTTCCCGAACAGTTGGTACACGTACGATATCCGTTCTCAGGTTAAAGTCACGCACAAACGTCTCAATAATCGCTAGCTGTTGCGCATCTTTCATCCCAAAATAAGAACGATCTGGGTCTACGATGTTGAACAGCTTCAATACCACTTTCAATACACCATCAAAATGACCGGGTCTCGATGCACCGCAAAGCATGGAGGCTTGCGTACCAGGTAAAATGTGAATGCCGCCTTCTTGTGGATACATTTCTTCTGGTGTTGGCATAAACAGAATGTCCACGCCTGCCTCGGCAGCAAGCTGCGTGTCGCGCTCGGTATCCCGAGGATAAGCGTCGTAATCTTCTCCCGGACCAAACTGTGCAGGATTGACAAAAATGCTCATAACGACCACATCATTATGCTTTCTTGCTTGCTCCACGAGCGACAAATGGCCTTCATGTAAAAAGCCCATTGTCGGTACAAAACCAACCGTCCGCCCTTGTCGCTCATTGCGATCAAGTCGTGCTTGCAGTTCTTGAATCGAATGAATGACTGTTAGGTTATTCAACTCATGCATTTCCGTCGCTACCTCCATACAATGCCACCAATTCTTGTTCTTTCATCGTAAAACGATGCTCCTCAGCTGGGAACGTTCCTTTTTTAACAGCTGCAACGTATGCTTCAATACCGTTGCCAATCACCGCTCCTGCATCCGCAAAGGTTTGCACAAATTTCGGTACACGATGGCTGCCGTATGTGACTGTATCATGGAATACGAGTACTTGTCCGTCCGTACCAGCTCCCGCACCAATACCAATGACTGGAACAGAGACGGCTGCCGACACTTCGTCCGCTAACTGATAAGGAATACATTCCAAGACGATCATACATGCCCCTGCCGCCTCACATGCGCGCGCATCTGCAATAAGTTGCTGAGCGGCCGCAGCTGTTTTCCCTTGCACTTTATAGCCCCCCACAACCGCAGCCGATTGTGGCAATAAGCCCAGATGCGCAACGACTGGAATGCCTGTTTCTGTTAACAGACGGATTTTATCAATCACTCTGCCAGCGCCTTCTACTTTCAATGCATGCGCACCAGTTTGTTGGAACATTCTGATAGCTGTTTCCAGTGTGCGATCTTCCGAGCCGTGATAAGAACCAAATGGCATATCCACAACGATAAATGTGTCCGTTGCGCCGCGTTTCACCGCTTTTCCGTGATGAATCATATCGTCCACTGTGACAGCAACCGTGGAATCATACCCAAGCACAACCATCCCGAGCGAATCGCCGACTAGTAAAACATCAACCCCCGCTTCTTCTGCTAACTTAGCAGATGGATAATCATAAGCCGTTAGCATGACAATTTTTTCGCCTGCTTTTTTCATGTTGCTAAAATCTACTGTACTCTTCACTTTTTCTTGCTCCCCTCTTTGGGAGAAAACCGAATATAAAAACCCTTCTGTTCGTTTCGGACAGAAGGGTTGTATCATCAAATGATGGTTTCCTCCGTCCCTGTCTTTTGCAGATCAAGGCAGATCTTGTTGAAAGATGCTTTTTTCTAGATGTCTTAACAGGTGCAGCTCGCAATAGATACCGCCCTTCGACATTACTATATCAAAATCAAATATCATTGTATATATTAATTTGGAATTTCGATATCTGCTGAATAAATTCCTCGAATAGAACCATCGTCCAGTTTGAGTTGTAATACACCTTCATCGGAAATCCCTAGTGCAACGCCCTCAATGGTTTCATTCAACATAACCGCACGAATCCGTCTTCCCGTCGTATTGGAATAGCCTTCCCACAATAACTTGATAGGCGAAAAACCATTTTTTACGTATATATCCGTATACAGTTCGAGAAACCCAAGAATTTTTGCCACTAGCTGTGCACGATCTACTGATTTACCCGTTAGCATTTTTAGCGAGGTTGCAATTGCATGTAATTCCTCAGGAAAATCGGCTGCCTCCTGATTAACATTCATGCCAATCCCAATAATAATCGCTTTCACTTGATCAGGATCCGCTTGCAGCTCTGTCAAAATCCCCGTTATTTTTTTCCCATCCACCAAAATATCATTCGGCCATTTAATCGCAGCTTCAATGCCCGTCAAGTCCTCAATTGCGCGAATAATCGCCACTGCAGCTACCAAAGTGAGCTGAGGTGCTTGTTGCGGTGTCAACGTTGGACGAGCAATGACGCTCATCCAGATGCCTTTTCCTGCAACTGAGCTCCATGGACGCAACATACGTCCCCTGCCCGTCGTCTGTTCATCTGCAATGATAACCGTTCCATCAGGCACACCACTTTGTGCTTCTTCATGTGCAATAATTTGCGTTGAACTACAAGTATCAAAATAACGAATGGTCTTTCCGTAGCGATTCGCGGTCAAATGTTTGTGGATATTCACTTCATCGACCCGATCCGGAGCTGTAATTAAATAATAGCCCTTTTTTCGAACGGTCCCTACTTCATAGCCCTCACTCTCGAGCTCTTTGACATATTTCCAAATCGCTGTTCGCGAGAGGCCAAACTGGTCTGCGATTTCTTGACCAGATACGGGTTCCCCTTTCGCTTCAAACAGCCTTTTCAATAATTCATTTTTCACGTTTATACTCACGGCTAAACCAGTCCTTTATGTCATTTGGGTCATTGTTGCACAAGCCATGTAAAACAGCTTGTTCAATTTCCTTCATCCACGTTCCTGTCCAGCGCCCGCCAGCTAAACCACTCCAGGCGATTAAGTCCTTGCCCGTTACAACAAGCTCCTCTTTCGATTGGATGGGCAATGCTTGTTGCTGTTGTTCGATTTCGGTACTCGTTAACGTGTCGGATGCTTCATCAAGTGCGTCACGTAGCTTTTCCACTGTCTGAAAGACGTCGCTAGCATAGTGGTAGTAATCATCGACAATATAATCCTGTACCTTGCGTTTCACATATAGTGCATGAACTTCCATCAGGAATTTCTTTTCAACATTGGACAATTTATAAGCCTTCGCCACAGCGGCCGGTGAAAAATCGCCGCTGATCATAAAGCAAGCCCAGCCCTCTAGTATCGATTCAAAAGGAACTGTACGTCCCAAGCCATCTATATCATGCGGAAACAATGGCAGATGGCTCCCCAAGCCTGTCTGTTGCATAGCGGTGAATGCCGCTTTCGGATTAACACCTATCAGCAATTTGTCCATCTCAGCTTTCAAACGCTCGACTGAAATATGACGAAGTCGCCCTGCATGGTTACGAATCGCTTCAAAGGTTTGCGGTTCAATCATAAAATCAAGGACGGCTGTAAAACGAATTGCGCGAAACATGCGAAGCGCATCTTCCTTAAAACGATCTTCGGGATTGCCTACAGCACGAATGACACGCTGCGCCAAATCATTTCTCCCTCCAAACGGGTCAATCAATTCGCCATCAATCGTCATCGCCAGCGCATTCATTGTAAAATCACGCCGTTGTAAATCTTCCCGTAACGATTTCACAAACTGCACTTCATCTGGCCGGCGATTGTCTGAATACGTCCCTTCCGTTCGGTATGTCGTCACTTCAATCGGTTCCCTGTGCATAAGAACTAACACAGTTCCATGTGCAATACCAACGTCAAACGTCGTTGAAAAGACCGCCTTCACTTCATCTGGCTCAGCAGAGGTTGCAATATCCATATCGGTCGCCGGCTTTCCGAGCACATAATCCCGAACGGCTCCTCCAACAAAAACAGCTTCATAGCCTGCTTGCTCAAGCGTGCGAATAACTTCACGGCTCGACGCCGTTCCGAATATGGTTGTCATGTACGTCCCGCCAATTCATAATAGAGTTCTTCATATTGCGCAACAATTGTCGTTGAACAGAATTTTTTTGCAGCTGTTTGTAAAGCACTGCTTTTCATCGTTTCATACAACGCCTCATCCATCAGTAAGGTCTTCGCCTTTTGGGCTACCATTGCGGTATCACCGAGGGGCACGAGATGGCCATCCACACCGTCTTCAATCACTTCTGGCATTCCTCCAACGGCGGTCGCAATCGCAGGTACGCCACAAGCAAATCCTTCCAGAATGACAAGGCCAAACGCCTCTTTTTCCGAGAGATGGAACATGATGTCACTAATTGCTAGCAATTCAGGCAAATCATCCCGCTTCCCTGTGAATATCACCTGATCTCGGAGTCCTAACTCCCTCACAAGTGCTTCCATATCGGTCTTCTCAGGGCCTTCACCTACAAGTAATAACTTGGCATCGACCGTCTGCGCAACCTCTTTAAAACTGCTAATAATATCCTCAATCCGTTTCACTTTCCTGAAATTCGAAATATGGATAATCACTTTATCATGCGTCTCAATTCCAAGATCCGCTTTTAATGTCCCCGGATCCACCGGTTGGTATTTTTGTTCATCGATAAAATTATAAACCGTCAAAATATCTTTTTCCGGCTTAATCAATTCGAGGGTCTCTTGGCGTAACGACTTCGACACAGCCGTGATAATATCCGATTTATTGATACCATAACGGACCGTATTTTGTAAGCCTGGGTCATGCCCAAGAATGGTCACGTCCGTTCCATGCAAAGTAGTGATAATCCCAATCTTGGAATTCGCCATGTCTTTTGCCAGCACCGCCGAGATTGCATGTGGAACCGCATAATGGACATGCAACAAGTCCAGCTGCTCGCTTTCAATGACTTGAGCAATGCGATTCGCCAGCGCAATGTCATACGGCGGATATTTAAACACCGCGTAGCCATCGATTTTCACTTCATGGAAATGAATATTCGGATGTGCGTCAATCAAACGAAATGGTTTCCCCGATGTAATGTAATGCATTTCATGGCCTTTATCTGCCATCATCAGACCAAGTTCAGTCGCAATGACACCTGAACCTCCAAGCGAAGGGTAGCAAATGACACCAACTTTCAATTTCTTCAAGCCTAACATCCCTTTCGCTCTTCAATAACTATATAAATTGAAATAAAGAACTCTATCAACAACGCTCGGCGCTTGCGGATGCCTCTCGCCATAAGCCAGGCAGCAAACCATTGCCAGTCTTATGGCTTCGGCGACCGCTTGTAAAGCGCCTTCGCTGGAGAGTAGATGAAAATAATCAGTTCAGCCTATATCAATCATTTACTCAATAATATTTTCTAGTCCATAAATCAGATGCTCTTGTTCTCGAACTTCACGTATCGCCATCAGAATCCCCGGCATGAAGCAATTACGATCAAACGAATCATGACGGATTGTGAGAAGCTCTCCCTCACCACCAAGTAGCACTTGCTGATGGGCAAGCAAGCCCGGCAATCGAATACTATGTATTTTCATCCCTTCAACGTCTGCACCGCGTGCGCCTGCTTGATGTTCTTGCTCTTCTGGATGCCCTTGAACATGCGGCTCTCGAACTTCTTTAATCATATCCGCAGTCTTGACAGCCGTTCCTGACGGTGCATCTAGTTTTCGATCATGATGCATTTCAAGAATTTCCACATCACCTAAATACCTTGCCGCCATGGCAGAAAATTTCATCATCAGAACTGCACCGATTGAAAAGTTCGGCGCAATGATCCCACCGAGTCGTGCAGCTACCGATAGTTCAGATAAAATCGCAAGATGATCTTGAGTTAAACCAGACGTTCCCACAACAGGGTGAATGCCAAGTGCTATCGCTTCTTTAACATTGTGGAAAACCGCATCCGGGTCTGTCACATCCAAAAGAATATCCGGCTGTGTATCCGCCGCCAAATCGGCAAGTGATGTATAGAATGGAATCCCTACCGGTTCTTCAGTGACAGCCGAATCATGATAATACATACCCTCATATTTATAATCGAGCGCTGCCACAACTTCCATATCCGGTGCTCCTGTGATCGCTTGTAGTGCTGTACTCCCCATTCTGCCACGTATACCTGCTATTGCTACCTTAATCATTGTGTTTCCTCCTTTTTAGTCCAACGGTTCGCATCTCGTTGTTCAAACTTCGTCATAACAGTGGCAAGCGCCTTTTCCAAGCTAATGCCCTGCGAATTCGCAAAGCAAATCAGCACAAATAACAAATCGCCTGTTTCCTCTTCTAGTGAACGAGCCGCTTCTTCCGGCTTTTTCTTTTTCATGCCATAGACATTTTGCACTTCTCTCGACAATTCCCCAAGTTCTTCTGTTAACCTTGCCAACAGCTCCATCGGTGGGAAATAGCCTTCTTTGAAACCATTTATGTACGAATCGACTTGCTGTTGTAACTGTTCCATTGTCTTTTTTTGTTCCATTATGCGTCAACTCCCCTTACCATCGTATAAAGTAACAACACTATTGTCAAAATAAAAATATAACTACTTCACTCCCGATGTTAATCTGTGCATGATGGCACAACAGGTGTGTTGATATTATCGCACGTCTCGTCCATAAATAACATTCCTGTTGCCTACTATCCCGATACATTAGATAAAAAAAATCCGTCACTCATGTAGATGAGGACGGATTTTCCCTATTGTTCTTCGCTATTATTCCTACCTGTAAAAATTAACAACAGACGAACCAATTCAAGTACAGCAACTGCTGCTGCCGCAACGTACGTCATCGCTGCCGCATTTAACACTTTCTTGGCATCTGGCTCTTCTTCATTGCGAATGACATTCAGTTCGACAATTTGATTCATCGCACGCGTCGAGGCGTTAAATTCCACTGGTAAAGTCACGAGCTGGAATAGAACTCCAACCGCAAGCAACAAGATTCCAATCCCCAGAAATGTGTTTGAGGTAAACAACCCAATCATGATGAAAATCCATGATGCGTTAGACGTAATACTCGCAGCAGGTGCTAGACGGTGACGAAAACGCAAAAATGAATAAGCTTCCTTATCCTGAATCGCATGTCCGACTTCATGTGCCGCCACAGCCGTGCCTGCAACAGATGCCTCGCGATAATTATGTGGAGATAAAGCAACGATTTTCGTCATCGGGTTATAATGATCACTCAAAAAACCTTGCGTTTCTACAACACGTACATCATGCAAACCATTTTTATCGAGAATGAGGCGCGCAACCTCAGCACCCGTCATGCCCGATGTCGAACGAACTCTTGAATATTTGTTATATGTGCTTTTCACTTTGAATTGGGCATAAAGTGGCAAGATGATAATTGCCGCAAAGTAAATCCAAAACATAAATCGATTTCCTCCCTTTTCTCTATAGCCCTATTCTATAATGACTACACCGCTAACCGCAACTTTTTACTATTATCGTATAGCATTTTTCGTTCTTTTCTTCCATACCCAATAAGCGAGACCAATACAAGCAATGGATAACCAAAATGTGAAATAACCGATTTGGTCCATATGCTTCATCAAATCCCGATAAATCGGCATTTGGCCGAATACATAGTCGATAACGTCATTATGTAGCGTCCAAATCGCCGCAATCGCAATATGAATCACACCAAATCGATACATTCGACTGTACAGCACCGCCTGAAGCGCCATAGCAAAATGTGAACCAATCAACATCCAGCCAACCGGACCAATCGCACCCGTCTCAACCAACGTCAATAAGTTCATGACAACTGCCCAAAGACCGTATTTTACAAGGGTAATCAGCGCGAGTGCTTCAATGAGTTTAAAATTCCGTCCAATTAACCAACCGATAATGGCTAACGTAAAAAACAAACTTGCTGTCGGACTATCTGGCACAAAGATCCAGAACTTCGGCTCTGTAATTTCTAATTGACTCATATACCAGTAATAACCGTATACGGTGCCTAATAAATTGACATATAGCAAAATCCATAGGAAGGATTTATGCGATAGGATAAGCCAAATTCTATTTATGAATGAACCCATGGACATCTCTCCGATTGGATTGTGATTTTTATAAGAACAAAAGCGCAAGCGCCTGTTCAGACGCTGGAACCTAGACTCTAAATAAGCATAGGTCACTACTTACTTTTCACTAAAAATATGTATAAAAAAAGAGTCAGTTTCCTGACTCTTTTTCCATATCTAGACTACGGATTGCCTCTAATTAGAGGCAATCCGCTGTGCTAGTTACTGATTTAGCCCTTCGATAAATTCGGCAAGAACTTGTAGATCTTCATCCGAACCTTCCCAAGTGCCAGGAGGCATGTCCCCTTGACCATCTTTGACAATTGTTACAACTTCATCAGCTGTTAAACCAGTGTTAGCCAACGGCTTCCCAAGTCCACCTTGGAATGCATCTCCGTGACAACCAATACAGGTCGCCCCAGCATACATTTGGTAGCCCTCCGACTCTGGATCGAATTGAACTTCTTCCACAATCGCACCCAATGCTTTTTGCTTTTCCCAGTCATGATTGACAACAGATTCCCATGTTAAATAGAAAAGTGCTGCGAATGAAAGAAGCATAAATGCTGTTGGTAGCGGACGCTTAAACGGACGGCGCTCTTTTGATGTATCCATGAATGGCACGAGCATTAATGCTCCAAATGCCAATCCTGGCATAACAAGTGCTCCAATAATGTTATAATCTCCAGAAGCAAATTCATATTTCAGCAATTGGTACATCGAAAGGAAGTACCAGTCTGGAACCGGCGTATACATAGTATCTGTCGGATCCGCTTGACGTTCAAGCGGTGATGGGTGCGCAACTGTTAAAATTAAATAACCGATTAAGAAAACGGCACCAATCATCCATTCCTTCAAAAGGAAGTTTGGCCAGAAAGCTTCCGTTTTACCCGGATATTCCGAGTAGTCTTTTGGGACGTTCGGCATCTTATTCGTAGCCTTAATGCGCGAATCTCCGACAAACTTCATCCCTTTTCCGCGTTGCATGGTGTCCCCTCCTTTACTCTCTTTAAAATCGTTTTATCTCTTATAGAGGTCCAGAAATACCTTGTCTTCGGATCATGATAAAGTGTGCTGCAAGCAACCCAAGCAAAGCAGCTGGTAAGAAGAATACATGAATCGCGAAGAAACGTGTTAATGTTTGTGCACCTAGAATCGTTGAATCCCCTGCAAGGAGAATTTTAATTGATTCACCGATGAACGGGACAGATGCAGCAATTTCAATTCCTACTTTCGTAGCGAACAATGCTTTCATATCCCATGGTAATAGATAACCTGTGAAACCAAGACCAAGCATAACACCGAAGATCATTACTCCGACAACCCAGTTCAGTTCACGTGGTTTCTTGTAAGAACCTGTAAAGAATACACGTAGCGTATGTAGGAACATCATCACGATAACAAGTGATGCCCCCCAGTGGTGCATCCCACGCACAATTTCACCGAATGCTACTTCGTTTTGAAGATAGTATACGGATTTCCATGCATTTTCAATGTCCGGAGTGTAGTACATTGTAAGGAACATTCCGGAAAGAATCTGGATGACAGTAACGAAAAACGTTAGCCCTCCGAAACAATAAATGAATGCAGAAAAGTGATGTGCAGGGTTTACGTGCTCAGGTACTTCGTGGTCAGCGATATCGCGCCAAATCGGGGTGATATCCAACCGTTCGTCAACCCAATCATAAATTTTATTTAGCACTTCGGTCGTACCCCCTTACATTTTTAAACTAATGTGTTCGGCACCGTTTTCCCAAGATAAACGATTCCGTCTTCCACTTTAACTTCAAATTCGTCAAGTGGACCTGTTGGTGGTGTTCCTTTTACGTTGTTACCATTTTTCATATAACGTCCCGCGTGGCATGGGCAGAAGAACTTATCTGGATGCTTATCATCCCCAGCCCAGTTCACTGTACAACCAAGGTGCTTACAGACCGGAGAAAGTGCGATGATCTTATCTCCTTCTTTGTAAACCCAAGCTGTGTTTGCTGCATCGAATTTGTACCAAGCATCTTCAACATCTTTGACTGTAAAGTCGACACGTACTGGCGTTTCCGTCAAATCGTCTGCTTTGTACTGAGTGGAAACAAAGTCTCCGCCGTCTGAAGTTTGCAAAACCGGATCGATTGCAAAACGAACCATTGGCATCAGCATTGCAGAAGCCATAAATCCACCGGTTCCCATTAGCGTATAGCTTAGGAATTGGCGTCTTGACACTTTGCTGCTCATCATTTTCCCTCCTCTTACTTAAAGGTCAGTCCAACGGACATATTTTTGCTAATTGTAATACTAGGACATATCTATGATATATCAATACGCATGTAAATTCAATCATGCTTTCTGTACAAGCACAAGTTTGTGAACAAATATTGAATTTTACTGTTGCGCCCACTTTTCCGTAAATCTCGGTAAAACTTGACGCAACTGATCTTCAATAATTGTTTGACGTAGCTGCGCGTCCATACTTTCAAGCGGAATCGACGGTAACCAAACGACTTCCCCCGTCATATCAATGCTTGTCCAAGCCGAATCTGTCGTCAAATAGAAGACATGCTTAAATGACGTGGCAGATAGGTCCTGTGATAGTAATTTAGCCATATCCGTTAAATTCATCGATGCTGTGTATGTAAACGGTGGCATCAGCATCATACGCCCCTTAAATTGCGTCTCAATGAACGTCGTTAAATGCATCAAAAAATCAGAAGAAGAAGCACCATTTTTCAGCTTGTCCGGCTCCGTCTCCACTTTAAGCAATGGAACGATTAATGTATCGATATATTCTTTCTGTTGCAAATATGTATCCATATCTTTGGCAGTCCAGTTCATGACCATCAAACCTCCTATAATCAATTACCCCCCGGCGTAATTGCATCAAGATTTTTTTCGAGCGGGCTCGAAAAGCTCCTCTAAAAAAATCTGCGACATCCGCCGGCCGACAAAAACGCCACTTCCTGTGGCATTGTCTGCATTAGTACATCCTGTACGTCGGAGGCTTGGGCCTGCACGATGCAGGTCATGCAGGCGTTGCCAATCGAACAGCGAAGGGATCGATTTGCCTTAATTTCTGTGCTTTTTGCAGAAATTAAGGCACCGCTCTTCGGACGTAGCGACCTTAGCCTGCGTTACTCTATAGTTTAGCCGGCGTTTGAACACCCACTGAACAGGAAACAAAACCGTATTCATCTTGCCACCTATCGGGGTGGGAGTTTTCAGCCGAATGAAGATAAATCAGGAAATAACTCCATCTCGCAAGATGGAGTTATTAGTCCTTTGTTACTAGCATATCATTTAACATTGCGGATAATGCGATGAATTGCTCTCGATCGTTGGCATCTAGCGCCTCATCTACCCTTTTCATCAGTAGTTCCATCGTCACAGTGCTAACACTCTCTTCGAGTAGTTGTGCTGCTATTTTTTTATCTCGTGCACTCACTTGTAAATAAGAAGGGAGGTATGGATTTTCTTCCCGAACGCTTGCATATTGCGGGCATGCATGGCTGTTTGGAAAGTTGAGCTGAATATACATCTTTTCATCCGGATGAAGTCGTAGGTCATGAAATGATTTCTCAGCATCCGCCGTCATTAAATTCCCCTTGTAGAAACGGAATGGAATACTGTCCGAATCTGTTATCGACATCACCATGGCCCGTGGACAATAATGGGCTTCGTCGGTAAAGTGAACATTTTGCAAAAGCTGTTCATGACTCAAAAGATAATTCAAAATCCACACGCATTCACGGCGCTTCAATTTGTACCGCTTGAGGAACCACCTTACGAAGTCCTTTTTGGCGGCGACAGGAATCATGGCCGTCATGTCACACCTCCTCGTCATTTTGCGCTTCTAAGAAAGCTCTCCAATACTCATTTTCAGGATGAATCGAAACCAGCTCTTTGATGATTACAATGGCTTCACGCTGTTTACCTTCTTCAAGAAGAAACTTTGCGAAGTTGTCAAGAAACTCCTGATCATCCTTCATCCCAATATATGCTTGACGGTAGAATGCATATGCATCCTCATATTGTTCACTTCGCTCATGCGCATAGGCCGTAAACGCAGCCAGTAATGGAATCGCACTCTGCTCATCCTTCGCATAGCCAAGTAAATCAAGCAGTGCTTCGTCTTGCTCTCTCTCATTATACAAAGAGGCTAGCGTCACAAGCGCCTCAATATATTCTGGATCAAGCGCAAGCGCCTCTTTCAAATGAACTTCTGCCGCTTCCGGCAAACCTAATTTCAAAGCAGATTTTCCAGCAGTCAACTGCAACTCTTTATCGAATTCGTCTCTCCGAATCCCTTTGTTGAACATGTCATAGGCTTTTTTATCATCCCCAGCCATGGACAATGCCTGCCCCGCCAACATGTAGGCTGAGAAATAATCTGGATCCATCTCTAGCAAGCGCTCAAGCAACGTGATAGACCTTTCCGCTTGGCCTGTTTGATAATAAGCAAATGCCGCTCCGAAAAGCGTGTCAGGCATCGTGTTCTCTTGGAGCATATCCTCATAATAAGGAATGGCTTCCTCATAAGCAGCTCCAGCACTATACGTTTCTGCCAGCCTCGCAAGGATACTGACACCACCGATTTCATCGGTTTCATCATGCAACTCAAGGTAGAGACGAGTAGCTTCCCCGTATTTCCCCGCATCGAGGAGCAGCTCTGCATAAGCAAATCGAATAACCAGTTCATGCGGTAATAACGCATGAGCTTCTTTGATTTTGCCGAGAGCCGCTTCCGCCATTCCTGACATTTGATAATAATCCGCCAACGCCATCAACGCTTGGACATATTCCTCGTCATCTGGATGCACGTCTGTCAACAATAGTAACGCTTCGTCTTCTTCTCCAAGCTCTAGCAACGTGCCCGCACGGTCTATTTTCAACTGCGCTTCGTCTGGCATATGCAACAGCAATGTCTCATACAGACGATCCGCTTCGCCGATAAATCCATAGTCTACAAACACGCCCGCCGCTTCGTAAAGCAAATCAAAGTCTGTCGACTCATTCAATTGTTCAACGATGCGACCTAATGTTTCAACCTCCCCTTCGAGTATAGCCCTTTCAATTTCCTGTAACTGTCCCATATTTTCACCTGTTCTTTCACAATGTATACATCAGTTCATTATCTATGTATATTTGTTCTAAAAGCAAGCTTTTCGAGGTCTTCAAAGAAACCAGGATAGGAAATATTAATACACGAAGGATCTTCAATTTCAATTGAACCGGACGCTGCAAGCGATGCAATGGCTGCCATCATGCCGATTCGATGATCGCCGTAAGAAGCGAGTGTGCCACCTGTTAAAGCAGTCGGCCCATGAATAATCATGCCATCTTCAGTCTCTTCAATCTGTGCACCTAACTTCTTCAGTTCCGTTGTCACCGCTGTAATTCGGTCTGTCTCTTTAACGCGTAGCTCTGCGGCATCTTTAATAACCGTATTCCCTGTCGCTTGCGTCGCCAACAATGCGATAACCGGCAATTCGTCAATAAGTCTCGGAATGAGATCTCCGCTAATTTCCGTCGCGCGTAATCCATCATGTGAGATAGTAACCGTACCAAACGGTTCACCTAGCCCCGTCGATTGTTCAACAATGTCAATTTTAGCTCCCATATTTTCCAACACATCGAGAATACCTGTCCGTGTCGGATTAAGCCCTACATCCTTAAATGTCACGGAACTGCCTTCTGTCATCGCCGCTGCTACCATAAAGAACGCCGCAGATGAAATATCGCCGGGTACGCGGACATCTGTCCCCGTAAGCACACTGCCACCTTGTACACGAACTGTCCGCCCTTCTCTTTGAATCGCTACGCCAAATTGCTCTAACATCCGTTCTGTATGATCACGGGACACAGTTTGCTCACTAACAGATGTTTCGCCTTCTGCATTGAGTCCCGCAAAAAGAATCGCCGACTTCACTTGAGCACTTGCAATCGGCATCGCATAATCCATTGCCGTCAGTTGCCCACCGGTAATCGTTAGTGGCAGTAAGTTACTATCCGACTCCCCTTCAATCGATGCATTCATCGACTTCAATGGCACCGATACGCGGTTCATAGGGCGTTTGGATAAATATTCATCTCCCGTCAAAACAGAAGTAACATGTGAACCAGCCAAGATGCCAAGCATCAAACGCGCTGTCGTACCCGAATTACCAGCGTATAGCTCTTCCTTTGGTGACTGCCAACTATGCATGCCTGGACTTTCCACCGTC
The DNA here is from genome assembly GCF_038622445.1 of Sporosarcina sp. FSL K6-1522. Classification (GTDB taxonomy): domain Bacteria; phylum Bacillota; class Bacilli; order Bacillales_A; family Planococcaceae; genus Sporosarcina. The sequence goes on from NZ_CP152019.1 coordinate 3,336,874, forward strand.
ACGTTTGTACCATTGCGTTCAATTGTGACACCTAATTGTTGAAAGATATCAATAGTCCGCAAGCAATCTTCCCCATCAAGAAAACCTGTAATCGTCGTTTTCCCTTTCGCGATTGAACCGAGCATAACTGCACGGTGTGAGATCGATTTATCACCTGGTACAGCTATTTCACCCGTTAATACTGGTTTATTGAATTCCACTGTTTTCGTTTCTACCAAAAAAAGCCCCCCTCATCAAATATGTGCCACATATAAAAGTCAAAGATTTTTGCTATATAGATTGAACTAAAGAATCTAACTACCCTCTGATTTCCGTTCGGAGCGGACGCTTTCCGCGGGCACAGCTTCAACCAAGCGAACAGCGAAGGGTCAGCTTCGCTTTTGTTCGCAAAAGCCGTTCTTCGTGATGGCTTTCGCCGAAGATTAGATAAAAATAATAAGTTTATATAAATCCAATTACACAATTTGCATACTATAATCCATTGTTTGTGCAAGAGCAGCCTTTGCTCGTTCACGATCATCTGCACTTTGGAAGCTAATAACAAGAATTCCGAAGACATCTGTTCGTGTCTCAACAATACGAATGTTGGTCAAACTGATTCGTTCATCAGCCAGTACTTTTGTAATATCTGAAATAATACCTGGATGATCCGGGATATCGATATGTAAATCATATGTCATATAAAGTGCACCTTGTGACGCGATTGGTAATTCATCACGAAACTGTTTCGCTCCTGCAAAATACTCGTAAATTTCTGAAGGGTCATTCGAAGTAAGCATAGTGCGAACGTTTTCCATCTCTTCCAGCCATCCATCAAGCTGTTTCAATAATTCCACCCGATTCTGTGTCGTAATATCACGCCACATAATCGGATCTGCGGAGGCAATTCGAGTCAAATCCCGGAAACCACCTGCCGCTAGCTTTCTGACAAATGGTTGAACCTCTTGTTGGACCGACAGTCTACCGACGAGTGAAGATGCAACGAGATGGGGGAAATGACTAACGATTGCCGTCATCCGATCATGCTCTTCTGCTTCTAACACGACCACTTTCCCCTTCGTCGGCTTCAATAATTGACATAGGAAGTCCACTTTCGCTTTATCGGTTTGCGCATCTGGCGTCAATACATAATACGCATTTTCAAACAGATGCTCCTTCGCCGCCGTTACACCACTTTTATGGGAGCCCGCCATCGGATGACCACCGATGAACGTAATTCCCCGTTCAAGCAATGGCTGCGCCGCCTCCATAATCGGCCCCTTCGTACTACCTGTATCTGTGAGGATGACGCCATCTTTTAACGTCCATTGTGATGCCTGCTGCATCATCGTCACCGTCGTGTTTACCGGTGTTGCAAAAACGATGACATCCGCATCTTCACAAGCATTATCGATGGATGTTGCAATCTTATCGATAATGCCTCTTCGAAACGCTTGATCTAACGTACTAAATGATCGATCGTACCCTGTTACATATAGTTCAGGATCCCGTTTCAAGGCAAGCCCTAACGAACCGCCAATCAGGCCTAGTCCTATAATTGAAACGTTGATTTTCATACTTGTAATCCCTCACCTACTAACAGTGTATCGAATGCCTTAAAGAATCCCGTGTTCTGCTCCTCCGTCCCAATTGTCACACGGACATAGCCCGGCGTACCAAGCGCATTGCCACTTCTGACAATAAAACCTTGTTGCAATAATTGTTCCGAAGCATGATCTGCATCGCCTGGCACTTCAAGCAAAACGAAATTCGCTTCCGAATCAAAGACATGTAGATTCTTCTCTGTTGCATAATGATTAAATCGCTGTCTCTGTTCATGATTAAGTTCACAGCATTGTGCAATGAACGCCTCGTCTTCCAACGCCTTTTCGGCAACTGCTAGCGCTAGCGAGCTATTGTTAAACGGGCTTCGTACTTTATTGAGGTTGGAAATGACCTCAGGATGGCCAACTGCATAGCCAATCCGGAAAGAAGCCAATCCGTATGCTTTTGAAAATGTTCGCAAGATAATAATATTCGGAAATTCGTCTAGCCACGTAACCGAATCTACATGCTCGGAAGCAGTGATAAATTCAAAATACGCTTCGTCAAGCACAACGAGGATATTTTTGGGTACTTGTTCAAGGAACGTTTTCAAGCGATCACTTGGTATCAAGTTGCCAGTCGGGTTATTCGGATTACACACCCATACGACCGCTGTGTGGTCGTCGATTGCCGCTGAGAACCCTTCTAAATCGTGCTGGCCGTTCTGCAAAGGAATTTCCCTTATTTCTGCCCCCTCGATTTTTGCATGATGAGCGTATTGTGGAAATGTCGGTGTTGCCATAACGGTATTCGCACCTACACCAAGTAGCGCCCGTGCAATAATCATAACGATTTCATCCGAACCATTCCCGAATAATAATGTTTCTTCACTAATTCCGTGCTTAGCAGCAACCTTACTGCGTAACGAGCTCGCATAACCGTCCGGATAGATTTCATATTGTAGGGCTGAAGTTGCTAAGTAGTCTTTGACAGCTGGTGCACAGCCATATGGGTTTTCATTGGAAGCGAGCTTCACAACCTCTTTCAGGCCATACAGCCGTTTCGCCTCTTCAATCGATCTGCCTGGTTTGTATGGGGTCATACTTTCAAGTGCTTTTTTCCAGTTCACATTAATCCCTCCGGTTACTAAACACGTTATTTTTATTCACTATATAAACTAAACTAAAGAATTCCACTAACAACGCTCGGCGCTTGCCTCTCGCCATAAGCTCGGCAGAAAATCACTGCCAGTCTTATGGCTTCGGCGACCGCTTGTAAGGCACCTTCGCTGGGTAGTAGATGAAAATCATAAGCTCAACTTAATATATCCTAGCGCACTAGTGACATGCGCCGAAGATATAGATCACATTCATTGCACTACTTCCAAAAGCGTAAGTCTTCCGCCAAATCAAGTTAGCGTTAGATCTGGTCGCAATTTCACCGCTTCATTTTGATAGATATGCTTGATATAGCGTTGCGGCGTATCTGTATTGACATGCATAAGTGCTCGGATACACAGTGGCATTGCCCCAGGTACGTCCATTTCATGCGTACACATGACAGGTACATACGTCCAGCCTTCAATCGTCCGAACTGCTTTTGCCGGGAAAGTCGACTTGACATCCGCAGTTGTTGAAATCAGTACGGAAATAATATCTTTCGGCAAGATCCGATTCGCCTCTGCCATTTCGAGGACAAGTGCTTCGGTCGCTTCAAGAACTGTTTGTTCATCATCACGTTCAACCGTTGTCGCTCCCCTTAAACCCCTTACCATCATCATGTCACATCCCCTTCTACTCGCTGCTGTAATTGCTGAAATGCTAGCTCACATTGCTCCCCTGATAATTCTTTCACAAATGGATTGCCCACACCATCGAGCAAGACAAAATTTAATTTGCCAAAAGAAGCTTTTTTATCTTTTTCCATATAGTTCATAAATTCATCAAATGAATGCTCATAAATCGGTCGGAACGTATAACCATGTTTTTTAGCAAAATGAATATAACGATTTGTCAACGTTTCCTCTATCGCACCTTGTGTTTCACTTAACAGTAGACTATAAGCCATGCCAATCATGACGGATTCACCATGGCTTAAACCACCAAATCCACACGCAGCTTCCACTGCATGACCAAATGTATGGCCAAAGTTCAAATATTTTCTTGCCCCATGCTCGAATTCGTCTTCCGCGACAATGTTCGCCTTCACTTCAATCCCTTTTAATAGTTCGATAGACAACCAATCGATTGTTGGCTGCGAGAAAGTAGGGTTGGCCAATAACTCATTCGTCCAGCCCTCATCTGATATCATTGCATGCTTTAACAGCTCTGCCATCCCCGACCGAATTTCTTTTGCTGGTAATGTTGTAAAAAGCGCCATATCGAAAAGTACACCTGATGGTTGATGAAAAGAACCTACCATATTTTTACCTTCCGGCATATTGATAGCTGTTTTTCCACCTACTGCACTATCATGCGCTAAAATGGTTGTCGGACATTGCAAAAATCGAATACCCCTCATAAACGTCGCAGCGACAAAGCCCGTTAAATCGCCACAAGCACCTCCACCGAATGCGATGACAAGCGAGTCCCGCGTAAACTTTTCTTGTAAGAGAAACGACAGACAGTCAACGTAAACAGCAGAGGTTTTACATGCCTCACCTGCGGGAACCGTTTTAACGACAACTTCTCGGTTTGTAGACGCCAACGCTGCTTGTAGGCGTGGCAAATGGCTAGCGGCAACCTGCTCGTCTGCAATAATCGCAATGCGATCCGTACGTTCAAATAATTCCGCATAGTCCGTTGCAAACAGCTCATAGGTGTTTTGCCCAATATGAACGTCATATTCATGATTCTTAATATTGACTGTAAGTTTTCCCATATTAAAACTCCTTCACATAGCGTCTGTAATCGGCAATCTCCTTTTTGAGGCCATCCATCGTATCTGAACGAAATTCTTCCATAATCGCTTTTGCCATTTCCGTTGCAATAACATGCTCTGCCACTACAGAAGCAGCTGGTACTGCACAAGGATCCGAACGCTCGATTGTTGCAACGAACGGCTCTTTCGTATCGATATCGACACTTTCAAGTGGTTTGTACAATGTAGGAATCGGTTTCATGACGCCTCTCACAACAATCGGCATACCCGTCGTCATACCGCCTTCCAAGCCACCTAAACGATTGGATTTACGGTAGTAACCTTGCTCTGCATCCCAAGCAATTTCATCATGCACTTCGCTCCCTGGCATTTTTGCCATTTCAAACCCAAGCCCGATTTCAACACCCTTAAATGCATTGATGCTCATCATCGCACCCGCGAGCTTGCCATCCATCTTGCGGTCAAATTGTACATAGCTACCGATTCCTGGAGGACATCCTTCAATAATGACTTCTACAACGCCACCAATCGTATCTCCACGGCCTTTTGCATCGTCAATGGCTTGTACCATCAATTGCGCTGCTTCCGGATCCGCACAGTACACGGGATCGTTTTCAATGATGCTACGAAGCGCTTCTGTATCTTTTCCTGCATATGTATCTGGATTTGTCGTTACACCGCCGATTTCCGTTACATGCGCCACGGTTTGAATGTCTAGTTCTCGTAAAAACTGCTTCGCGACTGCACCAATTGCCACACGCATTGTCGTCTCACGAGCAGATGAGCGTTCAAGCACATTACGCAAATCCCGGTGACCATATTTCATACCACCAACAAGGTCCGCATGGCCCGGTCTCGGTCTTGTAATTTGTCTTTTCACATCTTCCGGCTTGACGTCCTCTGGCAACGGCTCTACGCCCATAATACTCGTCCAATGTTTCCAGTCATCATTGACGACTGTCAACGTTACCGGCGATCCTAGCGTCTTCCCATGACGAACACCGGATGAGATGATTACCTGATCTTTTTCAATCTGCATGCGTCTACCGCGGCCATGCCCTCCTTGGCGTCGCGACAGCTCACGATTGATCATTTCTGCCGTCAATTCCATTTGAGCAGGAAGCCCTTCAATAATTGCGGTCAATTGTGGTCCATGTGATTCTCCAGCTGTGAAATACCTCATTCTATTTCCTCCCATTGATGATTATAATATCATCTGTTTTATAGCACTTTACCAAAGTAGCGCCCTCTTGACTATCTATTTATATAAAAAATATCCGGAAAGTGTCCGGATATTCAAATTTTTCTATAGAAGAACGTATCTTCAGATTCAAAACCGTATTTTGCAGGATTAAAAATCTGTTCTGTACTTCCTACAAAAAGAATGCCACCTTTTTTTAAGGATTTCGAAAAATTCATGTAGATTTGATCTTTCGCTTCCTCTGTAAAATAGATCATCACGTTGCGGCAAACGATTAAATCGAAACCTGTATCATAACGATCCTCTAACAGGTTTTGCTGCTTAAATGTCACCGTTCGCTTCACTTCGTCCTTCACTTGATAATAATGACCTTCGTTGACGAAAAACTTTTGCACAACCGATGCTGGTACTTCCTTAAGCGCTCGCTCAGGATAAAGTCCAACCTTGGCACGCTCAATGACACCCATATCCAAATCTGTCGCTAAAATCGAAATCTCACGCAGTGGCACATGTGAAGATAATACCATCGCAAGCGAATATGGCTCTTCTCCTGTTGAACAAGCCGCACTCCAAATCTTCAGTTTCTTATTCCCAGCAAGTAACTTCGGAAAAATCTTCTTCTCCAGTACATTCCACCGCTGCGCATTGCGGTAAAATTCGGACACATTAATCGTCATCCGATCCAGGAATTCCTCAAGCATCGCTGAATCCTTATGTATCGCATCATAATACTCTTTAAAATTCCGAAACCCTTTTTTCTCATAAAGAGAAGTCAATCTTCTTCTCATTTGGGCTTCTTTATAAAGTGATAAATCGATGCCTGTCTTCTTTTTAATATTTTCAATAAATATAGCATAATCCGGCAATGGTACCCCTCCCGTTCATATGTTCCTTTCATTATAGCTGATTCGGACGCATTACGGAATAACAAAAACAGCCTTGCGCAATTGGCAGGCTGTTTTATGTATTAGTTAATCCAGTTGTTCATCACTTTGTCATAAGATACAAGCTCTTCTTCTTTGAAGAAAAGACCGATTTCACGAACTGCAGATTCTGGTGCATCAGAACCATGAATGATGTTTTTACCAACAGTCACTGCGAAGTCACCACGGATTGTACCAGGTGCTGATTCTTTCGGGTTTGTTGCGCCTGTCATTAGACGGCCAACAGAGATGACATTTTCGCCTTCCCATACCATTGCGAATACAGGTCCTGAAGTGATGAAGTCAACGAGCTCGCCAAAGAAGGGACGCTCTTTATGTTCAGCATAGTGTTGTGCTGCAAGCTCAGGTGTGATTTGCATAAGTTTTGCACCTACAAGTTGAAAACCTTTGCTTTCAAAACGACCAACGATTTCACCAATTAGGTTACGTTGAACGCCATCAGGCTTAACCATTAAAAATGTTCTTTCCATTTTAAAACACTCCTCTTCTATCTATCGGAATTTATCCTTTTCGATCGTACCATTCGATGCATGATCTTTCAACTGTTATCTTACGCAAATGCTTGTGATGTCTTAACAATACCTAAATCAATTAAGCCTCGGCGTAATTGCGTCCAGATTTTTTCGAACTCGCTCGAAAAGCTCCACTAAAAAATCTGTGACATCCGCCGGAGGCTTGGGCCAACAGGATGTTGGTCATGCAGGCGTTGCCACAGGACGTGGCGACCTTAGCCTGCGTTCCTCTATCGTTCAGCCGGCGTTTGAACACCCACTGAACAGAAAAGCAAAACCGCATTCATCTCGCCACCTAAGGAGGTGGGAGTTTTCTGCTGAATGAAGATAAACTGAACTAAAGAGTCCCACTCACACCACTGATTTCCGTTCCGAGCGGACGCTTTCCGCGGGCACGGCTTCAATCTCCTCGTCACTGAAAGCGGTGCTCCCAGACGCTTCGCTTTTCGACCGCAAAAGCCATTCTTCGTAATGGCTCTTCCTGCGGGGCTTTCAGCTCGCGCTATTCCCGCAGGAGTCCCCGCTCTCCACTCCAATCAACTAGAGTATGTAAAAATCATAAATTCAACCTAATATAGATCAATATTTGCGTTTGCTGATAAATGCAGCAATCTGCATGAATGCCTTTTTCGCATCTCCATCTGGCAGCGTACTGATTTCATCTAACGCTTTTTGCAGATAGATGTCACTTACTGCCTGGGCTTTTTCAATGGCTCCCGAACGACGGATGTATGCAAGCATGTCATCGCGTTCTGACTCCGTTAGCGTCCCGTCAAAAGCATGTTCCATAAATGGTCGGAATGCCGCATCATCTTTTATGTACAAAATCGGCAACGTTAAATGACCGTTCAATAAATCACTGCCAGCCGGCTTACCAAGCTTTTTATCCGTCGATGTAATATCCAAAATATCGTCCACAATTTGAAACGCCATACCCGCAAAATAACCAAAACGGCGCATCTTTCGAACTGTAGCTGGATCTGCTGCGGAGACAAGTGCTCCGAGTTCGCAACTGGAGGACAGCAATAGTGCCGTCTTTCGTTTAATGCGACGTAAGTAATCGCGAATCGACTGATCCACTCTGCGCTGATGATCGATTTGAATAATTTCACCTTTACAAATTTCAAGCATCGTTTCAGCAAGTAATTGATGGACGGCCGGAATTTCAATTTCACCGATAGACGTAAGCGCTCGTGAAAAAATAAAATCCCCCGTATACATCGCAATGCGGTTATCCCATCTTGCCTTGATTGTTTTGAAACCTCGGCGCATATCCGCATCATCAATGACATCATCATGTACAAGCGAGGCCATATGTACTAACTCTAACGAGACGGCCACTTTCGCCACATCTTTCAAATGGTAATGACCAAATTGAGCAGCAAGAATAACGAAAACCGGACGTATTCTTTTCCCTCCAGCCTTCAAAAGATGGAGAGACGCCTGCTGTATAATTGGGGAAGATGATTCGACGGATCGTTCAAGCTCCTTTTCTATATAAGCGATATCCTTTCGGAAATCTGCATAAAGTGATACTAACTTCAATTTCTCCAAGACGATTACCTTCCCCTGCGGTCTTTATTATTTATACCCTATGTGCCCTGCCGCGGCACCACCGCTATATGATTTATAAGACACGGCTGTGAAGCCAGCTTCCGTAAACAGTTGAGCGAGCCCCTTCATCCCCGGGAATTCGTCTGCTGACTCCTGAAGCCATGAGTATTCTTTATAACTTTTTGCCAGTACTTTGCCCATTAGTGGCATGATAAATTTAAAATAGAACTTAAAGAGCTGTCGATAACCAGGCATCTCAGGTTGTGATGTATCTAAACAAGTCACCATACCTCCCGGCTTCAAAACACGATGTAGTTCTTTTAATACCGTCAAATAATCTGGGACATTGCGCAAACCAAAACCGATTGTGACATAGTCGAATGAAGCATCTGGAAATGGTAATTCCATCGCATTGCCTTGCTGAAGCGTAATGTTTGGGTAACTTGCCACTTTCGGCCTCCCTGCTTCGAGCATACCTTCACTAAAATCAAGACCGATTACACTGCCTGTTGGACCGACTGCCTTCGCTAATGCAATCGTCCAATCAGCAGTTCCACAGCAAACATCGAGCGCATGTGCGCCTTCCCGTACATCCATACGCACCATGACGTCATCGCGCCATTTCTTATGCTGATTGAGACTGATGACGGAATTCATCTTATCATAATCACCGGAGATCTTTTCAAAAACGTTATGGACTTTTTGTTCTTTCGTTATTGCCAAAGGTTATACCCCTTTTCTGTCAAATACACCGTGGCGTATTCACATCCAGATTTTTATCGATCAACCACTCTACAACATTTGCGGCGTCCGCCAAAGGCTTCCACTTACACAATCAAATCAATTTGCTGAGAAGTGGCGTGGTCATTTTACAGATTTCCTGCCGTAAAAAAGGAGTTAAAAAATACGCAGCATCGATCGCTTCTTGCAATTGCGTTGCAAGTAAAGCAATCGCTTGCTCCTGCTCATACGCACTCACTTTACTTCCAGCGGACTGCGCCTCTAGCCACAGAAGCGGCAAAGCGCTTTTTGCTAGTTGCACGTAGCGTGAAAAGCCGAATGTATGTAAAAAATTCTCGATACAGCCTACTTCAATCGTTTGAATCGCTTCAATCAATTTGGATTGCTCACCTGGTAATTGTTTGTGCACGGTTGTCTTCATCTCGTTCACTCGCCCAATTGACTGCGATAACGATCGAATAAAACCAAATTCCGGAAGTGATGCAAGGAGGCGATAATGAATGCCACTAAAATGATCTCCCGACAGCACTGTAAGTTGTTGCTGTTTAGAAGTTGCGTCGAATAAATCGATGGTATCATGTGCATCAAATCCAGCATGAACTGCACCGACAGCAATTGCTGCGGTATTCATATGCCCTGTCCATCTTTCTCCATTCAACATCGGTAAAAGAAGAAAGAATGCTTTGGTCGCATCGACTGATACTAACCCAACATCCCGCTGGACGATGGGTTCGTAAATCGCTTGCCCTACCTCTGCTCTATAATGCTCAATATGCTGTTGTATAATTTGTCTTTCCATTGTCGAATCCCCATTCAAAGACATCTGCGGAGAAGTAGGGCCATTACGTGTTATTCCTTACCTTCGCTCGTAATGACACCATGTGCTGTATGGACGTCGGCTTTTCCGCGTATTTTCATTGCCGACGTGTGCTCAGTGAACTGCGCAATCATGACTTCGCCGGAATCGAGTTTTTCCGTATGATGGAACTTTGTGTCATTCCCTCGCGTCAATCCGATAACGTTCACGCCGTCTTCTTTTGCCTTAATAATAATATAGTCGGGTTGTGTCATCCTTACGGCTCCTGTCTGTCATATGTGGTTTCATCATACCATAGAAATGGGATTGCTCGCAAAGACATCAAGTCATCTTAATCAATGACAGAATCTCAGATCGCAACACGTTGTCATTTTCATAAACGCCTCTTGCTACAGTTGTCACGGTCTTGGCACCCGGCTTCTTAATGCCCCGCATCGCCATACACATATGCTCCGCCTCAACCACGACATATACCCCCATCGGATTGAGCATTTCCATCATAGCATCTGCCACTGTCGATGTGATGCGTTCTTGCAATTGTGGTCTTCTCGCTGTTGTTTCAACCGCTCGCGCCAATTTACTCAAACCTGCAACGACGCCATCACGCGGAATATACGCGACATGTGCATGACCGAAAAATGGCACTAGGTGATGTTCACATACCGAATGGAATGGAATATCTTTCACCAGTACAACTTCATCATGGTTTTCATTGAAAACGGTTTTAAAATACTCTTTTGGGTCTTTATGTAGGCCTTCAAAAACTTCTGCATACATCTTCGCTACCCGCTTAGGCGTGTCAACGAGTCCTTCACGCTCCGGATTTTCCCCGACCGCTTCGAGGATCATCGTTACAGCCTTCTCTATTTTCTCATAATCAACATTATTCGTCATGCGAATCCTCCTCAATCGGAAATAATTCTATTCCAACAAAAATAGTAGCATACTCCCCCATTTCCGTACAGTTCGCAAGCTCTTTTTCGTTACGCCAATTGCTATCACAATTAAATTGGCATAATGAAAGGAAAGAAGCCCGTCCAAACTATCTGTTAAACAGATAAGTCAGACGGGCTCCTATGTAAATTCGAAGATTATTTCACCGCGTCTTTAAGCGCTTTACCTGCTTTGAAAGCAGGAACTTTGCTTGCTGCGATGTCGATCTCTTCCCCAGATTGTGGGTTACGTCCTTTACGAGCCGCACGTTCGCGAACTTCGAAGTTACCGAAACCAATCAATTGTACTTTGTCACCCTTCGCAAGAGTGTCCTGGATTGTATCGAATACTGCTTCAACAGCTTTTGTAGCATCTTTCTTTGTTAGACCTGCTGCTTCCGCTACAGAGTTAATGAGTTCTGTTTTATTCATACCATTCACCTCCTCTCAAAGAGAATCAGTACGCTTTCAATACTGTAAAAAGAGTATCACAACCAAAACCTCGACGCAACAATATTATCGTAGATTCCCCATTATCATGCACTTTATTCATAAAAACACGAAAAAAGATCCGTTTTTGACGGATCTTTTCACTTTAGACGATAAACGTAATCATGCCCTTGTTACCATTATTGACCATTTGTTCAATTGTTTCTCTGAGCCGTTTCCGAGCATTTTGTGGTACAGAAGCCGTTTTAAAACGAATGCTTTCCTTCATCACTTCATGAAGTGGAGTACCAAATAACTGGGTTTCCCACAACTTTTCACGGTCATGTAAATAAGCATCCTTCAACTCCTTCAACAGATGATGACTATGGAATTCGGAGCCGATTAGTGGCGAAAACTCCGCTTCCATATCCACCCGAATAATATGAAGTGATGGCGCTGTCGCCTTCATGCGAACACCAAAAAAGTTGTTCTGCTTAATTAATTCTGGAGCAGTAGGATTAAAATCGTCAATCGTAGGAAGTGCGACGCCATACCCTTGTTTTTTAGCTGTATCAATGGCCTCTGAGTACAAATTATAAGATTTTTTTGCTTTTGCCGCTTCTTTCACAAATAATAACCAATCTTTTTTCGTCCCGATTTCCTGCCCCATGATTTCTTCACATATTTCACGGAATGCTTCCTCATCCATATCAATTTTAATCGTCGCTTTCCCTTTGCCAGAGTCCACTTCTATCACTTCAGCATGTCGAACATACTTCTCATCGGTTAAGCGTTCTGCAAGCTCCTGTACTTTACGAATTTTGGACACTTCGAGAAAACCTTCATTAATAACCCTGTCGATGTTTTGATTCAACTCGTGCTCACTTCCAAGCACGTCCATCCAATCCGGCTTTTGTAAATCAATATCAGAAATCGGAAATTCATACAGCGCTTCCTTTAAAATAAGTTGAATCTCTTGGGCATTTAACTGATCTGCACTAATCGCAATAACCGGCACACCATATGTTTCATGCAGCTGATGTTTCAATGCGACGGTTTTTTCATGTGCCGGCATTTTGGAATTAAGCACAATGACAAAAGGTTTGCCGATATCTTTTAATTTATTTATGATTTCAATTTCAGCTACTTCCGCCGCTGCCCTCGGTATGTTGTTCACTGTGCCATCCGTCGTCACGAGAATGCCGATTGTAGAATGGTCTCTAATCACCTTATCCGTGCCGATACGTGCCGCCTCTTCGAATGCGACCGGTTCGTTATGCCATGGCGTATGAACGTATTTAGGGCCATCCTCGTCCTCATATCCCTTCACGCCATCAATGACATAGCCCACACAATCTGCAAGTCTAATTTGAAACTTCAAGTCTCCGTCCCCAACAGAAACCAACGTCCCTTGTGCCGGTACAAATTTCGGTTCGGAAGTCATAATCACCGGACCTGGGGAACTTTGCGGTAATTCATCCTGTGCCCGTATCCGATCCGCCGCCTCCGTCATATTTGGAATGACGACTTCTTCCATAACCCTTTTCACGAACGTGGATTTTCCTACACGGACCGGGCCGACGACACCTATATAAATATCACCATCCGTACGTCGAGCCAGATTTTCATATAATTCCTCTTTCATTTATCCATCGCCCTCCTTTTTCTACGCATATTACTTTATGTAAAAGAAAAACGTTTCATGCACGTGGCATGAAACGTTTTTTCATTTGGCATTCATCATGAAGATTGGCTCGTTCTGATCATTCACTGTATAAGGCAATGAATACGCAGGTAAAATAGGGAAATGATCCGCCAATAAATAGCGAATGTCCTCTCCCTCTTTGACATCCGGTTGTTGCTCTTGTAGCACTTTGTTTAAATCAATTGAGTAGTCGATGTAATACTTCCCATCTCCAGCAATGACAATCGGCAAAATGGCATCTGAATATGGGCTCGGTACCGTTAATGGCTCTTTAAAGCCCATTTCCTTAAAATCTACTGTATAGACATGCTTACCAATTTCTTCTTTAAATGGTGCACGTCCATTGATATGCTTGCGCAAATTCAATTCACGAATGCGCTCAGCTGACCGTAAATCAACGAGTTTAACCGTTGGATTCTCTTCTACATCCCATAAAACATATTGATAAATCCCACCTACTTCATACGCATTTTCTGGAATCTTTGCTGTATAGGCGGGTGCAATTTTAGAAAACTCAATCGGGTATTTAATGTAACTATCTGTTTCCATATCTTTTGTTTTAATCGGTAATAGTCCATTTGTATTTTCTTGGTAGGCATTAACCGCTTTTTGAATCGTTTCCAATTGGTCAGCATAAGGTGTCTCTTGTGCAATCTTTTCCTCTGGAGTCGATCCACCACAAGCAGAAAGAAGTAAAACCAATGAGGCAAGTATCAACACATGCACTTTTCTGATAGCGAATCTCATCATGCTCCTCCTGTCGGCCCGTTAAATACGAGATAAATCATCGCTAAAAACGAAATAATGAGTAATGTATAAGCGATAAGGGCAAAGATCAATTTAAGTATTTTATTTTTAAGCTTATGTCGGCTCGTGTAAATGAGACCCATAGAAATAACCATGAATCCCATGGCGTAGAACGATAGCCACATTTTATCCATTGAGGACAAGACGAGTCCTCCTTTCATATAATCAGGTTCCTTTAAGGCATTCAACGATTGCCGAAAAGATCTTCCACTTCTTGCTTTTTCATGCGATTCATCAGCTGATCGACGGCTTTCTTCGGTGGAACGTTTTCAAATAGAATGGAGTACAGCGCTTCAGTAAGCGGCATAGAAACCTCGTGAAGTGTAGCGAGCTGATGTGCGGCTTTTGCCGTTCTAACACCTTCAATCACCATGCCCATCCCGGATACAACTTCTTCTAGGCTATTCCCTTTACCGAGCATGTTGCCTGCCTTCCAGTTGCGTGAGTGAACGCTTGTACAGGTAACGATGAGATCACCAAGACCCGTTAAACCAGAAAACGTTAAAGGATTCGCCCCCATCTTGACACCTAGTCTTGAAATTTCAGCTAAGCCGCGTGTAATAAGAGCCGCTTTGGCATTATCACCATATTCAAGACCATCTGAAATACCAGCAGCTAAAGCGATGACGTTTTTAAGTGCAGCCCCAATTTCCACACCGACGATATCATTATTGGTATAGACACGGAAATAGTTATTCATAAAGAGATCCTGCACATACTCTGCTGCTTTCAAGTCAACAGAGGCAGCCGTCACCGTCGTTGGATGTCTCAATACGACTTCTTCTGCGTGACTAGGCCCCGAAAGCGCTACAATCGCATTCAGTTTTGTTGGTGCGAATTCTTCCGCAATCATTTCTGATATTCTTTTTAAGGAATCCGGTTCAATTCCTTTGGATACGTGAACAACAAGCTTTTGTTCAATTGCCATCGCATTTAGGTCCGCGCATACCCCGCGTATCCCTTTCGTTGGCACAGCGATGATAATCGTCTCACCATGCATTGCAGCTTCCTCCAAGTTAGAGGTCGCTGTTAAGTTTTCGGGTAAAGAAATACCAGGTAAATATGCGTTGTTCGAATGGTTATCATTAATTTCCGCAGACTGCTCAGGGCGTCTTGCCCACAGCAAACAGTCATGACCGTTTTCAGCAAGAACAAACGCAATCGCAGTTCCCCAGCTCCCCGCCCCAATAACCGTTACTTTTTTCATAATCACTCATCCTTTCTCCAAAACACCAAACCATCACGCCTCAGCATCATTACGTCAACATCTGTGACATCTGCCGAAGACTAGCTTGAAGTAGCAGGGAGTTTGGACGCCTCCCTGATTTGTTTTGTATGTTCGCATTCATCTCGCCAACGAAGTAAAACAGAACGTAATTTTTCTCTTTTCATACCGGGAGATGAATGCGGCATCAAGTTAACTTCTTGCGCGTGTAATCAGCCTAATCGGTGTACCTTCAAAGCCAAATGCTTCGCGAAGGCGGTTTTGCAAAAAGCGCTCATAAGAGAAGTGCATTAGCTCAGGCTCATTGACAAATACAACGAATGTTGGTGGCTGAATCGCTACTTGTGTTGCGTAATAAATGCGCAGGCGTTTGCCCTTATCAGACGGTGCAGGGTTTCTCGCAACCGCATCTTCAACCACTTCATTCAACACACTCGATTGAATGCGCAAAGCATGGTTTTCACTAATCATCGTAATTTTATCAAATAAGCTATGGACACGCTGTTTCGTTTTAGCCGAAACAAAAGCGATTGGTGCATAGTCAAGGAATTGGAAATTATCTCGAATTTCTGCTGTCAGCTTATTCATCGTTTTATCGTCTTTTTCAACTGCATCCCATTTGTTGACGACGATCATAACACCTTTTCCTGCATCTTCTGCATAGCCGGCAATCCGCTTGTCCATTTCACGAATACCTTCTTCGCCATTAATAACGATTAGCACGACATCCGAACGGTCAATCGCCTTCAATGCACGAAGAACTGCATACTTCTCTACATTTTCATAGACTTTCCCTTTTTTACGCATACCAGCAGTATCGATAATTTTATACTTCTGTCCCTCATGTTCATAAGAGGTATCGATTGCATCTACTGTCGTACCCGCGATATTGCTCACAATGACTCGTTCCTCGCCTAAAAACGCATTGACGAGTGAAGATTTCCCCACGTTCGGACGACCGATTAGTGAAAAACGAATCACATCGTCTTCAATCGGCTCCTCTCCCGGCTCTGGGAAGCTATTCGCAACCTCATCCAGCAAATCTCCAAGTCCTAATCCGTGCGATCCTGAAACCGGGTAGGGATCGCCAAACCCAAGGGAATAGAAATCGTAAATCATATCCCGCATATCAGGGTTGTCCACTTTATTTACTGCGAGAACAACAGGTTTTTTCGTCTTGTATAAAATTTTCGCAACCTGCTCATCGGCATCTGTTACGCCTTCACGACCGTTGACAAGGAAAATAATAACATCCGCCTCGTCAATTGCAATTTCTGCTTGCAATCGTATCTGTTCGAGGAAAGGCTCATCGCCAATATCAATTCCCCCTGTATCGATCAGATTAAAATCATGTGTCAGCCAATCTGCTGAGCTATAAATCCTGTCTCGTGTTACTCCTGCAACATCTTCTACAATCGAAATACGTTCTCCAACGATTCGGTTAAATATTGTCGATTTTCCGACGTTTGGCCTACCGACAATCGCCACTGTTGGTTTCGTCATCATCATACATCCTTCCAGCTTATCTTCTGCATATTATACACTAAAAAGCACAGGGCGCCCACCTAGACGCGGCAAACACCCTACGTCTGAACACAAAAAAGAGGATGATGCTCGTAAAAGCATCATCCCCATGCAAGTACTCGTTCTTAAAGTTCACATCATCCACTTGAATGGCGTAAACGCTTATTCTGAAAACTTTTTAAGCTGATCGCCAATAACATCGCTTAACGAAAATCCAGATGCTTCTTCCGGCATTTCATAATCTCCATAAGAAGTATTGCTGTCATCTTCTTTTTCAACCAAATCTTTAATGCTGAGAGATAGACGCTTCTCATCCGGATTCACATCCAGCACTTTAACATTCACTTGTTGCCCCTCTTTTAGCACTTCATGTGGCGTGCCAATATGCTGATGGGAAATGCGTGAAATGTGAACAAGCCCTTCAACGCCCGGGAATACTTCTACAAATGCACCGTACGATACAAGGCGGCGAACCGTACCTTCTAATGTAGAGCCCACTGGCGCTTTGCTTTCTAGCCCTTCCCATGGCCCAGGTAACGTATCTTTAATGGACAATGAAATACGCTCAGCATCACGGTCAACAGACAATACTTTGACGTTTACTTTGTCGCCTTCTTTTAGCACATCCGACACTTTCTCAACATGATCATGCGCCAATTGTGAAATATGAACCAGGCCATCAACACCGCCAATATCAACGAATGCGCCGAATGATGCAAGACGTTGAACCGTCCCTTCCAACACTTGGCCTTCTTTTAAGCTATCCATGATTTCTTCTTTTTTCGAAGATTTCTCTTCTTGAAGAACCGCACGGTGTGAAAGGATTAAGCGATTTTTCTCTTTATCCATTTCAACAATTTTAAACGTCATCATACGCCCTTTATAATCATCAAATGATTCGACGAAATGATCTTCTACAAGTGAGGCCGGTATAAATCCACGTACACCAAGGTCAACAACTAGTCCACCTTTGACAACATCTCTCACTTCTGTTTCAATTGTTACTTTGTTATTAAATTTCTCTTCAAGAGAATCCCAAGCATCTTCCGCATCGACTTTCCGTTTCGAAAGAACATAAGTTTCCTCTTCAACCTTCATAATAATCAATTCAAGTTCGTCACCTTCAGCAACGGCATCTTCCGCCTTTTCAATGTGAAGGCTAGATAGTTCACTAATGGGGATCACACCATCGAACGGAGCGCCTGTAATTTCGACTGTTACCGATTTATCCTCGATTTTCGTCACTTTCCCAGTAACACGATCACCTTCGTTATAGCTGCCTACAGTTTCCAAATTCATCTCTTCAGTCATATGTAGTCCTCCTCCATAAAGAATCCTATCTTCTATATTATGCGAATCTATTCATAAAAACAAAAATTTACCCTTATTCTTAGCGATTTTGTTCAATAAGCTTACGAATTTCATTCATAATCACGGCCGTTACCTCTTCAGAAGACGTTCTATTCTCACGATAAGGCGTAATATCGATAGGCTTACCATAGACCACTTTCAAGCGCTTGAACGGTTTGTATGGACCGATAATTGCGCAAGGCATGACGACCGCTTCTCCTTTAAGCGCAAAAAAACCAGCGCCTGCAAGCCCTTCTCCTAATTCACCAGTCTTACTGCGCGTTCCTTCTGGAAATAAACCGACTACGTTGCCCGCCTTCAAATGTTTCAATGTATTTCGAAACGCCTCGCGATCACTCATCCCCCGCTTAACAGGATACGCTTTAATACTTGGCAAAATGGTTTTTAAAATCGGCACACTGAACAATTCCTCTTTCGCCATAAAATGAACGGGCCTTGGACAAGTAATACCTACAATCGGCGGATCTAAATTATCAATATGATTGGCACAAAGTAGCACGCCGCCTTCTTTCGGAAAATTTTCTTTCCCAATCACTTTGATGCGATGAAGTGGATAAAAAGCCACACTGCAGAGAAACTTACCTAGTGGGTATAGATTCATATATGTGCCCTCTCTTCAGCAAGTTTACTAATCTCTCTTGCAACCTCCTCGATTGTCATCGAAGTCGTGTCAATTACAATTGCGTCTTCCGCTTGCTTTAACGGGGAGACTACTCTTTCACTATCCGCTCTGTCACGCTCACTAATTTCAGCCGCCAATTGTTCGAGTGGTGTCGCCATCCCACGTTTCTCATTCTCAAGGTAGCGACGCATTGCACGCTCTTCTACCGATGCCGTCATAAAGATTTTAAGCTCAGCATTTGGCAGTACAGCAGTTCCGATATCTCGTCCGTCCATAACAACTCCCGTACCTTCAGCGAGCTGTTGCTGTTTTTCAACCATTAGTGCCCGAACACCCGAATGCACCGCAACCGCCGAGACGTGCGCTGTTACTTGTTGCGAACGAATTTCTTCAGAAACATCTACATCATCGACAATCACTTTTTGCCCTTTAGCGGATGGTAATAATACGATTGCCGTATCTCGCAACAAAGCAGTCAGTTTGTCCCCGTCATTAGTATCTATGTTCTGAACTAACGCCTTATGCGTAAGTGCGCGATACATCGCGCCCGTATCAATATACGTATAGCCCAATTTCTCAGCTGTCATTTTAGCAATTGTACTTTTTCCCGCTGCTGCAGGTCCGTCTATTGCAATTTTTAATTCTTTATACATGTTCATCTACCCCCGTAGTCAATTCGACCATATTGTAACATATCGAAAAAGGAAAAGTCCCATTTGCACAGACTTCTCCCTTATTCGATTGCTATTTTGTATTACGCATTTTTAGTTGTCGCTCGAAACAAAAGCGAACAATGTACTGCGCATTGACCGGCTCAATGTTCTCAAATTGTAACGAAGCGATTTTCCGCCCTTCCTTCTCCCAAATGCGAATGACACGTCCAGATACTTTAATGTATTTAATTTCTTTATTCATAAATGGGAGAACAATTGTCAGAGCTACTTGATCTTCAGGACCAAACGAGACTTTGTCCGGTACATTTAATGCCACACCACCCGCACTAATATCTTCCGCTACTAACTGAGTAAATACCCCGTCCTTTTCAACCGCAATGTCTATTGCCGTTTCAACCCGAACGAACTCACGTCGCTGAATTTTAATGAGCTGATCGTCTCCGGGATATGTTAATTTCAGCATCGGAATGCCTTGGTTTAATCTGCCATTCACTTCTGTTCGGAAAGCATATGACATTTTTAAATGATCTATAAATGTCACAATCAGTTGTGTCCCATCAAGAAAAAAGGCAGACTTCCCCGAATTGATTTGCGTTGGATAATCAATCATCACGAAATTTTCGCCGATATCCACTACTTTGCTTTTATATTTTTCGCCGCCTTCGGTAAAGTCTTTGTCAATGACAAGGACTGTCCCAATTGAAAGTAACATAGCTAAGCACCCGCCATCCTAATGTCTTATTACCCATTATGTCATGACGGGATGAAAATTCCAATGCCAGATTATGATTCCGTTATTGAAGCCTTTCAGTTTTAATCACTTCGGCGGTTTCTGTATCCACAATTACTGCATAAGTACCGGCTTGACCGTTTTCACCCATCGTCACCGTCAAATAATGCGACAGTCGTTGCTCAAGTCGATCATTTTCCACATAGGCAAGCTCTTCCTTCATAACTGTAACACCTGAATGGAAAAAGGTGGTCCAATCGATTTTCATAATCGGTTGTTGTGCCGTCTTCTCTTTTCGTATATATTCAGAAGCATCAAGCCCAACAATTCCACCATTATCCTTTGCCACCTTGAGATGAATAACATCCGAAAATACTTTCGCCTTATATTCAGGCTCTACTCTGACATAAACAAAATGCCATGCAGTACTATTCTCTCGGGATTCTTCATAGACCAAATCCTTATAACCCGCATCTTTTAAAAACGTCTCTGCCTTCTTTTGAATTTCTTCAAATGGCAGACTTTCTTTTCCAAACGGCCTTTCTGACAAAAACGATAGAACATGGCCTCCTTTCTCAGTTACATCGATGTAGCCAATCGATTGATTTTCAGCAAAACGGATGTGGTAAAACGGATAAGGTGAGCCTGGTTTACTCATTTCAACACCAACAATTTCGTTTGATACATGTGGAAACAGCTGCTTAAAACGCTCTACAGCTTCATCACGTGTTACTTTTTGGTCTTGCATATCTCGTAATTCTTTTTTCTTCATTGAATCTGATTCACTTGCGGTTAATGGAAAATCACTTTCTGTATATTGTTTAACAGCTGTTGCCATGCCAGCCCAATCATGTCCAGCATCCGCAGTATTTAACCTGTTGCGCCACTCATCCATTGAAAGCCTGCCGTTGACCATACCAACGGTTGCCATTTCCCATTCATCTGCCATAACCTCAAGATTTTTTGATGCTTGCGCCATTACTTGATGAAATTCCTTTTGATCTGTAGCACGACTCGTTTCTTTCGCATAATTACCGAGGCGACCTAAGTAATTTGTCCAAGAAGTTGCAAAGCTTTGATCCAGCGGTAAAGAGGCAACCGAATTTTTTATATCCGAAGAGAGACGCCAAATATCTTCACGCGCTTTTTCCGAGCCGTCCGCTTCATTAAATAATAGCGTCTTTTTTACAGCTGTATCTAATTCGTCAAGTTTCTCCGAGGCGTCTGCCATCTTATTCGCATATTGTCCACTTAGCGCTAACGACAGCTGGTCATTTTCAGCCGATTTTCCAACTGTAAACACGGTCAATACAACAAATGCATAGGTCACAACAAATAACATTTTTTTCATATAGGAGCAAAAGTTTATCGGGATATTCATGTCCTCCGAAAACTTTCACCTGTCCTCCTCCCATCGCTTGATTTTCACGTCCATCCACTCGTTAACTACAAAAAATATGCAGACCAATTTTCTTAATTTGCGGTCGTGACCATATCCATTTGCTCGTTGCTGTAATCGGGTTAAAATAATAAATCGCATTTTCAGATGGATCCCAACCGTTAATAGCATCTAGAACAGCCTCTTTCGCCCGTTCATTCGGCTCTAGCCAAATTTGACCATCATCTACTGCCGTAAATGCACCTGGTTGAAAAATAACCCCACCTACTGAATCTGGAAAATCTGCGTGCTCAATACGGTTCAAGATTACCGCTGCGACTGCAACTTGACCTTCGTACGGTTCTCCCCTTGCCTCACCATAAACCGCGTTTGCAAGTAGCTTAAGATCCTGTTCTGAGTATTTAGAAGGTAATTGGACATTTTCTTGTTTCCCTCCACTTCCCCCTCCTGACGTCACTTGATTGGCAAGAGGTTTACCTCCAAAGTGTGTGAACTTATTACCTTTCTTCAAATTGTCTTTGACAAATTTCTCATCATACTTCGAAGCATCTGCCAACTTTTTCTTCGTATTGGCACCTGCAATGCCGTCTACAGGTAGCCCATACTTCTCTTGAAAATTACGCAATGCCCAATAGGTACCGTACCCAAATTTCCCGTCAATTGTACCCGTATAGTAGCCGATATACTGGAGCCTTGCTTGCAATTCAATTACATCATCACCAGAAGCACCTCTCGCGATATTCTGCGCACTAAACGCTGAAATTTGAACGGGAGAGGTTACATACGCACAACTAAGAAGAAGTACAACCGCCAGCATGCGGATGATTATTTTTTTCAAATTCCTACCTCCTTTTCTTTCAGTTTGTCCAAACTATGAGATTTTATTATAAAAATCAATTACGCTGAAGCGGAATTGCGTCCAGATTTTTTCGAGCAAGCTCGAAAAGTTCCTCTGAAAATCTGCGACATCCGCCGTAGGCTCTATTTTTATTCAGCAGGTATTAGAATACCCGCTGAATAAAAATAAAAATGACTCGGCATGTGCCGAATCATTTTGTGTTTACCTGCGCCTTGCGTCTAAATTGCTGCATCGCGAACATATGTGCACGTTTCACCCGCGTCAACCCGAACCACCATAGGAACAGCATGAATGGAACGATTAAGTACAACCATAAATCATGAACAGTCAGAATACCATTATAGACAAAGTGCAAGCTATACGGAGCAAGAAATGCTAAAAATAAGTACTTATTAATATGGGATTCTACCGCAAACTTCGCACGACCAAAATAATAGCCCATGACAACCCCAAATAACGCATGACTCGAAACAGGTAGTAAAGCACGGAGAAATGCCGTATCTGTACCAAACGCCAACAGATAAATAATATTTTCAACTGTCGCAAAACCAAGCGAAACACTTGCCCCATATAAAATCCCGTCATAAGCATCTTCAAATTCAACATGCCGATAAATAGCAATCAGCAAAATCAACCACTTAAAAAATTCCTCAAGTCCACTCGTAAAAATAACATCGCGAAAAAAAACCGTCGTAAAAATATTTTCCTCTTCAAATACATGTTGAATAAACAAAATCGGGAACGTCATGATCGCCCCGTATAGAAATGTATGAAATAATGTACGTGTCGGTTCCTTAGCAATTTGTTTTCTCAAATAAAAATAACTGAAAAGCGCCAATCCTGGCGCAATCGCTATCGTCAGCAATATAAACATAGATGGCACCTCATTCCGCACCATTATACCATGAATTCCCTTGAAAAAGGAGGAAGCAATTTGAAGAAAAACATTTTATTCCTTCATAGCGAAGCAACCATTTCCATACGTGTGGGGTCATGACCAACTTACCAAAAAGGCTACACCTCCAACCCAAATATGGTTGTGGCGTAGCCTTTCGTTATTTTATAACTGCTCGCTTTGCTTTCATAGCGTTCGCGATCATGCCGCCATGAAATTTTCCATTTTCAATGAAAATCTCATTGGCATTATTCCCGGCAGCAATCACACCTGCAATATATAATCCCTCTACATTCGTTTCCATAGTCGCTTCATCAAAAGTAGGACGTCCGCTGTCAGCATCTGTTGTAATGCCTATGCTTTTTAAGAAGCTATAGTCAGGATGGTAGCCAATCATCGCAAAGACATAGTCATTGGCAAGCTCAAACGCTTCCCCTGCTTTGTCAATCGTAACCGTTGTTTCTGTAATCTTTGTGACTGCAGCATTGAAATGCATGTCGATAACGCCATTACGAACCAGACTATCAAACCCAGGCAAAATCCAAGGTTTTACACTCGGTGAATAATCCGCACCACGATAGACGACTGTTACAGAAGCACCTGCGCGCTCTAATTCAAGTGCAGCGTCAACGGCCGAGTTCTTGCCGCCGATGACAACGACTTTTTTTCTAAAGTATGGATGCGCTTCTTTAAAATAATGAAATACGTTGGACAAGTTTTCGCCTTCAACACCGAGTTGATTCGGATTATCATAGTAACCAGTCGCAATGATAACATTCTCTGCAACATACTCGGCTTTATCCGATACGATACGAAAACCTGCACTTTCCTTTGTCACCGTTTCCACTGTCTCGTAACTATTGATTGGAATTCCTTTTAACTCCGCAACTTTCCGATAATAGACCAGTGCATCATTACGTTTTGGCCTATCAATTGCCGTGATAAACGGAATATCCCCAATCGATAGCTTGATACTCGTACTGAAAAACGTTTGATGCGTCGGATAATTATAAATCGAGTTCACAATATTGCCTTTTTCAATCACGAGTACTTCAAATCCTGCTTCTTGTAATTCAATAGCAGCAGATAGCCCACACGGACCTCCGCCGACAATAATGGCATCTTTTCTTATCATTTTCCCTTAGCACCCCTTACGCACACTTTCCACATAGTTCATCGTAATGACATGACTTTCCGGCATCGCACCTAACCGAAGCGGCAACGTAGATGTGCCATAGCCATTACTAACCAACTTTGCCTTGCCACCTTCGGACTTGAAAGCCCCTTTTTCCATTAAGCCGAATTTACCAATTCGAATTTGTCCGCCATGTGTATGTCCAGCGAGCATTAATCGAGGATGATATAAAGGCTCAATCTTTCGGAAAAGCGATGGTGTATGTGTCACAAGTATGACATTTTCATACTGTTCAATATAGCGAAGAGTTGAGTCGATATCGACTTTTCTGCTTGATGGATCGTCCGTTCCACATATCCCCCACGTCGGATGTCCTGGAATCGTAGCATTTGTATTATCCAAAATAACACCGCCATGGCGAGTGATAATAGCCCGGATCGCTTCCTCGCCTACTTCTCGATCATTGTTACCCCAAACATAAAAAAGCGGGCCCAAACAAGCTAGACGGCGAACATTCTCTTCAACACGACTCAGTGGAACTCCTCGTTCCGCAAGATCTCCACCGATAATGACACTATCGATGTTTCTAGCCGGATGTACTTTGGACAACAACTTATCATCAATGACTCGGCGGTGAATATCAGAAATAAAAAATATGGTTAACTGTTTATCTGTCGTGTCGCCCAATCCACAATGCACCTCATGGAAGACGACATTCTTTTTTCTTGCGTTCATCCACATCAGCATGACAGTGCCCATCAGCGCTGAAAGAACTGTCCATGCAATCTTCTTCATAATCGTAACCATGCGCCACCTTCCATAGAAAAAAGGCAAAGTATAACCACTTTGCCTGTGTGTTGTCGTACTTCTCTTTAAGGTATGATCAGCTTTTGTCCAACGCTAATATTATTCGATGACAAACCGTTGGCACTCTTAATTTTAGCAACGCCAGAATCCGAACCATAATAATTCATCGAAATTCGGTAAAGTGTCTCACCATTAGCCACTATATGCGTTTTAGCCGTTGGTTTGGGATCCGGCTTTGGTTCCGGTTTCGGCTCTGGTTTTGGTTGCGGCTTCGGTTCTGGCTTTACTTCAGGCTTCGGCTCTGGCTTTACTTCAGGCTTCACTTCTGGTTTTACCTCAGGTTTTACTTCCGGTGTTTCTTGTACAGGGGGATTCACATCCACAGCAGTTGGTTCTTCCTCTTTTTTCACTTCAGGTGCTTTATCGACTTTTGGCGTAGCATCTGCCTCGGCTTTCTTCTTTGCTTCATCGTCCTTCTCATCTGCCGCCCCTATTTTCCCGTTACTTCCTTTCACATCCGTTTCATAGAGAAAACCCGGCTCATCTACTTTGGCCTCTGGATTATCCTCCGGTTTATAGAAATCCGAAAGAACATAAACGAGAATCACGACGGGAATCAATGTGAATAGCCCAAGGCATACATTGATCAAAATTGTACTCGGTTTCGTTTTCTTTTTTGAATTCGGTTTTCGACCTTTTTTATGATGTAATTCAGTTCGCGATGGCAGACTCTCAGTATCTTGCCCTTCGTCTACACTGATTTCCTTCCTATGCTCTTCGAATTCAGCTTTATAATCATCTTTTTTCATCGCCACATTCTCCTATCGCATCGTGCTATTCTTTTATTATGACGAATTTTGTTGTAAAAGTAAATGGATATCGAACGGACTAGCCGAGCAATGTGACAAGTCTTTCCTCCCAGTCCATCGACCGCTTACCAGGATTCATTAAGTCTTGTTCAGTAAGCCAATCCGCTTCAGTCGTACCACAAACGGAACAGCAATACGTAGGCTTTCTGTCACATCGTTCGTCAAATAAAGCTAACAGACTTTCACGAATACAGCACGCCGATTGCACGAGGCGAAGCATCTTCTGAAGTTGCACCTCTTTTTCAGCTAATAGTTCAGCCATGCGCCTGATGACTTCCTCGACCGTCATCCGCTCCATATAGTATTCAATGACACGCTTGGCTGTTTCACTCATATTCGTCATTTGCGCCGCTTCCTGTGCTGGAATCTTCTCTGCCAATAAGCGAGCAAAATGCCGAATCTCCCACTCTTGCGGTATATCCTCTTGAATGATGAAGCGCGTCTTTCCTTCATCTTCCGGTGAAAACAGTAACGTGGCCGCCGATAACTCTCCATCACGCCCAGCCCGTCCTACTTCTTGCAAATAATCGCTACTATTTTTCGGTATATGTTCGTGTATCACTTGCCGGATGTTATTTTTATGTATACCCATTCCAAACGCATTTGTAGCACAAATCCAATTTATTTCTCCAGTGATAAACTGCTCTTGGATGAATGCGCGATCTTCCTGTTCTTTTCCCGCATGATAGGCAGCAGCAGAAACACCTTGTTCTCGAAGAAGGGTAGCAAGTTGGTCTGCGCGCTTTCGCGAAGCAACATAAATAATGCCCGGCCCCTTCGTTGTGGTAACTCGCTCGACGATAAACGTTGTTTTCTCACGCTCAGCATGTAACTTCACAATCGCGTACGATATATTCGGTCGATCAATAGATTGCCGATGAATTGCAGGCGTATTCAATTGTAAATATCGGCTAATATCAGCAACAACTTGCTCGTCCGCCGTTGCAGTCAGCGCAAGTATAGGCGGTCGACCTAACGCTATAAACACCTCTCCCATACGCAAATAATCCGGTCGAAAATCAAAGCCCCACTGCGAGATACAATGCGCCTCATCGACTACGAGTAAAGCCATTTGAAGCATACGAAGCCGCTCCATCACATGCTGTTGCAAGAGCATCTCTGGCGAAATATAGATAAATTTATAGTGCGCCAGCTGGTCCATCACTCGATTTTTCTCCGTATAGGAAAGAAAGGAGTTGAGTGCCACGACTCGTTTTTCTCCATTTCTTTTCATATTCGCCACTTGGTCTTCCATTAAAGCGATAAGGGGAGAAACGATTAGCACCGTACCTTCCAGCATATAAGCTGGCAGTTGATAGCACAATGATTTGCCCATGCCTGTCGGCAATATAGCAACAGTATCTTTCCCTGCAATAACGTCGCGAATGACTCGTTCTTGTCCAGGCCTAAAATGATCGAACCCAAACTTTTCTCGCAACACTTGATGCACATCACTCATGACACTTCACCTCCCGTCCTTGCCCCTAAAATCAAACGCAGTTGAAAATAGGATAGCCTATCAAATTCAGCTTTCAATAACCGCAGCCTTCGTGTCCCACTGGCATTTACTTTGGCAACAACCGCCGTCACATCTGCCGCCTCAACAAATTGGTAAAGCGGAAAGGCGGGGTCATGAATCGCCATCTCCACAAAATGATCCTCGATTGTACTCTGCTTCAACTTGCGGGCAACAGCAATTTCCTGCATGGACAAACCCTCTTCAAATAAGCGTTTGGTACGCATCGAGGACTCTGTTAAATATGTCGTTACTTTGATATTTTCAGCGATTTTTCGCAAAAAAGGCAAATCGGTAGAAACTTCAATGACAGCAAGCAGCTTATGTAACGCCTCTATGAATAGAAGACGTACAGCAAGTGGATCGAGTTTCAATTCCTGTGCTAACTGCTCCCATGTCCACCCTGTCAGGCCATACCCCGCTAAACGATGCGTCATAATTTGCTTTTGTCGATCACCCATCCCACTTCTATGCATACCTTGTCGTAGTTCCTCTCCAAGACTACTTGCAAAAACGGGATCTTGAATCGGTTGATAGGCTAGCGCCTTCTTCACAAAAGACTGAATGTCCCATTCTTTTTGGATGGGAAGAAAGGATTTTTCTCCCGTTCTCAAATTCGACACAGTTTGGACAATAAGCGACAACCTGGCGAAGAAAATCATTTCGCGTCCCCTATAATCCCATCCATTAAATCGGTAAATTGGTAATTCGACAACTTGTGCACGGCCACGTTCCGTTAACCCTACAAGTGATTCATCCGTCATACGAATGAGCCCTGCGCCCTGTAAGTGCTTAATAGCTTCCTCAAACCGCTCGGTGGAGAGTTTGGGTAATAGCCCAAAGAACGCTTTAAGTCCATAGTATTCGACATCTTGCAAAGTTTGTCCCGACCGTTTCCCTCTTAATAAATGCAGTCCCGAGTAAATTGTACGCTCACCATCTATTTTATAAATGATTTTTAATAGGATTGAACAGAGATTCATGTAGAATTCCTCCTAAGATAAATGTTTTTATGTTGAAAACTTTTGGAAACATCATTAGAATGGAATGTGAAGTAAATCGTTTGTAGGGAGAAAAGAGGAGAGAAAGACTATGCCTAAGTATACAATCGTCGATCAGGATACGTGCATCGCTTGTGGAGCTTGCGGAGCCGCTGCGCCTGACATCTATGACTATGATGACGAAGGAATCGCCTACGTTATCCTTGATGATAACACGGGTACAACAGAAGTTCCAGAAGAACTGATGGAGGATTTGGAAGATGCATTTGACGGCTGCCCGACTGACTCAATCAAAATTGCGGACGCTTCGTTCGACGGAGATCCGCTAAAATACGAAGACTAATTATTTCTTCTACGCGTTGAAAGACCGCCCTGAAAAATCTCAGGACGGTCTTTCTTTCTATCTATATGATGACGTTATTTTACGCCATTAACTGAATGCGTTGCTTCGCAATCCATTTGCTCATGCTCTTGAAAAGGAATAAAGTGATTACCATCAACATCACACCTTTAATGAGGTTGAAAGGTAAAACCCCTAGCACAATAAAGCCTGACAACTCACTACCTGCCATTGCCGGGAAATTCATGAAATACGTATACATCGGCAAGAACAGTACATAATTCAAAACACTCATCCCGACAGCCATCGCAACAGTTCCTGCAATGAGTCCAGCAGCTAAGCCTTTAGACGTTTTAAATTTATTGTGGATGAAATAGATTGGCATAATGAATAGGACTCCTGTTGCAAAGTTCGCAATTTCCCCTACCGGAACGCCCGTCGGACTCCCCGACATGAACCAATACATCACATTTTTAATCAATTCAACCGCAATCCCTGCCACCGGCCCCATCGTCATAATCGCCAATACCGCAGGAATTTCCCCAAAGTCGATTTTCAAAAAACTCGGTAATACGGGTAACGGGAAATTGAACTGCATTAATACTGTACCGATACTTCCTAGCATTGCGATGAGAATCATCTTTCGCAATTTTTTGTTGTTCATGTGTTCCTCTCTCCTTTTGCGATTCACTTCACAAAGAGGAAAGGCCGTTCCGTCCATCCGCGTCTACAAAAAATCCCCAAAGCAAATAAGCTCAGGGGAGTGTTAAAGGTTCGTTTAAAAGAACGTCTAAAAGAAGCTACTTCCCCCTTCTTTCATTCGCACTTAAATAAGCACCCTTTTTGTGGACAACACAAAAAGACAGCCGTACCTTCACCTTCTCCCATCCAGACTATACTGTCGGCTCCGGAATCACACCGGAATCAGCTGTTAAGCTCGCGGGCTAGGAAAAAATCTCCATTTCCGCCGGTCGGGAATTACACCCTGCCCCGAAGATGAATCAATATTTTATTACAACTTCATCATATACAAAAAAGAATAGAATGTAAACCTAATTGTTTACATTCTATTCTTTTTCTCATTGCGAAAATTCTATTGGGTTCACACCAATTGGTTGTGGCAGTGGTTCCGTCAAATCATATTTACCAACTTGTTCTTGTAAGACATTGTCAAACGAAATTTGCATATCGTAATTACTTGCCGTCAACATAAAACCTTCAATCATGGCAAGTGACTCACCAAGGGAGAACTGTGCAATGTCTAGTTGCTTGTTAAAGCTGATGGTCGCCGTTTCTTGTTCTACCCGCACATTATATGTGACTCCTGTCGGGATAAGCGATACTACTAGATCATCGGGGGCTTGCTGCATAGCCATAAGCGCCTCTTTCACTGAAGAAAACGGTTCCCCGCCTTCTGGTATTAAATAATCGATTCCCGAGGGCATCGTATATTTGTAATAAGGTAAAAGCCTTTTTCCACCGGGCAATGTATGGATTTCAGTTTTTCCCACTTGATTAAAGTTCGCCAATTCGCCTTGTGCATCGACCGTTTTGAATTGCAGATGATCTATAAATGTCTCCTCAAACGACTGCTCATAAACCATGCTAGCCGCTGATGATTGATCGTAGCCATGTCCTTCAGATACTTGATGCACAATGGTATTCTCCTGCACCATCAGCTTCCCTTTGTAAGGATGATAATCGTCAAAACCAAGTTCGGTTTCTGGTATGACTGGCGCATATGCTGTATAGAGTGCCACACTATCTGGATTCCCTGTTGAAAAGTCCGTCGCAATGCGTTCTTCTGGTATCATAAAGGTCACCGGAATGACTGTCGCAGCATGCGACAAGCCGATACGAAAAGGCTGCATCCCTGCCCACTCATTTGGAAGGATTACATGACTTTCACTACTGGCGTTATCCAAGGATGTGAAAAATGTCACCCCTGATTCTTGAGTGGTGGCCATCTCCTCACTTGCTGTTGCAGCAGTATCACGTGATTCCATCGCTTTATCCTCCACGGCGGAATGATTCCCACGTATCATCGATGGGATGAGTATACTTAACACGAGCAGGGCTGCTACTGCTACGAATGCAGGTATCCACTTGTTCGACTTTTTACGACCCGCGCCTTGTAAACGTTCATCTTGCTTTAGACGTGCTAGCACATCTGATTTTGCACGCTGATCTTGTATAGCGGGCATGTTGCGAAGAAGTTGTTCCATGTTTTCGTCATCCCACTTTTTACCGGTCATCCATTTCTCCTCCCCTCTGCCGGAAGAGCATTCATTTTTTTCTGTAATGCTTTTATCGCTCGATGTTGCGTCGTCTTTACTTTCCCTTCTGTCCAGTTAAGCACTTCAGCTGTTTCGGCAATGGAAAGATCATGGAAATAACGCATCAGGATCACCATCTTCTGATCACCTGTACAAGTATCGAGTGCATGCAACAGCTCTTTCATCTCCTCACTAAGCGTTACGAGCTCTTCAGGTGGAATTCCTGTTGATATGAGTTCGCTCTTTTCCCAATCGAATTTATCGAACATATGCTTTTTACGAACAGCATTTTTCCTAAAGTGATCGATTGCGACATTTTTAGCAATCGAAAAAAGCCAGGTCTTTTCGGAACTTTTCCCCTCAAAACCGGTGTATGCCCGCAATACCCTTACGTATACCTCATGCATAAGGTCCTCGGCATGATCACGATCTCCTGTCAAATAGATTAAGAATGTGAACACATCATGGTGGTATTGCTCATAAAGCCGATGGAAAACGGAGTCATCCATGCAATCCCCCCGTTCAATGTATTAGTCGTAAGACAGACGAATAAGTTACATTTTTAATGGCAACGTACAGCTGAAAATTGTTCCTTGTTCCTCTGCTCGTTTCGCTACAATACGGCCACCATGAGAATCGATAATATTTTTCGCAATGGCAAGCCCTAGCCCAGTACCACCTTTACCACGCGTTCTCGCTTTATCCGCTTTGTAGAAGCGTTCAAAAATATACGGCAAATCCTCTTCCGGAATGCCAACACCTGTATCCGCCACTGCAATTTCCATAGTATCTAGATGTTTCTTTAGATGTAATGTTACTTTCCCACCATTCGGTGTATGGCGAATCGCGTTATCAAGTAGGTTCGTAAACACTTGTTCTAAACGATCTTCATCGACATGCGACACGATATCTTGTCCTTCTGGATAGTCAAACGCTAGCTCAACCTGTGCATCCCGAGCCACTTGCATAAACTTATGGACAATACGCTCAAGAAATGGGACAACAGGAAGATCATCCTTGTACAGACGCATATGCCCCGATTCCATCCTCGCTAAATCGAGCAAGTCTGTAACCAGTCTCCCCATTCTCATCGATTCGTCATGGATGATTTGCACCATTTCATCGCGCTCCTCGTCACTTGTCGTCACGCCGTCAAGAATTGCTTCACTATAGCCTTGAAGCAATGAAATCGGCGTGCGCAACTCGTGAGAAACATTGGCGATGAAATCAGAGCGCAGTTTCTCCAGTTTGTGCTGATCTGTCATATCTCGCAAGACCGCTACTGCGCCTCGAATACTATCGCCGCTATACAATGGACTAATCGATATCGCATAGAAGCGACCACCAAGCTCCAGTTCGTCTTCGATTTCTTCCGCAAATGTCAGCACATGTTCAAGCATGTGCAAAATCTCAGGCGGAATTGCCCCATCATCCGCTGCTTTTTTAAAGTGCCAATTTTGTAAGACCCGCTCCGCTTGTGGATTACTCAGTAAAATTGTATAATCTCGATTGAACGTAATGACCGCATCCGTCATAGACGTTAAAATGCTAGCCAACTGCTCCTTGTCTTGGCTAATAAGTTCAACATGATATTTTAACTGTCTACCCATTTGGTTGAATGCCGTAGCTAGCTGACCAATTTCATCATTTTGCATAACCGGCAATCGCGTATCAAAATTCCCCTTTGACAATTCGAGCGCCGCTTGCCGCATCCCACGTAAAGGCGACGTAATTCTTGTTGATAAAAAGAAGGCGAAAAATGTCGTTAAAACAAAGGCAATAAAGGCCGAAAGAAAGACGATATTCGTTGTTTGCTTGGTCGTTCTATGAACAGCTTCCAAACTTTGATAAATAATAACAGATCCAACAATTGCTTGTGCTTCTTCAACAGGATAAGAAAGAACAAGATATTGTTCCATCACATTTTCTTCTAAAATGGATGGCATAATCATTTCCTTCAAAACAGGCGTACCCGATTTCTGGTTCGTGGAAAATAAGGATTCAGAAAGAATTTTTTGTTCAATCTGCTCTTTGTTTAATCCATTATGAAAGGTATGAACGACTTCCCCACTGGCATCGGTAATCATCGCATTCGTTTCATCGTCCAAAATGTCTTTAATGATCAATTGCATCGAGGACTTACTTTCATGATCGATCACAATTTTACTAATCGTCGCCGCCTCTCTGCGTAGAGAATCTTCTGCTTGCTGGGTGTGGAAATTATCCAGAAATTCAAGTAACAATGCCGTTACAATAAACAAGACAAAGGAAACGAGAAGCAATATGGTTGCCCATAGCTTCCCGACGATTGAATTCCATATTCTATTCATATAACTATGGTTTTTCACTCCGTTTCGAAACGTTTCGATTCCGGTTGAGGTCGAAACGTTTGATAATGCCATTGTAAACTAAAAACCGTTTAATTTCACTTGTTTTCAGAATGAATGTTAGTTTCGTGTTAGTTTTTGTGATTTATTTATATAGTAGATACTCAAACAAAACCGGTCGCCTTCTCAATTGAGTTGGCGGTCGTATGTAAACCAAATAAAAAGGCGACTTACTCAGATTAATGAGTAAGTCGCCTTTTAAGTAACCAGCCACGTACTATGTTAACAGTTTGCCTTTTTCAAGAAAAAACGTCAATACCGCATTACTTTGCAGTCCGTGCCACATAACTAATCAATAAATCTGTAGCTTGTCCACGGGTCATTGTATCGACTTTAGGGGCATGATTCACACTAAAAATAGGTTTTCCATCTTTTCCTCTGGTATTGTATGCGTGCTCTAATAGGTTTTTCATATCCTTCTTTTGTGTATCAGGTAATTGTTGTGCCATTTCGTCAACCTCCTTTGGTGTGTCTACCGCAACTGTTGGTGGTGATGGTTTTGTCGCCTTTTCAAGTGCAGCCATCGTAGCGGAGCCTGCAGAGCCGTCCACAGTTAAATCATTCACTTTCTGAAAATCCTTAACCGCATTAGTCGTTGCTGGACCATAAAGACCATCAACATCTAACTTATAGCCGATTTTGTTTAACAGACGTTGTAATTCTTTTACGGTGTCGTTTGCAGGAGCTCTCCAACTCGATTTAACTTCAAAGTGCGGACGGTCGATGTTATACTTCCAATCTCCACCCCATGTGATACCAAGCTTGCGTGCAATCGCACCTGCTCTATTAAGCGTAACCACATCATATAAATTGGCTGGTGGGATCACGGCAATGTCCCACGCTAACTTACTTTTATGGTTACTGTTGAGTGTCCACGTGACAATCTTGCCGGGACGTGTACGACCTTGTGCATACAAGTAATTCTGGCGCTCCTGGCTACGGTACGTTTCTGTAATAAAAATTTTCACTCCCGCTTTTTCACACTCTTGTAGAAAGAGTCGGCACGCTTGCTGTGCTACAGGATGTAATGCATTGATGTCGCGATTAGATGTAGTTACGCTCACGACTTGCCGCCTCGCTTGTCAAAAACCGATTTGAAGAAATCAATAAACGGATCCATCGTTTTGTCATCCTCAGCCAATTTAAAATGATTCAGCACCGAATTAATCTCGCTTGCTAAATAACCTAAAAACAATACATATAGCGCACTAATCCCCAACGGCTCCGGCATCAATAAAGCAACAGGGATTGCGTAAACTAGCAGGATAAACATCAACAGCTTACGAGCAATGCCAAAGATGGCTTTGGCACTCGAAAATGCTACTTTGGGGTTAAACTTGGCGTTAAGCCACCCAATTGTAAAATCTAAAACATTCGCACCCATAATGAGCGCTAGAATGTAAATCAATTTCGAGTTATCCGATTCTAAGTAACTATTCAGCCAGTCAATCATTTGCATATATCTCACCCTTCAATTTAAATTTCTGACAAATAAAATACCCTCCACATAATTGTGGAAGGCTATATCTAGTCTTCTTCATCTTGTCCGATACACTCACAACAACTCATGCGACACCACGGACAGCAGAAGCAAATTTCGCTTCCGCAACCAGTGCATGCAACTACAATTTCATCCTCCATTTAATCACCTCATTTTTGACATAAAAAATAACGCTAGCTTATGCTGCGTTTTATCGCTTGACTAAATCTTCTTTTCCCTCGCCGATCAAAATTGCATCCACGTCATCTTGATATCGTTTGTAAATAGTAACGCTAAACACCTTTTCATAATCTTGGTTACCATCCATAATTTTTTGCGCGATATACATTGCCATCATTAAATTCCTCCTCCAGTTATTTCGGGTATGATTGTAAAAAGTATTTCTTCAATTACTCGATCTTGTGTATCTACTTTTCGTTTTAACGCTTCTAGTTCTTCTTTATCGGTTTTCGGGTCTTCAATATCCACATATTCATAGTAAACCTTAGCGCCATCGAACATAGCCATTGGTTGTTTTCCTTCTATAATTTCAGGTTCCGTGAAAGGGTCTATTAAAAAACCAGTAATGAGTAACTCGCTCATTGTCTTTTTTAGCCCTGTGATTGGATTAAAAGGGTCTCTGTGTTGTCTGGTTATGATGCCTTTTTCATCAACTTCAATATAGACTACGTAAGCCATTCATACACCTCCTTTATGTCAGTGAATCGTATGTGTGTACTAGTTTAGAATATCTCAATGACAAGTTGTATTTACTAACTATCTCTCCGTCTAATTTACTTATTTTATATATATCTCCGTCACTTTCAACTGAAGATACCTGTTGATATAAATACTCTGCATCTTGTGTCATGGTAGGCGCTCCGTTATCTATACTAAACCTTCTTATTACTTTAGTATAAACTTGGACGCCAGTATTCTTATCTATCTTTATCAATGTATTAGTTGAGTTAATAACTCTAGTTATATAAATAAAACCTTCATCATCGACAGTTTGAGTTGTTGTGTCTTGAGCATCGTAGCTTAATTGAGTACCAACTAAAACAGGTGAATCTAATGTCATGGGAGTCGATTTTCTTAAACCTGCATTTGTGAAAATATACATTTCGTTTGTTTTTTTCTCCAAAACGAAATTCCTTGAAATATAAGAACTAGGACTCATTTTCAATTGATTTATATCTTTACTAAGTGCATATGAATTTCTTGAAACCTGCAGAACTAATACATCTTCTTTATCACTATATTGCATTTTACCGCCGTTATACTGCTTTCCTAACACATGATTTCCGTTGTAATCGTATACGTTAAATCTAGAAGCACCTGATACAAACACTCTATCGTATATATATCCGTTTTTGTTGGAAATCGTCATTATACCGTTTGTCCAGTTATTTAATCTTGTTATACTCCACACTAAGTTTCCGCTTACCATACTTAGACATTCCACATAGCCGTTCGAAATAACGAATATCAAGCCAACTTTCTGATCCAGAGCAAAATCATATACGTATTGACCTTTTGAAGTATACTCCCAATTTTTCAAACCATCTGGATTAAGACAAATCATCTTATTCAAGTCGAAGTAATAAAGAAAGTTAAACTTTTTATTTACTCCTACATTGTGATCTAATAATTGCTCCATAGGATTAATAACTCCATAATGTTCAGATATAAACCCCATTATCTCTTCACCACGCTTGTAGGATTTCCGTTACTGTCCCACGTTACATCATAAACTTCCGTTTTTATAACGGTCGTTCCTGTAATGTCATAAAACTCAATTGTTTGTACAGTGTAATAACCGCCAACAAGAGCACTTAAAGTTTTCTTTTGATGCAGCGTACCGTTTACTCGCTTAAGCTTAACCACTTTGAATATGTTGGTAGTTAGGTCTAACTCTTCTCTGTAAGTATTTAATGGTCGTTTTAATTCATCTAAGACAGCTTCAAGGTTGTGCGAATCATAATTACGGTTAGCATCATTAACAAGCACTGCGGACGCGTGTACACTTTGCATTGCGAATAAGTTATTGACTGTACCGCATAACGCTCCATTACCTCTTTGATCCGTTATGTGTGATTGAGTAATTTCAGTTGCTCCTGCCCCGATATAAATATCCGCAATCCCTAATTCATAGATATCTGCATCACGTTGTAATTCTGGAGCTACTGGACTACTAGAGGGAATACCTTTTTTGATTTTGGATAAGATTTCTCGATTTGCGAAATTGAGTTCCAACACAATACGGTCAATACGGTTTAATACACCATCAGCTATATCATGCGTTTTAACTATGTCATTTGTAGCTTCATAGTCATACCCATTGATGTAGGCTGCGCCTACTTTTAGCAATGTAGTCATTCCATCGTTCTCAAATACTTTTAAACTTATGTCGCTATCGGGAAAGTAGCCATTCTTAATGAACCGCCCAAAATACCGAGCGAATCTTTCTGCTCGATATCTCCTATCTCCATTAAAGCTGTCGAAAAAACCACTTATTTCGGCCATTTACTTCACCATCCTTTTAATACTATCTATCAACGTCGGAATGCTCGACCCGAAGTCCAACTTTAAGTCATCCTTCGTTTTGTCGTAGATTTCTATCGCGCTCACTACTCTCGTGTGCATGATTATCCCAACATCCTCATTTTCAATCGTAACTTTATCTCCACAAAAATAATCGACACCATACTCAAACTGTGAGTACATGTCGACTTCGCTTTCAAATGTTCGTATTGGTTTATATTCAGTCAGTATGTTCTTGCCTTGCTCTTCCAGTGCGCTTTTGTACTCTTCCGGAGTTAATGTGACCTCGTTGTCGTTTTCGTCCTTGTACTTACTTTGCAGGCTCCGCGCATCAACAAATATTTCTTTTCGTTCATAGCCCGCCAACTCATCATTGACAGTTAAGCGCACTCTTTCCGTGTCGTCACCCTCGCCCGCTACGATAGCCGTTGTTTTGTGATGTTGGTTGTCTGTCACGTATTCTTGCGTGATGATATTCTCTAGTTCCTTGCTAAACACAACGTGATGATTATCATTCTGTTCTGTCGTTCTGTCTGTGCCTTGCCAAGTGGTGAATACGTATTTCTTATTCTCGTGATCAAGTAAAAGATCCCAACTGATATCGTATTTGTTTGCCAATTCATACTGATATTCATCAAGTGGTACGTCGATAGTTGTTTCATTCACCTCAATATCAATGCCTGTATTTTCTCCAATAATTAAATTAGGGATGACGCGATTTGGATTGGCTGGATTTACCGCATTTGCATTCACAAAAGCTTTCATCACATCCTCAATGTTTCCACTATGTGATTGTTGGCCGAGTATTAATCGGTCATTTAATATGACATTCACAGACGGAGCTTCAATTAATAGACGACTCGAATTATCATCCAAAAACTCGAAGTGCTTTATGATGTAGCCGCGTTCCAAATCATTTGCTTTTGTTAGTATCACATCTTCTTTGAGTAATTCGATATTCTCCACGGACGCATCGACAATAAAAATTAGCTCACTACGTTTTTCGTAATTAATTGCAAATTTTATTTCCTCGTAGACATCAACCAGACCAATATTGTTCAACGCTAGATCAAACACTTCTAATTCCATTCGTTACACCCCCAATAAGCGCGGCGTGAAATTCATTTGTATTTCAAGACTCTCCAAGCCGCTTTCTGCATCGTATCTGAAAAGATTATCGCCCACATCTAATTGCAAGAACTTACTCAGTAACTTCCGCGCATAAAAGATGTTCGAGCGCACGTTATTACGTATCAACGTAATTGTTTTTCTCCCCTGGTAAGTAGATACTTCAATCATGTCGCCACCCTGCATTGTAAAATTGAGTTTAAACTCCTCGTATGTGTTGACGTTGACAAGCGATGGGTTGACGACCGTTCCGAGCGCTTTAAATCGTATTAGCATCCCGGTTGATTCCTGCCCACCATTAAATACGTTCGCTATCAACGACTCGCTACGATAGCCCATTTCAATTCCTTCCTCAGGAATCTCCAATGGAAATTCAAACGCGCCAATCCACGTAGCTACGTCCACGCTTTGATGATTTGCTTCATAAATGAATGGATCAGTGGCGATAAACTGCAACAATGCATTTTGCCACACGGCGTTATTATTGCTTTTGTCGGGTGGCATGATTGGAGAACTCGTCAACTCCGCCATAAGGTAATAATCTTTCCCATCGCTCAACTTAAAATCCAAGCGCATAGGGTTACGATTAGGGTTGAACACTCTATATAGATTCCCGCGTTTGTTATCCATCACGATTTCAGGTGAACTGTGCCGCATCATCCTAAATTCGATGTCAAAGTCCCGTTCCTCTAGTCTGGTCTTTTGATATTTCGATCCAGGCGAAGTTGTTTCCAAGCGGTTCACACTAGCACGTAAACCGCTTAGATCCAGCCCCTTTGTTAGCCTGTTGGAATGATTGAATGTGAATTTATCGCCACTGTTATTCGTCACACTCAAATTGGTAATCATCTACTCACCGCCTTTATAATCCAAATTGCAATCTTCGCAAGGTGCGCTCCATTTCTTTCGCGCCACTGTCATTCGTGATAATCGTGATATCATTTTCCTGCTTTTTAGACTTATCGGTTCTACTAGTGAACGTGTTGCCACCGCTCACTCCGACACGTCCGCTGTAAGCCATTCTCGACGTCCCTAGTGCTTGTTCTGGAGTAGCTGGCATAATCATCTTATTCGCCATGTTTTCGAGTTCGTTGTAAACCATTCTCGCATTATCTTTTATTCCTACTGCGATACCTGCGGGAATCATCTTCCCGACTTGATCACGCATGACACGCGATGGAGAATGGATGTCTAGTGCGGATTGCATTGTAGCTTTAATGCTGTCAGCAATTCTTCGAGCTGTTGCCATCAAACTGGATTCCATGCTTAATATGCCGCCTTCAAGACCTTTCATGGCGTCTTTACCAACTTGATTCATGCTGTCAAATTCTTTTTGAGTACCCAACACAATATTATTGATTGCTTTTTTCCACTCTTTTTCTACTAAGAGTAGTTCTTTTTGCGACGCCTCGTTGAGGTCTTTGATTTGCTGAGTAATGTCTTCTTTCAACGGTTCTAATTCTTTGTTGGCTTGCGTTCTAGCTAGCTCAAAACGTTTCTCATATAAACCTGCGAAGTGTTTTAATTCTTCGTCAGACATAGAGTTGAGTGCTCTAAGTTCAGTAATTGATTTCGGTCCAAGCGCTTGCAATTCTTCGAACAAAGCATCATTGTCGATTCGGTCACCAAGACTACCTATGACAGATGAAAATTCTTCAAGTGCATCTACTTGAGTTTGCATATTGTGGATTAATTGATAACCAGACACATAATCTTTCTCGACAAACTCGTCCAGTAATCCAGCAACGTTTAATAAATCATCCACTCGTTTTGAGTAGGCTTGATTGTACTCGTCATTGAGTTTTTTGGTATCATCAACTAGCTTCTTATCAATCTCGACAATACGCTTCGCATAGTCTTCATTCGTCTTTTCCATCTTGTCACGCATTTGCTTAACGACATTCTGATGATTTTGCATAGCCTTTTCATATTCGACGCTACCAACTTCAAGTGTGGCGTACATCTGATTCCAAAAGTGACCTTCATCTTTGAGACTCATTTCGCCGTTAGCTTTTTTCTGCTTGACGTATTTCTCGGATAGCTCGATTAGGATTTTACTGCTATCCGTAGCGATTTTTTCACGTTCTTTGGCGATTTTCTCCTCCAACGCTATAATCTTTTTATTGGAGTCCTCATTCATCCGCTCGATTCGAATAAGTTCTGCTTCCGTCAGCTTCCTTTTTTCCTTAGCTGCTTTGGCGTGGATCAGACTGATATCCTCTTTGGTGCGCTTCTCAATCATCTTGATTTCTTCGTTGTGCTTGGAAGTTTCGTTTTTGACATCTGCATGCATACCCTCAATGATGGATGCGACCGCTTCGGCCATCTTTTTGGATGTGGCATTCACAT
Source organism: Sporosarcina sp. FSL K6-1522 (assembly GCF_038622445.1). Taxonomy (GTDB): domain Bacteria; phylum Bacillota; class Bacilli; order Bacillales_A; family Planococcaceae; genus Sporosarcina. The sequence goes on from NZ_CP152019.1 coordinate 3,378,051, forward strand.
CTTTTTGCTTGCTTTCTAGGCCGACGACAACACCCTCACCCGTCTGCTCACCTATCTTGGTAGTGACTCGTGAAGGTGAATGGATATCCAACGCTTTCCGCATCTCGTTAGCTGCGCTATTGGCGATTCTTCTAGCGGTAGCCATTACTTGTGCTTCACCTGATGTAAGTCCGCGATTAAGGCCTGCCATCGCATCTTTACCGATTGTTTGAAATTGCGTTGGCGTGTTTTTGAATGGAGTAAGTAAATCCTTAGCTAAAGTAGTCATTACTTTTACTTGTGGACTTGCGCCCTCTTTCAGTTTATCAAGCATAGATTTCATGGCTTTTTGCGTGATTTCGGGTAATTTCTTTAATGCTGTTTCAATTTCTTTCACGGACGTATCGTAATTCTTCACGATGTTTTTGAAGCTGTTGCTCGAATCAGTTTGAACCGATTGGAACATTTTTTGAATGGCCGCTATAACTGCCGCTGTTCCGCCGTTTATTCCGAGGACAAGTCCCTCTGTTATGTTGGTTCCGATTTCATTGAATACCCTTGACGGGGAACGTACACCAAGCGCATCTTTAGCGGAATTCGTTGCGTCATCAGCCATTTTCGCGGTTGCAACACTGACCTTTTTCGAACCTTTTTCTACTCCCCCTTCCAATCCTTCGGGGATAGCAGTACCAATAGACTCGAAATCAGATTGCGCGATTCGATCACGTAGTGATTGAGCGCTATTGTCGACAAAACCAGTCACTATATCAACCGCACCTTCAAGACCTTCACCTAACGAACTCTTCAGACTATCACTCGCAACTGTTGCGCTGTTTGCCATTAATTCACTGTATTTCTTCAATTCTGCATCTGACATATCGGCGACTTCTTGTACTTCTGCCGCTGCTGATGGTCCTAAACCTTCCAAATACTTCACAAACCCATCATCAATGGCATCTTTACCAGCTCGATTGTAAAGTTCTGCAATGTTCGTTCCCCATCGCCTTGTCATTTCTTGGTTGTGTTCTAGGTTGGCTATCATTTCTTCGCCGGACGCCTTGGATTTTTCGCTCATCTTAGAAAAGGCGTTTGTGGTTAGATCAAGAAGCTCGTTATAGGTATCACTCATACTACCTATCAGTTCTTCATTCTTACTAATCCATTCATCAAGCGCGGTTTTACTTATATTCACGCCATTTTCAGTAGCCTCGGCAATAATTTTCATAGTGCGGTCGTATTCTTCCGACAGTTCCCCGCTAGTAACCTTTAGTGCATCTTCTTCCTCTTGTAGCTTAGCAATCTCTTCCGCTGCAAGTTTGGCTGTTGCTGTGCCATTTTCGACAGCTTGCCGCCATTCCTCTCGCTTTAGCGTCAATTCATCAAGTTTGGACTCTGCTTCGTATTGTTCCTTGACAATTTCGATTTGACGCTCCATAGCTTCGGTAAAACGTTCTTGCTCCGCCATAAGTTGAACACGTTTTCCCAATTCTTCAGATGACATATTCAAAGCGTTTGCTTCTTCGTTATAGGATAGATTCAGCCCATCTATCGAACCGTTTAGTTCGTTGATATAGCCCGCTAGTAGCTGTTTTTCTGCCGCAGATTTATTTTCTTTAGCGGATAACTCTTCAACTGTGCGCATCAACTCTTCATTTTTTTGACGATTTGTTTCTATGCCGCTAATGGATTCTTTGTATGCTTCAGCATTACTTTTGATTGATTCATTCAGCGAATTTGTAGAGTTGCCAAGCGCTTCCGTTTCTGCACTTAGTCGATTCGCTTCTTCACTAGATTTGTTGACCCACTTATTTAAAGCCACTATTCCTGTCACCAATACTCCGATGCCGCCGATCAGCCAACCGATAGGGCCTCCTAAAAACTTCAAAGCGGCTCCTAGGGCGTATGTCGCTACTGTTTTAGCAATGGTAGCAGCAGTGGATAAAGTGATTTTTCCCGTCATCACACCGATTGCTAATGTACTTAAACTGACTGCACCCGTTTGTGCGACCGTTGCCGCAGCATTTGCACCGGTGGCAGTAGCAGATGCTGCGGCCGCAGCCATTTGCGCTCTGGTAGCTATAGTTAAAGCTGCTGTCGATGCTTGAGCAATCGCCAATACGCTGTTAGATGCTTGTATTGCCGCCGTCGCCTTACTAACAACCACATACGACGCATACGCCGCCACTAACCCGATGATTGCAGGCGACAATGCTTGTACAACCGGGATTGTGGCTTGCGCCGCCGACGCAAACGCAATGACGATAGGCGCAGCACCCTCAATCGCCGCACCGATAGCTTTGAAAGATGAACTCACAACCACTTTCAAGCTATCGATATTTTTGTATATCGTTTTGCCCGTTGTCGCCTTTGATAGGTTGTCAAATGATTTAATAATGTTTGCTACGCCGACAGTCGCCGCATTTTTCAGGTTACTCATCGACGTCGCAATACCTTCACTACCCGTTACTGCTAATTCGGCGAACCCGCCAACTCCATCATTCAGCTCAAGGAGCTTTGCATTGAACGCATCGAAAGTGATAGTCCCCTGTTGCAGTGCCGCGTACAAGTCGTTTTGTGCCGATGCCCCTGCAAACCCGAATGCTTCCGCTGTCTCTTTGAGTGCGTATCCCATTGTTTCTTGTAATGTACGCCATGACATCATATCCACTGTGCCTTTTGATAACATTTGCACGTATTGAGTGAGTCCACGTTCAGCATTCGCCGCATTCGATCCAGACGCCAGGAAAGCGTTATTGAGAGCTAGCGCGGTATCTGTAGCGTTATCTAAATCACCCGTCAATATTGCAATGTTTTGCGCACTAGCAACAATACCGTCAAGCGTTGTCGGCAGACCCTGAATCCCATCTGACAATTTAGCAATCGACGACTCCGCTTGTTCACTACTAAAGCCCATGCGCTCCATAACAACCGGAAACCCTTCCAGAGTATCGAATCGGGCTATAGCCCCGTCCAATGCGGATTTCATGACTTCGAATGCTTTGGATGCAAGAGCAACAAGCCCGAGCGATACGACTAACTCTTTGATGCCCATAGTCGCTCTATTCGTCTGCTGGCCCATCTCGTCAATGTTATCTCCCGCATTATCTGCATTGTTAGCTGCGTCCTCAGCGCTGTCAGATAAGTTGTCCAGACTCCCTGTCACATCGTCAATATTGTCGCTTGCGCCAGATGTGCTATTTGATAAATCATCGATAACAGTGTCCACGTTTTGCAAATCGTTACTTGTATCTGAACCGCTGTCACCCAGATTATTTAAACTATCGGTTACATCGTCGATATTGCCGCTTGCATCTGACCCGCTACTTGCGATATCGTCAAGCGCCGTGTCTGCACCTTGTAAATTGCTCGCAGTGTCACTTGCGCTACTTCCCAAATCATCCAGACTGCCAGATGCATCATTTACACCCCTTGACGCATCAGCGCTACTACTAGCAAGTTCATCAACGGCACTATCGGCACCTTTTAAGTCTTTACCGGCACTGTTGGCGCTACTCGCCAAACTATCTACGCTATTAGATGCACTTTGCGCACCTTTAGCAGCATTAGCGCTACTACTTGACAGTTTGTCGACTGCGTCACCTGCGCCTTTGACGCTTGACCCCGCTTTGGCGCTACTGTCACCAAGACTATTGACGCTATCCGCCGCTGCTTTAACTCCTTTACCAGACTTAGTGCCAGCTACTTCAAGTCTATCTAACTCGCTAACTACAGCGCCTACCCGCTTATCATCCACAACGATTTCTATTTCAATAGATCCATCTTTCGATATGGTAATCTCCTCCTTTCCCCAAAAATAAAAAGCCGCCCGAATGGACGACTCTTGGTTACTCTTCTTCTACTTCTTCGAGAGCATATATTTTCTGCATCTCCCGCATCGCCTGCTTGTATTCGCTCGATTCACCTTTTGACGGTTCCCACAAACGTATTTGGATGATTCTTTGCATGATTGTGTCTGATGGCAAGCCGCTTAACAGCGCCCGAAACTCCGACCATTGCAATTTACCTTGTTGTTCAAATAAGTTCATTCCATAGGCCTGTTGGAACGAAGCAAAGATGTACTCGGCATCTTTCTCAAAATCAATCGACTTCTTTGATTCTTTTTGAACAGGCATAGGATTGCCTTTTCGGTCGTATTCGATAGGACGTTTGTCTTCAACGTGGATGAATTTTACATAGACATAATTCCATAGTTGGTTAGTATCGCCTTTGTATTCTTTACCCAGCAACAGAACGAGGGCAATCTCAGCTTTTTCATAACCTCGTAAATCGGGATCTCCGAACACATCAAACACATCTAACACATTGTCAAAAGATAAATCAATGTTGTGCATTTCCTCGTCAAACAAAAAATGAGTGTCCAACGCATCGTTTAACCGCATGCCAGTCACCTACTTCTTCGATGCTTTTTTATTCAGATATTCCGCTTTTTTAGCTTCTGTTTTCGCAACACGTTCTTCTTCAAGAGTTTCAAGCCGTTCGCCGATAGCGATACCCACCACTTCTAGCGCTTGTTCCAGTGCTAAAATATCGGAATATGTTTTATAGATTTTCTTAAATGTACCGTCACCGAAAACGATGTCGTATTGGGCAGCAATAAACTCTTTGTTGACGTCAAGTGCCGCATCGACGCTTTTTACGTCAACGTCGCCTATGTTTTCCTCGGTGATTTCAGCGGGAAAATGAATGTGTTGCGCTTTATCTTGCGCTTCTTTTAGTTTTCGTCGTGCAATTTCATCGACATTGAAGTATCGCCTGAGATTTTCTAGTGAACTGTCGAACCACAATTCGATTGATCCAATCTTGACGGGAAACCCCGTGCGCTGTATGTCGATTACAATTTCATTCGTCATGGTTAGTCCTCCTCAAATTAAAAGAGATGCCCGTAGGCACCTCTTAATCCAGTGTTATGATAGCCCCGTCAGTAGTCGGTGTGACACTAGCCACATTCGGGGTTGTTACGGGCCCGGCGTCACCGCTGTTTCTTCCGGGATGCTGTCAAATCGAATGTTGCAGCTAAATGCTTCATAAGCGCTCGCATCTCCAGAGCCCGCCACAATCGCTGTCACTGTTGCGCGCCCCACCCATTGCTTCGTGCCATCAGACGACACGATTTTATGATAGATTTTGCGTCCGTCACCAGTCTTATATTTCATATCTGCAATTAATTGCTGCGCTTCGTCCGTGGGATCGTATTGACCTTCTACGCCGTACGCCCCTGCCACCGAAGTTACAGATGTTTCTGGTGTACCATCCCCGTCATACCACGCTGTGTCTTCTGTTTCCTCTTGTGTATCATCATTGATTGCGGAAATTAGTTTCGCCAGTTCCACCCAATCATCAGTCACCGGTGTATCTGCCCCTGGTACATAAGCTTGCACAAAGTGCCCTCGTAACGCATTCTTTTTTCTACCCATCTATTTTTCCTCCTTCAAAACTGTAATGTTTGCTTGAATGTCCAACAAAAAAACGAACCAACCTTGCTCATCAATTTGATTGATAAAGGGTTTGTTCGTTATGGTTATTTCTTCGAATTCGAAACTTCCGTCTTGGCTATGCAACTCTTTCAGCTTTTCTAACTCGCCCTGCACCAGCCACAACGTTTGGTGTATTTTACTTTGTGACTTCGATTTCATTGCAAACTCAAAGTTGAGTTGCTGATCACTCGTGCCGTCCATGTATTCTTGTACGACTTTCGAGCCTGGCAACGGATAAAGCACAAGCGATTCATCTGTGCCGAGATATCCGAGCTTACATACAACAGGAAGTTGTGGCATGGCATTTATTTTGTCTTGTAATCTTTCGATAAAATCCATTACCAATCAGCTCCCTTGTTAAACGCATTGATCCAGTCGCTCATGAATACGCCTTTTGCTTTTAAATCCCACCTAGAACCAGTCCCCGGCGTTGTGTAATTACTAAATACCGCTTTACCATTCGTCCCGTAAAACTGCGCTCGTGCATATGGCGTGTTGTACATAATACTTTTACCATCGGCATCGATTGCAGCTGACAACCGAAGGATACCCCCTCCGGATTGCATTGGCACAAATTGATTCATGTCGGGCATCGCTTGATTAGCAAGTGCGTATCTACCGCGGTTGACCGCTTCTTGGCTCAATTTCTTTTTAACGCCAGTTAGATTAATTGTCACCCGCACCATCAGACCACCTCCAACTCGTAAGAGTAAATAGTGGTGCTGTAGGCTTCGTAGATTGGGATTACTTTCGTTACCACGTGTTCCTGTCCATCGTATTCAAGAACGGATTGCGTTTTAAATGCAGGCAAGGGCGTCGTCATACCTTCGTAGCAAAACACTACAGCGTTGTAGAGTAATAGCTTTCCGGCTGTCGTAGATGTATACGCCGCCCCTCTGTCTATACGACAGCATTCAATCAATACAGGTGCAGCGTATTCTGGTTCCGACCAATTGTTTTCGCCCGTATATTCTCGATAGATGAATGAATCGACAAGGAAATCGATGGGTGGCTTCGGCATCACCATTACCTCACCCCGATTCCGGCATAAAGCAAACCAGTTCCATCCAAATATACGAATACATCCTCAGCTATCAACGGCTTACTTTCATTCGATCCAGAAGGATTATATCGACTAGCATTCGAGACGCTAGTACGTCCTGCCGAGAACGTCTGTGGCGAGTTATTAATCTCCTCGAATGTCGTTGCACCCAAAACGTTAAAGTACTCAATTTGAGCACATAACGCCTGTTTAAACTGACGCACCCGCCACGAGTTATCTTTCTCGATGTCGCACCTTTGGTAAAAGTGATTAGTGACGTTATCCAAGATAGCTGAAGCTTTTGGCAACAGCTTTTTAAACTGCGTTTCCTCTAGATCCGATTGGTTCAAATCTTCAAACTCTGCGAAAGTTAAATATGCCATACATAATCACCGCTTTCTTATGGCGTTGTTAACGTCAATACGTGTGTATCTGTATGGTTGCCGTCAGTAGTTGTCACTGTTGTTGTGTAGACTCCATCAGCAACCGAATCATCCCACTCAATCAATCCTGTAGCACTCACTGATAACCCTGCGGTTGTTGGTGCGATTGAATAGGTGACAGCTTTATTCGTAGCATTAGCGGGTGCAACAGCCGCCGCCAGTTGACGACTCGCTGCCGTTCCGCTTTCAGCACTCGATGTTTTTGGCGTCAAAGTCACGCCTGTAACACTAATCGGTAGAGTAGTAAACGCCGGAATGTCCACTTTCGCGGACTCCTTGCCATCTAGCACTCTGACAGCTTGATAATCGCCTTTTGCTACCGCTGTATTCGGCGCTATACCAGTGATAGCGAGGGGACTAACCCCCTCTTTAACCATCGTGGCTCCCTTGTAAATCTTGAATGTTTCAGCCATTACGACCCTCCTTTTAAGATAAGTTGATAATAGCCCCATCAGTCGTAGCTGTTACGCCACCGACAATCGGTTGGGGCACGTTAGGGCGTAAGTGTAACTTTGATAACAGCCTTTTTATTAGCCGGTAGAATGAATTCTCCTGCTTTACCAGCTCCTTGGAACGCCACGCCGTCAAAGTCCTCTGAAGGGATTGTGCGCGCTGTATTGATACCCGTGAACTGTTTACCTACACCAACGATAGATGTATAAGCAAGTTCGCCGGCTTGGAATTTCGTTTCAGGTACTTCCTTGATTTGGAAGCCTTTGAATGTGATAATCCCGTTCGTATCGATATTCGCACCAGAATGCTTTGCAGTAGAAGTGATTGGATGGTCAACGATTGCGTTATACAATTCTGGTTTCACCCACGCCATTTTCGTCCCGATCGCTTCCATGTTCACATAAGCGTTGGACAGGTCGTTGAACAGCTTTAACACCGCATCATTTGACAAGTCAGCTAAATCAAACGTTTGGTCAGCAACCTTTGAGATGAACAGTCCACCTTTGTTATCAAACAACTGCACTTTAGCCTGCGCTTGTAATTCCGAACGGTCAGCAACTGTTGCAGCAAAGTCATTGTTGACTGTGTGCTTGTCGATACCCTCGTGCCAAGTCCACTCCCAGTCATAAGGCACATCTGTGTCCGTGTAGATAATTTCTTTCCGTTCGCCGAAACGGTTAGTGCTGCTTGTGCCTGTTCCAAATGCAACGTTAGCATCTTTGTTGTATTCCGTGCCGATAACGACTGGAATATCACTTGTTTTGATGGAAAATGCAGTTTTATTGTGAGTAACACCATCCAACGCTTCGATTCCACCACCGAAAAACTCACGGAAGTATGCTTGCTTTTGGTAGACCGCTTGCAATAGTTCCTTGAATTGCTTCTGGTAACTACGTACTGCTAGGTTGTTGTTTTCTCCCGCGAAGAACTGGATGTTCAAACGCAATAGTTCTGGTTTTTTAATCATTTTCATTCCCTCTTCCTATTAGTTGTATTTCGCCATCTTAGCCGCAAACGGATCATCTGGCGTATTCTCTCCGCCATTCGGATTGCCCGGCGTGACGATTGCCGGTGAATTGGGTGGCGTTTCCCCTGATTCAAACAGATAGTCATCCGATTCTTTCAGCGTTTTCAATTGGTCGTCCAAGCCTAGCAACGTTTCACCGTCTAACTTGATTTTCTCCACGTCCAACAACGCTTTTAACGCTTTCGGATTACGTACTTTTGCACCCGTTAGCGCTTCTTGTAGTTTGAAATCAAACGCTTGATTATGAAGTTTCTCCTCGTACTCACTTTTCGTGGTTTCGTTTGCACTTTGCAACTCAGTGATCTTTTGTTGCAAACCTTCCGCATCGATCTTTCTCAATTCTTCAAGCTGTGTATCACGATCAGTCAATTGACCTTTCAAGTCGTCTCGTTCAGTCGTCATTGCCGTTAGTTCACCCTTTGTTGCGTTTACCACAGAACCGTGACTAGCCATCACTTTATCGATTTGTTCATCAGTCAATCCCATTTCTTTCAATGCTTCTCTGTTCATTTCATTCCTCCTACATTTGGTGACGCAGTCTTGTCTGCGTTGGATTTGTGCATTTACGTTGCACGAACGACAAATAAGCCTGTTTAATGACTATTGCTAAAGTCAGGTGCAATAACGGATGCACGAACCGAGATATGGATCACTTCCTTTCGGGTGATAGCTCCTGTATTCTTTCTTGATAAGGGATGCAGCGGTAATGCAAAAGACAATAATACATACCTTTAAACGTTACTAGCCTATTTGTATTACTGCATTGACAACACTTCACACCTCTCACCCCTTTCAATTATCATAAGAAAAGTCTTTCAACAACGTATCTAACGGGGTATATACCTTCTCGCGCTTATAATTCCGCCTTAGATACTCACCGTTGTCCTCCAAGTGCTTTCTCATAGCCGCCTGCCTACGCCCGACCATCATCTTCCAATGCGCCGCGTTGCCACTTTTCAATTCTTCAGCAACCATGAGATTCTTTTTGTATTTGACTATCTCACGTTCGATACGACGCTGTGTATCCCTCGCCTTTGCCACCCGTTCGTTAAGTTCAGGGTCGACCTTCGGTTGATTGTTCGTGTTGACACCCGGAATAAAGGGCACGTGTAAATGCCTGCAATTAATCCCTAAATGACCGCCCGGCAAACCATAATCGGCAGCCCACACGGGGTCATAAATAGATTTGTATTCGCTATCCATCGAAATATCGTTAGGTTGCCGCAAATCAACCACGTTACCTTGTATCAACTTACAACGGTCAGCCGAACCAACAATACTGGGCACGATGACCGTATGAACGCCATACTCACTCATGCGCTCTTTGCGTAACTCGTTATACGTGTTGTTGAGCGTTGACTTCATAACTGTTCGTGTATAGTTTTCAAGATTCCATGTGTTGCCGCCTTTATCCACGAAAGTAGACTGGATGCCCTTTTGCGCTAAATTAGCGATAGCACGCTCGACCGACTGCTCAAAAGTGTATAGCCCGGTGTTGAATGCGGCAGATGTTTCATTAAGCACATTGGTATAAGCCCTCTGCGCCGTCCCCACTCCGTAATGAGTAGTTACCAGAGTTTGATTCACATAGTTGTTTATCTCGCTCCACGCTTGGTTGTGGTACGCCCTCATAACGCTATCTAGGTTGTTCGGCATCGGTTTCGCCGGTTGCGGCATAACTTTGTCAATATCCTGCACAATCCCCTTGCCCGCTTCTTTGAACATCTTTTTGATTTCTGGTTCCGCCACCCGTGTAACACTAGCAAGAAGCGCCACAACATCAGCGTTAAATAATCTTAACTCCGATAACTTTTCCGCCTGCCAGTAGGTTATATCTTCATGTCCATTTTTCAGACGTTCAATGATGATGCGAATGATTTCACCTTCGAGCGATTGATAAAGTTCCGACATGTTACCTGACCATAAATCTAATTGGGTTGGTGTGATAGTCATTCAATCACTCCTTTTAATCAAGTTATTCTAAATATTCCTCTAATGCGCCATCCGCTTTTTCTTGAAGAATTCTATCCTCTTCTGATTCAGCCAGCTCCTTCAACGCGATAAAAGCCGTGTTGTTTTCAAGTGGTCCAGCTTCGCACTCGTACCTGCACGATTCTAACACCTTAACAATCTTTCTTAATTCCATCACAATCACTCCCAATTAAAACGCCAGTTTTTAGAATGAATCCATATATTCGTTGCAGTGATTTCACTTCCGAACCTCACAGTAAAAGTTGGAGACTTTATCCGCTTGATCTTCATCAATCTAAATAAGTGTATAAATCGTATTATCCTCATCCGTCACTCCTCCTCACCAAATTCTTTTTTCTCGTTTCGGTAATTCATAGCCATCGGGTCCATCTCCACTTGCTCTGATTGGATTACCTCCAACCATTCCTCAGCGGTCTTCTTAGGAACCTTAAACACACGCTGGATGACCTCAACTGTTGGTATCAGTCCGAACGCTTTGGCTTGGCTATAAAACCTAAGCAACGCCGAACGATCTTGGAACACGCCGTCATCGAAATCAACGCCGATATGCTCAAACGTTGGTATATCGCCATCAAATAGCTTCTTGCCATTCCAAGTAGTAGCTTTGGCCAATTCCAAGACCGACACGATTAAACCTTTGATGAACTTCTCGACCTCATTCACATGGTCGTTACGAGTCCTGAACGTTAAATCGTTCTCGCTCACAATCTCGGTAGCTGTTTTCATCGAACGCCCATCAAATGAAAATGTGCCGACTGACAGCTTCAATTCCATCTCCAATGTCCTCAATGACTGGTTGATAGCTGCAACATACTGCTCTGTCCGAATATCACTCGTAACATCCTTGACCATTTCCTCGTCCTGCGCCATACGCATTGACTTGTAAACGTTGGTATCTGCATCAAACACCTGTATAGGTGGCATACCATCCTCTGACGGCATCGTCTGCAGCATGAAGTCACTCACAAACACTGTCCGCTGCCCCATCTTGATTTCCCACCAGAACTGGTCATACGTGTCATTAATCTTTCTGAGTGTCGATTTGGAGTTGTCAGCAATCCCTAGACCTAGCGTACTGTGAGGATTGATGTTGTTGAATCCGTTTGGTGTGACATAGTTAAACAATGTTCTGGTCAGTCCTACGATTACCGTTTCTTCTTGCAATCCGTCATACAAATCACTCAATGGCACTAGTTTACCGATTTCGGCTTTGTTATCGGACTTGTATAACTCATTAGTAATGACGTAATTGCCTTCCTGCCATTCATGAAACTCTAGCAGCGTGTAATAGACAGCCTTGCCGCCTACCATCTTCATCGTTACCGACTTCATGACACCTTCTGATATTCCATTGCTGTTGTTTCTGAGGGGATAGAACGCATTTGCCAAGGCCCATGAGAACTCTACTTGCCCGCTGTTCATGTCAACGTAAGGCCTAACAGTCAATCCGCCAGTTGCGTACATCGGCTCAAGGTACTTCGCTAGATTCTTCTTAAAGTCGTTATGCTCAAATACGTGTTGAATGAAGTCATCAGCTGATTTGTAGGTGTTCGTCGTCCCTTTTTCTTCATCAGCATCTGACACAACGATTTCACACTGCTCATTGAACACAAGGCCCGACAGTAGACTCGAACTCAATTTCATCATGTTGATGCTCTGATAATCTCGTTCTTTCTGGTGTCCAGCCGAGTTGATATATTTCACTTGGTCGTAATCGCCTTTATAGATGCTGAAACTTGATTCAATCCTAGCCAATTCAGCAGGATCTATATTGATTTTCGGATGGTCATTAATAGATTTTAGCGTTTGCCCTGACAATGCATACCCTCCTCTCTTAAATAGATTTTTGATTCGGTCTACCAGTTTCAAATTGCCACCTCATTCCCTATACTCAATGTAGTTAACGGAATTAAGGGGGATTGAATACTTTAATCTGCCGGTTTTATCTGCAATGTGAATAACAACCAGAGAGTTTGATAAATCCCCTTTGTGAACGGATTTCAGCACTTGGTCAGTTGCAAAATCATCCAATATAAGTTCATTGCCGTTATTAAGCATCAAAATAGCGTTCATCCTTTTTCTCCTCCTAGACCTTTAACCTGAAGTCTCTTGCGTTGCTCAGACACAGATAAACGAACATGTCGACTGAATGGTCATCCTCTTCAATTACACGTGGATTATCGCTATGCAGCGTCTTCTCATCCCAACTAAACTTCTTATGTTCTTCAATGAATACCTCTGTGCTATCTGTAAATGGCATTCCAATCGGATATGGGTCCTTTAAATAATAAAAACGCCCATCAGCTAACAAGCTGTGAACGTAATCAAACATATCCACTTTCTTTTTCTTAGCTACTGGCACCAGATGCTGTCCGTAGTCAGCAAAGTATTGATTCCGCAATGCAGCTTCTGCGCTATCAATCGTCCGTTTCATGATTCTAGCACCCTTAAATCGTTCTTGTGTCGATGTCTTGGTTATGAAATCGTTCAAATCCTTCGCTAAAGCACTTGGCGCCTTTTTGTTCACCTTGCCCGCCGGACTGTAGTAATACAAATTCAGCAATATAACCTTACCTTTAGCTGTTAACCCAAAGCACCCATATGTTGTAGCTGATTGAGCGTGACCACCATCGATTGAGTAATACAACGCAATCACTCTGTCGTCCTCTGGTAGCCCTTTTAACTCTTTGAATAGGTTTATGTTGAATACGTTGTTTCCGAGTCCTACAGGCTCACCCAGATAGATGTAACGGTAATAGTCGAAGTCATTCTTCTTTATCCGTTCAATGTCTGCCAGCATCTGTTCAGTGACGAACCCTAATTCATCATCCATATAGCTCGAATGATGCACCAGATAGTCATCTTCACCAACCATTCCGTCTGACCATTCATTTATCCAATGGTACGGGTTACGTGGTGGGTTGTATGACCAGAAGAACCGCACAAAGTCGGATAAATCGTGTTTCTGCCGCATGAAAGTAACGTTCGTTTGGTCGAACTCTTCTGGACTGCCGAACTCTGCGGCTTCCTCGTACCAGACAGCAATGATATTACCAATGTCGTTTGATTTCAGCTTTGCAAAGTCATCTGAACCATAGAAGTAGAAGGTGGATCCAGTAGAAATGTGAGTAATCTTAAATGGAGCAACTGTAGACTTAAATTGTCCAGCCATACCGAACTTGCCCAAGGCCCATTGTATCTTCAAGAAGACTGAATCCCTTATCGTATTACCGACTTTACGGATTACCACAACGTTCCCTTTCTCGCCCTCAGCCAAATACCCCAACATCATGTTAACAAGCTGTAAAGCTATCACAGACGACTTAAACGAGTTACGGCCACCACGCAAGATATTATACGGCTTGTCAGTTGTCCATACTGACTCGAAATGTGGATTCACGTTCTGTTGAATGTCGATTGTAGGCTCTGTCATTTCTTAGCACTCCATTTGTCAACGACGATAATCTTAGGTGGTTCAATATCTTTATTGCTCTCTTGCAACTTCTTCGTTTCTACTTTAACTTTTTCGACCTGCGCTTCCATCATACGCATTTGCAACTGTAATTTAGGGTCGAACATACCGATGTGCTTACCTATTAGTTCAGTTGCTTTATTCGCTCCTGTACTATCAAACTGATATTCACCTGTTTCAACCAATTCTTGTGAACCGTGGTCGTATTCCATAACCGGTTCAGCTTGCATGGATCTATCGGATATATCCTTCAACCGTTTGAGCACCCAATAAGCATCCAACTCTAATTCATCGGCTCGTTTATCCTTCAATTCCTTCACACGTGCGAGGACTTCAACATGTTTCAACAATCGTTGCCCTTGCGAATATGCCGTTCTCTCACTATATCCCGCTCTAATAGCGGCTTGTGTAGCGTTCAAGTCAATCATGTACTCCTTGCAGAACATCTCCTGTTTCGCACTTAGTTTCACATCGTATCACCTCATTATGCTAATCGCTTAGTATATTTTTAGGCATAGAAAAAGCACCCCACGCGCTCGGAGTGCTCTAATTCTCTTAAAATCTACCTTTGACCAATAAAAAACTCATAGTTCCTTCTATAGCGTCTTCGACACTTTCCACGACACCAACTTCTTTTTGTCCTTGCAACAACATCGCGTAATTGAGTAATCTATCAGATATATCAATCGTCGCAAGCGTCTTTTCTTCCTCTATATTCTTTTTATGGAATTTAAGAACTTTTCCTGATGCCTCGAAAGTAATAATACAATCGGCGAAAACACATTTATTTTCGTCATTAAAATATTTAGGTGTAGGTAGGTTATTACCCGACAATCTTTCGGCTATATCCCTCATTATGCTATCTACTATCTTCCTAACCTGAATGATATCATATGACTCTTCTGATATCTTAGAGATATAAGAATCTATCCAGTCTCTGCTCATAAATTTCACCCCCCTCCCTGACATCATTCGCCAAGAAAGGTGTAAATCCTTTATTTATCATACGTATGTATGCGGGGCTTATGGAGGTCGTCCATCGTTCGAACGCCCCCTCTTTTAATTCTCCCCCATCACTATTGCAACTTTGCACATCATCCGCATATCATGCCGCATCAATTCTACTCTTAATTTTCTTTCTAGCCCTGTTTATAGACTGTTGCACCATGCTTTTACTGACGCCTAATTCATCTGCAATCTTTGACCAACTCATTCCTTGGGCAACATGAAGAATGTAGCATTGCCTTTCTCTCAACGAGAAAGATGCAAGAATATCCGCCATAATAACCTTTTCTTCTCTCGTCATGAACAGATGCTTTTTATTGATGTCACTTTCTTCTCTCAACTGCATTTCAATATCCGGAATCAAATCGATATTCTCATACGACCTACGCTGATAGACTGCCTTTTCATCGACCCCTCGATAAGTACCCGGCTGCCTTCCTGTAGTCATCCATTCAAGCGAAAAGGACATACTCTCAATCATGCTATTAATCTGCTTCAAGTCTTGCATCTCAACAGGGTTATCCCTGTCCACTTGATCAGCACGCCTCTTCAAATCCTGTCGCCCCACCGTATACTCCTGAATCAATTCATCCGCCCAATTCAACATGTGAATGCCCCCTCATCGTCGTCTAAATGCCCGCCCGTTTTCCAATCAGCGAATAATTTTTCTTATCATGTGTGGCTTGCAATCAATCACCTGGTGCTCCATCCTCCGTCTGCTGAAATCCCGCTTATGCCGCTGTCGAACAACAATCTTTTTCTCCTCTTCAAGCTGATACCACTTGACTGCCGCCTTTTTAAGCCACTCAAAATTCCTGTGGAAAAACGCCCGGATATTCGCAATAACTTTCTCAACCCACTTAGCTAGTGACTTTATAGCCTCAACTAACTTTTCTTGATTAATTTCCATCCCATTCACTCCTTTTGAAATAAAAAAGGACACCAAACAACAGCGTTATGCCGTTGCTCAGTGTCCCCGGTTGTTCCAGTAGACTTATTTAGTTACCATCAGTATTCATCGCCGCACAGAAGCCAACCTTGAAGCAAACTCAGTTCATTCAATCTTTCGTTTGCTCCTTTTTCCTCCAAGAACTCCATTCGCTCTTGGATTTTGTTTTCGATGTCACTTGACCAAAGTTTTATTTCGTTTTGATGTTTTAAACGCTCATTTTCTTTCCTCAACTCTGTTATTACGGATACTTTAATGCCGTTATCTCTTTTGTAGTTTTCAAACTCATTTTTCAAAACTTCGTATTTAGAAGGTTTATTGTTATTGGCTTGTTTAAGCAACGCCTTTGTCACCCTGTCCAAACGATTCCCTCCTATCTCTTCGTATAACTAATCTCATAAAACAAAGGCTTATCATCCTGCCACGTAATAATCTGCTTTCCAAATCCGTTACCAGGCTTGTCCACCTTTTCTATTTGCCCATCCTTCACTCGGTACACCGCATTTTCATCTAGTTTAATCTGTGCTGTTCTTTCCACCAGGACCCCTCCTATGTGTTATAATAACCCTGCCAAGGACGGGAGGAATCCTGTCTTTTTTATTTGTTATCCAACTCCGTCAACATGTGCAGCCGAATCTTCGCCGCCGTTTTTTCACCTACGCCATCAATCTCCGTTAACGTCTGCATCTTACCTGTCAAAAACTCGTAAAATATCTCCGTCGCTTCCTTCTTTCCTGCTTCCCGGCCTTTATTCCAAGCCATCATGACCGTTGGATCAAGTGGATTTCTCATGAGCTACACCTAATCGCCTTCAACAACTTTTCATTGTCAGCCACAAGCGCCTTTTTAAACTTTGCAAAGTTATCAAACAAAAACGGTTCATAGGTCAGTGCGAAATAGTCACAATACCGAATCACATCTTCAATTTCCATTTTGATCATGCCACTTTCTAAACCTTCAATACGGTATTTCGGCATCCTCAACACCCCTGCTAGATCATTAGTACTCATCCCCTCGCTTTTGCGAAGGTAGCTAATTTTATCTGGCATGCTTTTGATTTCTGGAAACCCTTGATTAGTCATTTCAATCCCTCCAATGCTTCACGTGCCACTTCCGGACACCGTTCGAAAAATTGAACCTCTGGATCGTGCGCTATCTTTTCCAACGCTTCACGAAATCGCTGGTTTTCCCTCCCCAACTCTCTATTGGCTACATGTAACCTTGCGTGGTCTTTGATTCTGTCGTCGCATAATTCTTCCAGCTTCCGCACCCGTTCGGCCTGTTCGACAAGTCGCTTATATTCAATTTCGTCAACCGTCGCAAAACGATTACCATGTGCATCTGTCCAGATTCTTCGCTTTTTGAGTTGTTCATAATATTCTTTTCCGTTGATATCCAAGTGTTGCGTAAGTCGTTCCGCTGTTGTTTTCCCCGTCACCCTAACCCCTCCTCAATTCCTCATGATAAATAATCCCATTTCGCTTCTTCGCGAACTCAACCTCATACTGCAAGACAGGCCCGCGAATCACCTTAACAATCCGCCCTGTTAGCCCCGCATAATCTTGAAGGTAGTAATAGTCCTCGATGTCAGACTCGTTCGGTTTAGCAACAACTATCACCGTATCGCCAACCTCAAACGCTTCGCTGATTGTTGATGGTAGTGCATCAAATATCGTGAGTTGCTGCACCATGTCGTTCACTTCTTATCACGTTTTTGGCGAATCTCAACTGTTGGTGAATATAGTCGTCATCAGGACCACCGCCGCCTGTCATCCAGTCACCAATGCGTATACGAATATCTTGCAACACCCAAGCCGGAAGTTGACCGGCAAGAGCGTTGATTTGTTCTAGCGCCGTCATGTTATCACTCCCTATTTCTTGCGGCTCACAATAGGTCCATGAGCCGCATTTTTCGTTTACACAGGCGAAAATGCTTGAAGTTCGCTCGATTGATAGAACTACGCATTTTGGTCGTACTGCGTCACTTGTCCGAAACGTATTCATAGTGACTAACTTCTTTTCTAAGTTCCTGTTCAGTCAGTTTTTCAACGTAACTCTCTTCGAGAGAAACGCCCTCTACACCGGAAACTAAATCTACTAAGGCTCTTTCGAGGTATTCACGCGGACAATTTGGATTGCACCAATAATCCATCCCATCAATTACCCATTCCATCAAATTCACTCCTTCGCCGTTTGTGTCATATGTGAAACTACTTAATTGCCAACAGCCACTTTGTAACGTGATTTACTACTAACCATTTCCGGTAAATTCGCTCTTACTAAAGCATCTGCAAATGGTGGAGGAACGCTATTTCCCACACGCTTTATTTGTTCTGCTTTCGTCCCCGGGTGCTGATAACTTTCAGGGAATCCCTGCCCTTTGAATAGTTCATGTGGTTGAAGCATGCGTAGCCCGATGTCAGTTATTTGTTTGCCGTTAGTAATACAAGTTGTTAAAGCGAAACGATCTTTAGTCGTTATCGTGTGCAACGGCTCGTATAACCCCTGCGCTGTACTTTGACCATAATATTTTGTTAGGAATGCGTAGACCAAGGCGAATCGATTACCACCTGCTGTTATCGTGTGTAACGGCGTATCTAGCGCAAGTCCTCTAACTTCTGATTCAGTCCGCTCTGTGTAATAGCTGATTAAATAAGCAGCTATATCGTCACTCACCATAAACGGGTTATCAGCTTCAATTACGAATTTATTCAATCCGCGTTCAATGCGCTTTAATGTGTTTGGTACCAACGGTTTTTTTCTGTCGAATATCGAAGGTGCTCCAATGCTCCAATCGATAATTTCCGAAGATGTACGCCATGGTTTCAACCTTTTTGATTGCACCGCTAAACTCTGTGGATCTCCGTGCGTTGGTCCTGGCCAAGTAATTGCCTTGCCGTCGCATCTAGCAATCATGAACAATCGCTCGCGAGTCGTAGGCGCTCCGTAATCACAAGCTCGCAACTTTTTAAATTCAACCTGGTAGCCCAATGCTTCCAGTGTTTTCACGAAACTTTGAAACGTCTTTCCTTTTAGTTCTTTGACTGGCTTCCCATCCTTAATTGGTCCCCAGTCTTGAAATTCCTCGACGTTTTCAAGCATAATTACCCTTGGTTTAACAGCTAAAGCCCACTTGATCGCAATCCATGCGAGCCCTCTGATTTCCTGCTTAACCGGCTTCCCGCCTTTAGCTTTTGAGTGGTGGGTACAATCGGGACTAAACCAAGCTAGTCCCACTTTGCGCCCTCTCACCGCTTTTACTGGGTCCACATCCCAAACCGACTCACAATAATGCTCTGTATCTGGATGATTCAACTTGTGCATCTCGATAGCAGCAGGGTCATGATTAATGGCTATATCAACTGATAAACCTGTTGCCATCTCAATTCCTGTCGATGCTCCACCCCCGCCCGCAAAGTTGTCGACGATAATCTCACGAAATAAATCTAGTTGCAATGCTCACCCTCCCCGCTTACTTAACCACCCAAGCGCAAACCCCGCGCTAATCAACAAAACCGCAATAACAAGCATGATGACTGCACCTGATGCTATTGTTTCTGACAACCTTGTACCCCCTATTCCGCTTTCCTGTTTAAACGCCTCATGACAGCGATATATCTATGCGTCGTAAAATCATTCGCAAACTTCTTTTTCGGACCATATGACCCGGGATCCAAAGCGAACATTTTCCGTGTCTCCGAATCTTCACTCATAGATACAAGTTCGAACCCCTTTGCTACAAGTTCCGCGACACGTCTATCGACTACCGCTTTATCTCCACCCGTGACCCTTGTTGTGAAATACTTGCTCATACTCCCAGCCCCCTAAACTGATTTGAGATAGTGCAGCACGTACCCCTTTTCACTTTTTACCAAATCGCAATTCATAAAGAAAAACGGATGCGGTATAGATTTCCTTCCGCCCTTCTTGGCGTCTTCCCAATACGTTTCTAGCAACTTGAATGGCAGAAGGTATATTTCATCCAACTTAGTAAAAGAGACTAGAAGAAACGCCTGCGCGCCTTTCTGATGCCACGATTTCAACATTTCGTACTGATGCTCTGAAATATTATCGAGTGGAAAACTCGTTTTGTTGGATGTCTCTTTAGCGTCAAATGCAATTGCTCGTCCCATCCCGTTACGAATGCCGACGTAATCAACCCATTCACCTTTCATGGTGTAACCTGTCACTCGACCCCGATTATTTCCTGTAATTTGTACAGGTGTTGGTACTTTACGTACATCAGCAACCCCTTTATTGCGATACTGCTTGTTCGTCATGTCTATCAATCTTTCGAGGACCGCCCCACGGTTCGCGTGGGAACGGCTATATGTTTTTCTCAAACTGCCACCTCCTGCCCAACAACCTCATCCAGCGTAATTTGAATCCTTTCAAACTCCGCATCCGCTTCGGCCTGTTTCACCTTGCACACCGGCCCATACCCATCATCAATCGACTTCTGCGTTTTCAGCTCCCTGCCACATCGTCCGCATTCCATCCTCATCGCTCCTCCTAACCCAATTTCCCGCCTTATTCACAAGCCACCTAAGATTCGCCGTACTAATCGTCACCGTCACGTCCAAATCACTGAGTAGCGATACCTCTTCCAACTGCTCCAAAACTTCAACATCCTTGGGTTTACCGCTATTTTTTCGACCTCGCATCTCCACTTTGACCCCTCACTTTCAAAGTTTCATAGATTCACCGCATTTAAAGGTCGTGCTGTGTATTAATAAATGTTTGCATGAAAATTTTTGATCATTTTATTGACTTTCTTTGTTACTGAACTGTCTCTATAAAAAATCATGTCTTTGTACTGCCTCGGGTTTGAGTTGTCGAGTTCACTAGATTGGCATCCTTCTCGATTCAATTGGTGTTGGAAATCTTCTTCTGGACACCACTTCAAACCACCCCAACCTACCCAAGCGCTATCAGAAACAGTTACCTCTTCAAAACTGTCCAACTCACCATTTCGCTTTAGTAGCCATAAATACTCGTCCAACTGCATGTCCCATAGCTTGTATGAATTTCCGAACATCATTACGTGTGATACATTGAATTTGACACGAATAATTCTCTCTTTTTTCTTCGCCATATCGTTTCCCTCCAATGTCGCGGTTTATTTCTAATACGCCACCTTCAACTAGAACGGAAGATCATCGTCCGTAACTTCAATCGGTCCCCCGCCTGTTGAAAACGGGTCACTCTGTGTCGTTTCCGCCCGATTCTGAGCGTTTGATTGATAGTTTGGTGTATTCGTATACCCAGACTGTTGACCACCGTTATTCGATGCGCTAGGCGTATTTCCCGCATTGCTGTTTTTCGGCTCAAGGAACTGAGTACTATCCGCAACAACTTCTGTCGTATAAACTCTCTTGCCATCCTGCCCCTCGAAACTGCCTGTTTGAATCCGACCATCAACTCCGGCGAGACTACCTTTCCGCAAGAAGTTCGCAATGTTCTCCGCCTGTTTGCGCCAAGCGACGCAACTGACAAAATCGGCTTGTTGTTCACCATCGTTTTTGAATGGTCGATTGACTGCTAACGTGAAGCGACATACAGCGATTCCAGTTTGTGTATATTTAAGCTCAGGATCTTTTGTGAGCCTGCCGACTAGTACGACTCGGTTTATCATTCGTCATCCTCCTCGCAACAGCACATGCCTTCCTCTTCATAGTTGTTGCATTTCTTGCAATACTTATCTGTTTCAAAGCCGATAAATTGGTACTGCGGCCTGACATGGTATTCCTTCCCGCACGATCTGCTGGTGCAGTGATGATAATCCCCCGCTTCATCCCAGATACTGTGGTTCGGTTCTTCTACATAGCCGCAATACGGACAAGTTTGCTCGTCTGTCATTCCGCCACCTCGACTTTCATTTCCTGTGCGTGTATTTCCAACGGGAATTTAATTTGGCAATACGGGCAAGTGATTTCGTTCAGTAACTTCGCCATTTCATCTGCCGGTTTCGGTAAACCTAGTGGTAGAAAGAAAACATGTCCATGACCGCACGTGAATTTGTGAACTCTCATTCCGCCACCGCCCTTTTAACCGCTAGCAACCTAACAAGAGATTGATAGTCCATGTCGAGAAATGATTCACCATTCGGCCCCTTGGTAACTCTGTGTACCATGACCAATTCGTTGTGCACGTACAATAATTTTTGTAGGTTCATACCGTTTGCTCTCCTCCCAATTCGCGTAATAACTCCTGACGCATTCGCTCAATCTCCGAATTTGATTCAGTCGGAATGATACGTTCAGGTTGCTTGTCCTTGGCAAACCATTCAGGCGTAATTTCCTCACGTGTAGACTTTTTTGATTTCGTCTGCGCTGGGAAATGTCGGTCAAGGATAAAACCAACGCAATACGACAGCGAGTGAATCCGATCTCTCGAGTGTCGAGGGTTATAATTCCTGAACGCCTCCTCCAAACTGCTGATTGCTTCCAGAAGAGGAACGCCTGCAGCTTGAATCTCTTTTGCAGCATTCAAGTCAGCTGGTTTGAAATCGAATCCAAATGCACGTAATTCTACAAATCGATTTAGCAACTGTCGAAGATAATTTTCCGATTCGTCATTCGCATTTTGGATTTTGGGTTTCACAAGATTTTCGACAATCGGATTTTCAAAATCAGCAGCGCCTTTCTTTACCTCTGTTTTTATGTTTATTGTCTTTAATATTTCTTTTGTATTTATAGGGGTGTCATCTTGACCTACTCTAGAGGTGTCACCGTGACCACTACTAAGGGGTGTCGGCATGACCACTGGTGGGGTGTCACTTTGACCACTACTAGGGGGTGTCGTTTCGCCCGCTAGGGGTGTCGGCATGACTACTCCTAAATCCTCTCTAGAGGTGTCGTTTCGACCACTACTAGATTCATAATTCCATGTGCTAGGGGTGTCATTTTGACCTACTCTAGAGGTGTCACCGTGACCACTACTAATCTCCATCCCCGCATACTTTTTGATGGTCCAAGTTGCATAATTTTTATTGAATTCGACAATTTTAGGACTGGTTCCAACGGGTGCTTTGACCTCGATAATCACCTTATTTTCTTCGAGTGATTTAAGTGTTTCGATGACCCTTTTTCTTTGCAATCCTGTCTGCCGAATGATTTGATTCAAGCTAAATTCACACTGTTTTCTATTCCATCCATAGGTGTTGCGCCATAATGCCAGGAGCAACTTAAACTGATTTTGCGTGAACTGGAAGGACTGGATGGCATCCAGCAGCTCATTGGCTATCTTGGTGAATCCGTGTTCCAACTGGACATCAGCCACTTAATACACCCTCTTTATGACTTTGTTAAGGCACGTACACAAGCTTCCCAGTAGCCGCTTGTACTGCCCGTTTAAACTCTTCCTCGTTGCTGTTCGTGTCGCTCAAATGGAGCAAATGAATCTCCTGTACTCGTGATAGATCGTTAGCTTTAAAGAATTCAAGCAAGTTCTCCAATGAGAAGTGGCTCCCGATAATTCGGTTTGCCAGAAATTCATGAACGCGTCCCGAATCCGTATTTTCATCAAGTATTTTTCTCGAATAGTTACACTCAATCATCAAGTGCGTAAGGCCTTTGAATCTGTATTTCACGTAGTAAGTGTCTGTTGCAAAGAGCAACTTGCTGCCGTTCTCGCTTTGAATAAGAAAGCCGTGATTTTCTACATCGTGTTGAACATCAAAGGGCAATATAGTGAATGTGCCGACTTTGAACTGTTGCTTATTTTCATACCGTCTAATTCGGTTGTGCTGTATGCCTATTTCGCTTTCAGTTGACTTCGACATATAAACATCCATCGAAGCGTCCAACGCCCCCTGTACCCCTTTGCAGTGGTCTTGGTGGCTATGCGAAATTAAACATGCTGCTACTTTCGTAGTTTCATAGTTTAATGCCCGTTGAATCCTCTTAAACTGGATTCCCAGCTCAATTAAGAGCCGGGTTTCTCCATCGTCTATTAGATAGCAGTTGCCGGTACTTCCGGTTGCTAACGTTTTAATCTGGATCATTAGAAGCCAGGCCCATTCGATGTAACTGGTTGCTGTTCGAACATCGCCTGTTGAACGGGTTCTTCCTGCCTCTGTACCGGTTCAGTAGGTATCTCGATAACCTGTGGTTCTGGTGCTATATCCAAATCCTCTGTATTCGCATTTTGTTGAATTTCGTATTCTGGATTAATTTCTTTACGTTCGTTTTCGTACTCGTTTTCCGTAGAGTTGTTGATTGCTTCAATGAGTAGATCACTGTCATCGCTTGTATTAATAAAAGCTTTCGCTGCGCGATTGATTACAGTTCGTTTAGCCATTTCACCAGGGAATTTCTTGTGAACCGCTTGTCCTGTTTTAGACTGTCCCCAAGATGTTTCGATTTCATTCCTGGTCATGGCTGTCATGATTTCCTCACCGTCTGCCGTTTGAATAACGGCGTATGCCCCGATAACATCTTTGTCTCGGTTTTCAAATGCTGTTTTGTGAATGACTAACTTTTCGCGACCCCGGTCGTTTTCGTACTCGAATACATCGTCTTTGTAGATCACGTTGGCCCAAATGTCATTGACGCCATTGAGCCGCTTTAAAACGGCTTGTGTGCCGAAATATGAGCGAAGCATTTGTAATTGTGTGCCGTATACAATGAAATAGCATTGCGTTTTCGCTGGGCTTAACCCTTGTACCACCATGTCGAGCAAAGAGTTGGCAATAGATTCTTTTGTACAAACTTCCAATGCCGGTTTACCACTGCGGTCTTTCACTTCTTGTAGCTTGAAAAAAGCACTTTTTAAAGCATTGCTGTGACTGTAATTAGGAGGGAGTGCTAGTCCCTCTGATTGCAGTTCGGCGATTTTATTGTTTACTGAATCCGTGATGTCACGTTGGATGATTGCTAGTTGGTTTTGGTTAGTCATTTATTTGTCCTCCTGTATTTTCACTAAGTTTTCTTTGCCAAGAAAAAGATAGTCTTCATCGTAAAAATCAGCGTCAATTGCATACTTCATTTCCGGTTCCCGAAAATCGTTTACACTGACAATAGACCCTTCTCCCATAGGAATGCCGTCATTATTAAGAACTGTCACTCTATCTCTCGCCTTTAAAGTCATACAGCACTCTCCTCGTGTAGCATCTGCATACCTTCTTCAATCAACCGTTCCGCGTTGCTTTTTTCGACTCCTTGCTTTTCAACGCGCAACTGCTTGTCCTTTTCGGATACAACGAGACTGATAAGCTGTGAATCCGTATCAATCAGCTTCGTCACCGCTTCCGCATTATCAACGAAGATAGGAGCTCGGATGCCAAAGTGTTCCGTCAATGTATTAATGATGTCGATGCCAACGTTGATACGTGCAGCGTTGTTCAGACCGCTTGAATATGGGACACCTTCGTACAAAGTTTCACAAACTTCCGTAATACCACCGTTGATTTGCGTATCGAACAATTTGAAGCGCGCATACTTGAATTTCGAGTTGATTTTTTCAGTAAGCAATTCAACTTTCGACCGGATGAATTCTTCCGTTAAGAACAATTCGTGTTCTAGTTTTTCAAACTCAGTAGCCAGTTCTTTTTGTTGTTCTTCGAGTTCTGCGATTCTCTTACGGGAAGCTACTATTTGCGCTAACTGCGCTAGTTGAGTGTTGATTTCATTACGTTTAACACGAAGACCAGCAACCTCTTTTTCAATGTCCACAACGGCTTGCTGAGCGTTTTCTTTCAACGTCCCAATTTGTTGGTTTAGATCTTCAACTTCTTCTAGTTTGGATAAATAACGCTTGTCTTGTCGTGCATCCTTTACAGCTTGTCTAAGCGTGGTTAGTTCATTAGTTAGCTTTGCTACCACTTTCTCTTTCGCTTCAATTTGTGGGTGCAGTGACATCACTGTTGCTTTTAATTTCTCTATTCGTTCAAGCGTTTGCGCCTTATCTTCCGCAATCGCTTTTCCGTTGTTTGTGATCCGTTCAAGTTCAGTAGACTTCGCTAGGTTAAATGCCGCGACCACCTTTTCTTTCGCCGCTTCAACTTCCTCAACCGGTAAGGATTGATTACAAGTTGGGCATACGCCGTCCGGGTCATGTTCGTGTGTGTAAACACGTTCATCTTCTTTGGCCCATCGTTCACGTAGATCCACTAGTTTTTCATCAAAACGGGTGATGTCCTTTTCTAGTAAAGCTACCTGGTGCTCGGCATCATCTTTCTTGCGGTTCAGAATCGCAATGTTCGACTGTTCTTCTTGGATTTTTGCGTTAACCTGGTGACCTTTTTCAATCGATTCAGCTTCCAGTTCGTTCTGAATCTCTTTCAAATCAAGTTCGATTTGGCGTAGTTGGTTCTGCTTTTCAGTTACAGCTCCGCCATTTTTAATGCTGTTGATTTGCGTTGTATATCCGTCTATCTCTACATCAATTTCAATGACATCACGTTCAAGCCCTAATGGATCAATGCCACCTTCCGGCATCGAGTTATTAATTTCATCAATCCGCACCGGAATCCGGTCTAGTTCTTTGTTGATTTCGGCTCTGCGTCCGGCAATGACTTTCCGGTGGTCTTCAATCGTGCGACCTTTCAATATAGTAGGAAGGTCTTTCAACGCTGAATTAAATGCAAGTACGTCTTCCTCTTCTACATCGCCGCACACTTCGAGCAAAGTTGCTCGTTTGTCCTGCCATTTCATTTGTTCATTAAAAAATGTTGGCGAAGTAAGAAGTTTGAACACATCCTCTTTTACAAGCGCGTCTACTCTGTCTTGGTACTCCTTTTTCTTGGAAGGTACACCATCGATGAAATAATTCGTAACATGGCCCGAAAACTCAGCAACTGGCGCACCACGTCTTTTTGTCCATTTCTCCGCATATACTTTTCGTAAAGTGAGAGGACTGCCGTCAATACGAAAAATAGCTTCGACCTCGTGGTCTAGGTTGTTGACTTCCTTGCCCTCTTTTAAGGTTTTGATTGCGAAATCCGCACGGTTTTGACTGTCCTTGTTGAAAAGGAGCCACAGGAACGCATCGTACACTGTTGTCTTCCCTGTCGCGTTGTCACCATAGACCTTTGCGTCGCCGCCATTTAGTTCGATTTTTAGATCCTTCACGCCTTTGAAATTCCTAAGTGCCAATGCCATCAATTTAATTTCTTTCAAAATTTTCTCCTCCTTGTCATTTGAGGGGTTCTGTACTAAAATGTGAGTAACTATATTTGTAAGAACCCCGAACTCGCTGCTCGAACAGCGGGTTTATTTTTGTTTTTGAATCATTTCGATTGCGTCCCAAATCGTATCTACTTTGATATGCTGTAATTCATAAACCTGTTTAGATGCCACCATCTCTTCCATAGAAGATGCTCTTGCAATCGCATGGGCTAAATCATTTAATTCATCCACTTCCGAGTCGTGCCAAGCACCAAGCTTCTCAATGAGTTTTTCCACCGTGTTCCCCCCTTCCGAATTCCTTTTCAAGTTCCGCCGTAGTGATCTCGTGGTGACAATCATCACAACGTCGTGAGTATCCGTAACCTTCACCCATATACACACCACAGGAATCGCATAACGTTCCGTCTATGTGCATATCTGCTATTTCACCCATTTCGATCACTCCTTTCCGCGCGTTTCCACCGTGTGCCGATGTAAAACGCGATACATTGCGACAAAACGATCAGTAACATGTCACCTTTCTCTGCTAAAGACAGCATGTAATCATCCTTTCCGATGGTTTGTTGAATCCCATCAAGACGACTAGTAACAAGTGCAGTTTTAGCCATAAGGCCGTTACTAGCCATCTTGATAGGAGCCAAGGCTCCGTATCGGTTATAGATCAAAGTAAAACTTTCTTAGGTGTTCGTGCGCAGACTGAAACCGATGTAATTCTCGATATGCATCCCTTTGTTTCAGCGACCCGGCAGCCGTCTCGTGAACTGCAACTCGCCACTTTGCAATTTCTTTTAATAATTGCCTTTCGTAACCCTCCAACGTTTTAGATGAATTTCGTTGTTTTTGTCTATTCCGCTTATTCGCCATGTTATTTGCTCCTTTTTGTGATATAATCACAGTAGATTAGTTTTTAACGCCCGCCGATTGACACCGCCATGTCAGTTGGCTTTTTTATTTTCGTGACATCAATTCCGGCTCTCTTCATTTTTTCTATAAAAATTGCTAAATCTTCGCGTAACTGCTTTTCTTCTACTCTCATGACTTCCTCCTATTAAATGAATCTGATGAATCCACCTACAACCGCCGTCAACATCTGCGCTAATGCAGCCAAATCCACGCCAGCCACTATAGCTGTAGTTGCAGCAGCTACATCATGCAGCTGAGTAGCTTGTAGCCATCTAACCAAGTCCGCTGCCTTTAACTCCATTCGATCGTTTTCTAAACGCGATACCGTGCTACGTGATAGATGCGTTTTCTCCGCCATATCCTCTTGACTCAAATCCGCTAGTAATCTAGTGGTTTTTAATAGTTTTCCGAATGTCAAATCTTCACCCCCTTTTTCGATGTGCTGAATCTGCACAATCAATGCGGGGATTGAACACCCCTTGCAGTACTTGGACAGTTTTTCCATGCCGAATCTAGTAATATTATTAATGAAGGAACTAGTTAACTCGCCGAGACGACCCCTCCGGCGCCCCGCAATACCTCGCTGCACAATCTTCGATATGCAAGGGGCATGCCCGCCCCTTCCTCACTACTCGACCAACTTCAAATGTTGCTGATTGTTCAACGCTTTGATCTCGAGCCGTAAACTTGTATCTGGCGCCCATTCTTGGATAAAGTGCAATGCTTCATCGAATCGAACTTTAGGCAACTCTCCGTATCTAGGAATCTCAAAATGTCTTTTGAACTCGTTCCAGAACTGCGAAAATACCTTTTTACTGTTAACTTTGTAGGCATTTGAATCTTTGCCGCCCAAGCACTCGACAATCTTTCCGCGAGCATTTCGATTGATGCGTTGTTCTTGTGGCCCGTTGATTCGCATGTGATCTTTCAAATACTTCACGTCCGTTTCGACGGTTTCTAATCGCTCTTCATGCTGAAGCGCCGATTGTAATAGAAGCTTTGTGTTACTCGGTTGCACTAACTGCTTTTCCATTTCTTCGAACTTGCTCACATAAGCCGCTGTAAACAGAACGCCTTTTTCTCCAGTCATTTTGTTAGCAACCATATGACAACCCTTTTTAGTGAGAAGAAAACTTGGCAATGTCCGACCTGTTGAATCTTCATACGTGCTTTCAACGAAAAATTCACTGCGGTCGAAACCGCCCTGAGTTAAATGTTGTAGATACCCACGAATACTTTTTAGTAATGCGTTATGTTCGCGGTCTACCATTACCGCAACTTCCCGACTATCTGTAACTAGTTGCCCATTAATAGAAACTACTTTTAATTGATCCATTGAACTTCCTCCCTTATATAGAAGATTTGTGAACTACCCAACTTTGAAATAGCTTGTGTTGTCCTCGACCCATTGCGTGTGGCGATCAATCCACTGAAACAGTTTATCCGTCGGAATTAAGACCCCCGCTTCCCGCATAACTGGAAAGTCCGGCCTTTTCATTAGCTCTGTCGTTCTAGTCGGACCGATACGGAGCAACTCCATCAGTTCCAATCTTGTAAGCAAAGGGGGAAGGTCTCGCATCGGCGATGAATCCCTTGCTATCTGCCGCAATTCTTCTCGAAGTTTCGGGAGTAACGCCTCCGCCAACTTGTCGTAGTCGAATTCCATGGTTAGCATGTTTACCTCTCCTTTCTTACCCTTCACACCCACCAATCAAAGTTCGACGTCGTCGCGTTGGCTATTGCTGTCGCTCGCTCTATTGAGGTCTTGGCGTACTCCGCTCGGTCGAACAAAGATTGCTGGGTGTGAGGTGGTTATTTTTAGATCACTTCTTCGACTGCCAACTCTTTTATAACGGATTCCGTTAGTTCGTTGTTAAAAAAAATTTCCACTCCAACATCCAACTCTTTTGATATAACTTTCAATATTTCCGCATCCATCTTCGTCTTGCCGTTCTCCATACGACTATAAGCCATATTACTGAACCCTAGCTTCTTCGCTAGGTGTAATTGCGTTACACCTTTAGCAAGGCGAATCTTCTTAAGGTTTTCATGTATCATCTGACCACCTCCACTACTAACGTTATCCGTTAATTAATACTATACTAACAGATTCCGTTAATGTCAACTAATATATTTACCTTTTTCTCATATATCGTTAGTTTTATATCTTTTTCCGTTAGTTATTAGTATTCTTGGATTAATAGAATACGAAAAAGGAGGCGCCTATGGGCATTGGGTCAAGAATAAAAGCAAAAAGAAAAGAAAACAGGTTCACGCAAATTGAACTAGCTAAAC
Source organism: Sporosarcina sp. FSL K6-1522 (assembly GCF_038622445.1). Classification (GTDB taxonomy): domain Bacteria; phylum Bacillota; class Bacilli; order Bacillales_A; family Planococcaceae; genus Sporosarcina. The sequence goes on from NZ_CP152019.1 coordinate 3,408,235, forward strand.
TTGTTAACGTTTCTCCCCAAGTTATATCAAACTGGGAAAGGGGATATTCCAACCTCAGTTCCGATGATGTAGCAAGGCTGGCTGATGCACTAAATTGTACTACTGAGTATTTGCATGGGAAAACATTGAGCGAAAAAGATGAGCAGGCTAAGTTAACTCCGAAAGACGAACGAGACATGGCGAAACGCATGGATAAAATGAAAAGAGACTTAATAGAAGGTAGAGCTAACGGTCAGGCGTTGCTCCATAAAGGTGAGCCTATGAGTGAGGAAGCTATGGAATCGTTATTAGAAGCACTCGAAATGGCTGAACGTATTACAACTTTGGCAAATAAGAAGTTCGCCCCTAACAAATATAAGGATGAAGAATAATCCCCAAGGGGGTCAGTTGATGTGGATTAAGGAGATTGTTGAAAATTTAGTAAAAAAATACGGCACTAACGATCCGTTCGAAATCGCGGAGGCTAAGAACATCTATGTAATAGAACAAGACCTTCACGAAGAAATATATGGTTTTTATAAATATATGAGAAGGAACAAGTTCATTTTTCTAAATTCTAATTTAGGTAAAGAAGATAAGGTTTTTACGTTTTGCCATGAATTAGGTCATTCAGAAATCCATCCGAAACTCAGCGCTCCATTTTTAAAAAGTAAGACATTAATTTCGATTGACAAAATTGAGAATGAGGCAAATAGATTCGCAGTCGAGTTGCTGTTGCCTGATTCGGCTATCTACGAATATAAAGACAGTGGTTTATCTATTAGCGAGATTGCTGGTATTCATGGCGTTCCTAGCGAAGTTGCACATCTTAAAAATTTACGGAATGTTCATGGAAAGTAGGAGAATTATCATGAAGAAATTATTAGGCGCATTCTTTTTCTCTTTCATCATTGTCTTATCTGGGTGTGGCGAAGTGAATTCTGTTGAACCTGTGTTAAATGTAGAGCAGTTTTCATTGGTTAATCAAGCTTTCGCGAAGGACAAACTTGGTGAGCCGAAATCAGTTGACACATGGAATTATGCATCCTCATCAACAGACGCCGGTATCCCTCTAACAACACTTGAATTCGATTGGGACGGATATCCTTCTGAGTTTCATTTTGATGATAAAGATCGGCTTGTCCGGATTAATATCCACGAAAATTACAACGAGGAATCAAAATTCAAGAAAACAACATTCGAAGATTTGTTACAGCAACTGAACATTACTGCTGGGGAAAACATGACCAAGGAAGCCGAAACTGCTGTAGCTTGGCGTTATGAACGTGTGTCTGAAAAAGTAGATGAAATTTGGGTTGTTGGTGACGTTGAGGAAGTCGGAGAAATCAAGATTACATTTGACATTAGACCATTTATGTAAATCGACTTCGTTGAAATCGAGTTTAAGAAGGGTTAAAAATGTTAAGGAGGGAAAAATGATGTCTAATTTATGTGCGATATGCAACAGCGGAACAACGTTTCTTTTCAGAAGAAAAATAGCGAATAATGAAGTCGTGTGCGAGGATTGCTTTAAAAAGGCTAAAACCCTTACAACTAAACAAGTTATCAAATTGAAAACTGTTACCGCAGATGAAATCAGGCAGTCGATATCTGATACAGTCGGAAATGCTGTGATGAATTTCATACCAACTAAGGTAATAGGTACAGCTATTCAATTCGATGACGAAAATAAGAGATTGCTTATTCCGAGTTCGTTCGGAAATGATAACATTTATAAATACGATGACATTGTTTCCTACGAACTTTTAGAAGATGATGAAGTGGTAACTAGCGGAGGATTAGGACGTGCCGCAATCGGTGGCATGCTGTTTGGTGGTGCTGGAGCCGTCGTAGGTGCTGTGACCGGCAGGAAGAACAAAGGTGTGTGCAATAGCCTGGGCATTAAATTGACGCTCAATAATATGAGTCAACCAGTTGTCTACATCCCTTTTATACTAACAAAAACTAAAACCGATAGTGACGCATACAAAGCCGCAGCTAGTCAGGCGCAAGAATGTTTGTCGGTACTGCAATTAATTTGCAATCAGCAAGAAGCGCCCGCAAGTAATTCAAGAAACGATAACGCCGCAGGATCTGCCGCCGACGAAATTAAAAAGTTCAAGGAACTACTAGATGACGGAATTCTTACTCAAGAAGAATTCGACGCAAAGAAAAAAGAGTTGTTGGGACTTTGACCCCACCGCCCTACTCAGGGCTTTTCTTTTAACCACCAAACCAAACGTACATTCTCAAATGGAGGGAATTATCATGCACTGTAAAGAATTAATCAAGGGTAAAAAGTGGGTTTGTGTTGCGGACGGCCCTGACCATCCCGTTACAGGTAAACGACGTCAGGTATCTCGTACCGCTAAGAGTAAGGGAGAAGCAACTAAGAAGGTGGAGCAAGCTATTGAAGAGATGAGAGGTGCTATAGACTATCACAAGGGCATTACAGTACGTGAGTACTCCGCTGAATGGTACAAACAATATTTACGTCGAGGACGAAAAGATACGACAAACCAACTCAGGAAAGAAGATGCCGAGACGCTGAATGAGTTTATGGGGTCGCTTGAAATGACATCTGTCACACCTAAAGGTTACCAAGGTTTTCTGAATCACCTTTTTGATAAAGAATTAGCCCTTAATTCAATAAAAAGAATTCACGTTACAGGGCGAATGATATTTAAAAAGGCACTTGAAGAAAAAGTTATTTCTGAAGATCCTACCGTGAACGCTTTTATACCCCAAAAAAAGGTGACTGTTGAAGAGATAGAAAGTGATCCGGTGAAAGATATGTACTTAGAGGTGGATGAACTAAAGGTATTTTTAACGGAGGTAGACAAATACGTTAACTACGTTTACATCACATTGATTTATTTGCTCACCTTCTCGGGCATGCGACCAGGCGAAGCTGCAGCACTCCAAAAGAAAGATGTTTTGTTTAAAACGTCAGAAATCCGGATAACTAAAACGCTGGAATACGGAAAAAAGGGAGAAAATAAGATTATACCTCCAAAGACGATGACCAGCGTACGAGTTGTAGACTTGGATGAAAAAATAATGTCGATGCTTCGACAATTAGGTGAATATCAAAAAGAAATGGGTTATCCTGAAAGTGAATTTCTATTTGCTATGTACGACGGTCATCCGCCGACAGTACCTTTAATAAGAAATGTAGTTAAACGAATTGCGAAAAGAGCAGGAATAAAAAAAACGATGAACTCCTACATTTTACGTCACACTCACATAAGCCTGTTAGCTGAAGCTGGTGTCGATCTACCTCAAATCATGCAGCGTGTTGGACATAAAAATGAATCGACCACTCTACAAGTGTATCTCCACATTACGAAAGGAATGAGAGTTTCACTTATGTCAAAAATGAGTGATCGATTCGGTAATTTGATGTCATCAGGGAGGAATGATGAATAAATGTTAGTGGAATGTTAGTTTTTCTATATCCACTAACATTTTTTGTTCATTAAACATTGATGTTATGCGGTTTCTATTGGATTGAATTCCATATTCTATTCATTCGGAACCTCAAACTTATACCCAACGCCCCACACCGTGACAATCATTTTCGCTGCGCGCTCTGACACGCGGCTCAATTTTTCACGAAGCCGTTTGACGTGTGTGTCAACTGTTCGAAGATCACCAAAAAACTCATAATGCCAAACTTCTTTCAACAATTGCTCTCTGTCAAATACTTTGTCCGGCGATTTCGCTAAAAAATACAGTAACTCGTATTCTTTTGGCGTCAAATTCACTTCTTGTCCTTCTGCCGTTACACGATGCGCATCGTGATCGATTGTTAACTGAGGGAATACGACAAGGTCTTTCGATGCCGCTGGAGAAACCGTATCTGGAAATGCCACGGAGCGTCTAAGAATCGCTTTGACACGCAAAACAACTTCGCGTGGACTGAATGGTTTCACTATGTAATCATCGGCACCCAACTCAAAGCCAGATACGCGATCGGATTCCTCACCTTTTGCTGTCAGCATGACAACCGGCGTCATCTTCTTCATTTCTCGTAGTTCTTGCAAAACTTCTAAACCATCTTTTTCTGGCATCATCAAGTCGAGCAAGATGCAATCATAATAATTTGCAATCGCTTTCTCAAGCGCTTCTGCGCCATCGACAGCCTCTTCCACTTCATATCCTTCACGTGTAAGATACATATTTAACAGACGACGAATTCTTTCCTCATCATCTACAACTAATAATTTTAACTTCTCTTCCACAGACATTATCCCCCTTCAACATACTTCTCATTCTATTGTACAAGCCGTCGTGCAAAAAAGAAACAGAAAGACTGCACGGTCATTGCCGTGCAGCCTCTCTTAGGTTTTATGCGTATGAATGCAACCCAGCGATGATCAGATTCACGGCAATGAGGTTAAACATGATGATGATAAATCCGATAACCGCAAGCCATGCAGACTTCTCGCCTTCCCACCCACGGGATAATCGCAGGTGAAGGAATGCTGCGTAAAACAGCCATGTAATAAGCGCCCAAACTTCTTTCGGGTCCCAGCCCCAGAAGCGTGACCAGGCTTCATGGGCCCAGATCATAGCGAAGATCAGTGCCCCAAGTGTAAATACAGGGAATCCAATCAATACAGAGCGGTAGCCGATTTCGTCCATCAGTTGTGAATTCGCTTTTTTCGCGAATGGTTGGAACACGGCCGCAAGTGGACGGCGGAAAATCAATCGCAAAATTACATATAACACAATCCCCGTAGCGATCGACCAAAGGAAAGTTGTCAACGTCTTCGCATTAATGATAGCCGGTACTTCAGCCCAAGGCGTCATTGCACTTGGCGTCAATGCCTCATACTGATTCATACCAATGAGTGGTGGATAATTATACTCAATTTTAGCAACTTGCTCATTTTTATCGATATACGTAAATTGCGCTTCATACCCCGCTAGTTTAAAGCCTGTAGATGAGACGACAAAACCGAGTACTAAAACAAGTGTAAACATGACAGCCTCAAGCCAAAAACGCTGTTTCGATTTTTTTGTCAAATCCACATTTTTCAATAAGAAAATCAGTCCCGCCACCGCACTAATGGCAAGAATCGATTCACCTAGTGCAGCTGTAATAACGTGAATCGTTAACCAATAACTTTTAAGTGCCGGAATAAGCGGTGTAATCTCTCTTGGGAACATACTTGCATAGGCAATGATAATCACCGCAATTGGCAATGCAAACAAACCAAGTGACGGTGTCCGATATAAGAAATAAATCAGAATAAATGACCCAACAAGCATCATCCCGAATGCTGTCGTAAATTCAAACATATTACTAACGGGCGCATGACCTGATGCCATCCACCGTGTGATGAAGTACCCAACATTCGAAATAAATCCGATAATTGTAATCGTAATTGCGATTTTACCCCATTTGTTGTTTTTATAAGAAGCTTCTGATTTCGCACCTTTTACTGCTCCACCAAAAAATGCCGTAGCAACAAGATAGGCGATAAAAGAAACCAAAAGCAAATTGGCACTTAACGATGCAAGTTCCATTAGTACTTGTCCCCTTCCTTATCTTCCGAAATGGACTCCTTGTCTTGCCTGTCTTCGTAACTTGGCAAATTCGCAAAGTCTTTCACTTTATCCAGTTCTTTCTTCAACGAGAACCAGTTTTTATTCGTATGACCCGCTACTAATAATTCATTGTTCGGGCCTTTTTGAATCCATAACCTTCTATGGTTCCAATAAGAACCTTGTGCAACACCAATCATAAAGATGATGCCACCTAGCAGTAAGATATAAAGCGTTTTGTCTTTACGAATCGTGAGGCCTGAAATATCACGTGTTTCCGCGCTCACAAAGTTTACTTTATATGCATTTTCTTCTGTTTCAAGCGTTTGTTTAATGGCCACAAAGCTTTTTTCACCATCTGGTTTAGCAGGCGTCACCATTTTAAAGATGAATGCAGGATTATTTGGAATAGGCGATTTTGATACCGGTTCTCCGTTTTCAACACCGTCATAGTCCGGATAATAATCCAACAACTCTACACGAGCGCCATCATTTAGTTCATATAACTTTTCCGGATTCGTCAAATCAACCGTGAACTCACCAAATGATTGATCCGTAGATTTTTCTGTCAACTTAAAGGTCATGGATTTTAGTTCATCCAAACGGTAATCCATTTGGAAGACATTGTACCCATCGAATTTAAGCGGCTTATTGACAATAATCGAATAGTCTTTCACGAACTTCATCTGATCCGATTGCCCCGGAAGGTTTCCAACGTTTTCATATAGCGCAACATCCGTTTGGTAGTTTTTAGCAATGGTCCCTACACGATCGAGTGCCTCACCAAATACTGCGTCCGCTTCCTCTTTCGTATAACTTTCCATGATGAATTCTTTACTTTCCAAAAAGTAGCCTTCCGCTCCTGGTATCGAACGGGTTTCTCCTTCACGAATCCACATCGTTTCATCTACATAAAAGCCAGGAATTCCGCGTAGTAACACACCGAATAAGAATATAATAAGTCCCGTATGGTTAACGTAAGGTCCCCATCTTGAAAAACGGCCTTTTTCGGCAAGTAAAGCACCATCTTCTGTTTTCACATTATAACGCAGTTCCTTCAGCTTCTCTTCTGCCTTCAGAAGTGCTGCATCCGTATCTTCAGACGAACCCTCACCGTAGATACGCTGCTTCTTCATGAAAGAACTATGACGTTTGGTGCGCTGTTTTTTCAAGGATTTATAGAGCGGAATGACTCTGTCAACACTGGCGATGATAATGGACGTACCAAGCATCCCAATTAGCGTAATAAACCACCAACTATTGTACATATCATAAAAACCAAGTTTGTAATAAAGCGTACCAGCAAACCCATATAGACGCTCATAATACGCTAAATACTCCGCACCTCCTGCTGTCGGGGAGACCGGTACATACAGTTTCTGCGGAAATATTGTACCAATCGCCGCAGTCACAAGAACCGCAACAATGATACTAATCCCTATTTTGACACTTGAAAAGAAATTCCATACTTTATCAATTACTGATCTTTTATACGTCTGCGATCTTCTTGCCGAACCTTCATAACGCATATCCACAAGTTTACTTTTCTTCGCTTCTTCAGTCTGCGGTCTACCACATCGCTCACAAAGCACTGTGCCAAATGGATTTTCATGACCGCACTGGCATGTAATTTTGCTCATATTGTCATGTGCTCCTTATCAAGGTTGAATACTTTCCATGTGAGAAATGATTTCCTCTTCAGACATTTCTCTCGTAATAATTTGCTTAATTTTCCCGTCCTTATCAATTAGGAAGGTGGTTGGAAGTGGAATGACGTTATAGGCTTCTAGTACACTCTTGTCCTTATCGATGGCGATAGGGAACGTTAAGCCATACTGATCTCTAAACGCTTTCACCTTCAAGTCTGATTCTTGAATGTTAACAGCTAAAATACGCACACCTTTTTCTTCAAAGGCTTTGTGCTGATTTTCCATATACGGCATTTCTTTTTTACAAGGAGCACACCATGTCCCCCAGAAGTTCAGGAATACACCTTCTCCTTTATAATCTGACAGCCGTTGTTTATTGCCTTCTAAATCGACAAGCTCAAAATCCGGCGCCTTATCGCCAACTTCTAGCACTTTCACTTTATCCTTCGAAGCGATAGTATAAATGACGGCCGAAGCAAGTAGTAAGAGGACGATTGTCCTGATAATAAGACGGTTTTTCTTCTTTGTATCCTTTGCCACACGTTCTACCTCCATACAATCAAATACACCTTGGGGGTGATGCGCCACACCTTATGCTTCCCGCCCAAGGCCTTACACTTAATCCTACATACTTCGTTCCATCTTCCATTATACCAAAAGAAATTCCTATATCTTCCCGCATAAATGAAAGGATTGTGAACAAAGGGCGTCTATTAGCCGATTTTACCTGTTTCTGCGAGCACACGTAACTGCTTTACTTCATGTTTCGTCAATTCTCTCGCTTCTCCCGCATTCAACCCAAATGTTGTGACGTTACCAAATGACTCACGGCGTAATTTTTGAACAGGACAGCCAATCGCATCGAACATGCGACGCACTTGACGATTTCGCCCCTCATGGATTGTAATTTCAACGAGTGCTGTGCCTGCTTTTTTATCCACCGTTTGCATTTTGACATGCGCTGGAGCGGTCTTGCCATCTTCCAACTCGATGCCTCGTTCTAGTTTCTTTAGTGCTTCACGATCCGGAATGCCTTTCACTTTTGCCACATACTTTTTCTTAATGCCAAATTTAGGATGCGTCATCAAATACGAAAAATCCCCATCATTCGTCATTAGAATCACGCCAGATGTATCATAATCGAGTCGGCCGACAGGAAATACTCTTTCCTCCACTTGAGGGAACAGGTCAAGCACCGTCTTTCTGCCTTTCTCGTCATTGACCGTCGAAATAACGCCTCTCGGTTTATATAAAAGATAATAGACATACTTTTCTTTCACGAGCTCAATACCTTCTACTTCCACGCGATCCGAGTTAGATACCTTGGTACCTAATTCCGTTACGACAACACCATTTACTTTTACTTTACCTTCCACAATAAGCGTTTCCGATTTTCTCCGGGACGCAACCCCTGCTTGTGCTAATACTTTTTGTAATCTTTCCATACTCGTCACTCCGTCCTTCATTCTGTGAAAAATTATGTCATACTTTACGTCAAATTAAAAGAAGACTGACCTATAGAGGGGCAGTCTTCTTAAAAACGTCATACTTTCCTGTTTTTTAGTGGCTGACTCTTGCAGTTATTTCTGTTTAATGTGTACGGCCCTCGTGACTAAAAGTTCATCGCCTAACGAAACGGTCCAGAGTCCTGTACTGCCGTTCTTTTGCCCTCGTGGGATCTGAACGACTGTCGACAGTTTGGCCTTTTCCCCCTTTTTTAGTAAAAGACGAATCGGCGTGTCTAGTTCGGCCTCCACACCAGGAAGAATGGCGTATTTTCCCTTTTTCGCTAACGTGACCAATTTTGCTTCTGAAAATGCTTTTTCCGCTAATTGTCTATGCGTATTCCAGTCGTTGCCATCGTTTAGCGTCACGACAATGATGTTTTTCCCGTCTTTCTCGAAATAGGTAATTAACGTCCGACCAGCCGCTTTTGTAAAGCCGGTTTTTCCAGCAAGGGCAGTCGGTTCGGCGTGGAGCAAGCGATGCTTGTTGCGCCAGCTGTATGTCTGCTCTTCTCCCTTGTACACATGTTGTTTCGTCGTCGCGATGGTTCGAAAGCGATCATTTTCCATCGCAAAGCGCATCATCAATGCCGTATCATACGCAGTGGATAAATGGCGTTCATCATGCAGACCCGATGGATTGGTAAATACCGTGTCATTCAGTCCATACAGCAACGCCTTCTCATTCATCAAGTCCACAAAGCCCTCTAGCGAACCACCTGCATGTTCCGCCAAGGCCCGCGCCGCATCATTGCCCGAACGCAACATCAGGCCGTACAGCAATGCGTCTGCATCGATTTTCATACCTTGCTGCAAATATAGCGAAGACCCTTCCGCCAATGCCGCTTCGGGGGATATGGTAACCTCTCCAGCGGCAACTCCACTTTCAATAAACGTGAAAGCCGTCCAGACCTTTGTCAAACTAGCGATGGGCAATTGGACAGTCTCATTGTAGCCATCCAATAATCTGCCTGTATCTGCATCAATAACGGCCCAGGCATTTCCAGCTGCCGCTACTTTCGGGCTAACTCCAAGAAATAGTGAGAAAAACAGGACAATCAGCAGCGCCCGTTTTACCATTCGACTCCTCCTCGCGCTTACTCTTCGATTGCAAAAGCTTCCTGAAACTTCGTCATAAACAAATCTGTATCCCCCACTCCTTGGTCTTCTTCTTGTTGAAGTGGTGGTAACCCTTCAAGCGAAGCCAGTCCAAAGCGATCTAGGAATAATTCCGTCGTCCCATACAATATAGCTCGTCCGCTGCCTTCCGATCGTCCTTTTTCCATAATCAGCCCTTTCGCAATAAGCGTATTAATCGGCCCTTCGGATTTCACACCGCGCAGATCATCGATTTCCACACGTGTTACAGGCTGTCTATACGCAATAATCGCCAGCACTTCAAGCGAGGCTTGTGTCATGGATTTCGGGGCTGGATTTTCTAGCAGCCGCTTAATGACATCTGCAAATTCGGCTTTCGTCACTAGGCGGTACGCTCCTCCAAAAACCTTTAGCGTAATGCCACTATCCTCTCGGCTCTCATATCCCTGTCGCAAGCGCTCAAGCACAGCCATCACTGCTGTTTCCTCTCGCTCAATGAGTCCAGCCAGCTGTTTAACAGACAAGCCATCATCACCCGCTATAAACAAAAAGCTTTCAAGCATCGCTGCCAAGCGGTCTTCCATTTCCATATTATTCATCCTCCCGTCGGAACAGCACTGTCAATTTATCAAAATTCCCTTGTTGCTCGACAATGATATCCCGCCGTTTCATCAATTCTAATAACGACATGAAAGTGACAACAAGTTCAGGAATGTCCCCTTCTTCGAATAATGCGTAGAAGTCGCATTTCCCACCGCCTCTTTCAAGCTTCGCCATAATTTCGTCCATTTTCTCACCAACAGATAGCTCTGTTTTTGAAATCCTTGCCGTCAGCGGCGCCTTCAAACGATTTCTTTCTAGCATCTTTTGAAACGCACCGATCAAATCAAAGACATTCAAATTTTCTTCTGACTCCGTCACAATAAGTTCGCCGAATTCAGATAGGTCACCAGGCGTTTTTGTAAAATGCTCGGATCGTTCGTCTGCTGATTCTTTTAAACTTTCAGCTGCCTCCTTATATTTCCGGTATTCAATCAAGCGCGCAACCAATTCGTCACGCGGGTCTTCTTCCATATCGTAATCGACATCCTCATCGAATCCCTCCCCTTCGTGCACTGGGAGTAACATTTTACTCTTAATCTCGATTAGTGTAGCTGCAAGGACGAGGTATTCGCTCAATTCATCCAACTGCAGTACACGCATCGCATGAAGGTGCTCTATGTACTGCGCGGTCAATTCAGCCATTGGAATATCATAGATATCAATTTCAAGTCGGTTAATTAAATGCAATAATAGGTCAAGGGGACCCTCAAACGCTTCCAGTCTTACTTTGTATGACATATTGTGTAAAACACCTACCTAAATATTTTTACTTCAGAAAGGACTGATCTTATGCATCCGTACCATCATCCGCTCTTCGTAAATTTTATGGTTTATTTTAATGATAATCAAGATTATTTCGAGTGCCACGAAGTTTTAGAAGAATATTGGAAATCACTACCTGACAGTAACAAAGAACATCCGCTCACAGCCTTTATTTTACTGTCGACAGGATTGTATCATTGGCGTAGAGGTAATACGATTGGTGCGCTGCGTACCTTGCGAAAATCACACGCAAAATTTTCGATTTTCCCAGCTCTCTACAGGGCAGAAATCGATATGAACAAATTAGCGCTCGATGTGCAGCAGGTTTTACAACAAGTAGAGAATGGGCAACCCTTTCACGCTTTCTCATTACGTATAGCATCCGAACAACTACAAACACATATCGAAACAACAAAGCCTTCTATGCAACTACTCCCTTTCGGTAGCGATGCCATTATTCATAAACATATGCGGCGAGACCGCAGTAATATTCTCCGTGAGCGCAACAAAGCGCAAGCAATTCGAGAGGCTAGAGGCTAGAAGCTGAAGACTAGACGCAGAAAAGAAGAAGGGCAGAAATTATTCATCTGCGCCTTCTTCTTTCAATTTACATTTCTGTATGAATGAATGGGTTTCTTCGGTACTTATACATTCCTTTTCAGGAAAAAGCGCCTGCAGTTTTGTGACCATTTCCTTGCCAACCCCTTCGCCTCGAAAGGATGGATTGACAGAAATATGTTGTAATTTATACGCATCGTTTCCTAATTCCATGCCGATTAAACCGATGAAATCATCATCTTCTTTCAACAAATACAATTGCCAAGTATCGTCTGTTTCATAACGATGAATAGTTTCCTGCAATTTTTTCGCCGTTTTATCGCCAGGCATATAAGATAACAAGCCCATCGCAATTTTTTCATACGTTTTTTTATAGCGTAAAAGCATCAATTGAATCCCTTCTTTTCTGAAAGCCCTCCATCGCTTACGAACGATGGAGGTTTTTCAATAATAAGTAGCTGCCAATTAGCGTGGATCAATGATTGGAACAACAAAATTCCAGTAAATCAATCCCCACACAATTGCCGCGACTACGATAAACAAGAATAGGAGGATATTGCGTTTCCTCATATCGTCTCCTCCTGTTTTACTTTTTGTAGAGGGATATCGAGTCTAATGACATCTTCATACGTTTCTCTTCTGACTACGAGTTGGTGTTCACCATTTTCACAGAAGACGATGGCCGGTTTGGGAAGCCGGTTGTAATTGCTAGCCATCGAGTAACCGTAAGCGCCTGTACAGAACACAGCAATGACATCTCCTTCTGTTGGTGCAGCAAGATAGGCCTCTTCTATGATTTTATCACCAGACTCACAACACTTCCCAGCAATGGTAACTTTGTCATCATGTGGTTCATCCATGCGATTCGCAGATGCCGCTGTATAATGTGCACCGTATAATGCTGGACGTATATTATCCGCCATTCCACCATCAACAGCAATATATGTACGGACACCTGGAACGACCTTCGCACTGCCCGTCGTATACAGTGTTGTACCTGCGTCTCCAACGAGTGACCTACCTGGCTCAATCCAAATTTCAGGAACAGGATAGTTGTAACTACGTGTCAATGCTAAAACAACAGTTGCCATTTCTTCAACATACACGGCTGGAGCAAGTGGCGTGTCTTCTTCCGTATAACGGATGCCAAAGCCGCCGCCTAAATTTAAGACCGTACAGATGAATGCATGATTGTCGCGCCATGTAATCATTTTCTCCATTAATGCTTCTGCTGCCAAACGAAAAGCATCTGTTTCAAAAATTTGAGAACCGATATGGCAATGCATACCGAGCAGCTCAATATATGGGTGATCATGCAACTGCAAAAATGCTTCATCCGTTTGCCCATTTTTTAAGTCGAAGCCGAATTTAGAATCTTCTTGCCCCGTCGTAATGTAATCATGTGTATGCGCTTCTACGCCTGGTGTAACTCGAATGAGCACATTCATTTTCTCTTTACGCGTTTCAGCAATTTCTTTCACCAATGCAATTTCAGAAAAGTTGTCAATGACGATACAGCCAATTTTTTCATCGAACGCATATTGCAGTTCCGTAAAGCTCTTGTTGTTACCATGGAAATGAATCCGTTCACGTGGGAATCCAGCAGCAACTGCCGTATGTAACTCTCCACCCGAAACAACGTCTAACGACAACCCTTCCTGTTCGGCCACTTCATAAATGGCAATAGACGAAAACGCTTTGCTCGCATACGCAACTTGCGCACGCATCCCTGCATTTTTGAACGTCTCTTTGAAGGCCTTTGCTCGTTCACGAAACAATGCAATATCATAGACATTGAGTGGTGTTCCATACGTATGCGCAAGATCGATTGCGTCTACACCACCAATAGTCAAATGTCCTTTGTCATTTACGGTTTGTGTTCCGTAGAGATGCATAATGCATCCCCCCTCCCAATTCTTATCGACTATGCCTCGGCGTAATTGTATCTAGAGGCATTATCTTCATTCAGCAAGTGCTTGAACACCCACTGAACAGGAAAACAAAAATGCATTCATCTCACCACATAGAGAGATGGTGATTTTCCGCTGAATGATGATAACTAAAACTTTATCATAACAGAGTGGGGGGTGGCAATCCTCTTATGAAACACGGTCCCGATTCGGCGCATCTGTGATGAACGGCCTAGGTTCATCGGCAGTCATTGGAAACCTGATAAGGACACGCAACATCGCCTGTGGAAAAAACGGTACAGCTGGCCATAGATACGGTACACCCATCGGTTTTAGCGAACATAGATAGTAGAAAAGAACTGCCATTGACAGGAAGAATCCAGGTGCCCCAAGAAGCGCTGTCGCTAACAATATAAAAATCCGAAATACTTTTGTCGTAATACTTAATTCATAAGAAGGGATGGCAAACGTAAAAATAGCACTGACGGCTACATATAAAACGACCTCTGGCGTGAACAACCCAACGTCTATCGCTACTTGACCAATGACGATAGCCGCAACGAGCCCCATGGCGGTCGACATCGGCGTCGGGGTGTGAATGGCCGCCATCCGTAGCACCTCAATGCCAATATCGCCGATTAATAACTGGAGCAGAAGTGGTACTTCCCCGATATCTTTTGGGCCGATATAACTCAGAAAATCTGGCAAATACTGCTGATTCGTCGCTATCAAATACCAAAATGGCAATAGCACCAAACTCATTACCGCCCCGAAAAAGCGAATCGACCGAACCGCCGTCCCTAGAAAGGGAGCCTGACGGTATTCCTCCGCATGTTGTAAATGATGAAATAATGTAGCCGGCACGAGTATGGCAGAAGGTGACGTATCCACAATAATCGCAATATGCCCTTCCAACAAATGCGCCGCACAAATATCAGGCCGCTCCGTAAAACGCACAAAAGGCATGGGATGAAAACGCTGTTTGAACAAAAACTCTTCGAGCGACTTGTCCGTCATCGTTAAACCGTCATGATCAATGGCGTCGAGCCTTTCCCTGATATAAGCTAAATGCTCCTCACTCGCAGCCCCTTGCATATACGTAATGGCAACGTCGGTTTTTCCATTCAATGTCGTTTTATGCATTTCAAAACGTAACTTTTCAGTACGAAGCCGCCTTCTCACAAGTGCCGTATTTTGGATTAAATTTTCTGTAAAACCGTCTCGCGGTCCCCTAACAACTTTTTCATTGTCCGGCTCTTCTGGCTGCCTCCCTGGATACGATCGAATATCAATCGTGAATACATACCCCTCAGGTGTGACAAATGCAGCCTGCCCACTTAAAATCGCCGTCAGTAATTCATCGGCATCTTTCACATCCGATACGGCATGATATGGGAAAAAGGACAGGAAGCGTTCAGCCCCGTCCCCTTCCTGGTCTCTCCGTCCCGTATTTCCTTGCATTTCCGTCAACAAAGTCGTAATCGTGTTGCCGTCTACAAGCCCATTAATATACAGTAATAGCGCTGGCATATCCCAAAGATGCAACGACCGAGCAGTGGCATCGAATGTCTCACCTTTCCCAAAACGAGCTTCGAACCACTCTTGCCCTTCTTGCATTGACCGAAATAATTTCTTCATTGTTTCCATCCTCACTTTTCACGAACTACGTTTTATCCATTCGAAGAGCTTTTGCTGAAACCAGGTATACTTTCTTCCGCATTGACACCCATCCACAATTTGAGTTGCGCCAAAATTTTCTTTTCGAGTCGCGAAACTTGCACTTGGGAAATGCCGATACGTTCCGCAATATCGCTTTGCGTACAATCTAAATAGTAGCGCATGTAAATAATGGTCTGATCCCGCTTATTTAATTTAGAAATCACATCGCGTAGCGGAATATGATCGAATACCCGCTCCGAACGATCATCTCGCAGTTGATCCATTAGTGTTAAACTATCCCCTTCACTTTCATACAACTGCTCATGAAGAGATGCGGGATCACGCAAGGCATCGGAAGCAAGGATGATTTCATCGACAGTCACCTCTAATACCTCGGCAACCTCTGATATAGATGGCGACCTGCCATGCTTCTTCACGTAATCATCCGTCGCATGGCGGATTTTAAAGCTCAACTCACGGATGGATCGGCTCACTTTCACCATGCCGTCATCCCGAAGAAAACGCTGAATCTCCCCGACAATCATTGGCACCGCATAAGTTGAAAACTTCACGTCATAAGACAAATCGAATTTATCAATCGATTTCATCAGACCGATACAACCAATTTGAAACAAGTCCTCTGGATCAGCACCGCGGGATGCAAAGCGTTGAACAATAGACCAAACGAGGCGAGTATTCCCTTCCACCATCACTCGCCGTGCTTCCTTATCGCCTTCTTGAGATACTTTAATCAATTCCCGCATCTTCTCCTGAGACAACAAAACACCTTGTTTTTCAACGGATACGTCCATAGGTCACCTCATTCTGCTTACTTCCGTAACCGGAGAAAACATTTTCTCAAATCTAACGATTGTTCCATTTCCCATAGAAGATTCAACTGAAAGACTATCCGCAAAACTTTCCATAATAGTAAAGCCCATCCCTGATCGTTCCATAAACGGACGCGTCGTGAACATTGGTTCCATCGCCTGCTCCACGTCGAAAATGCCCGCTCCTTCATCCCGAACAGTCATCGTTACTTTCTCTCCTTCAATGACCGCATGAAGCGTCACAAGACTCTTGCCGTCGCAGTCATAGCCATGGATAATAGCGTTTGTTACAGCTTCTGACACAATGGTTTTGAATTCCGAAATCTCTTCAATTGTCGGATCCAGCGGTGTGATAAAGCACGTCATCGCCATTCTTGCCAGTGCTTCGTTCTCCTCAATTGCGACGAATGATAACGTCATTTCATTGTTCATGTACAACCCCTCCAATTTCCCCGATTGTTACATCAATCGTGCCAAATCTAAGATTCGGACCTAATCCAGAATAGTTAAAGATTTTCTCCATCGTTGCAGAAGGATTCAAAATGAGTGTTTCTCCTTCTATAGGTGCTAAATCGCGCATTCTTCCGAGAATGAGCCCAATACCCGCACTATCCATAAATCCAAGTTTGCTTAAATCCCAAACAACAGCCCGTACCTGCCCTGTGAAAATCGCTGAAGAAATATGGGTACGGATTCGATTTGCCTCATGATTATCCAATTCTCCTTGCAGTGTCACAATTAAAATTCCATTGCCTGCAACTTCAATATTCGCCATGCTTTACCCCCTCCTTCCTGCGGTATATTCCACATTAGCAGGAGGGAACCCTTTCACACTGACAGAACTAGTCATAGATAGCGGAAGGTTCTTACGATTCGACACACCTTATTGCTAAAAAAAGTATGTACATCTTGTAAATGATTTACACATGTATTGTGAAAAAGATGTGTGGGGGGATGTGTGCTTCAAAGACGACTTTGCGCAGTTATATAACAAGATTGATCGCTTCGAACGCGGCTTTGCGCGGTTACACAAAGCTCAACACCCTCCAACACAAAAAAGAGCTACCCCTTTACCGAAAACACCTTGGTAAAAAGGATAGCTCTTGTCTATTATTGATATTAACCCGTAATCATCTCACCAATCAGCAATGGACTCGCTACGGCTTCGCTGCCAATGGCAATATGTTTCTGAATCAACGCCATCGATTGCTCAACATCTTGCGTATTCGCATGGATAATCGCAAGCGGTTCACCTTGCTGCACGGCATCTCCAATTTTCTTCTTCAATACAATGCCTACTGCAAGATCGATTTCATCTTCTTTTGTCGCTCTGCCCGCACCGAGTAGCATCGCCGCAACGCCGAGATCATCGGCTTCCATCTTCGTCACATAGCCCGAAGCAAGTGCCGGTACTTCAATTTGATAGTTCGCAGTTGGCAACAGGGATGGGTTATGAATAATCTTTGCATTCCCGCCTTGTGCTTCAATCAGTTTGCCGAACAATTCTAGCGCTGAACCATCAGCAATGACCGCTTTCAGCATAGCACGTGCCTCATCAATAGAATCCGCTTTACCGCCTGCAACAACCATCTTGCTACCAAGAACGAGGCACAGCTCCGTCAAATCTTCCGGCCCTTGCCCTTGTAACGTCGCGATTGCCTCACGAACCTCTAGTGCATTGCCAATCGCAAAACCAAGCGGTTGACTCATATCCGAAATGACCGCCATCGTGTTTCTGCCGACTTGCTTGCCAATAGCCACCATCGATTCAGCCAACGCTTTTGCATCTGCCGCTGTTTTCATAAACGCACCGTCGCCCGTTTTCACATCGAGGACAATCGCATTTGCACCAGCTGCAATTTTTTTACTCATAATCGAGCTCGCAATTAACGGAATGCTGTCAACAGTAGCCGTCACATCCCGTAACGCATATAGTTTTTTATCTGCAGGCGTCAAATTCCCACTTTGACCGATAACAGCCAATTTCAAGTCATTCACCTGCTTGACGAATTGCGCTTCTGTCAATTCGATATGGAAGCCGTCAATCGCCTCCAGCTTATCCAACGTCCCTCCGGTATGCCCAAGGCCACGACCACTCATTTTCGCAACAGGCACGCCACAAGCCGCAACAAGCGGCACGAGGATCAATGTCGTCGTATCCCCCACGCCTCCAGTTGAATGCTTGTCGACTTTAATCCCTTCAATAGCCGATAAATCGATTTGATCGCCTGACTCGGCCATCGCCATCGTCAAATGTCCTTGCTCCTCAGCCGTCATACCTGTGAAATAAATTGCCATGAGAAACGCACTCGCTTGATAATCCGGAATTGTACCGTCCGTATAACCATTCACAAAAAAAGTAATCTCTTCTTTTGAAAGCACTTCACCATTACGCTTTTTCTCAATTACATCAACCATTCTGAACAATGCCATCACACCTTTTCGTTTAATCAATTACGCCTCGATCTCTTCACGACTACTTCACTTTCATCGTGAAAGAACTCTATGGCCCCTAAAGAGCTTTGACTTTACTCAGCAAGATTTCCTTGAATGATGTTCAAGAAACTCGTACCGAAATCCGGTTGTTTGACATTGAAGTTTGCAGCAATTGTCGCGCCAATGTCTGAGAACGTCTCACTTTTCGGCAATTTCCCACCCGACTTCCATGCCGGTGAGTAGACAAGTAACGGAACATATTCACGCGTATGATCCGAACCAGAGTACGTTGGATCATTGCCGTGATCCGCAGTAATGATGAGCAAATCATCCTCACGCATCAAGCCCATGATTTCCGGCAACCTTGCGTCAAACTCTTGTAACGCATTCCCATAACCGAGCGGGTCGCGCCGATGACCAAACAAAGCATCGAAATCCACTAAATTCGTAAAGCTCAAACCTGTGAAGTCCTTTTTCATCACATCGAGTAACTTATCGACACCATCCATATTGCTTACCGTACGAACTGAATCTGTAATACCTTCGCCATTAAAAATATCGGCAATCTTACCGATAGCAATCACTTCATAATCCGCATCTATCAACTCATTCATCACCGTACGACCGAATGGTTTCAGCGCATAATCATGACGGTTCGTCGTCCGTGTGAAATTCCCTGGTTCGCCAACGAACGGTCGCGCAATGACACGGCCGACCAAAAATTCTGGTGCTAATGTTAACTCACGCGCAATTTCACAAATCCTGTATTGTTCTTCAATCGGGATAATTTCTTCATGTGCGGCAATTTGTAGCACGGGATCTGCAGACGTATAGACAATAATTGCGCCCGTTTCCATATGCTCTGGACCGTATTCATCAATCACTGCAGTTCCACTCGCCGGTTGATTGCAAATGACTTTACGCCCTGTACGTTTCTCCAGCTCATCAATGAGTTCTGCTGGAAAACCATTCGGGTATACTTTGAACGGCTTATCGATATTCAACCCCATGATCTCCCAATGCCCAGTCATCGTGTCTTTCCCAACAGATGCTTCTTGCATTTTTCCGTAAAAAGCTTGTGGTTCGTCCGCAACATCCACACCTTCGATTTCACGAATATTGGATAGCCCGAGTTGCCCCATATTCGGCATGTGAAGCCCTTTCATTGCTTGACCGATATGCCCAAGCGTATCCGCACCTTCATCTCCAAATACATGCGCATCAGGCGATTCTCCGATACCTACTGAGTCCAATACGATGAGATGGACACGTTTAAATTGTTGTTTTTCCATATATAAATAACCTCCTGTGAATAGCTGTTTTCCTTTACGCACGCGGATGGAATTTCACGTACACTTCTTTCAATCTCGAACGGCTAACATGCGTATAAATTTGTGTGGTCGAAATATCTGAATGACCGAGCATTTCTTGAACAGCACGTAAATCTGCCCCATTTTCAATTAGATGGGTCGCGAATGAATGACGCAAAATATGCGGCGTCAACTCTTTCTGTATACCCGCTTGCAATGCATGCGCTTTCAACAGCTTCCAACAACCTTGCCGTGTCAGCCTTGTCCCTCGCATATTGACAAACAATGCTTCGACCCCTTTTTGTTTCGCAGTGAAAAGAGGACGTACTTCTTCAATATACCGTTTACATGCGGTTATCGCGCCGCCGCCAAGCGGAATGATGCGTTCTTTTCCACCTTTACCGAACACGCGAACAAACCCCATTGATACATGAATATCTTCTAGATTTAGCCCAATCAGTTCGCTTACACGCATGCCTGTCCCATATAAAATCTCCAATAATGCCTGATCTCGTACACCTTGGGGCTTACTAGAATCCGGGGTAGTGATTAGTGTATCGACTTCGTCCACCGATAATACACGAGGAAGCTTTTGTTCAAGCTTCGGTAACTCCAAATGGACAGTTGGATCCTGATTCGTCACCTTTTCCCGCAATAGAAACTGATGAAACGAACGGATAGATGAAATATGCCGTGACACCGTCCGTGAAGACTTCCCGCTATCCTTCAAACACTGCAAATGATTGAGAATCACTGCACGGTCAATGCTATCAATCGACGCATAGCCCGATTTTTCTAGATAAACGATATATTCCTGAAGATCGCGTCGATAGGAAGTAATGGTATTATCCGATAATTGACGCTCTACTTTTAAGAAATGCATATAATCGTCCAATCCAAAACGAGCATCCTTCATCGCAAACGGGCAATAGCCATTCGTCTTTCTTCAATAGAATGTGCCAGCAAATCCCTTCCCCCTTTCCAACGACAAAAGGGACAGCATCATGCCATCCCTCTCATCATTCTTCCTGGTCGTCTCCGTCAGTCTTGCACCTTTTGCAAGTGCCGTGAAACGTCAACCAATGGTCTTTAATCGCAAACTCGAATCGGCTTTCTACAATCTTTTCAACATCTCCAAGAAGGTCCTCTTGAATTTCATCCACCGCGCCACATTCAATGCAAATCAGGTGGTGATGAAAATGATCCGCGCCTTCCTGCCGTAGATCGTACCTCGATACACCGTCTCCAAAATTGATTTTATCGACTACTTTAAGATCTGTTAGCAATTCAAGCGTACGGTAGACGGTTGCAAGACCGATTTCAGGTGCTTTCTCTTTAACGAGCAAAAATACATCTTCTGCGCTTAGATGGTCTTCCTCATGCTCAAGGAGGACCAAAACCGTCGCTTCACGCTGAGGCGTCAACTTATAACTCGCCCCATGCAATTGTTTTTTAATCCGATCAATTCGGCCTTCCATACGACGCCCCCCTCAAACTGCCTCCATTATACCAAATGGCCTTTCCCTATGACAACAGAAAGGACAGGACTATCACTGGGTTGCGTATAATTTCTAAGCAAGTATCCAATAATAAACGGCTATTTCAGTCGCTAGTAGCCCAATTGATAGAGCAACTAGTACAGGCAACACACGAGGATTCCGCTTCTTCCCTATCGTTGTACGCATAAAATAAGGTGGATTTAAGACGGCACAATAGAGTAGGAATAACAAGCAGGCAAGAAATTGAAATGGAAACCACCAAATGGCATACTCAATCATTTTCATGCCGGATCCAAGCAAATACGAGGAAGACAAGCCAAAAAAGACACTGTTCAGGGCACCAAAAAACAATACGAGGAACCGCGTCTTCTGAAATGATGATACCACAAATGTCACAACAAACAGTACCACCATCGAACCAATCGGCTTTAAGAAGCTCGCCTCATGGCCTTGGATGACCCGAGCATCATACAAGACAAGTAATTTCTCCAGCGAAATCGAAGGAATTTCTCGATACAAAAGTACCCCGCCAATATAGCCAACTGCGAGAATGATAAATAAGTGAACGAATGATAAGGAACGGACCATCGGCTGCACCTCCGCATAGTTTGTTTGACCTGCCTATGTACACGCAGTTCAAAGTCTCCTGACGCAAGTGTGCCAGGGCATAGTTCATCCTATGCTCGTCCGTCCCAAATTAGGTCATTCTGTTAGCAGATTTTTTGCGTACAATACAGCAAACGCCGTTTTAGCATCATAAATTTCCCCCGATGCGACCAGCTCTTCCGCTTCCTCAATCGTCACTTCCAATAAATCGATAAATTCATCCTCATCCCCAGCAGCAGGATTATCAATTTTGTAAAGCCCTCGTGCCAAGTACAAATGGATGATTTCGTCCGCAAAACCAGGTGACGTTGCAAACGACTGGATATAGCGAAAATCTTTCGCACCGTACCCCGTTTCCTCTTCCAACTCACGAACTGCAGTTATCTCTGGCGCCTCCCCTGGATCGATTTTCCCCGCAGGTATTTCAATGAGCGAACGCTCTAACGCTTTTCGATATTGTTCAACCAACACCAGCTTGTTGTCATCGGTAATCGCAATGACCGAAACAGCCCCTGGATGTTTAATGAGTTCACGCTTCGCTTGATTGCCATCCGGAAGTTGGACTTCTTCTACACGTAGCGAAATGACCTTTCCTTCATAAAGTGTTTCACCTGAAATTGTTTTTTCTTCGTATTTATTCATCGTGTTAGCCCCTTCTCCTAGAATTCCTGATGCTGTCATTGTACCATTAAAGAAAAGCGCAAGCGCCTGTTTTGAGGCACTTGCGCTTAGACGAAGACAAAACAGGGGTGCTATTCATGAAAAAAAGAGAATTAGGGAAAAGCGGTTTATATGTTTCTGAAATTGGTCTAGGCTGTATGTCACTACCAGATAACCTTAATGAATCGAAAAACATCATCGACGCCGCCATCCATGCAGGTATCAATTATTTTGATACAGCGGACTTATATGCTGGCGGTCGCAATGAAGAGCTCGTTGGCTATGCATTGAAAGGTAGACGACAAGATATCGTTCTGGCAACAAAGGCCGGCAATAAGATGAATCCCGACGGCAACAGCTGGACATGGGACGCTTCCAAAGCACATATCATAGAAGCCGTTAAACAGAGCTTGATGCGTCTAGAGACGGATTATATCGACTTGTATCAGCTGCACGGCGGAACAATGGAAGACGAAGTAGAGGAAACGATCGATGCCTTTGATAGCTTAAAAAAGGAAGGCATCATTCGACAATACGGTATCTCTTCCATCCGTCCGACTGTTATTAAACGATTTTTAGACAACAGTTCTGCTGTGTCTGTCATGATGCAATACAGCTTGCTCGACCGCCGCCCAGAAGAATGGATGCCTATGATTCACGAGGCAAATGCATCGGTCATCACTAGAGGCACGATTGCGAAAGGCTTTTTAACTGCGGAAGGTTTGCAGAGAGCAGAGCAAGCGAATGGCTTTGTCGACTATAATGCGGCTGAACTCGTACAAACAGTTCAAGCATTAAGCGAACAATCTACCGATCTACATGCTGCCGCCATTGCTTATGTCCTGCATGATCAAACTGTGGCTTCTGCCCTCATTGGTGCACGGACGACAGAGCAATTGCTTGATTCTATTGTTGCTTATGACAAGCAAGTAACGGACGATGAGATTGCCCAGTTAGAGAGTATTGTAAAAAAACATATATATAAAGAGCATCGCCTTTAACGTAAATCCACTCAACATCGAAAAGGAAATATCGCATAAAGAAAACGCACTGATTTTAATGTCTGTGCGTTTTCTTATGCATATCCTATTGCAGAACTAATAAGAATGACTATACACAGCCTTTTCCCAAAATTTCCTCCACGCAAGCATCATCCCTAAAAAGCTAACAAAATACAGCAAGCTTGTCAGTCCAAACCAAGCCGCGTAACTAGGCGTCATCGCAACATAGGCACTAATTGGAAATGACCACAAAAACGCCAGCAACATCAACCGTTTTTTCGACAAAACAGCTGCAATAATGGCGAGACAAGCGGGTAATAGCAACATAACAAACGTCATACTAGTTGCACTCGCTTCAACAACACCATATGGATTAAAGAAAATTAGCGCCCCCCACAAAAACACACTTACTAGACCAGCAATAATCCCTACTAAACGTGAACCTTTTTCCATTTTACTCTCCTCCTTTACGACTGAACAATTCGGGGTTTTCTATAATAGTAAACAGCCAAAACTAAACAAATTAGCGGTAAGTAGCCTACATACGAAATTGGAGGTTGCCCACCCCAAAAGTAAAAGGCAACTGGGAAAGCAATGAGAAAACACGCGAGCATCGCAGGCCAAGAACCTTTAATAAGCGCATAAATAAATGTCATAGGGCCAGCGACAATTGAGAACACGAAAAGCCCCATAAATAGGTATGCCATGTCACCACCACCTCGCCTTCACTATTTACCTCCATTATATAGAACTCTCCTAAATTTAACCACCTCTATAATTCCGACTCTTCTAAACATTCCTGATATATTGTTCACCTCATTAAATTTCATCTTATTCACTTTATTTTCATTTTTCACTTGCAATTGTTCAGGATTACAGGTAAAGTCATATGTAATTTAATATCTACTTATTTCGCAAGTTTTGAAGTAAGGATAGAGGCGCAAAGACCATTAGTACACAATCAGAGGATAATGAGGTCCTATGAAGATTGTAAAAAGGGGAATTTGCCGAAGTGGAGAGCATCTCATTGTCTCGAAGCTGGTTCTGGGTTGAATAAGCACAGAATTGTCATATAGGAAACTATATGGAGGGCTATCTTATGCAATGAAATAATCTATTATTTCAACTGCAACAACGAGCCCTTCGTTGTTGCTTTTTTGCGTTTTATTTTGCAGCTGCCCTTCTCCCTCTATTTTATAAAAATACATGATAGGATGTGGAGATCGAATGAACTTCGGACAAATTGTAACTGCAATGGTAACTCCTTTTGATGAACATGGTGAAGTGGATTATTTAGCGACAAGGAACTTGATCAATCATTTAATCGCCAATGGATCAGACGCTCTCGTCATAGCTGGGACAACAGGAGAATCCCCGACGTTATCAGAAGCAGAAAAAGTGGAATTATTTAAATTCACAGTAGAAGTTGTGAATGGAAGAGTTCCGGTAATTGCCGGGACAGGCTCGAATAGCACGAAAGGATCACTTGAACTCACATTGCTTGCAGAAGATGTAGGCGTCGACGGCATCATGCTCGTCGCTCCGTACTACAACAAACCTTGCCAAGAAGGATTATATCAGCACTTCAAAACAATTGCAGCAGGCACTTCTTTACCGATTATGCTGTACAATATTCCAGGGCGTAGCGCGGTAAATATCTCGGTTGAAACCATTATCCGTCTTTCTGAAATAACGAATATCGTTGCTGTTAAAGAAGCAAGCGGCGATTTAGACGCAATGGCCGAAATCATCGACCGCACACCAACAAGCTTTTCATTGTATAGCGGTGATGACGGACTAACTATTCCTGTGTTAGCAATCGGCGGAACAGGCGTCGTTTCTGTCTCAGCTCATGTGATCGGAAATGAAATGCAAGCGATGATTAGAAACTTCAAAATAGGCAATATCCAAGAAGCAGCTACAGATCACCGTAAATTGCTGCCTATTATGAAAGCCATATTTGCAGCTCCAAACCCATCGCCAGTAAAAGCTGCTTTGAATCTGAAAGGCATCTCAGTTGGCGGAGTCCGTTTGCCTATGATTCCATTAAACAATGAACAACTACGTTCGTTGCAAAGAGCTTTATCAATTTTTGATGAAGTGAAGATTTGATAGATGTAATCCTACAAATCCAATAAAACACATGAAAAAGGAAGAATAAGATAACTATTCTTCCTTTTTCATGCCTAAGTATACTGATATCTACTATGATTCATATTTTTTATTTCAAAATCCTATGACCTCTGTCAAATCCACCCTTTCTCCTCCGCCGTAGCTATAGCCTCAATTTTATTTTTCGCTTCCAACTTCTGAAGAATTTCAGACATATAATTCCGCACTGTACCTGCCGATAAAAACAACTGTGCCGAAATCTCTTTCGACGTTTTTCCTTCTGCCGCCAGCTTTAAAATATCCTGTCCTCGGGCAGTCAACGGATTATCCTGGTGATATGTATTAATAATCAATTCGGGCGCAAATTCATGCTTCCCCTTCATTACTCTTCGGATTGATTCTGCAAGTTCGTCAATGGAGCCATCCTTCAACAAATAGCCATGGACCCCTGCCTTCACAGCTCTTTCAAAATAACCGGGACGCGCAAAAGTCGTCAACATCACGACCTTGCAAGAAGAGCCGTCCTGTTTTAGTGTAGCCGCCACCTCTAGGCCACTTTTCAATGGCATTTCAATATCCATAAGACAAATATCAGGTTTTAGCTGACTAATAAGCATCAACGCTTCTTCTCCATTTTCGGCCTGCCCGACCACTTCCATATCCTCTTCAAAATCAAGCAACGCCCCAAGAGCCCCTCGCAAAATTCGCTGATCTTCTGCAATGACAATGCGTATCATAAAGCAATCACCTCCTCTTTTACAATGACTGGAACAGCCACCGTAACCGTGGTACCTGTCCCCGCTTCAATTACCAACTTTCCTTCGATGAGTGCCAGACGTTCCCGCATGCCCGACAATCCATTGCCTTCATCATTATTATCAGGGACCCCTACCCCATCATCCTTTACAACGATGGTAAAATCCCCTCTCGTATTCCAAAAGGTAACAAAACAATTTTGCGCCTGGCTATGCTTTACGATATTTGTTGCTGTCTCTCGAAGACACATCCCGATAATATTTTGTTGTAAAGGAGGCAGTTCTGATAGTTCAGATTTATCTTCCATATGAAACTGAATACCTGCCGCCTTCAAAATTTGCTCCATATCCGCTAATTCCTCAGCAATTGTAATGGTACGCATATCAGAAACTAGCTCCCTCACTTGCTGCAGCGCAGAGCGTGCTGTCATTTCAATTTCTTTCGCTTCCACTTTCACGCGTTCTGGATGCTTGTCGGCAATCCGTTGAACGAGTTGGCTTTGCAAAGTAATGAGTGACAACGTATGCCCCAACGTATCATGCAAATCTCGCGCGATCCGCACCCGTTCTTCTCGTTTAATGAAATCCTTAATCTGGTCATTGGCCTGGCTCAGCTGTTTTTCAAGCTCCATTCTTTCATTCATCGATCGAATACCGAATGGGGCTCCGATCATCACAACAACAAAGGGGAGAACAGAATAGAGATTATCTATTCCGCCCTGTATTATTTGTATAATAATTGTTCCAATCATTGCTGATGCAAATGATAGCAACGTACGATAAAAATGCTTTTTATTTTCAATCCATCCAATGAAGTTCGCTGGAAAAAAGCCCATAAATAAAATATATGGATCGTAGCCGAAACTAAATACCACGACAATCCCTATCTGTAAGGCAAGCCAAAAAGAAAACCATTTTTCAGAAGTTGTACTATATAGTTGCCTGTATGAAACAAGAAAAAGCAGTAATAACAAATAGCCAATTACTGCTTTTAGCCCGGTTTCATTTAGTACATAAAAAAGCGGCATGACCAAATAACATAAAAAGATATAAGGCAACACTCCGTACCTTTTCGGAAAAAGTTGAAAGTTCTTCACGCCTACACCGCTTCCTGTTTCCTTCTTATATACGTTGATAATACCATGAATAAAATGAGATATCCTACCAAGATTATGATATTTTTCAATTCAGGTGTGCCGCCTCTTATAATTTCCCAAGCACCATTGCCATAATTATACGCTGGAAGCCACATACCGATTGTTTGAACCACTTTTGGCAGAACCTCCATCGGCATCCACATCCCACCTGTTATCGCCAGTAGCATATAGAGAACATTACTAACCCCACTCGCCGTATCGACCCGCTTCATCGTCCCTACCAATACACCAATGCCAAGGAATGGCAGCGAGCCGAGTAAAATCCAGCAACCACTCATAATCCACTCAAATGCAGAAAGTGAAACTCCGTTCAAAACCACACCCGCTATAAAAATCACGACAATCGAAAATACATGGACAATTGACTGCCCAATCATTTTCGCCATCGAGTATTGCAAACTGGATAGCGGTGTTACTTTCATAAATGTCGTCCAACCTTCCGCACGCTCCTGCACCAAGCGAATACCCAATGTCATAATCGCACTTCCCATGACACTAAAAGCCGTGACAGACATTAAAAAATGAGCATCCCAAAGCGCTTTATCAACCGCACCTGTGTTGACAACCTTCGTAAAAATCACGTAAAAAACAATCGGCATAAACAGTGACCAAAAGATAAAATAAGGATTCCGAAACATGCGGTACATCTCTGCTTTGCATTGGTTCAGAAAAATCATCATTTATATCGCCTCCTTCTGTTCGACCGTCAGCTGTTCGAATGCTTCTTCAAGCCGGCCCTTTTCAATCGCTATATCATGCACAACTAATTGCTCCGCAAAAATGGTCGCAAGAATTGCATCCGTATCATTCGTGACAACAACCGTCCTTCCATTCTCGGCGTAGACATCAGACACTTGTGGCAAGTGTAAAAAGAGTTCAGTCGAAAATGGACGATCCACAACGAACGATACCGATTGTTTTAACAAATTCCCCTTCAACTCCTCCGGCTTACCATCCGCAATGATTTTCCCTTTGTTGAATAAAATAATACGCCCTGCCACATCATCTGCTTCCTGTAAATAATGCGTAGAGAAAATGATCGTTTTCCCCTGATCAGCAAGTTCTTTCACGGTCTCCCAAAATACTTTGCGAGCTGCAATGTCCATGCCAACTGTCGGTTCGTCAAAAAACAACAGATCTGGATCCCCTACAAGTGCCAAAGCAAATCCAACCCGCCGCTTTTGCCCACCAGACAACTTTTCAGTTCGTTTATTTAAATCCTCATCACTCAGCCCAGTCAAACGGATGAGCTTATCAAACGACAATGGTTTCGGATAATAACTTCTGAACAACTCGATAATCTCTTTCACCTTCAAGCCGTCCATTAAACTCACTTCCTGTAGCATAACTCCAATTCTTTCACGCACTTTCTTATCCTTCGCATCTGCATGAAAGAGCGTCGATTCGCCTTTAGTAGGATGCAACAAGCCAAGCATCATTAACATTGTTGTACTCTTACCAGCCCCATTCGGCCCAAGAATCGCGACAATCTCCCCTCGCTTAATAGAAAATGAAACATCGTCTACGGCTTTTTTGTCTTTAAAAACTTTTGTCAGCTGTTTAATGTTCACTGCATCATCCATGAAACCACCTCCGTCTGTTAGTCCTTTCATTGTATGCCGTTTCGAAAACCCCTATCAGTAGACTTTGTCATGATTCGAATATGACAAATGTCATCTAGATGAACGTATTATCAATACAAACAAAACAATCCATGAAACACAAAAAAGCACACCCAATATAGATGTGCTTTTTACATACCCATTACTTATACAAACATCCCAGCAATCGCAGCACTCAATAATGAAGCTAACATCCCCGCGGCGACTGCACGAATACCAAGTTTTGCAATATCCGGGCGTCTACTTGGCGCAAGTGCACCTAGCCCACCAAGAAGGATTGCCAACGAACTTAAATTGGCAAAACCGCATAATGCAAAGCTGATAACCATGACCGTTTTCGGGCTTAAAGATGCCATTTCCTGCGCAAATGCCACATAGGCAACAAATTCATTCAACACAAGCTTTTGACCGATGAAACTTCCCGCTGTAAGCGCCTCAGCCCATGGAACACCAATAGCAAATGCAAGTGGAGAAAACACAACACCTAAAATCCCTTCAAGCGTCAACGACTCAAAACCAATCCACTTACCGACTCCGCCTAACATACCATTTACCATCGCAATGAGCGCAATAAATGCCAACAGCATTGCCCCAACATTCAATGCAAGCTTTAAGCCATCTCCTGCACCGCGCGCTGCCGCATCGATCACGTTCACGGACTCTTGATCTTTTTCCATCTCAAAATCGGCCACTTTCGACTGTTCCGTTTCCGGTATAAAGATTTTTGCCATTACCAATCCCGCAGGTGCAGCCATAAAACTCGCCGCGATTAAATACTCAAGAGGCACACCTAACAGTGCATAACCTGCAAGTACAGACCCTGCAATTGAAGCAAGTCCTCCGGTCATCACCGTGAAGAGCTCAGACTTCGTCATATTCGCCAAAAATGGACGAATAACGAGCGGCGCCTCTGTCTGTCCAACAAAAATATTCGCAGCCGCAGAAATCGATTCCGCTTTACTCGTCCCAAGCAACTTCGATAATGCGCCTCCAAGTAATTTAATGACCCATTGCATAATCCCAAGATAATACAACACAGAGATTAGTGAAGAAAAGAAAATGATGATTGTCAGCACTTGAAATGCAAAAACAAAACCAAACCCTTCAACATCCGCAGCCGGACCAAAAACAAACGCAACGCCTTCACCCGCATAGTCAATAACATTTTGCACCTTATCAGAAAGCCATATCAATCCCGCTTTTCCCGCTTCCCACTTTAAAACGATAAAGGCAAACGTCACTTGGATGGCCAAACCAACAACGATTGTGCGATAGTTAATCGATTTTTTTCCATTCGAAAACAGAAAGGCAATCCCTAACACGACAACCATCCCAAAAATCCCCCACAAAAAATTCACTACGACACCTCTTTATATGGAAGTCTCCCACATTTTATTATCATCTTTCACTCGTCTGACGTCAGACAACTCCACGATCTTAACAAATAGGAACGCATAAGTAAATGGACAACTTTCGACATTAGGCATGCTAACGATTATCTCGCTAGTATTCCGCATACAAACGGCGGACAGTGATGAGTGGCTCGTCTTCTCTCCATAGAAAAAAGCGACTTCTCAAACCTGAAAAGTCGCTTCTCCCTATAACGTCACATGCTTCGGCTTCTTCCAAAACAGTGCAATAACCGTTCCTACTATTAACACAAGCGCTGCAAAATAATACGGGTAATTTAAATTAACATCGAATAAAGCACCGCCAATAATCGGCCCAAAAATATTACCGATACTTGTGAACGTCGAGTTCATGCCGCCTACAAAGCCTTGTTCATTGCCCGCGATTTTCGATAAATACGAAGTGATCGCTGGACGCATCAAGTCAAATCCGATAAACAAAACAAACGTCGTGAGCAAAATGGAAAAATACGAACTGACATATGTCATCAGCAAGACTAGAACGGCTGAAATCCCCAAGGCATAGCGAATCAAGTTAATTTCACCCATCAGTTTTGTTAAACGATCAAACAAGACGATTTGTGCAATAGCCCCGACAATCGCACTGCCCGTAATGACAATCGCAATATCTTTCGGTGTAAAACCAAATTTATGGTCGACAAACAAACTAAAGAGCGATTCAAACGCCGCAAGCCCAAATGTTGAGACGAAAATCAACAGAAACGCAATAAAATACATTGGAATAAACACACGGCGTAACCCTGTTGCTTGCCCTGCTGTCGGTGCTTCTACCGCTTCCCGTTCAGGCTCCTTTAACAAAATTAGCGACAGGATTGCCGCAAACACCCCTAACACTCCCGCCGAATAAAAAGGAACCCGCGTGCCGATTTCCGCCAAAAAACCACCGAGCCCTGGCCCAATAATAAAACCAGTATTAATCGCGGCGGACATATAGCCTAGCGCCTTCGATCTTGTAGCAGTCGTTGTAATATCTGCGATAAAAGCCGTCACCGCGGGCATGATAAACGCCGCACTGACGCCACCAAGCATCCGGGAAATAAATAACACTTCAACGGACTTCCCATACCCGAACAAAAACTCCGAGAAACCAAATATCAATAGGCCGATAATAATCATAATCTTTCGTCCGTACTTATCCACCCAGCGTCCTGCGAACGGCGAAATAATTAACTGCGTAATCGCAAATGCCGCCACCATATAGCCAACAACCGCACCCGTTATCCCCAACTCATTCATAATCGTCGGCAACACGGGTATCACAAGCCCGATGCCTAAAAATGCGATAAATAAATTCATGAGTAAAATTGCTAATACACCATTTTGATTCTTCATCTGTAAATCCCCTCTACATACAAGCCCTTCAATCGCATTCGCCAACCAGCCAATTTCTACCTATCCCCATACATTGAACCTGTGTACAACTACTTACGAAAGAGACTTCTTTTCATTTCATAAAAGTGTACCGCACACTTGCTGAGATTGCGACTATTATTTTCCACATATTTTTAAACATAAAAAAGCCAGTCAACGTTTATACGCTACTGACTGGTACAATGAAGTCATCAAAATAGCAATATTCCCCTTTGCCCCTCAATTTATCTAACTATATACAAAAGAATTTTTTTGCAAGTTTTACATATATCGAGACCCGAACACCCTAGTTAAAAAAATCATCCACGTTTTTTAACCACTCCTCAAAAGTGGCCGCTTCTTTTGTCACGCTAAAATCTTCATGAGAATAATAAAAAACACCTGTGTTTGGACATGCTTTCGAACAAAGACAAAAGTAATCCCCATTCCCTAAACTATAAAAAGGGATGAGCGCTTCATCCCAAAAACCAGTCAGCATTTCATCATCGTATGTAAATTAAATCGTATCATTTCCATTGCTTCTTCCACTAGAAACGTTCAAAACATCTCCCGGAAACCGATATTCAGCCATCAATTCAATGAAATAGCGAAATTCTTCTGGGAATGAACAGCCAAACTTCTTCTCCAATTGCAACCAATCATTCGTTGAAGGCGGATCCAAAATCACCAATTCCTTACCTACTAGACTGTCTAATAAACTTGCAACTTCATCCTTGGTCACAACCATTCACTCCTTTCAAATCACAAGATCCTGATACCCTACTTCAGTCACTTTCTCGTCTAATAAACGAAGTCCCACCCCATTTTCCGCATCCCATGTACAATCGAAAAGAATACCAATAGCGCGAGCCTCGAAAATACCTCCGTATGTCACAATAATTCCATCCAACGTAATCATCTCCATCAGTTGGTCAGTCGTTTCTACTAACGGATAATGTTCATTGAATTCAATATCATACCCCAATTCATATCGCTTCTGATGGTAGTAATCTAAAATTGGTTGCAAAAAGCTTTGCTGCAATTGTGCCCAATTTTGTATTAACGCTTGGTATGCTATGTATTGTTCTTCATCAAATAACCCATCCTCTTCTCCGCTAATCATGAGCACGATTTTAGTCTCTTTCCCTAAAAAATGAATGGCAGTATCCTTTGACCATATATAATCATATTCAATTTCTCCAAAAATCGGATCGTTTATGAGCATTTTTAAAGTCTCCTTTTTTTCAATAAAATTAATATCCACGTATGGAGTTACCTGGTAAACACGCACGGTCGTAATCACGAATGTCTTCGTTATATATATCAGGAAAATTATTTAAAAATGAGCATACAGCTTTCTAAGCTCATTAATATCATCGCCTTCTTCGATAGCAAGCCAAATGTCCTGTAAATAGCCATTTAATTTACTTGTACTGTTCTCAAATATAAGTTTTACATTTTCAGTTTGATTGTCTAAGTAATAAACACCATCTAACCACCCAAATACATTAGAAATTGTATCTGAAATAGAGTTTTGAATAAGATAGAAAAATAAACTTTTTTGCTCTTCATTTAGAGATTGATAAAAGCGAACACTTTCAGAAAGCATGTCTGCATTATCTGAAGTTGATGTATTCAAAATTCCTTCAAAACTAGAAATATGTTCTAAATAGATATCATTTTTAATAGCTACTACCAAATCAACTGGATTTAATTTTTGCTGCATTTTACAAACACCTCTTCTTAATCAATCTAGTCGAAATCATTCCCTATTGAAATATGTCCATATTCCTTACCACCTTACTAGCCAGATGATGAGTCCTTATCTATGTAAACTTTTCACCCATTTACTATAGTAACTGAGCTGTTCTTCGATTTTTACAAACTTCAAACTATCGTCAAATCCAAATATATCAACCAAATTTGCTGTTAAAGCTGGTTTGCCAAATTCTAATTTATAGGCTAAACGTCCACTTCCCATCGCTAATTGCATTGGAGATGGATAAACATTTAACGCAGCTACATTGCACATAACTTGTAGTCGCTTATCTTCTAGCTGTTGCCGCAAGCTTTGAAGTGCTTGAAAAAAGTTTTCGTGTTCACAGCTTATTGTATCGTCCAGAATGGACAGCTCTATTAGAACCACATCTTCATCATCTGGAGATTCCTCGTATAGTTTCAAAATGCCACAAAATAGTTTTCCATCATTCATAGCCAACTTTATATTTTTATTTTCATAATTCAAAGTATCACCTTCCAAAGAGCATTGCTTCAAAGTCGTCACTATATAGTGAAAACCAACAAATATGAATTAATTCAGGACCTTTTTTGTACTAATTTTACTCTCCTTATTAAAAAACACATCTGCTTCATTCTGATTATAATAAGTACAACAAACAAATATCCTATCGAATCACTCAAGTTAAATATATCATAAAATTCATATATTTAACTTAATATTCGTTGCACTTACTGAGATAAACTGGTATATTTGCTCCGTTATATTAGAATAAATGATTTTATTGGGGGATGTATGAATGTCGAAAAACTGGGATCTTTATTTTGATTATATTAATGAAAAAGTTGCTTCCATTGTGTTAGATATGGACGTATGGAAAGAAATCGACACCGAAAAATATCGTCAAGCACTTACCGTTAGGCTTATCTTGCAACAACCAAATGCAGATGGATTTCCATCAAGTAATGAGTCAAATATAATAAGTGAAATTGAAGTGGCTCTAAAAGAATTGGTCAGCCATAAAGAGATTATTAACGTTGGCAGAATTACAACAGATGGGTTCAGGGATATTATTTTCTATTCACTTCCTGAAAAACAGAAGGATTTAGTGGAAGCTGCTAATCAAATTATTACCTCTACTGGCTATGAATTTGAGGTTTTCAGCATGGACGATGAAAAGACATGGGCATTTTATTTTGACATTTTATATCCAAATCAATATCAACAACAACATATGGGAAATCGTTCCGTAATTGATTCCTTAAAAGAATCTGGGGATTGTTTAGAAACGCCTCGTCAAGTGGATCATTGGTTGTACTTTGAACATGCACCAATGCGTGAAAGCTTTGTAGAAGCTATTAAAAAAGAAGGATTTTCTATAGAGGAGAATTCGCTACAAGTGAATGAGGATGGACCATATCCAGTGACGATTCACAGGGTCGATTCTGTTGATTATTTTTCTATGAACGATGTCACAGACTTATTGGTAACATTCGCGGAAGAATACAATGGAGTATATGATGGCTGGGGAACCCTTGTGATGAACTAATCGCTTCCCAAGGCTCCCGTAGAGGATAGGGAAATGTATGTCGGGATGCGACGAAGTGACATCCCGACATACAACAAATTGCAGTCATAATCGTAAAGTTTGTTCAAAAATAACCCCATGACAAATTTATATTCATCTATTCTTCTTTGGGAATACTCATCCTCTTATAGCCTAAGCTCGTATATAATCAAAAATCATGGCCCAACCATCCATGGGGCTACCATATCCCCATAGGGGGGCCGTCATTGCTTCTAATTGATTAAGCTTTTCTTTATATTGCTTCTCCATCGCTTGACGCTCCTCCTTCGTATACCTATTCAAACGCTCATCACTTACCTTCAATCGCATATTATGCAAGAAGTTGATCATATCACAATAAAGCGCATCGTCCTCGAATGTAATAAAATCTGGGAAAATAGCAATCACTTCGTCAAAAGTATGCTGCATCTGTGGCATGCCAAACTTCGCCAAGACTTCAGAAATATACGGTACGAGATGCGGCTGATAGGCGATGATGCCATCCCAACCATCACACTGCCAGTTGCCAATCATATTGATGGCAATGTGGAGTTGAAATAAATCTGGCGACACCATCTCTTGGATAGTATCCAGCTCGCCCATTTCCCAAATTTTATCTGATAGCTCTGCCAAATCCGTCTCATCTGCTGGGATTTTTCCATCCCATATCTCATTCAATCCAATATTCATTTTTACACCTCTTCTGGAATTTAGAATTCTGTTCATTATCGCTACAAGACTCCTTGCTCTCTTTGTAGCACTGTCTGTCTTTAAAAGATTGTCTTAAATTTTCCCAAGTACACTAAGCCATTAAACAACTTTTCTGTATCTGTTATGTTTAAATCCGCGTCGATATAGAGGAACATGGCATTTACATTTTCGATTCCTTTTCTAACGCATATCGCGTTAATTTCTAATACTGTTTCCTTCGAAATAGCTACATCCTCTAATGCCTCTGCAACGCTTATGAAATGGTCCGTCTTGTAGACTTCGATCATATCCTCATCGTACCAATCCTCATGAATATCAACACAAAATAGGCACACTTGATATGCAGGATCGCCTATTTCTACATCGGTATTGTAGTCCAATTCGAAATATTTCTCGAATGTTTCATCGTCAGAATCATTGATTCCTAGCCATATGTGAACTCTAGACATATCCATTTTTTCAACTCACTCTCCTTCATTTTTTTGCTGGCCGAATTAAAACCTCATTCTTTGCATTGCGAACTTCTAAACAATTGTATGTTTGATTTAACTTGTCGATGGTTTCACGATAGCGCATAAATGGAATATCTTTGGTGAGCAAAAATGGGACACCATCCAATTTTTCTCTAATATCATTAATCGAACAATTTAAATGCAAATATGTTCTGATGGCTAACATAAATGTATTGGTTTGATTAGGTATGCTTACCACATACACTTTGATGCCATCCGACTCATCTGAATCACACTCTTCTTCGTCTATCGTAGGATCATTTTCAAGCCAACCAAACAAATCAATGTCTAAGGAATAAAAAGGTGACGACAATGCCCCTAAATCTTGATAATATACGTTTAGGTGGCCGCTATTCTTTTTTAAAAACACTCCTTGTCCCCCACCATCGTCCCCTAATAACATATAATCCGGTGCATAAACACTTACTTCGTACAACGCGTTTCTTTCCTTGGCAACGTCAAAACCATAAATCGTAACGCCACTTTCAAATGCAACTTCCTCGAAAGACTGCCAAAATTCAATTACTTCAGCAGGGATATTCGTTTGAAAATGGGTATGAATCTCATTTGCATCAATGATTCTTTCCGTCCTAGTAATTAGAAATGTCGATTTAAAATTTAACATCATGGATTCCCTCCCTCCAAACCGGCTTGGTTCATTTCCCCAATGCTCTCTTTTTAATCGCTCCGTCATTTCTTCAAATATGTATGCTTTTTCATCTTTCGTTTGTTTACCAACTAAATTTATGTCATTCCGATAATAAGCTGCTGAATCTTTGTATTTATATGAAACACATTTTATATCTTCTTAACTACTTACTTCAAAATAATTGAAAAGGGTATTTTTTTGAAAGCCCTTTTTTAATCATTTCAATTTCTTCAATGACTTTTTGTTTCCAAGGCGCCTTTAATCTAAAATCTTCATCATAAAAATCTTCGTTTTGAAGCTGAGCAATTAAATCTGCTAACTCAAACCACTCTAATAAATTAATTGAAATATTCAACATGTTTTCAGGTTTAAAATCTTCAAGATCATGATCATAAAAAAGTACTGTTGGTGGAGATTGAATATCATAAAGATCAATTATCCAAAAATCACCTCCACCAGTTTCGGCGAATATCCAATGGCTTTCTTTAAACTCCCTAAAATCTTCGTGATACTCTTTATTATATTTTGTTGCTTTTTCATATGATAAAAAAACATGATCTGCCTCGATTTCATTATCGGCAAGTTTCTCATATAAAAACAAACAATCCTTCCTCTTAAACTCACTGATTTTCGGGATTCTATTTCGCTGTTCTAAGCTATCAATTATTTCATCAAAGTTTCTTTTCTTTATCATAGCGTTCACATCTTTCCACATTTTTATGTTGAATCCATTGCGCTACTTTTGATGTCTATTTCATTACACCATCACTTATCGTTACCTAGTTTTAACATTTAATAAGAGCAGTTGGCTAGCATTTCTTTCCCGTGAAAGCAGAACATTAATTGAAGCACCTCCTTTAAATTGATACGTTTATCGTACCTGGAGGTGCTGCATGCTAATTATGGTATGTAAAGATTATGTTTATCCGATGGTAGATGTCACATTGCCATCTTGATCTTTAATGAAAGTTTTAACGACTTGTATGACCAAGTCTTTATAAGAAGATAAACGAATTTCTCCTTCTTTAGGCAGAAGTTTGTGCATAAGCTCGTTGACAACCGCTTCTTCAAGTTTTAATTGGACCGTACTCCCTCCTATTTCGAATCCACTCGTTGAAGCATGCTCCAATGCTATACTTATCTCTTTGCTCACTAACATCAAATCTTTCCCCTTAAGCAGTCGACCGCGTAGCAGCTTTCCAACCGTACCAGCTTGCTTCGCTCCGAGTGTGAGCACAGACGGCTTCTTATTGAACAAACCCTTCTTACCGGGTTCCCAAGCCAATTGATCCACAAATAAAAATCCGGTGTTCGAACCGTCACGATCTATACCTATTTGAACACTTTCCTGAACAGCAGGGACTCGTAGCATAGAATTCCGGGATAAGTCTGTAATATAACCCGGCATTTCTGCTTTTCCGGCTTCAAGTAAACCTCGTGTATTCCATATTTTCATAGCCTCCAGCTCATCCTCGGTGATCCCAACCATTTGAAGAAACTCAACGCGCCCGTTAGGCGTATGCAATGTATCAAGTTCTGGATCGGGTATAAAGGCAAGAGCCGTTAGCTGTGTATCGGCTCCCAAGCAGATTGGACCATTCGCATCTAAATAATCACCTGAGGCGAAAATATTGTTGCTATTAAACACATATCGCCCCATGTTTTGAAGCAGGTTCAATGCCCATGCCGGAGGCTCCTCCTCATCCTTACTTCGTGCCACCCGAAAAGAAAGCTCAAACCCATAGCCACTATATTCGGTATTCTTCAATTCCTTCTCATAAAGCTCCGAGAAACCAAAAGTGACAATATGCCAGTGCGGAGAAGGTGTTTCTGCTTGATAAGCACTAAGGCCATCTAATGGGTCTGGACCACCAAGCATATAAGATATTGCGGTCCCATAATGCTTCGGTTCCTGTTCCCCATATAGCTTCGTTAATGCTTCTTCAATGGCATCCCATCCTGTCGTATTTACTTCTTCGGTCATTATTTTCCCTCCAACTCGTGTGGTATAGTAATTGGCTTAACTTGAATACAAGGAGCAATAGGTATTTGCAAAGTTACCTGAAAGCAGATCTTCCTTTCGAATGTAGAACTGCAATTCTCCAGCATCCCACCAGCAGAATCCCACTTCCTGATCGGAGTCTAGTGCGAGCAACACTAGCGTATCCTGCACTTCCTGCTTCGCTCTAACAGCATCACCTTTGAAGTGATCCATAATCTGCTTTAACGCTGAATCCGTTGAATAGTCATACTTTTTGCCTGTCAACAGATGAAGAGCCGCTTCGTATTCACAATCCCCATGCTGGGTAGATGGATAACCGAACATCACAGCCAGATCACTTGGGTTCTCTTCAATCACCTCAAAGCATAAATCTTCATACTGATCATAATCATGCTCATCGTCTTCTACTATCTCGTAATCTACATAACCATAATTGGGAAGTTCCATCGTTGATCTTGCGCTCACTCGATATCCAGTAAACTCACCCTCAATGGCAGTCACTTCAGGCGAAGGGTAACGTTTAGCTTCCTGAAGCTTGTCTTCTGATAGATAGATTACCTTGTGCTTGATTCCATACGCAGGTTCATCCACTCCTACGAAAAAGTACAATATGCCTTTTACAGGTAGTAATGCTGCTACATCATGAGGTGCCAATTCACTTAAACGCAGCTGGGCTAGAAACGTCATGGAAGTTCCATCAGAATTTAGCGGCCATTCCAAGTTAGTGGGTAGATCAGGATCTCCCCCTATACGAGATAAGCATATTTCGTTGTATGTTTCGATCTCTTTCTTGGACAAGCGAATGCCTTGACGTACAGACCCTTTCAAATAATCCATCGCATGTTCGAACTGACATTCACGAACGATTCGCTCAAGTTTATTCCGGTTGTTATCACTTAGCAATCCTTACACCATCCCTTTATATATGAATTTCTATAACCTATGTAAATCCGACTAATCGAAATATAAATTCAACTTAATTGTAACATATAGGAAAATTCTAGACTCCTTCCTAGTATAGATGTTACCATTTTAAAGGTAAAGGCTACCAGATACATGACGAAGCTATTTCTAAAATAATCATTTGGAGGAAGAAATGAAAAAAAATCTTATTGACCAATTGAACGAATGGCATGAACTAGACGAACATCAGCGAATTGTTGATTCACTTTCGGCAATTCCCACTGAAGCACGAGACTATGAAACCATCAGCCATTTGGCTAGAGCCCATAACAATTTGGGGCTTTACGAAGAAGCGCTCGAGCAATTTGATAAAATTTCTGAAGCTGGAAAAAAGGATTCTCTATGGCATTATCGGGTAGGCTTTGCGCTTTATCATTTACAGCGCTATGAGGAAGCAGCTCAAGCTTTCAGCATGGCGGATCAATTAGAATCTGGCATTCAAAATACAAAGTACTTTTTAAGACAAAGTGCTCATAAAGCAGAGAAGCAAAAACGAGAACTACTTCGACTTACCAAGAAGAAAACAGCCCTGGAGCGTGGCAGTACCGTAGCGAAAAAGATTCCTTTTTCAAATATGCCTCTAACGGATTTCTGGGATGACAGCGAGTATGCAAGAACATCCTATCAATCTGAGCCACCCACGGATGAACTAATCGATTCAATCGAGAAAGAGCTTGGATATAAGCTCCCCTGCTCTTATATTACTCTAATGAATCAGCAGAATGGCGGGGTACCGATGAACACTTGCTTTCCAACAGAGGAGCCAACTTCCTGGGCTGAGGATCATATTGCCATTACGGGGATCATGGGGATTGGGCGCGAGAAAGGCTACTCCCTATGCGGAGATCTGGGCAGTCCATTTATGATAGAAGAATGGGGATATCCAGATATTGGCGTAGTGATCTGTGATTGTCCTTCAGCCGGTCATGATGTCGTGATGTTAGACTATCGAGCATGTGGTAAAGATGGTGAACCTGAAGTTGTTCATGTCGATCAAGAAGATGACTATGAGATTACCTTCCTTGCCGATAATTTTGAAGAGTTTATAAAAGGATTAGTAAGCGAAGAACAATATGATACTTCTGAAGAAGACAAAGAAGAAGACTTAGATAAAGTAACACATGGCAAGTTTTCTCCTCTGCTGAAGGAGCTATGCTCGCGGGTAACCGAAGTGGAACCGGTCGAACAGAAAATCCGCAATATATGTACACGAATTGTTGAAGAAAAGGGACATTTTTCTTTTCATGCAGATGAATTATCGTATGTCATGTATGATGTACAGTTTTGGTTATATACAAAGTCATATCCAGACACGAGTCGCGATCAATATTTGGCAACCTATGAGAAAATAATTGCTTTTGGCGAGGAATTCGGGCTAGGCGGATATGCTCCTTCCTTTATTACAGAGTGGTTTGATCATCGCATCAAGGAAGGGCGGATCATACAGAATCACGGGATGATTCGGTTTATCGATTCATATGTAGAGGAAGTAATTAATAAGTTAAAAGAAGCCTAATAGTGAAAAGAGCTCGCTTTCAAGCGGGCTCTTTATATGTACTATTATCTAGTCGATATGGAATTGGTAATTCCTTTAAAATATTAACAAAGTCATCTGTTATGTTACGGTTACGAAGATTTCGGATTTCGGATTGCGTACCAACCGCAACATTGTGCAACCTTCCAGAACAAATTATCGTACTAGCAACATTGCCAATCATACACCACTTTTGAAAAATCTCTATTTTTCAAAGCTTCCTTTGGAATAGAGAAAACACAATTCCCAGAATCCCCAAACATAATGCCGCATTCCTCATCGATATCCAGTTGTAATAAAAGAAAATCGCTATCATCAAAACCGATATAGTCATTTTGAACAAAATAGGGATAACCGCCAATTCTGCTATCGCTACTATAGCAATCATCGCCCAGTTTCTCATATTCTGCTTCTGATAGCTTATTCATAAAAACTTCTCGAAATAGATCTAATGAGGAAGACATAGGCATCTCCCTTGATTTAAAATATATTTTACCGCTGTGTGAAAAAGGAAGATTCCTATTATATTCTGCATTTTCATAAGGATGTTTCTTTACTAAACGTTCTTCATTTTCTTCATAACCTTCAATGTATTTCACGAGTATCGGATCTTCCAAGCCAAACATATCATCATTTGCAACAAAAAATTGCAGTAATCCCTTTTCTGGTAATTCATCTAGATTTTCAAGATCCTCTAGGTTGATTTGTGCTAAAAACAACATAGGTTTTCCAATTTGATCGGTTGGATACTCTTTATTATTTCTTAAATAGGGACATCCACCTAATTTACTATCCCAGGGTTTTGTTTCTTCACGCTTAAAACTTATCTCATTACTATATCTAAAAGTACCTTTAATTAGGTTTTCATGTTCTTTCAAAAGTTTAGGAATTTCGTATTTCATCAATGTAAGCT
Organism: Sporosarcina sp. FSL K6-1522; assembly: GCF_038622445.1. Lineage (GTDB taxonomy): Bacteria > Bacillota > Bacilli > Bacillales_A > Planococcaceae > Sporosarcina. The sequence continues at coordinate 3,450,868 of NZ_CP152019.1, forward strand.
CCCTCCAATTCTACAATTTTTTTTATTGAAGTCGTTTATCCAGAAAGATCTTCAACATATTTAAGCCTTCTATTTCTCAAGGTAGTTCTTATTCTATAATCAGCATTTTTTATTTTGTTAATTGATTTGGTTCTACTGCATTTTGCATCCAGTGTTGATCGGTCTGGACGTGATTTTCACGAACAAATTTGGCAACGGATGTTGAGAAATTTTCATAAGAGAATTCTTCTGCTAAACGTACAACATATCCTTCTTGTGCGCTGCCAACCTTTGAACTTCCAGTAAAGCAAGTTTTGATGACAGACTCATCTCAAATCCCTCGATACAGCACGGGTACCGTTTCTAATCGAAGAAGCTTTGCCCACTCCATAGTTTCATCCCAAGACAAACAATGGTTCTTTTCATTCCAAATGGGAAACAAATAAAAATAATGCGTTAATTCTTCATAAAAGATAGAGTGCTTCGCATAAACATATTCGCCACAAACACGCCAATCCTCTGGAATCTCAAAAGCAAATGTTGCATGAAATAGTTTAAGCCAGTGCCTAGAAGGACGACCTTTCGAATCAATTGAACGGGCATGTTGATAGTTGGTATATAATGAAGTGTTTTCTCCGTCTAGTTTTTCAGTGACAATCACTTCTTTCCCTTTAAAATGATCGTTTGATTTTAATGATTTATCATCGTCAGCTTTCGTTCTGGACCAAGGCAGATGGAAGGTGCGCGGATATTTGATATACATGGTGTTTCTCCTTCCTTTAATTTTTAGCAAGTGCATCGCCTTCGGCAAAGAAATATAATTTCCATAGATATTCATCATCTAACAAATGATAGATTTCACTTGCTCCATTGTCTCCATATACAATCTTCATGTGCATTTGAATAATGTTTGCCGTTTTCATAACAAAATCATCTTCAAAGCCAAGTTCCTTAAGAAAATGTACTGCCATATGTGTACTTACGTTTTCGTAAAGAAAATAAGATGCATAATCGCGACCTTTTTTGATCACTTTGGTAAATGGCTTTGCAATATCGTGAAATAATGCAGCGATTTGCATTGCTAACTTATCATCTTCTTTATAGTTTTGACTGATGTATTCAAATACCTTGTATGTATGCACAAAGGGTGAGTGTGATGGGGGTTTTCTTGATTGTATTGGATCATAATCAACGACACTAAGAGAGTCGAATAAATCATTATAATTAGGATTTTGATTAAGTAGACTCACAAAAGAATTTTTAGAAATGAAGTATGGCTTTTCATGATGCACAATGTGGATTTGATCCCATCCTTCTCCATAGATGGGGAATTCAAAAAACCTGTACATTTTCGACATTATTTCTGCTTCTACTTTCCTTTTGCGTGAAGCATTACGAGTCAGACGAACATCATAAGGTGTATCGACGTAATAACATTCTTTCACAACATTTGGAAAACGAGCAATTCCTTTCATTCGGAGATCCCTATCAATATTCGTAGCATCTAAATGAGTTTTAGCATGTTCCATCACTCCTTTGAAACTTAAAGTCATTATAAAATGGAAAGATTTCTTTGATAAATTTCAAGAGTTTATTTATACAATTCTCACAACCAGCTATGCACGATTGTCTATAATGTTTCAGGTTCTTGTCATTGAAGTAAATTGATATCTCTGAAATTTGATCTTGAACCCTAAATCCCTCTACTTTCGTATAACGTATTTACGATATCAAATTATATTACCCTCGAATCTTAATTTCTACCAATATCATCAATTTTCCATTTACAATATTCAGTTAAATCCATCTTCGGGTTCACCGACATCAAATTTTAATACTTTTGTCGCTTCCAATTTAAATTTCCCTATCCAAGAATTCCAATCACCATTATCCATCTGTGCATAAAATGATAATCCACTTGGTTCTACTGAAGCCACAATAAAAACATCGGCATCTTCCTCCCCGAACCAATAGGGAAATCCATTTTTATATCCTATCCAACCCGGCATACGCTCATATATATTTGTTACTTTATCCCATACTTCATTGGGTAAATGATACCATATATTTAGATTGCATTTTTGAGAGTTTATGTTACTCATTTGTGTCCCTCCTTCAGCCTTAAACTTATATCAAAAACATACATTACTTATTATATCGATTCCCGCACGGAAAATTCCCAAAAAAATTTTCTACAATTAAATTAATTTTATTAGAATCTAGAGTTTCAAATGCTTCCGTTCCGCCAACCACTTCTTGATGCAGGATCTTTACCTCTTTCTCTTTTCAAATTCTTTCTTGGACTATCCTGCACTTTTAGTTCGATAAAGATAAAAAAAACTATGTATACAACTCAATGCTCTTCAACTAATGCGCTCAATTGTTGAATATAATTATTAAAGAAAAGCACCTTTTAGTTCTAGTACAATTCTAAAAAACTGCTGTACTTTCAAAATTTTGAGTTAGACATTATAAAACCAGTCTTTATTGCTTATCAATACATCCGTTAAGTATCGGTAAATTCTCTCTTCATTTTTCCAAATCCATTTATCAATATGTTCCATTACGGTTTCGTCACTATATTTATTTATCCCCATCGTATACATAGTAAGGATTTCATTTTCCTCTTTTGCTGTAAGTCTGCCTATAAGTGTGGCGGCTGAAGAATCATTTACTACTTCATAATATGTCCAAACTCCCGACCTATCGGACTGTGATTGCCAATTCATCATCTCTCTTAATTCAACATACCAATCAGGCAAGGTGCTTTGTTCTCTTAATTCACCAGATGCAATCATAAACAATTCCGCCATCGAATGATAATCATCGATGTTGTTAAAGAAGCTATCTATATATGTTTTATTAAATTTCATAGTTATATTTCCCCCACATAAAAAGTAAATAGCGATTTAATTTAAAAACTACTTCTATTTTATAATTAAACAGTAGCTTCACTCTTCTACCGCCACTAACCTCTCTCTACAAATATTGATATATACGCGATAAAAGATATGTTCTTTACTTCGCTCCATCTATCTCTTTTCTCCTAAATGATTTTCTTTATCTATGTACTAACTATTTATTTTTCATTTTATTAGTTACTTCATTAAATTCAAATCCCACTTTTTAACAACCGAACATTTCATTAGCTAGTTGAGAGATTTTGTGAACAGCATCTTCTATAAGATTTTGTTCATCCAAAGAGTATTTATCTTCATTAAAATAAAAGTAATTGCTGATATCTGCAAACGATAATGCAAGTTTTTTAGGAACAACATCTACATTCTTATATTCGACTATCAAAAACTCCATTGCAGTAACTAATGCATTAAATCTATCCTTGTTCAATCCTCCCCCTTCTCTTAGTTGTTGCAATATAGAATGTTCTCCCAAAATATTTTCATATACTACATGTAAAGCTTCATTTTTATTCATAAGCGGCTCCTTTAAAAACTTAGTCTTATTGCCGAGGAAGGAATATGCTCAACTTCAACTTCAACTTCTTTTAAGTCCTAATCTAATACATTACCCTTTTGATATATTTATAAACAGCTTGTTATAACAAAAATGGAGACCCTTGATTTAGCCAAGGGTCTAGGTATTGAAGCGCTCTGACATAACGTGTCACCAATCTCGTTCTCGAATCGCTTCTTCAATCTCAATATCGATTTCAAAATGTTGCAAAATAGCATCGACTGTTTCAGCAATCGATTCGCGCGCAACTGTTTCCAATTCACTATCATTGGCATAGAACTCATCCTGTAGCTCGTTAATCGCAATGGTCATTTTGTCTAACTGCTCCTGAATCTCCTCCGTTGTATGCTTGTTCGCCTCAATAAAATCGACAACTTCAACAATATGTAATTGGAGTTTGTCCACTAAAACCGTTGGATAATACGAATCCTCATACATATCAACTAGATATTTGAAATTAGCATCAATTTTCTTCATAATTTTCCCTCCGTTTCCATTCGTATAAATTATACTACATTCTATTCTTTATTGGACGATATAAATAAAAAAAGAGGAATGTATGTTCTTTTTGTAACAAAATAAGCCTCTTCACCAGTGTTTGGTCATCGCAATGGTGAAGAGACTGTTTTGGTTCTATACGATGTAGTCACATCACTAAACATCTCTACTATATAATTGATCGTTGTTGTGCAGTTACGACAAACATGTAATTCGTACTACAAGGCATTTAATCCATGCTATTTCCTATACATCCTCCTCGCCTCATGCGTTGCCAAATCAGCCAGTCGAGTTGTAATTGGCAGTCTGCTGTCTTTTTCTACAAAGTGCATCGTTATTTTCGTTGCGGTTTCTAAGTCAATCCAGTTGCCACAAGAAACAAAAATAGGTTTGACATCTTTCCTTGATCGTAACGTCCGTCCATAGACCTCATGATTGATGACAATATCCGTATAAGCACCTACTTGATTTTTAGGTATGATAAAATCTACAGCATTGATTTTCAAATAGGTTTTCGCTACACCAATGGTCGGCCTGCCTAACTCAAAAGAAGCATGCGTGGCAATTCCCATATGGCGAGTATGTAGGTAGCCGTTCCCATCGAACATATAAAGATCCGGTTGAATGGTTAACTTCTTCACGGTTTCTAATACTAAAGGTAACTCTCTAAAAGCTAGATATCCTGAAATATAAGGAAACGTTATTTTCTCCACATGGTGTACTTCCTCAACAACTTCTTTCGTAACATAGTCCACGACTACAATACAGCATGCGCCGTAATCGATCCCTTCCTCCATCCAATACGCGATATCTACACCGCCTACATATTTCATGTCTTCCATCTTGAATTTGTTTTGCAAGGATACTTGATTCACTAATTGTTCTTGTATGTGTTTTAGTTCTTCTATCGAATATGTTTGGTTCTGTTTGTTTTGCAATGTTCGATTCCCCTTATCATTTTGCATATTTCTATTATCTTATCTCATTTTCCATTCAAGAAAAAACACTTACCCGCTTATTCCGTAACGAATATGCGGGTAAGTGTTTATCTAGTACTATTCGTACTTTGCTCGTATGCATAACCAAGCTGATAGAGCAACGCCTCATCCCAATGCTTTCCGATTAGTTGAAAACCAATCGGCAGCCCGCTTGACGAAAACCCACAAGGTATGGATAATCCTGGATTACCCGTAAAATTCGTCGGACGATTCAATCGGATGAGGGCGTCTCCTACCAATTCTCGCTGATCTCCTAGCTGCACTACATTTTGTCCAATTGTTGTAGGCACAATCGGAAGTGTCGGCGTCAATAAGACGTCAACCTTATTGAAAACATGATTGAAGCCTTCGATTAGCTGATGTCGTTGTTGTTGAGCACGTATATAGTCAGAACTAGAGACTCCTTTACAGTCTAATATGCCCGCATAGACATTTGGATGATAACCCTGCCTGTTGTTCATAATATTTTCCGCATGCTCCGCATAAATTTCAGCACGTATCGTCATCGATTGTGCTCGAATGATTTCATCGATTTTTTCAAGTTCTACGTTTACTACATTCGCTCCTAGCATGTGATACGTATGAATGACTTCCTCCATTTTAGTAGCAACTTCACTTTCAAGGTTTTGATAATAATACGATGGAATGCCGATTGTTTTCCCTTGAATACTACTCCCTATAAAACGACTGTAGTCTTCAGCTGGCCTTTGAATCGTAAACAAATCCTTGTCATCCTGTCCTGCAAGTATCGTTAATAACAAAGCGTTTTCCATTACATTCCTCGTCATCGGTCCAGGATGATCGAGCGTATAGGCTAAATTATGAATGCCATATTTGCTTACTAATCCAAAGGTCGGTTTCATACCAACAATGCCACAAGCGGAAGCAGGAATTCGGATGGAACCACCCGTATCCGTTCCCAAAGCTGCAAAAGCCATTTTTGTCGCTACCGCAACGGCTGATCCGCTGCTCGAACCCCCGGCAATTTTTTCGGGATTGTATGGATTACGACAAGGCCCAAAGCCAGATACATCCCCAATTGGTCCAACGGCAAACTCATGTGTATGTGCTTTGCCAATAATAATCGCACCTGCTTCTTTCAATTTCGTAATAACCGTTGCATCATAGTCTGGTGTAAAGTTTTTGTACATTTCCGATCCCATTGTCGTACGGATACCTTTCGTGAAAATGATATCCTTCACAGCAATCGGAATACCGTGAAAAGGGCTTCTTCTTACCTCTTTCATCATTTCCTCTTCAGCTATTTTTGCCGCTGCCATCGCTTCTGTTTCACAAACCGTAATGAACGCATTATAGGTTGGGTTATCACGTTCAATGTTCGCTAGTGATTGCCTCACCAGTTCTACTGGCGAGATTTTCTTGTACTCTAATTGATTTGATACCGTTTGGAAACCCATCGGTCTACCTCCTATATTTCCGCCTGATACAAGGGTATCTCAGTTCCGCCCATCCCCCCCTGACAAATCAGAACAATGTATAAATAATCTTCATATATGCAGTCTAAACATGATTACTCCACATCGCAACTCCAAAACAACAAAAAACCCGATCCACTAACGGACCGGGCAACTCACTTCTCTATCTTATTTGTTATTTCGACAACTGTTACTTACGCCTCTTCGCCGAAGGAATCATATTAAACAAAATGTTCAACGCAATCGCCGTGACACTTCCTGCGACAATCCCATTGCTCGTTAAAATACGAAGGCTCGTTGGGAATGCAGCAAACAGTTCAGGCACAACTGTCACACCAAGTCCAAGACCAATTGAACATGCAATGATCATGGAATTCTCTTGGGAATCGCCTATGACTTTGCTTAACATTTTGATCCCTTGAGCGACAACCATACCGAACATCGCAACCATCGCGCCGCCTAGAACAGCATTGGGAATCACTGTTGTCACCGCAGCAATTTTCGGTACAAAGCCAAGCGTAATGAGCATAATCCCTGTAATCAAAATAATCTTACGCGACCGAACACCTGACATCTGTAGCAAGCCGACATTTTGTGAGAACGTTGTATACGGAAATGCATTGAATATCCCGCCGAGTAAAACCGCGATTCCTTCTGCACGATAACCTTTTTCAAGGTCTTTCTTCGTAATATCTCGCTCACAAATATCACCTAACGCAAAGTAGACACCTGTCGACTCAACGAGTGATACCATTGCGACCAAACACATCGTCAAAATGGCCGACCATTCAAACGTTGGCAAACCGAAGTAAAAAGGTTCAACCATATGGAAATAAGATGCTTCCTTCACAGCTGTAAAGTCGACCATTCCCATAAATGCAGCGGCAATCGTCCCGGCAACCAAACCGAGTAAAATGGAAATCGCGCGCATGAAACCTGTAGAAAATTTATAAATCAGGATAATCAGTAGCAATGTCCCGAAAGACAAAGCCACATTCTCCATAGAACCAAAATCGCTTGCCCCTTGCCCACCGCCCATATTATTAATGGCAACAGGAATGAGCGTAATCCCAATAATTGTAACGACAGAACCTGTTACAACCGGCGGGAAAAAGCGCACTAGCATTCCAAAGTAACGGCTAATGATAATAACAAATAGTCCAGACACAATAATGGCGCCGTAAATCGCAGGAATCCCCGATTCAGTACCAATAGCAATCATAGGTCCAACTGCAGTAAATGAACACCCTAACACAACTGGTAGCCCAATTCCGAAGAAACGGTTATTCATAATTTGTAAAATCGTTGCCACTCCACACATTAAAATATCGATGGAGACTAAATATGTCAATTGGGTTGATGTCATGCCCAGTTCCGCACCAACAATAAGCGGTACAATGACTGCACCCGCATACATCGCTAAGACGTGCTGAAGGCCTAAAGCGGTGGCCTTAACGGGATTGTTCACTTGGAAAGGTCCTCCTCAGCAAACGTCACTTGCCCGTTTTCGAGTGAGGAAACAATCGCCAATGACTCCACACGAATACCTTTTTCGCGGATCATTGTTCCGCCTGTTTGGAAGCCTTTCTCAATGACGATGCCAACACCTGCTAGCTTCGCACCTGCCTGCTCAACAATGTCTAGCAAACCAAGTACAGCTTGTCCATTGGCAAGAAAATCGTCAATGAGCAGCACCGTATCTTCGCTTGTAACAAAATCTTTCGAAACGGAAATTTCGTTCGTTTCATTCTTCGTAAATGAATGTACACTTGCTGTATACAAATGATCGATGAGCGTCAATGATTTACGTTTTCTCGCAAAGACAACTGGTACCCCTAAGACTAGCCCCGCCATCATGGCAGGCGCGATACCAGACGATTCAATCGTTACAATTTGTGTAATCCCCGCGTCTTTGAAACGCGTTGCGAACTCTTCTCCAATTGCTTGCATCAAAACCGGGTCAATCTGGTGATTCAAAAAGGTATCTACTTTTAATACCTGGTCCGATAATACTTTCCCATCTTGTACAATCTTATCCTTTAACAACTGCATGCTGTTATTCCTCCCTGTCATTTTCACGATCAAGGCCAAAAAAAAGAAGCCCTATGACCGTGCGTCCATTCATCCCATGAGTGGAGCAATGTCATTCGAGCTTACTTGTCGAATGGAATCGAAAAAGGGCATGATCTATCGATGATCCCCCGTTCAATTCGTTGCTGCCCATAGTCGATTTGTTTACGGCAAATCGGTAGAAACTTGCAGGCCATATCCCCGCGATTATATGAGTAAATTACGCTTATAATGTACTAATTATAGCATGGGAAAGGGATTTTTCAACGACTTGGAAAGTTAAAAAAGGATTCACTCTATTACCTTTTCATTCAATTGCGCTTGAATTTAGAATTGTACTAGCACCACAGATTTCTATACTTTTCTACGACTTAATCTTTTGTAAAAACATGTCGAATCTAGTTGCGTTCGCAAGCATACATTTATCGCTATACATATGTTATTCTTAAAGGTATCAATTAATTTTGGAGGCTTTATTTTGACTAATCAACGCGCTACACCAATTAGTAAAAAACTCACGTTCACGCGTAACACTTGGTTCCTTCTACTCGGCATCATCTTCATCGCCTCCACACTTCGGTCGCCCTTAACATCTGTCGGCCCTTTAATCTCTTCCATTCGCGATAGTTTGGGCATTTCGAATGTATTAGCCGGGTTCCTGACGACCATTCCATTGTTGGCATTTGCCATTATTTCGCCATTTACACCGCGGCTGGCACGCCGTTTCGGATTAGAGCGAACCCTATTTGGCTCGCTACTTCTATTAACAGCTGGGATTATTATTCGTTCTCTCGGTACGACTCCAACCTTACTCATAGGAACATTCCTATTAGGGGCTGCAATCGCATTTGGCAATGTGTTATTGCCCAGTTTAATCAAACTCAATTTCCCATTGCAAATGGGGTTAATGACAGGCATTTATTCGGTCGCGATGAACCTATCGGCCTCTACCGCAGCAGGTATTAGCGTGCCGCTTGCCCACGGAACGCCATTCGGCTGGGAAGGTGCACTAGGTATATGGGGCATTTTGACATTCATTGCCGTGCTCGTCTGGCTCCCTCAATTGAAAAACACCAAACGCTCAAGTGCATCTGCAACTTCTACACGTGAATCGCAATCGATTTGGCGCTCCTCATTAGCATGGGCTGTCACCATTTTCATGGGGATCCAGTCCTTAATTTTTTACTCTACTTCAGCCTGGATGCCTGAAGTACTAAAAGCACAAGGGATTAGCGCGGATGGTGCGGGCTGGCTTGTTTCCCTGCTGCAATTTTCTCAAGTACCGTTGATGTTCATCGTTCCAATCCTTGCGGGAAAAGTAAGAGATCAGCGAATCATTGTCGCAGGCGTCGCAGGATTATATTTGATTGGCTATGGTGGCGTACTGTTTGGGTTTACTTCCCTTGCGGCATTATGGATGGTGGTCATTGGGGTAGCGGGTGGAGCGTCCTTTAGCCTTGCAATGATGTTCTTCACGTTACGGACACGGACACCACATGAAGCTGCTGAATTATCTGGCATGGCACAGTCCTTTGGCTACGGACTGGCCGCCATTGGACCTGTATTATTCGGTTTCCTGCACGACGTGACGTCTAGTTGGACGGGTCCAATGCTGATTATTATCATTTCAGCTATCATTATCTTCCTAGCAGGGATGAAAGCCGGGAAAAATGTATTTATCTTGCAGGAGTAATATACAGCAAAAAGAGGTGCCCTATAAGAAGGCACCTCTTTTGCTATCTCAGGCCTGATCTGCTAGCGTTAGTTCAGTAAACAATTTTTCATACTGTTCAAACCACTTTTCCCATTCTTCCTTCCGGGAATTCAATTGTTGCCCTGCAAGCAAGGATTCAATGACAATTAAGCATACATGCCACCCCGCCAAATCTTTCGCAGTTTGTTTAGTGATTGTTGTGAACCGCTCCTGAAATACTACTAAACAGCCATCTTGCACCGGTTGCAATTCAAACCCGACACTGTCACCAAACCAATCAAATGCTAGGACAGAGAACGGCGAGAACTCGAAAATTTCTAGTGTTTCAAATTTCCCGTCCCCCATATCGAACTTCATATATCCGCCTTTCGAGGGTTCCCCGACCTGCAACTCCTGAAACCATTTTTCCAGTTTCCTATTATCCGTCAGCATTGCCCAAACTCGCTCCACAGGTTGCTCGATATGGCGCTCATAACGAGCGATGTACCCTTCCTCTGTTTGTTTAATGTCCGCAATCATTTGAATTCTTCTCCTTCCATCTCAGCAAGCGTAAAAAAGTAACAGCACTCCGAATCAATCTTGTCCCCACCCAAACTTGATTCGTACATACTCTTCCTTAACATTCTAGTTCCAAGACAATTGGGCAATGATCGCTGCCCATCACATACGGGTGAATGGTAGCATCTGTTAGCGAAGATTCCAGTTGTTTAGATGCAATGAAGTAATCGATGCGCCAACCGATATTGCGTTCACGAACTTTGGCCATGTAAGACCACCACGTGTAGGCCCCTTCTTGATCCGGATGAAAATGTCTGAACGTATCGATAAAACCTTCCGCTAATAATGCGGTCATCTTACCTCGCTCTTCGAACGTAAAACCTGAATTGCCGATATTGGATTTCACATTGCGTATATCAATTTCTTCATGTGCAACATTCAAATCACCACATAAAATGACTGGCTTCTTCTGATCCAACGCTACCAAATATGCCCGCATATCTTCTTCCCATTCTAAGCGGAACGGCAAGCGCGCCAAATCTCGTTGGGCGTTTGGTGCATAGACGTTCACCAAGTAAAAATGTTGGAACTCTAATGTCAAAATGCGTCCTTCTACTTCTTCATCTGCATCCCCGACACCATATTTCACAGACAATGGTTGCTCTTTCGTAAAGACCGCTGTTCCAGAGTACCCTTTCTTGACAGCATAATTCCAATACTGATGATACCCTTCTAACTGCAAATCAATTTGCCCTTCTTGCAGCTTCGTTTCCTGGACACAGAAAATATCCGCGTTTACTTCATTAAAATAGTCTAAAAAACCTTTACGAACACACGCACGTAATCCATTAACGTTCCATGATACTAATTTCAATTTATACTGACTCCTTCGCTATCCAATAACTCCAGATTACCAAACAACCCGCGGTCAAACAACAAATTGGTGAGCAACTATTCCACAAATGGCATCATTTCAAATCACGCCTATTAATTTAACCATTTACTTGCATAAAACATTGATAAGAAATGCCCATACCTCCATTTTCACTAAACGATTTCCGGTCCGCTTTCGGCACATGATTCACGACAGCTTTACGGAGGAATCAATTCCTTCGGTGTAAGGGGCAAGTATAACTAGAAATGACTGCGTCATTTCTAGTTATACTCCTTTTCATAATGCTGTTGTGAATCAGTACCTGTCGCGTCCCTCCAATCATTAACTGATAAATACGGTTGCTTGGAAAGGAAAGAAGAGAGGACTTTCTATAGAGAGTGCAAGTGCCGAAGATACAATTTCGGGCACTCTTACCCTTGAACAATGCGTTCCTTCTTTACTTGTAGCAAGGCTTATGCACCTGAATATAGAAAGCCGGGTAGAAAAAGTGAACCCTTTCTACAATAACAATAGAAAACACCATTACAAAGGCTTCAGCGGCCAAAATTGCATCTTTGGCCGCCTCTCTATGTAAAAAGCCAGCAACTCTTTCTTCCCAAAAAGTATTTGCACTTTAGATACTTGAGATTTTGGAGCGCGATGGATGAGCAATCACCAGACGATTATCGAAATTGTTCCATCCAAAGCAATCCGAAAGGAATTGTATACAGTGTGCCTAGTATATAATGTAGTTGTTTTTTTGCTAATCAACAGATGTCATTTCAATTGATCATAATGTTATGCATTCCAACAATGTAAAAAAGAATCATCGCTCTTCTAATGAAGAAACGATGATTCCTTTTCAAATTCACAATTAGTTTTTGTTAAATGCAACTGCAATTTGCGCACCGATCACAGCGTTATTTTTCACTAATGCGATGTTAGCGTCCAAGCTCTTGCCATCTGTCAATTCTTTGACTTTACCAAGCATGAATGGTGTCACGTCTTTACCTGCAATGTTGTTTGCATTGGCTTCGTCTAGTGCTGTTTGAATAATGCCATTGATGAAGCTTTCTTCCATTGCATCTGCTTCTGGGATTGGGTTAGCAATAACTGCGCCACCCTTCAAGCCAAGGTTCCATTTCGCATGCAGCATGTCTGCAACTGTTTCAGCATTATCCGCACGAAGTTGAAGTGGGAACTCGCTCGCACGTGTGTAAAATGCTGGTAATGTATCTGTTCCGTATCCAACAACCGGCACACCTTTTGTTTCTAAATATTCAAGTGTCAAACCGATATCAAGAATTGATTTCGCTCCTGCGCAAATAACAGCAACGTCCGTTTGAGCAAGCTCTTCAAGGTCAGCCGAAATATCCATTGTCGTTTCCGCACCACGGTGAACACCACCAATACCGCCTGTTACGAATACGCGGATACCCGCAAGGTCTGCACAAATCATCGTTGCCGCAACTGTTGTGGCACCCAATTGTTTTGTAGCAATTAGATAACCGATATCACGACGTGAAACTTTCGCAACGCCTTGACTGTTACCGAACATTTCCAGCTCTTCATCAGATAGACCGATTTTGATCATTCCATCGATAATTGCGATTGTTGCAGGCACTGCACCATTATCACGAATAATTTGTTCCACTTCGCGCGCTGTTTTGACGTTTTGTGGGTATGGCATACCGTGTGAAATGATTGTCGATTCAAGTGCGACAACCGGCTTTCCTTGTGCCATTGCTTCTTGTACTTCTGCTGAGTAAGATAGATATTTTTCCATTAATATTCCTCCAATTCGATTGTAAGCTGTGCTTTTGATAATTCTGGACGTACTGTATAGGATGATTCAAGTGTTTTCGCAGCATTAACAAGACCGCAACGAATCGCCTCATCTGTAGTCATGCCTTCTAAATGACCGTGTAAAATCCCTGACACAAATGCATCACCTGCACCTGTTACATCTTCCACTACGACTCCACTCAGGGCCTCGTAGCGTTTCACTTCTCCGCCACGCTTGCCAGCCATAACACCTTTCGCACCGGCTGTTACGACGACATTTTCCGCGCCAGCTTCAAATAACTTCTGCACCGCAAGCTGCCAGTCTTCGTCGCTTTGGATCGATTGACCTGTGTACGTTTCCGCTTCGTCTTGATTGCAGATAAACCATGTGACACCTTCCAGATTATCTGGCATCCGTGCCATTTTAGGCGACGACACTGGGACAATGACGAGCCCTGTACCATGTACTTGCGCACGACTTTTGACGTATTCAACCGTTTCTTTCGGACAGTTTAAATCCATCACCGCTAATGCCGCATTGGCAATCAAACGATCATTGCTTTCGATATACTCCGCCGATAACGCTTCGTAGACATCCATATTGGCCATCGCAATAACAAGCTCACCATCAGGACCGAGGACCGCCGAATAGGAACCTGTAGATTCTCCTGCTAGCAATCCAACTGCTGTGACATCCATATATGGCGCTGACTCCTGCTCAATAAACTGCCAATCTGCATCATTGCCAGCTACTGTTAAGAGTCGAATCGAATGATCGAGCCGCCCAAGGTTATCCGCGATATTACGCGCAACGCCTCCAACCGCAACAGAACTAGCAGTAGGATTCGACGTCCCCAGTTGAGCAGTATCTTTCAAATGAAACTTTCGGTCGACGTTAGCACCACCGATACAGACGACTTCATTGTCTTCTGACAGGATATAAGCTCGTCCTGTGATGACACCACGCTTTGTTAGCCCTGATATAATATTGGCGAGTGCTGGCCGTGACATATTCAACTGATCAGCCATTTCCTGTTGAGTCAAAAATGGATTTTTTCGCAGAAGCATCACAATTGCCGCTTCCTTGTCGTTCACTAACATCCCTCCTCAACGAACTATTGTTTACATTGTAAACAAATGTTTAAAGGATTGCAAGAAAAAACATACAAACACCTTTGATGAAGATAAATGCAACCCCTCTGCACTATTTACCCCATATTCTCCAAACATAGACTACAAAAAACCCGGCAAATGATTCACCAGGTTTTTCTTATTTAGTATGGATACACATGTAAATTATATGCCTGTTGTCCATTTTTCCAGATGTTTCATAAATTTTATGCGCCAGCTTTCTGAAAGCGCATCGACGGCTAGAATCTGTTGAATAGCCTCTATATGACCAAGACTGTGATACATATGTTCATTCGCAAAAGCAACTGTCACTTGCGCCGGGTGCAACAACAGACGCTCGATTGTTGAATCAGGCCCGATGTCGCCTTCTTCTAAGACACGCAAATAAAAGCCTGTATAACCAGAATTTTGAACACGTAGCGTTAAATCTTTCACGTCATGCCGCCCTGAAATTTTATAGCAAGGTCTTCTCGGCTGCGTCACTTCTACGACTGCTTGGCCAATTTGAAAAATATCACCAATATGCACGTCCGATTCCAACATTCCCGTTACGGTTAGATTCTCCCCGAAAGCAACAGACGATAACTTTCGATTCAGCTCTTGTTCCCAATAAGCGTAATGCTCGTATGGATACACACAAACGGCCTTGTCCACACCTCCATGATAGGCTTCCGCCTGTCCATCCCCATCAAAATTCAATTTTGAGAGGTATAGCGGTTCATGAACCGCTTCCTTGTAAAATCCTGTTGTCACCTCTTTACCATTCAATTGTACGACTTTCGGTTTGCCAACATTTAACGATACGATTTTCAAATTTGTCACCTTCTCTTTCCGCGCTCGTATTTACCCAAATATTACTAAACAAAAAATAACTAAACAAGTAATTCTTTTGAGATTTTTCTTTCTTTTTAGAAATATAGTTGTATAATTATTATATTCAGTTATTTAACTTGACTGAGTCAAGTTAAGCCGCCGGCGGATGTCACAGATTTTCAGAGGAGCTTTTCAATCCTGCTCAAAAAATCTGGACACAATTACGCCAAGGCGTAATTGATTTTGAAAGTACAACAAGACGAGGAGAACTGATCAGAATGACAAAATTACCAATCCAAATCAGAATGAGCGAAACAAAAAAAGCAAAACCATTATCAGATGAGCTTGTATTCGGGAGAACCTTCACGGATCATATGTTCATTGCAGACTATACTGAAGGATTGGGCTGGCACGACCACCGAATTGTTCCTTATGAACCCCTTACATTAGATCCTGCAGCCATCATTTTCCATTACGGGCAAACTGTATTTGAAGGACTCAAAGCATATGCCTCCGAAGATGGAGCAATTCGTTTATTCCGTCCTGATGAAAATATGAAGCGCATCAATCTATCGAGTGATAGACTTTGTATGCCACCAGTAAACGAAGAACTAGCGTTAGATGGACTTAAACAACTCATCGAGATTGACAAAGACTGGATTCCTAAATCTGAGGGGACTTCACTTTATATTCGTCCATTTATTATTGCAACAGAGCCTTTTCTCGGTGTTGCTCCTTCCAGTAAGTATCGATTCATCATTATCCTATCACCGGTAGGATCGTACTACAAAGAGGGCATCCATCCTGTTAAAATTCTTGTCGAAAATCAATTCGTGCGTGCTGTTGCAGGCGGAACTGGGACTGCAAAAACGGCTGGTAACTATGCCGCTGCTTTAAAAGCGCAAGAAGTTGCTGATGCAGAAGGCTATTCACAAGTTCTATGGTTAGATGGCGTAGAGAAAAAATATGTAGAAGAAGTAGGTAGTATGAACATCTTCTTTAAAATCAATGGAGAAGTTGTCACACCAGCACTTAACGGTAGTATTTTAGATGGCATTACACGAAAATCTATTCTTCAATTGCTACGCCATTGGAATGTGCCTGTCAACGAACGTAAAATTTCAATGGAAGAAATTCAAACAGCACATGTGAACGGCCAGCTAGAAGAAGTATTTGGTACTGGAACAGCAGCTGTTATCTCTCCTGTAGGCGAACTAAACTGGAATGGCACAAAGATGGTTGTCAACAATGGTGAAACAGGCACGCTATCACAAAAATTATATGACACGCTAACCGGGATTCAAACCGGAAAAATCGAAGATCCATTCGGCTGGGTCATTAAAGTGACAGAAGACGTAAAAACAAACGCATAAATAGAAAAGACACAACCGGTTACAATTGGTTGTGTCTTTTCATGTATATAAACTGAACAAAAGAATTTTCCTAACAACGCCCGGCTTCAGCTACCGCTTATAAGGCGCCTTCACTGGAGATTAGGTAAATCATAAATTCAATCTATCTACACTATTTTATCTTCAGTACCTTCGTCCATTACACAGACAATAACGCCGCATCGCTTGTTAATTTTTCGCCGCGAATACGTTGGAAGGCCTCCATCAGCTTTTCAATGGTTAAATGTTGCTTTTCCTCTGCTCCGACTTCCAAAATGATTTGTCCTTTGTCCATCATAATGAGCCTATTTCCTAAATCCAGGGCCTGTTGCATATTATGTGTAACCATGAGCGTCGTCAATTGATCCTTATCAACGAGTTCTTTCGTTAGCTCAGTTATCAATGCCGCTCTGGATGGGTCCAAGGCCGCCGTATGCTCGTCTAGCAAGAGTATTGAGGGCTGCGTGAAGGTTGCCATTAGCAACGAGAGTGCTTGACGCTCTCCCCCTGACAACATCCCGACTTTCGCATTGATACGGTTTTCCAAATTCAAGTGCAATGTTTCCAATGATGTACGGAATAGCTCTCGACGTTTCTTATCGACGCCCCTGCGTAAACCACGTGTTTTATTGCGTGAATACGCCATCGCTAAGTTTTCCTCGATGGTCATCGCAGGCGCCGTCCCCGCCATTGGATCTTGGAATACACGCCCAATCATTTTGGAGCGTTTGTATTCTGGCAATCTTGTCACATTTTCACCAGCAATCATAATATTGCCGAAATCAGGTGTTAATGCTCCGGAAATCATATTCATCACTGTCGATTTGCCGGCACCGTTACTGCCGATAACCGTCACAAAATCACCTGGTTGTAGATGGAGGTTAATTTGATCAAGTGCGATCTTTTCATCGGGAGTGGCCTCATTAAATACTTTATTAATCTGTTCGAGCTTCAACAATGCCAGTCCCTCCTTTACCTTGCTTGTGACTCATAGCCAAGCGTTCCGAATGCCGTTTCGCTTTGCGATTTTTTTCGCGGCGCTTGTCAATATACTGCGGCAAAATAAGTGCAGCAATCACAATGACAGCCGTGATAAGCTTCATATCGCCCGTATCGAGCAAATCAATACGAAGTGCGAGCCCTAGTACAATTCGATAAATAATGGCACCAGCAATGACAGCAAGCGTTGTACGCACAATCGTTTTCGTACCGAATATGGCTTCCCCGATAATGACAGATGCTAATCCGATAATGATCATCCCGATGCCCATCCCAATATCAGAGAACTTCGAGTACTGGGCAATCAAAGCACCTGAGAAAGCCACAAGCCCATTTGAAATACCGAGCCCTAAAATAACAAGTGTATCTGTATTCGCGGAAAAACTGCGAATCATTTTTTTGTTGTCACCTGTCGCTCGAATTGCTAAGCCGACTTCTGTTTTCAAGAACCAATCCACGACGAACTTGATGAGTAGCGTTGCGATTAGCATCAAGAACAATGTGCCCCATGTCGAGGGCAAGTATTGGACGCCAAGCATGCTAAAGAATTGATTGATAGCGTCATCGATGCCGAGCGTACTCCAGAATGCTTGGAATTTACTGAAAATCGTTTCAGCGTTTAATAATGGAATATTTGGCCGACCAACCGATGTTTCTGATGTCAAACCCATGATGCGTAAGTTGATAGAGTACAGAGCAATCATCATCAAAATTCCAGACAGCAGTGGATTGATTTTACCCTTCGTATGTAAAAGACCTGTTAGACAGCCTGCAACGAAGCCAATAACAATGGCAACTGCCGTCGCAGCCAATGGGTGATACCCAAACACAATCATCGTAGCAGCAACCGCTGCACCCGTTACAAAACTACCATCCACCGTTAAATCCGGAAAATCCAACACTCGGAATGTAAGATACACTCCGAGTGCCATGATTGCATAGATGATCCCCTGCTCAACTGAGCCAAATACAGCTGAAAACATGCCCAATCATCTCCTATTTTATTCGCTTAATTCAGCGTTCCACTCTTCTTTAATCTCTAATTCGAGTGCATCTGCTGTTGCTTTGTTCATAACCAGTTTCAAGTTTTGTGGAACTTGAACAGGTAAATCCGCTGGTATAGCTTCGCCTTTTAGAATTTTGACAGCCATTTGACCTGCTTCGTAGCCGATATCATAGAATTCAAAACCATAAGCGCCCAAACCGCCACGTTGAACGGAGTCAAACTCACCAACCATCATCGGAATTTTGTTATCGTTTGCTACAGCTACAACTGTCTCGAGTGCTGAAACAACTGTGTTATCTGTAATAATGTAAAATGCATCTGCTTTGCCAATCAATGATTCTGCCGCTTGCTTCACATCTGCAGAAGTCGCAACTGGTGCCTCAACAACGGTCATATCCATATCTTTTAGCATTTCTTTCACTGCATCTACTTGAGAACGTGAGTTTGCCTCACCCGCATTAAAGATCATGCCAACATTTTTCGCACCTAATTCTTCTTTGATGAACTTCATCGTGTTCGGAATTGCTTCTGGATGGTTATCAATTGTCCCTGTCACATTACCGCCAGGGCTTTCCATTGATGCAACCAATTCAGCACCTACTGCATCTGTTACCGATGTAAAGACAATTGGAATGTCTTGTGTGACACTCGCAACCGCTTGTGCACTTGGTGTCGAGTTAGCAAAGATTAAATCGACGCCTGCACCTACAAGGTTATTGGCAATCGTCGTATTCGCACTGTTATCATTTTGTGCATTTTGTACATCATATTCTACATCTAGCCCCGCATCTTCTAACGCCTTTTTAAAGCCATCATAAGCAGCGTTTAACGAAGGGTGCTCAACAATTTGCGTTACACCAATTTTATACGTTTTTGTTTCTTCACTCGCACTCTTATCCGGCTTTTTCTCGCCCTCTGCTGCGCCTGGGCTTTTTTCAGTTTCTCCTTTGCCACATGCGGCAAGAACAAGAACAATGCTGAATAATGCGACTGCATACATGAACCAACTTTTCTTCATTTTTCCGCCCCCTTATTTCGTTATTGCCAATTTTCTTTATCTACAATTAATAGCAATAATTATTCGTAATCGTACACTGTTCGTGCATGTTAGTCAATAAGTTTTAAATGTTCGGAAGATTAAATTGCTTCCATTTCTATTTTCCAATCATTTTTGACACATTATTTCTACAGTTCCAGATTGCTTGTAATATGAAAAAAAAAGAAAAAACACACTACCTCATTTCAAGGATAGTGTGTAAAGTGGGGGTGTTTAATCGTTTCCAATGGCCTTTGACACTTCATACAATGTCAAATCGATATCGCAAGCTACTCCGAGTGCTAGATGAGCAAGTTGTTTACCTAAAAACGGGCCGACCGTTAAGCCCGATGCACCGAGGCCATTGGCAAGCAACACTCCTTTGACGCCTGGTACTTCACCAATTACGGGCAAAAAATCTGCTGTGAATGGACGGAAGCCGACGCGAACTTCGACAAGAGCACCGTCACGTAACCCTGGCGCAATCGTTAATGCTTTATGCAAGACTTCGTGTAAACCGCCTGCGGTCACACGTTGGTCGAACTGTGTATCATTTTCGTGGGTTGCGCCAACTACAACTCGCCCATCTTCAAACGGTACAATGTACTGATCCGTTGGCGGCATAACTACCGGCCAATCGCCCGTTTCCTGTTGCTCAAGCTGTAGATGGACAATTTGCGCTTTTTGACCAGCTACTTGCAAATCGATGCCAAGCGGTTTTAACAATTCCCCTGCCCAAGCCCCCGCCGTAATGAGCACTTGATCCGCCTGCAGCTCTGTATCCCCCACGTAGACACCCGTTACCTCGCCATCTCTATGTTTCAATTTCGCTGAACCATCGACAAATTGTGCTCCATGCTTTTTGGCTGCATGTTCAAGTGCCTGTCGTAAAGCATGTCCATTGACACGTGCCGCTCCACTGACATGGACCGCTCCATAATCTTCCGCCAATGGTGGACATAAAGCTGATGTTTCGACAGGCGTAAGTTGACGAATCGACCCAATTTCTGGTGCCAGCTCACGCCTTTGTGTCGCTCGTTCTTCCATCTTGCTTAATCTCAATGCATCCGTATGCAAGCTGATGGCCCCGACTTGCCGATAGCCTGTCTCTAGCTCTCCATCTTGCTCTAATTGGCGTATCAATGAAGCATAGTACGCCGCTCCCCCTTTGGCGAGCGCATACCAAGCCTTATTGCGCCGCTGAGACAACCACGGGCAAATGATCCCAGCTGCTGCGTCTGTCGCACGCCCTTGATCCTGCCTGTCCACTACCGTGACCGCCTCCCCTGCTTTCGCCAAATGGTACGCTGTCGACACCCCTAAAATCCCTGCACCAATTATGATATATCTCGTCATACTAACACCCATTTCAATATAATCATCTTCTATATAGGTTGAACTTATGATTTTCATCTACTATCCAGCAAAGGCGCCTTACACGCAGTTGCCGAGCTGTGTTAGTGGAATTCTTTAGTTCAATTTATATATTGATAGTACACGGATTTATGAAACGTATCAAAGTTCAAGGTTCATGAAATAATCCCTTGATATCTATTTAGTAAATCATCTAAGTCTTGACTATGTGCTACAACTTCTGGATGTGTGTAACCAAATTCCTTCGCCTTTACATACATCATTTTTCGCTTGTAAGTAATCCGAACAGACAACATTCTTTTCCTTAATTCCTTTTTCACAACTTCTCCTCCAAATAATTTTCTTACTTCCATCTGAAGATGATGGTCTTGATAGCCAAGAAGCAACTTTCCCATCGTACAATAAATCTTTTGAAAAAGTTGTCGATTAGTGGAAACTTTATACATGTTCATAAATTTGTCATAATTAGATGTTCTACAAGGCGGATTCATTGACTTCCACATCAGTCACAAATCAATTGCGAGGCTATAAAATGCGCTTAAGGTATGCATATGCAAGAACAATTGGGTAGTATAAGGGATATAGAGTACTGATCGAAAGGGGGATTTACCATCATTCAAACAATTGCCTTATCCAAGGACAATGAGCTGCTGTTTGATGTACCACTCACAGCCATTAAGGAGCAAAACTTCCAATGGTACTGGGTTGATTTTGAACAACCTACTAAGGAAGAAGAACAATTGCTAAATTCTTTCTTCCAGTTTCACGCATTGGCGATTGAAGACAGCTTATATCGTCTTCAAAGGCCCAAAATGGATTATTATGAGGACTTTACATTTTTTGTCCTGCATTCCATTTGCCATGAAAATTTAAAACCTGAAGAACTAACAATGTTCATCGGCACGAACTTTGTCGTAACGTTTCATTATACAAAGCTACGGGAATTAGAAATGGCACGAGATCGCATCATCCAAAACCCGCGCAAGTGGACGCAAGGGCATATGTTCGTTGCTTACCAAATTATCGATAAAATTGTCGATGATTATTTTCCAATCCTCTACAAAATCGAGGACAATTTGAATGAAATCGAAGACACACTCTCACCAACTACCGTCCATCTTTCCATGGATTCCGTCTTTGCTGTACGAACAGACTTATTGCGATTAAGGCGAACCATCACCCCGATGCGCGAATTATTGTACCGCATGCTCGCCTCAGAAAAATTAGGATTTTCGACCAATGAACGTGCCTACTTTGGCGATATTCATGACCATTTAGTACGTCTAGCGGAAATATTGGAATCCAATCGGGAATTAACTGCGGACATTCGTGATAGCCAATTATCCATTAACTCCAATCAGATGAATCGCATAATGATGACGCTCACCATTATTTCTTCTGTCTTCATTCCACTGACATTTATCGCCGGTTTATATGGCATGAATTTTGTCTTTATGCCTGAACTCCAATGGCGTTACGGCTATCTAGTCGTCTTAGTTGTTATGCTCGTGATTGGGGTTTCCATGCTGCTTTGGTTTAAAAAGAAAGGCTGGCTACAGCTTTATAAATCCTGAAACGCACGTATAAAAACTCCGACAATGAATGCATCGGAGTTTTTATACGTGGGCATCTTTTAATGATCATCAGGGAAGAGTCGGCGTACGGTATCCGAAAATTCTTCAAAGAATCCTTCTACCGGCTCACCTGCTCTGATCTTGTCTCCGTAATCCGTTAGTTGTTTAGCGACGTCTGGATTCAACGAGACATAGACATTGTTAATGTTGGCATTTGCAGCTCGCACTTCTTCTGCAATTTTGTTCTCAACTTGCTCGGTTCCTTCCTGTCCTTCTTTCAACACAACACCCACATAGGCGTTGTCACTCGTTACAAGGACATTGGCGCTTTCTACTTCATCCAGCTTCAGAATGTTCGTCACGGCGTCGTCCGCCACTTCAAGCTTAGACTCGTGCGTCGTATTCGTATCCTTGTCGACTACATGATCTTGGGGTTGCTCTGTCACCGTACCCGTCGCATCTTTTTCTACGGCATCCTCTTTTACATCCTTATCTCGATTCATGCCACAGCCCATCAACGATAAAATCAGTAGAAGAGCTGCTGGAACGAGTAAAATTTTCTTCATTGTCATTCCTCCTAGAATGTCTTTCCGCTAGTAGTATGACCGAATGTTTGCTTTTTATGCTTAGCAGACGGAAAAAATACCAAGTCACGAAACAATGCGTACTTGTTTCGTGACTTAGTATAGACGTCTTTATTTCGAGTTTTCCGTCAACCAATTTGCAATAAGCGGATACGTTTCTTGAACCGCTTTACGCCCCACTACAACGGATACATGACCCGTATCCATCAAGTGGAACGTCTTGTTTTTACTTGAAATTGCTGCATTGAGCGGCTCCACTTGTTTTGGTGCCGCAATATTATCACGCTTTGCCGCGATATTTAAGACATTCGCCTGAATAACACTTAACTGTACTTTACGTCCTCTAATCATGAGTTCATCGTTCAGTAATTTATTTTCCTGATAAAACTCACCAATCCACTGCCGATAGGCTTCGCCTGGAAAAGGAATGCCGTCATTCAACCATTTCTGCATCAGTTTCCAGTTTTCAACGAATGCTTCATTATCGACTCGATCCATTAATCCAATGTACGGTCCGTACGTATTCGAAATAGGGCTCAATAGCTTATTGCCAAAATCAATCATTTCAAATGGCACTAAACCGACTGTATCGACCAGTTTATCAAGGTTAAAATAGCGTTTATCTAGCCAATTCGAATAGAGACCTGCATCTGAAAAGTCAAAAGGACTCGTCATAAAGATGAGGTTTCGAATCGGCAGTTCTGGATGTAGCGCTGCAAAAATCGAGGTCATCGTACCACCCATACAATACCCTAGCAAACTGATTTCCTTAGCATCCGATGCACGCAACACCTTTTTCACTGCACGTGGCATATAATCCAAAATATAATCATCCAGTTTCATATGCCGATCCTCAAAGCCCGGTGTCCCCCAATCCAGTAAATAGACGTCATGCCCCTCGTTCGTCAAATACTCAATCAAACTGCTACCCGGCGTTAAATCTAAAATATACGGCTTATTAATAAGCGCATAAATCATGAGAATAGGTACCTTATTCGTTTTCTTGAGTGTTGTTTGATAACGATACAATTTCGCCTTATTCTTCGTCCAGATGACTTCCTTGGGCGTCTGACCAACTTTCGGTTCAGGCTCAACTGTCAGCACATCCGATACCCGTTTAAACCGTTCATAGCTGCTTTTGAGCTCCTCCGGCATGCCATCCATCCACTTATCCCATTCCTGTACGCTTGAGTAAACCATTTTTCTCCCCCAATTCCCTTACATGTATAAACCACCATTGACGTTAATGGTTTGACCCGTAATATAATTTGCTTTCGTCAGATACAGTACGGCTTCCGCCACTTCGTCCGTTTGCCCTAGACGCTTCATCGGAATTTTTGACACGATGGAATCTTTCACCGCATCCGGCATTGCTGCAACCATTTCCGTTTCAATAAACCCTGGGCAGATCGCATTGACCGTTATCCCACTTTTAGCCGTCTCCAACGCCAATGATTTTGTAAATCCAATCATTCCCGCTTTAGAAGCAGCATAATTCGTTTGACCAAATCCGCCCGCCTGACCGATGATTGAGCTAATATTAATAATGCGACCGGATTTTTGTTCCAGCATATGTTCAATTACTGCTGAAGTCGTTGTAAAAACACTATTCAGATTGACATTGATCACTTCATTCCACTCCGATTCAGACAGTTTGCGGAATGTGCGATCTCGTGTGATACCCGCATTATTGACAAGGATATCAATCTTTCCATAGCGATTTTTCACGTCCTCGATTAACCTATTGACGTCTTGTGAATCAGCTATATTCGCTTGAATCGCGTACGAGCTACCGCCGTTCTTTTCAATTTCTTCGACAACGGCATCCGCACACTCCATGTTGGATTGATAATTGATGACGACCTGTGCACCTTGCTCGGCCAACGCTTTAGCGATTGCAGCGCCAATCCCACGTGATCCACCTGTTACAACGGCAACTTTGCCGGCAAGCGGTTTTTGGATACTCTTTTCTTCCAATATCTCCATCGTAGTCATTGTCATCGTCATCCTCTATCCACTCCCAATCATCTATTTTCCATACACAAACTTACTTGCAAAGCATTACTGCTTTTCTTTCGCCGAAGGCCCTGGCTTTGTCGTGAGTTCTTCCAGCATTTCCAGTACCTTTTCTACTTTCTTATCTATATGTGTAACGGCCTTTTTAAGCTGGCCGATTTCTTTACCCAGTTCATTTTTCAGCGTGTCTTCTTCGATTTTCTCTTCCAAATCATCCACTTTGCCCTCTAAATTCACGATAAGGGAAGCAACGCTAGCAATTTCCCCTCTCGTTGGCATATTGACTTGTTTCAAATAGGCTTCCGTCATTTTGGTTACAAGCTCTTGGTACTGCAAGTTATTCGTTAAGGTCTGGCCCATCCCCTCCGAGAAAGACTCCTTTTTCAGCGTTTCTTGAATGACTTCACCCCAAGTTGCTTCCGTTCGTTCATAAATGTCTTTCCACATCGTAAATGGATCAAACAGCTTTGTTTGCGACAATCGAATTCATCTCCTTCACAACATTTCTGAAACCTTCTTAAGTGTACCTGCGCCCCATTTGTTATGAAATAAATAGAAAGAACCATATTTCCACCAATTACCAACACGTTATTATACGAGTCGACAGAGGTAATTCTAATATTACAAATTATTATTTTTATCGCATTTGACACTTCGAACAGATAGGTGTAAATTACATGTATAAGTATTTAACAAGTAAGGTGAGTGATGAGGTATGAGTACGCAGCAAGAAGAACCTAAACATAGTAAAGGGGCTAATTTAGGCGCTCCGAAAAACTTTTTAATACCGATTACGTTGTTACATTTACGGGATTTGAATGCCCATGGCTATGAATTGATGGAGAAAATCACACAATTCGGCGTCGAATCCATCGATCAAGGCAATTTCTATCGGATTCTTCGCCAGCTTGAAAAAGATGCACTGGTGACATCCGTTTGGGATACGACAACGGGTGGACCTGCAAAACGTATTTATTCCATAACAGCAGCTGGTGAGCAGTACTTAGAACTATGGGCCGGTTCTCTCAGTTACTATCAAAAAATGCTCGATCAATTTTTCACATTGTACAATCCGTTTTATGCCGCTTTTAAAACGACGGCTAAAGAACAAGAAGAGAACAACTAAACAACGGGATTTATGCAAAACATTGCATGCCATAAATCATCAATACATGCTGGACCCATTTAAAAGGAGGAGTTAATTTGGCGACTAACAAAGGGAAACAAGCAGAAACACATAACGGCGGGGGGGTATGGTGGGACGGTTGGTTAAACAGTGTGCAAACCATGGAAGGTCTTCAACAGGAGATGGAGAACCAGTCATTGCACATGTTTGATCATCAAAAGACGTTGCTGCAATCATCACGTAAGGCCTTGTCCAACTTGGAAAAGGCATCTTCTACAGTTGCTGAGGTCGTACAACCTTACAGCGAACTAGACAAGATGAAAGATATCCATGATCAAGTACAGGCCTTTTCATGGAATTCAGGTCATGCCCTTCTCGATTTGTTTGCTCAATCACAACAACAAATGACAGACACTATGCAAGAAACACTCGTCTTACAACAAAAAGGACGCACGGAAGCACTGAAAACACTAGAAACGATTACAGCGCAAATCAAGGACTTCCAAAAAGGGCTTTTGGTAGCCCAATAAATATTTGGTAGATCATTAAAAAAGAGGTTTAACTCTATTCCACATGGGGTAGAAATAGAGTACAAGGCGGAACTACCGAAAGAAGACATTTATAGACGAGCTACCTGCAAATGACTTCCGACGTTGAAATGCACAGCCTTGGCGGAAAATTTCTTTACTGGCGATAGGTACACTCGTCGGGAACCGAGCAAGTGAGGTTCAGTTCACCATTTAGTACATCAAGCAAGTAAGTCGTAAATTTTTTGTGGAAGTGCAACTTGAAGACTGACTGCACATGGAGAAGATCACGAAGGTTTCATTGTGACGATCCAGCCCAAATATGGCTTCGCAGTTCAGCCACATCAACTGCATTGACGAGCGTTCCCTTTTCGTCAGGTAGTATACAACAGCACGTATGTAAGAATGAAATAACGTTACCATTTTCCGCGTGCTCCCTTTGCTATAGAATAGAAGGGAACGAAAAAGCATGGTCCTTCGTAAAGGAGCATGCTTTTTTCCTGTTTGTACAATCCTTACGGTAAAAATAACAGCGTTGACGTGATTTTTTGAATATGCTCCTCATCTGCCCATAAAATGAAATAATTGAAGGGGCGACCAGCGATGGTCATAGGACTTGGATAACGTGCAATGAAAGCCGCCTGCCCTTTCCTATTTGCAGGTTGATCCGCCGAAGGGTAAATGGTGCATGTCTGCTCGTAAGCATTTTGCGACTTAATTATACGAGGTGCCGAACCGTAGGGCATAGATGGTTGGGTGGCCTCGGCATGGCAAACTTCATCCATATTGTCTGATCCAAATAGGGCTGAAATCTGAAAAAAGCCGTCACTGCCCTCGTAGCGTGTATCTGTCACGCGTACCCAGCTCGCTGGATATTGGAAGCTAACACCAAATACTTCGC
Source organism: Sporosarcina sp. FSL K6-1522 (assembly GCF_038622445.1). Taxonomy (GTDB): domain Bacteria; phylum Bacillota; class Bacilli; order Bacillales_A; family Planococcaceae; genus Sporosarcina. Next base: position 3,478,672 of record NZ_CP152019.1, read on the forward strand.
TTGTAAATTGTTGTTGAGCTAAATCCATAACGGCCGCTGGCGACCACTGTAAGGCGACAATGTTCTCTCCTTCCAGTAATCGAATCGGAGCGGGATGATGCAAATCAACGATCCATAGCTCATTGGCAGATTGCTGTTCCCGACATCCTGATAGATAAGCGAGTTTTTTGCCTTCTGGCGACCAAGAAACAGGCGTCGAAAAACAATTCGACAATGCCCAAGTGTGATCATGCTCTCCCTTCCGTTCAACCGTTCGAATTTGTGAAAAATAGCCTCGATCTTCAAAGGCCGTTGCACTATAACCGATTTGCTGGGAATCTGGCGACCAAATAGGAAAATAATTTTTGGCAAGCGGACCGCCTTTTATCATCGAAACCTGCCCTGTTGACAGCTCTATTGTGTAAATAAGCGAAATACTTGCCCCAGGCGTTGTGTACAAAGCAAAAGTACCATCGGGCGAAAGGCGGGCATTTTGCAGCGCACCTTCTGTATTCTTAGTCAATTGCTTCCTTTTCGCACCATCCGTTTCAATCCGAAACAATTGGCTTGTTCCAGATGCGTCCGGTGCTTGAAATAATAATTCCGTACCACTCGGAAACCAGCCAACATCCGTCGCATGGGGCTGAACAATGCTTTCTGCCGCATGAAGCGTTGCATTATACAGCATAATATTCCCTCGAGCTGTATACGCTAATCGCACACTATCCGGTGACCAATCAAGACGAAAATCTCCCCCCTCATCCAACTGATCGACGCCGGCAACGAGCCCCGTATCAACATAAATAACATAAACAATCCGATTCTTTCCTACAAAAGCGATACGATTGCTATCGGGCGACCATACCGGCGTTGAAATAGTGTCTCCCAAACCAGTTGTTAACTGTTTCCGTTCACCATTGCGCAAATTAACGGTCCAAATATCAAACTGTCCGCCTCGATTTGACGTATAGGCAATAAAACCATCATCGCCTGAAAAAGCATAAGGTATGGTTAACTTCATCCCCGGCTGAATAGTCATCGAGGGCAGCGCATTCACTTGTTGGATTCGTTCAGGATTAGCCTGCCCTCCCGCCATTACATTAAAACGTTGGGCAAGCTTTTGCAGTGTATCGCCCGCCTGTACTGTATAATAAGGAACACCAGGCGGTATGTTAAGCAACTGACCAACTTGCAAACGATACGGTGGCTGTAAATGGTTGGCTTCAACAATGACAGCAAGCGGCACACCATACGTATGAGCAATTTGATACACGGAATCACCCGACTGCACCCGATACAGGTTGACACCTGGCGGAATAGACAATTGTTGTCCGCTTACGAGTGAATAAGGTGCCTCCAGCTGATTGGCCGCAATGAGTGATTGAACCGGCAATCCCCAACGTTGTGCAATGTGACTCACGGTATCACCAGGACGAACCCTATAAAAAAATTGCATGTCGAACACATCCTTTCAAGATGAAAGTCTAAATGATAAAGATACCTATTTCAGCAAAGCAAGACCTATTCCCGCCTCTGTCCATACCTATGTTATTCAAAAGATGGGCGGCATGTTCTGCCCAAGAACAAAAGCGCTGGAGCCTATATAAACTGAACTAAAGAATCCCATTAACACCAATCGGCGCTTCGGCTACCGCGTGTATGGCGCCTTCGCTGGATAATAGATGAAAATCATAAGTTCAACCTATATAGACAACAAAAAAAAACAAACCACTCTCATTATATGAACGAGAGTGGTTTGCTATTATTTTTCAAACACTTGATGCAGGATGTCAGCCGGTTTGCTGTTATTCAAGTTTTTGTGAATGCAACTTGCTGGTTTTTCGCGTAAGATCTCGGCAAAAGCTTTTGCTAATTCCGCTTCCCCGACTACATGAATCTCCTTCCAACCGCGCTCTTTCTTCAGTCGTTCCACGGTTTCGCCCATTTCTTTATAAAAACGACCTAAGTTTTCTTTCAACCTTGATTCCAACACATCCACCTTGCTACTGCCGATGGAGGGATGATCGTCTTTCGTCACTTTCTTTCGATCCCCCCATCCCTGAAGTTTCGGATCAAAATCATACATTAGCTCATCATATAGGAAGCCCATTGCCGTATCTAATATGCGTACTTCCCCAAAGCTTGGTAAAACAATGCCCGCCTCTGGATAAGCTTTGTACATATATTCCAACTCTTGGAGCACCGGATGATCTTCCCAATGGAAACTGGTTTTCACATGCACTTGAACATAATAGACAGACCATAATTCCGGGTCTTCCGAAGCAAAGATCACAACGCCTTTGTGTAAATCATTTTGATTGTCTTCGATTTCTTTAACAACTTTGTCCCGAAGTTCTTTAAATGCCTTCAATTCGGTTTCATCCTCAGAAGCCGATAAATATTCTTCAATTCGCTTTAAGCCACTTTTCAAATGAATTTTCCATGCACCTTTCAGCTGATCAGGATCGGCTGGATTGGTATTGACATACGCGCTTAGCACACAGCGAGTTGGGCTGCGAAATTCTTTTAACGTCTGAAGCTCTTCAATCAATGACATGCTGGACCTCCTTTGATTTTCCCTCGATAGAAGTATGCCCATCTCGCGCTAAATTAACGGCTGACAATTCTTTATGGGTAATCTGGTCCTGACATGCTCTGTTTTTCACGAGTTCAAGGTATATCTTCTAGCAAAAATGGATATACTACTAATCACAGAGGCGCGGCACAGCTCTGTCCCGCGTACCGGGGCACTTTCGACGGAAGGTGAAAAACAATACACCGCCCAATCCGACTAGGGATTTAGCCGAAGCCTAGTAGTGCCGCATTTTACATAGGAATGTATTGAGCAATAAATAAAAGGAATCAGCCGCTTATAAGCATAGCTGATTCCTTTTTGCGGTAATTCGTATGTATTTCCATAGTGTATACTTGGTCCATTTCCTTGCTACGGTGCACCTGATTATTCAACTTCCCCCGTCCAAGACGACATGCCTTCTGAAACATTAACAACATCGTAGCCATCGCCTGCTAAAATAGCACTCGCTTCTTTGGAACGATTACCACTGCGGCAAATAACAATATATTGTTCAGCCGAATCTAAATCGGCTCGGTTGCCTTTTTGCAATTCGGACAAAGGAACATTGACCGCTCCAATGATATGCCCTTCTTCAAACTCCTCTACTTCCCGGACATCTAGCACAATCGCTCCCTTGTCTACATGCTGTTGAATATCCTTCAACACAATCGTTTCATAGCCTTCTGCGTTTTTAGCGCCACAAGCTGTTAATAAAAATACAAAAACAATCACTAGCCAACTCCATTTTTTCATGACAATTCTTCCCTTTCATCGCTATAATTATCTGCCCCCATCTTACCCTGTTTCTCCTATTTTGTATAATCAATCATGATCAATTCCCCTTACAGCTCCCAATCTGCAAAGTCCATTATTTAGGTCAAATAGTTAGCGGAGATTAGGGAAGACTAGGTCTTGAAGTTTCATTAAAAATGAAGGAGGAAAAATGATGCCTAAATTTACCCCGAAACCGAATGATTCGGATGATAATGTCAACCGACTGAAGAAAACCATCAGCAATATGGAAGCTGCAGAAGCCGCAATGGAATTTGCAGAAGGAAAAGAACTTGCCGCCATAAAGGAGAAAAATGAACGGCGGAAAGAAAGCATTGAAGGATTACAAGAGGAAATTCGCGCAGAAAATAAATCACGCATTAATGGGTACTTATAAAGTGAAACTTCAATCAGTGGGGGTTTCCCTCATCCCCCACTGATTGTTAGTTGAACCAATCAGGCTTTTACGGGCAGTTGATCTCCCACTTATCTTTAGCGTATTTTTACTTAAGTTTTGAAGTGGGAGTCTTCCTGCCCGTTAATGCAGGATAAAAGTACGGATTACCTCTTCTTGGTATAAACTATAAGGTATCTATGCGATTGCCCATCATGGACAGCTACTGGCTGACGATGGGATCAAACATAGATGCCTTTTTTCTCATACATGAAAGAATGACTGATAGGGGAGGTTTAAAAATGCAAGTTCTCATCGAATGGATGTATAAAACGCCCAAAGGCACGGAAACCATCTTGCGTTCTGAGGAAATGCCCGCAGCGCAGGCTCTACTGCTTGCTGAAGATATGACAAAGACGGGACGCGCCAAAAACATCACATTTATCGATCCATTTGACACCACATGGACGATAAAAGAATTGAAAGGTTATTTAAAAGGCATCGAGACAGAACCGCATAACATCACTGTTTATTTCGACGGAGGCTTCGATCACGCCAGCAACCAATCCGGTTTGGGCTGTGCCATCTATTATGAGCAAAACGGGAAATCGTATCGCTTACGACGCAATGCTCCTTCTGCCGAACTTGTCTCGAATAACGAAGCCGAATATGCCGCGCTTTACTTAGGGCTACAGGAGCTTGAATTGTTGAATGTTCACCACCTACCGGCTCGCTTTGTCGGGGATTCCCAAGTCGTCATTAATCAGCTGACAGGCGAGTGGCCAGTACTGGAAAGCGGACTGGCACGCTGGGTAGACAGAATTGAAGAGAAATTAGCACGCCTCGAGATTCAGCCAACATATGAACTCGTGCAACGTAAATTAAATACAGAAGCCGATCGACTGGCGACACAAGCGTTAAATGGGGTCACGATTACCGCAACGGTTGAATTGACTTCATAAAGCATATAAAAGCTCGCTTACAGTCAGCCTAACTGTAAGCGAGCTTTCAAGTTCCACAATATGTTTGATAAGGACTTGTTGAAGGAGCAGGAAGTGACGCATAATTCACCTGCTGATTAGAATAGGCATATGGATTGGAAAGGACATCCAGTAGCTCCTGCATCACACGATAGTCACCCCGTTGGACTGCAGCTTCAAGTGCTGCTTCTACCCGATGATTCCGAGGTATTACTGCAGGGTTACTGTCCCGCATCAATTGTTGAACACTTTCCTTTGATGCCTGCTGCCTAGTCAATCTTTCCTGCCACAGCTCGTACCACTGTGTAAATTCGGATGTTTCGAAAAGCGCTTCATCCGTCAATTGATTGAGTGTTAATGCACGAAATATATTTGTATAATCCGCATCGTGTTGCTCCATCAATTGCAAAAGATGCCCCATTAAAGATTCGTCCTGTTTCTCTTCATTGAACAATCCTAATTTCGCTCGCATGCCCGCAAACCAATTCGCATAATAATGCTCCGAGAAATCAGATAGCTCATCTTGTGCCAATCGAGCTCCTTCCGCGTACTCTTCATGCAGTAGCGATAAAAGACTTTCCGCAAATCGCGCAAGATTCCAGCCGACGATATTCGGTTGATTGCCATAAGCATAGCGACCTTGAATATCAATCGAGCTAAAAACCGTGGCAGGATTATATGTATCCATAAAAGCACAAGGACCATAATCAATCGTTTCTCCACTGATCGTCATATTATCGGTATTCATAACACCGTGGATGAAACCAACCAACTGCCATTTGGCAACCAAAGCCGCCTGACGCTGAATGACAGCTTGTAGCAATGCAAGATAGCGACCGTCATTCTCCTCGATTTCTGGATAATGACGCTGTAATGCATAATCAGCTAACGCACGAAGCTCATCATCCGTCCCCCATTTCGCAACGTATTGAAAAGTACCAAAACGCAGATGACTGCTTGCCACACGCGTTAAAATAGCTCCTGGCAAATCGGTTTCACGGATAATAGACTCACCCGTTGTCACCACAGCTAATGCACGAGTCGTTGGGATACCAAGTGCATGCATTGCTTCACTCATAATGTATTCTCGTAACATGGGACCAAGTGCGGCACGTCCATCTCCTCCGCGGGAATACGGTGTCCGTCCAGCGCCTTTCAGCTGAATATCAAAACGTTTACCTTCTGGCGTCAATTGTTCACCAAGCAATACCGCCCTGCCGTCCCCTAGCATTGTAAAGTTGCCAAATTGGTGGCCTGCGTATGCTTGAGCAAGTGGCAAAGCATCTTCAGGGATCGCATTGCCAGCAAATATCGCTACCCCTTCTTCACTTCGTAGTGCCCCTGCATTTAGTCCAAGTGAAATCGCCAAAGAATCATTAAACATGATCAGCGCTGGTGACTGGACTGGAGTTGGATTCAAACTTGTAAAAAAGGATTTAGGCAAACGGCTATAACTGTTGTCTAGATGCCATCCCATTTCAAGTGACTGTTGTCGTTTTGTCATCGTTTCTCCTTTCTTGCTCACTTTTTATTGAAAACATCCATTATAAGTGTCTGCTTCTACTGATGGATTATACCCTGATGAAAGTTAACCACTTACTCGCATCGATTACAACCGAAAAGGACAAGAATGACCAGAAATAACTTGGTCATTTCTAGCCACTCTATTTTTCATTCATCCGATTAACACCATTATTTCCTCAACGCAACAGCAGGCTCTGTATGAATTAGCTTGTGGCTAGCAATCATGCTAATAATACTAACAACAACGCCCGTGGACAGTATGGATAGGACAATTTGTGCGGGTGTAATGATGATTGCTAAATCAAAAACCATACTGATGACATACGTACTGCCAATCAAAACTGCTTGAAAAATAGCCGACATTGCTGCTAAAAGCATATTTTCGCTGGCAATCATATTCCGTAGAGTCCCATTTTTGAATCCCAAAGCGGACATCAGCCCTAGTTCCTTATAACGTGAGTTTTGCAATTTAACGAGTAAAACGGTTCCGATAAACAATGAAATTGCTAACACTAAAATCGAAACAATCAAGAACAAACGATTGAGGTTGTTGAATGCGCTTTGCAAAGCGCCTACTTCTTTGGCAGCATTTTTGCTGTCCATTTTTTTGTCAGTTAGCATTTGACTAACGGATACAATATCCTCAAAATTCTTTACATCGTAACTAATAGAGTAGTTTTCTTGCTCTTTCACCTTTTGATAAAATTCCCGTTCAATATCGGAGCTGACAAAGAAATCATCGTAGCCTGCATTATAAATACCGCTAATTGTCAGCGTGTATGCATTTCCACCATATTGTAACGTAAGTTCTTGTCCAAGTACTCTACTAATATCATTAGCAAACTTTTTAGCAAGACTCGGACTCAATGCGATTTCCTTTTCACCTGATTTTGGCATCGTACCGTATGACATCTTTTCAGTCGCCTTAGCCATTGGGTATTTTTCTGCCATCGCTTCGGTTTTATCCCCCAGCTTTAATGCAACGTCCGTTATTTTGTATTGATAATAGACATTGTCGATACGTTCATCGGATGTCAACATATCCAAAATCGTTCCATCATCTTCACCTTGAATATAACCATTATTAAAGGCTGTGTTTTTATCCTTAAAATCCGCAATCGAGTTGTCCATACGATTCCCCGAGGATAAAGACAACATAAACGCAAGGATTCCGATAGAGATAGCCAAACTAACAGCCATATAACGAGTGATATGCACCTGGAAGTTTTTCAGCCCCCGCTTGAACGCAGATACTCTAGTCGCCTTATGAATACGGAGTGTATCATTACCAGTACAATCCCGTTGAATGACCGTTTCTTTGGCAATAATCTTCCTGTCCTCAATATACATTACTTCATCGGCAAAGCTACAAATCTTTTGATCATGTGTAATGACAATCACTAAGCGATCTTTTGAAATCTCTTTTAACAGTTCCATCATGTCATGGGAATTGCTACGGTCTAATGCTCCTGTCGGCTCATCTGCCAAGATTATGTTGGGATTGCTCATTAACGCTCTTGCAATCGCAGCCCTCTGCTTTTGACCGCCCGACAGATTTTCAATCTTTTCATCTGCTTTTTGTGCTAATCCCAGTTTGTTTAACAGTTCTTTGGCACTTTCTCTATTTTCCCCTTCGCTTGAAGCATTTAATTCACAAGCAAGGAGGATATTTTCAAGCACCGTATAACCGCTTAACAGATGGTAGTTTTGAAAGATAAACCCGATATGTTCTCTGCGATATGCACATAATTCGTCGGCGTTCATGTTGCTAATAGAAGCACCCGCAACCGTAATCTCACCGCTATAATCGCTGTCGAAGCCTGCCATCATATTCAGCAAAGTACTTTTACCGCAACCCGATGCACCTAGCAAGCAAATAAGTCCTTTATTCGGAAAGGTGAAATTGACATCGTCAAATATAGGCAATGCATCATATTTTTTTACAAGGTTGTTTAGTTGTATCATTATCGTTCACCTGTCTTCAATGCGGTTGTTACATTGGTTTTTATAATCGAAATCGTAGTTGCCAAGTACGCCACAACAGCTACCAAAACAATCAATAACACGCCTGGAAATAGCGTCTGTGCACTCAGAATATTTTTGCCAAACAAACTTTCAGTAGCTATATTGATGAGCGGCGATATAACAAGTAACAATAGAATGGCTACAATGGTTTCCGTCATCTTTTCCGTCAAGTTTAGCAAGCCTAAATGCGTATTCGTAAAGCCACTTACTTTATAAATGGCATACTCTCTTTTTCGCATAAAACCTGTGATTAAGGAAATCGCAATCACCATAACGACAGATAACATTCCTATAAGTACATTTGCAGAGCCGGATTGTTCCGTTGTTTGCTCATTTAATCTCACAATATCCTCAACAAGTTCAAATTGCCCAAGCGGTACGATGCCAATTTCGTTAAGTTCGTCTTTAATAGCAATCATATCCTTCGGCGTCTTCGCTCGAATAAGGAAGTTTACGGATTTATTTTCTATGCCCGCTTGTTTTCTTAAGTCGTCAATTGCAACTTTACTAAAGAAAAAGGAGTCATCAACAGAATACGGGATCATTTCTCCTTCATATTCATAAGAGACAGTCGTATCTGCAACGCCGACAATTGTTGCGGTGATGAATGTGCCTTGTAGCACCGGCTCCCCTGTATCCCAATTGTATACAGAGCCATTAAAATCAATTTCCTTGCCGATTGCTTGCTCGTTTGACAGGCCCAATGTATCAACAAAGCTTTCTGGTACAACAACCTCATTGCCTTTGCCCATTGGCATTTTCCCAGCTACCAACTTATTGATGACCGGCACACTACCTGTACTTTGGATCTGATATTCTTTGCCACTCACCGTTACTTTAATATCATCAAATGCTTGTAAAAAAGCTGTAAAGTCTACACGTTCATCGCCTACATAGTTAGCATATAAGCCACCAATATCTTGCGTGACATCTGCATTTGGCTTTTCTTCCTCCTGCTCACTTGTTCCTCCCGCACTCGTAAAACTGCCAACGACACTAATATCTTTCAATCCCTCGCCATACGTATCAATCAGCTCATCAAACTCTCCCTGGCTACTGTCACCAATCGCTCCGCTAACAGTTGTCAGTAAAAACGTACCTGCAACCATTAGTGAAAGAGCTGCTACTACAAATCGGTTATATGCACTTTTGACATTCGATTTAGTGATTTCGAAAGCATTTTTGATGGATAAATGATGACATTTATCAAACGTCAGCTGTTCTTTTTGCGTAATGATTTCTTGTGACGTTACAAACGGTTCTTCCTGGTCTAAGTTTAAAACGGTTGATTGATCGTCAAGTAAATTGGTATCATGCGTGACAATGATGACAGTCCTTTTTTTAGCAATCTTTCTTAGAATAGCCATTGTTGTTTTGGAAGTTTCTTCATCTAAAGCACTCGTCGGCTCGTCAGCAATAATCACTTGTGGATTTTTCATCAGTTCTCTTGCAATGGTCACACGCTGCTTTTGGCCGCCTGACAGATTTTTTACTTTTTGATGTGCAAGGTCTATCATTTCGAGTTCTCTTAAAATCTTTTCTGCATTTTTTTTATTTTTTTCGTCTTTTAAGTACTGTGGCAATAATACATTCTCTACCACCGATACATCCTCGAGCAAATTAAAATCCTGCCAAACAAATCCAAACATATTGTTATAAAAATAGCTTTTTTCATGAGCGGTTAATGCCTTAATGCTTTTCCCGCAATAGGTCACTTCCCCGTCAAAATCTTGTTCCATCCCGCTAATGATTTTCAAAAGCGTCGTTTTACCACTACCTGAAGCACCGACTATAAAGTTCAGTCCTTTTCCCATTGTAAAAGAAATATCATTCAATACGAATTCGCTGTTATATTGTTTTGATACATGCTTAATTTCAAACATTTTTATTCCTCCTAAACTTGATAGCATCATTGTATAACGAATGATGTTAAATCCCTGTTAAGCGATTTTTTGTGGAAATTAAATGCTTAACATAGATTTAACACCTGCTTACAGTACAATAGGAGTGAGGTGATTTGGGATGAGAATACTCATTGTAGAAGACGAGCTTGATTTGCAGGAAGCGATTGCAGACGGGCTTAGAATAGATGGTTATGCCGTTGATACGTGTGATGACGGTGAAACTGCTTACGATCTGTTATATGAAGTGAATTACGATTTAGTCGTACTCGATTTAAATTTGCCAATAATGGATGGGCTTGAGGTGTTAGAAAAAATACGAGATGAGAGGCCCGAATTAAAAGTACTTATTCTCAGTGCAAGAAGTAATGTGAATGATAAAGTAAAAGGCCTAGACAGAGGAGCAAATGATTATTTGGCGAAACCATTTGATTTTGCTGAGTTAGAGGCAAGAATACGCAATTTGTTGCGGAGAAAGTTTGTGCAAGAAAGTAGTATGCTTTCCAGCGGTGACATAAAGGTAGATTTATCAAAACGGATTGCCTTTGTAAATAAACTTGAAATCGCACTGACAAAAAAAGAATTTGCATTGCTAGCATATCTTTTGCTACACAAAGATCGAGTGATCAGCCAAGAAGAACTGATTGAACATGTCTGGGATCAACATGCGGATAGCTTTAGTGGCGCGATTCGTGTTCATATTGCAACGCTCCGCAAGAAACTGAAGACAGTTTTAAGCTATGACCCCATTGGAACGAAAATCGGTGAAGGATACTTTTTATCTTCAGACAAGGATGGTGATGTCCGTGCTTGAAAATATGCCTATCCGATTGCGACTTACCGTTATGACTGTTGCTCTTTTAACTGTCTGTTGTATAGGTCTTACTTTAATACTTAATTTTTCTGCTAGTAGAATGGCTACAAGAATTGATGCTATGCCTTTACTACCAGCACTTCAGGATAGCGTAAATGGAGGGATTGCTCAATCACCCTCAGTAACTACGCTCCCTATTGCTACATCTGCAGCTACCCAAAAAGCCAAAATAGATTTCAAAATTGAAAGCATCATGTATATGCTTTTCATTATTGTTGGCGGAGGGCTTTCAACCTACTACATTTCAGGAAGAGCATTACAACCTCTTCACAAACTAAATGGGCAAGTCAAAAACATCAATGCGCATAACTTAGCTGAAACATTAACCGTGCCCCCTACAAAGGATGAAATTGCAGAGCTTACTGTAACATTTAACAACATGACAGGGAAGTTGGATGATTCCTTCAAAATGCAACAGAGGTTTTCGGCAAGTGCCGCCCATGAGCTGCGAACACCCCTCGCTGTGTTGCAAACAAAGGTGGATGTATTTAAGAAGAAAAAAACGCATACAAATGAGGAATATGATGCGCTTATTTCGGTTATTGAGAAGCAGACACAACGCTTGCGAGGACTCGTCAGTAACCTATTAGATATGACGAATATGGACGATAACGATGAGCAAAGTAGTATCTATGTAAAAGATATTTTCGAGGATATTATTTCCGAATTGGCTCATATAGCGAACAATCATCAGGTTACGCTATCCCTAGATTGTGATGACAGTGTTATCTTGGGAAACACAGACTTATTGTATCGTGCTTTTTGCAACTTGGCGGAAAACGGCATCAAGTACAATATTGACGGCGGTACAGTTGAGATGATTGTAAACAAATCCAATGACGAACAGGTAGCCATCCATATTAAAGATACAGGCATTGGCATTGATGATGAAGACAAAAAGATTATATTTGAACCTTTTTATCGCGTTGATAAATCGCGCTCCCGTCAAATGGGCGGTACAGGCTTAGGTCTTTCAACTGTTGCTAGCATTATTAAAAAGCATAACGGCACGATTACAGTCACCGACAATGCAAAGAACGGGACTGACTTTACTGTCATCTTGCCTCTAGGGTCTTCCCCCAAATAGGTACTTAGTCGACTCATAACTTTCGAACAGGCACTTGGATTTCAAAAGTAATCTCATTCGGTTTATCCGTAATGGTAATATCCAAATGCATGATTTGTAAGGCATCACCTATGATTTGATAATTATTCATCTTCAGATGCTGCAGGATTTCTCTTAAACTTTCACCGCGACTCGACAACAATTCTCCATTATAGCGAATACAGGCAAATAATCCCCCGGGAACCGTCGTCCGATAGGTATTTGGTATATCTTCCTTATTTTTTGCCACAATAAAAATCGTTGACGGTTCTTCAAAACGTTCTAATGCGAGATTCGATTCTTCAATAATAATACCTAGTCGATTGCTAGCAAGAATCGGCGTCTTTTCCGTCAACATATTCTCCAAATTCAACACACCGTAACTGAGCTCAAAGTTATTATTGATTTTTTCATTCAAGGTCAATAATTGTCTCGTTTTTATCTTACGAAATACGACCTGTTGAAGATCACTTTCTTTTTCCACTCGTTCTAAATAGCTAATCTTCTCTCGAATGCTTTCTTCCAGTTCGTTCAATTCGTTCAGATTTGCGACTAGCTCTTCATGTTTACCTTTCAAAATAGCTAATGATTTACTGAAATTACGTTCGTTGAGGTATTCCTTTATTTCATCCGTCGTCATCTTCAGCTGTCGAAGCTCTTTAATGGTGCCTAAAATTTCATATTGAAAAATGGAGTAATAGCGATAGCCAGTATCAGGATCAACAAATTGCGGCTTAAATAAGCCAATGCGGTCATAATGCCGCAACGCCTCCGTAGTAACTCCGCGAAGCTTGGCCATTTCACCAATGCTTAGTTTTTCTTTCAATCCGCACTCCCCCTGAAACTTAATATAGTAGAAAGTCTAAAAAACTTATCACCTTCAATCATTTGAAGTTTGATGAGAGTTAGACACTCAACAAGCTTAAAAGAAGAAAGTGATAAGTTTTATCTTGAATGATGCGCTTTCATTAAACCCGCCATAATGAGCGAATTATCAGAACCTAACTCTTATACATACTATGCAACGCTTTCTAACGATTTGTCAAGGTCATTTCCAAACGCTATTTTTCAAAAAGTTGCATCGAATTTCCAAGGGTAAAATAGCCCTATTTTCTCTTAACGGTTATGCTCTTTCTCCTTTAACACATAGCTGAGCAAATCCAACATAATACGTGCTGCGACTTGCCCTGTCATGCCAGTAGGGTCATAAGGAGGTGCCACTTCAACTAAATCGAACCCGATGACGTCTCCCCTTTTTGCAATGCCTTCCAATAATTCGTTCACTTCATCATACAAGAGACCGCCCGGGGAAGGTGTGCCCGTTCCAGGTGCGATTGACGGATCAATGCCATCAATATCAATCGTTACATAATATTTTTCTCCGGCTGGCAGCTGCGCCAGTACTTCTTCCACGCCCATTTTCCGCATTTGTCGTGGCGATAGGATTACACTCCCATAATCCCTCGCCGCATCAACATCCTCTTTTTTACTACTGCTAATGCCTCGGATACCAAATTGGAAGATTTTTTGTACATGATCCATTTCTGACAAACGGCGAATACAGTTGCCGTGGCCATAGCGCATACCCGAACGGTGATCCGCCCAATCCAGATGAGCGTCAATTTGAATGACATGAAATGGACCTAAGTCTTCCAATCCTTTGCCTACTGCGGCCGTGATGGAATGGTCTCCCCCTAACACAACAGGCATAGCGCCTTTTGAGACAATTTTACGAATCGCTTGTTCTGTGTTGTCATGGCTTTGCATCAAATCACCGTGCACCATATCGACATCGCCGCAATCCACTACATTCCAATCTGGACCTAGATACGTAATATCATTTTCGATGTCATACGCACCTTCTAATCCGAAACTGTATAGCGTCGAGCCTTCTCGGATTCCTCGTGGCCCCATCCGAGCACCCGATTTCCATTGGGTTCCCATATCATTCGGTACACCGATGACTGCTACATCAGCATCTAACTCATCCAAATTTGGACAAATTGGATACTTACCAAACGTACATATGCCTGTAAACGGTAAATTCAACACTTGTTTTTCATCAAGTTTAACCATCATTAATTACCCCTCTGCTGTCTTATTTTCTCACGTTATGTACATGGAGAACCTCCATGTGTCTTGCGAGTATTTACGCGTCTGCTACAAGTTGCTTACCATACGTATTTTGGAACAATGTCATATAGTCCTCTTTCGATAATTTACGAGAATTTGTCAGCGTACATAGATGATTGAAAGCTCCTTCAGCAAGGAATTCGAAATCTTTCGGATTGACATTCGGTAGCTCGTGGAATTTTGGAATGCCAATTTTGCTTGCCAATTCATGCAGCAAAGTCACACCTTCTTGAGCAATTTCTTCCGTTGTTTTCCCTTCTGCTTTCGCACCTAGCTTGATAGCGACCATCGCATGCTTTTCCGGATTGGAAGGAATATTGTATTCAAATACATGTGGGAGGAAGATGGAATTCGCTACTCCATGTGGCGTATCATATAGCCCGCCAAGCGGTTCAGCCATTGCATGCACCGCACCAAGGTCAGCGTTATCAAATGCCATACCCGCAATCATACTGCCCACAAGCATATTTTGCCTTGCCTCTACGTCCTTGCCGTTTTCTACAGCTACCGGAAGATGTTTGGCAATTAATTCAATCGCATATAGACTTAGCGCATCTGAAATTGGTTCAGCAACAGTAGCCGTATACGCTTCAATGGCATGTGTCAGTGCATCCATTCCTGTCGCAGCCGTAATCGACTTCGGCAATGTTAGCGTCAATTCAGGATCCACAATCGCTAGTTTAGCAGCGAGTTGGATATCCAAAATTGCTTCTTTCTGCTTCGTGATGGTATCCGTGATAACAGAGCCTGTCGTCACTTCACTACCTGTTCCTGAAGTAGTTGGAATACAAATAAGCGGCGTAATTTTTCGTTCAAGTTTATCAAAACCATAGTAATCTTTCAGTTCTCCATCATGTGTGAAAAGTACGCCAATCGCTTTCGCTGTATCCATAGAGCTTCCGCCACCAAGACCGATCAATAAATCGATGTTGTCATCTTTGAATTTTTCATATGCTTTGACGCAATCGATGTCTTTCGGATTCGGCGTAATTTCATCATATACAAGATAGGAGACTCCTTCTTGATCCAACGAATCCGTAATCCTGTCCAAAATCCCCGTTTGAGCAAGCCCTTTATCGGTAATAATGAGTACTTTTTCACCGCCGAGCTCTTTCGCTCTTTTCCCTACGTTGTTCACCGTTCCATTCCCAAATTCAACAGATGTCGGTAGATTAAAATTAAATTCCCATCTCATCACACATTTCCCCTTCCATTTGCATAGGTTTTTAGAATTAGCGAGTTACTTGCAGTTCACTTTCTTTAGACGCTTCCTCTGTGTCAAACCACCCTGTTGGGCTGACATCTAGGTTAATATTGATTTGCTTCACTTCTGAAAACTCATCCAAACCGAAAGTACCTAGTCCACGGCCAAGTCCGCTCTGCTTATAGCCACCCCACGGTGCTTCCGCATACGCAAGATTGTAGGCATTAATGGATGTAATCCCGGCTCTAATTTTTTTAATGACTCGTAAAGCTTTGGCACCGTCTTGCGAGAACACACCAGCTGCTAGACCATATGGTGTATCATTTGCAAGCTCTATGGCCTCTGCTTCATCTTTAAACTTTTGAATAACGAGTACAGGACCAAAAATTTCTTCTTGAACAATCTTCATATCAGGCGTTGTATTGATAAAGATTGTCGGCTCTACGAAGTATCCTTGTCCAAGCCCATCGCTCGTAATCCGTTTACCGCCACACACCAATTCGGCTCCTTCATCGATACCGGCTTGGATATAATCCAGTACGGTATTCATGTGGCCTTCACTAACAAGGGCACCCATATCCGTCGTTGGATCATCACCACGGCCCACGCGTATGTCCTTCGCTTTACGAACCAGGCTGTCAACGAACTTGTCATGAATGCTCTCTTCCAGTAGTAAACGAGAGCCCGCATTACACACTTGTCCTGCGTTAACAAAGATACCGTAAAGCGCATAATCCACCGCTGTTTCAAAGTCTGCATCTGCAAAGACGATATTCGGAGACTTACCGCCCAGTTCAAGTGCCGTTTTCTTAATGTTGCCTGCTGCTGCCTTCATAATGGATCTGCCGACCTCCGTACTACCTGTAAATGACACCATATCGACTTGATCGCTTTCAGCCAATTCGTTACCGACAGTAGAGCCTCCACCTGTCACCAAGTTGACAACACCTGCCGGAATGCCCACTTCTTCAAGAATTTCGAACAACTTAATTGTCGTAATCGGTGTAATTTCCGATGGCTTAAAGACAATCGTATTGCCTGCTGCCAGTGCCGGTGCGATTTTCCACGCCCCCGTCAATAACGGGAAATTCCAAGGGGCAATCATGCCACATACGCCGACAGGTTCACGAACAATAAGTCCCTGTACAGGATCCGCAACTTCATACGTTTGCCCATTTGGTTTTGTGACAAGACCACCATAGTAACGGAAGCAATCTACTGCATCTGCAATATCAAATTCCGCTTCTCGTAGAGGCTTACCGACATTCGCCATTTCAAGCGCACTCAGCTCCGCTGCCTTTTCCTCCAGTTTATCTGCAATTTTAAATAAATAAGATGCGCGTTCAGCAGCCGACAAATCTGACCAAACTCCAGAATCGAATGCTTGACGTGCTGCCGCAATAGCCGTACGCGTTTCTTCTACACTCGCTCTCTCTGCCTCCGCAATTACCTCATTCGTAGCCGGATTAATTACCTTGCGTGTTTCCTGATCTGCTGCCTGTACCCATTCCCCATTTATGAACATTTTCAACTTCAACAATTAAATAACCCCCTACTAATTTTTTTGAGATGTTGCTGTATAACATATGGTATTTTCATTCTAGTTAACGTTTTTAATGAAGCTTTTCATCTTATCATTTTCAATGTTGCCTACCTGCCATTTTCCGAACAAGCTGTCCCCATTTTCGACATGCAGCTTTGTCGAATCGCATCCCCCCTCTCAATGTAAACCCTTACATTTCATCGTACCTCTTCTAGATAGACCTCTTTTGAAATGACCTCTTCCTCAAGGACAATCTCTTTATCAAACCCAAGTTCTTGTAACGGTTTGCTGAAAAACTTGGTCATATACAATAGATAAACAAAACCACATGCTACCCAAATACCGCCGAGAATCATCGCATCCAGCTCCAAATGTGACCATAACCAAAGCGTAAATCCTGCGCCAAGTAGCGGCATAAATAGATAACGCATATAATCGCTAACGGAAGAGCGTCTACGATTTCGAATGAAGTAATGAAAGATCACCGACAAGTTAACGGATGTAAAGGCAATCAGTGCCCCAAAGTTGATAAACTTAATCACTTGGTCAAGCGTTAGCACGATACCGAGCAAGGAAATGATGCCGATGACAATAATCCCCGTTGACGGTGTTTTAAAACGTGCATGGATATGTCCAAATACTTTTTTCGGCAGTACGGAATCTCGCCCCATCGCATACAACACACGCGATGCACTCGTAGTCGCAGCGACACCCGAAGAGAAATTCCCTAGAATTACCGCAGTCACAAAAATGGATTTAAACATATTGCCACCAACTAGATAGACAACTTCCATCGCTGCAGAATCCGTGTTTGTAAATGAAAAGCCCGGGTGCACCAATTGTGCTAAATACGCTGACCCAATATAGAGAAACCCGATGATCACCAACATAATGACAATTGCTTTTGGTATCGTCTTTTCTGGATTAATCGTTTCTTCTGACAATGTAGTCAGCGAGTCGAAACCAAGAAAACTGAAACAAAGGATGGAGGCGCCTGCTAATATAACCGGTAATTCGATATCTTTATTGAACAACGGCTGAATAGAGAACAACGTACCTGTACCTACCCCCGCCATCAAACTCTTAATCGTCAAAACCCAGAAAATACCTACAAAGACTATTTGTGCAATCACGAAGATTTTACCGGTAGATGCCGTAAACTTAACCCCTAGAATACTAGGTATAACAATCGTTGCCGTTAACAAGATAATCCATAAAACATGAGGAATTTCAGGAAATACTGCGTGTAAAAAAACTGCCGACATCAGACACGTAACCATCGGTGTAAGCATATAATCCAGCATAATCGTCCACCCTACAAGAAACCCCATTTGCGGGTTGATCGACTTTTGCGTGAATGTATAGGCTGAACCTGCGATTGGAAATGCTTTGGCCATCTTGCCGTAACTAAATGCCGTGAAGAGGATTGCAAGAAAGGCGAGGATATACGCCCCCATAATGACACCTTGCGCAGTAACTGTGGCGATTCCATATGTATTGAAAAATACCATCGGGTTATTCCATGCAATTCCCAAAAAGACCACTTGAGATAAAGTTAGCGTTCGAATTAGCGTTTGTTTTTCCATGCTGTCTCCTCCATCCAGTCTATGGTTTTTAATATTTCGAAGATTCACTCTTGCGTTGATATTGACTATAAAGGTTTGTGTAACACAAAGGTCAATAGCTAAATTACGATTTTTTTAGTGGTAAAAAAGACCAACACCTTGAATATCAAATAACCCCTTGTGGTACTTAACCAAACAAAGTCTACATGTAATCTCTCTTCATAAAAAATAGTGCAAACCAAATCGATGGTTTGCACTACTGCGTATATGTGATTCAAAAATAGTTTCTTCACAATCTGTATTCACTATCTAAATCTTCCGCTTTAACGTCTCTTCCATCAAGTTCCAAGCTTCCTCACAGTTGGGCCCTGTACGAAACGGTTCAAACCCATAGTTTAAGTACATATTAATTGCTTGATAACTCGTTGTTTGGGATATCAAATAGGCTGTTGAATGATGCTCTGCTAAAATGTTCATGGCTGCGCTCAAAAGTGGTTTAGATAGCTTCCTTCCTTGATAGGCGGGAATCACACCAACCCAATGGATCCGACCCGCGATTTCACCATCGCCAAGCAAATCCCCATACCAAGCTGTCGTTGTCGCAATGGCCTCCCCTTGTTCATTTTCAATAAAGAGACAACGCTTGGTCATATCATCGAGATAAGGGCCAAATTCTTTCGCGAAGCGGTCAAGTGCCGCCTGTTCATCTTTGAATTCATCAACACTTGTTTCAATACGCGCCCATGTCTGCTCGTCCCCTTTTTCAAACAATCGCATCCGATATCCAGGCGGTAGTTCAAATTGAGGAATATTCACCAAATCGTTTCGCACCATTTTCAACGAAATTCGTTTCATGTAAGCCATCTCCTTCTGCGATATTCTGATGAATACGCTTTTGCTGTCGCTACTTATTTCCCCTATTATATAACATAGCAATCACAATAGGAGGCACCAGCTCTTTCATCAGCCAAGTGATACAAGCTTCTCTAAATTATGAACTTTTTGCACTTGTCCTCCTATTTCAAAAGAGGTTGCGAAGGTTTCCATGTAAGTAATAGCAATGTGTACAATGTGTATACTTCATCGTTATCTATTTAGTAAATCATGGAAACTTATCTCTATATAAAATAAACAGCGCTACAAAAAATGTAGTAAGCGCTGTTTGTATACTGACACTTATATAGGCTTATCGGGGCGTTTCTTGAAACTTAATCGTCACTATTTGTTCTGTTTCCGTATTGAACGTAATCCTCACAAAAACACCAAATTCATGATTTCCTTGGCGTAACCAAAGTTTAAATTTTTCAGTCGTCGTATCCCCTTGCGTTTCTCGGCCTTCATGTAAATAGTCCACTACAGTTGCATTGGGATATTCCGATTGGACTTCTTTCATTGCCAATTGTCCCCACTTTGCATAGGCCGGAACGGTTTGTTGGACAAAAGGAAGTGCAGGGATTGGAACAGGTGCTGCATACATAAGCAGCCAAATGCTAAATGTCATAACGTTTTTTCGCATCATGAAGCTCACCTCTTTTTGAGTAGGATGCGTTGTGGGTTGAAAATCATTCTGGTGTGTACAGACTTTTTGACAAAGTACATGATGATAAAAAACACTGTCCATTTCCCATCAAACACGGATCTATGTACTTCCAATACTCTAACTCGGATAGGTTAATTTTATTAAACATATTTTTAAAAAACATCATATGATAAGTGAGATGATTACCTGAAATAATTATTTCAATAATAATTATTTTCTAAATATTATTACTCACTAAATCCAGCCGACGGTTTATGTTGCCCCTATTTCATGCGAAATGGATTGTTCTTAAAATATCCTTGTAATAGTAGCACAGATTTCCAGTAATCTAATTACAGATAGCGGAACAATGCAAAAACTCTATCTTCACAAGATATATCTAAGCATAACCATTTTCAATAAAATAATTATTCCCCAGGAAATGTCCTGTATCCCGCTAGCTATATAGTACGTTGAGATTGCATAACGAGAAATAATAGAGACAAGGGCTTGACCTCCAAAAATTATCATGCTATAGTTCCGACTATACTAAATAGATTATATGAGCGTTGAAAAGAACCTTATTAAGCCGGTCTCCCTGTTACAAGAGAATCAGTGGTTGGTGCAAACTGATACAAAGACTTGGTGAATTTCATTCTTGGAGCTTTTTTTATACTGCTACAGTAAAAGTAGCAGATAAAACGGAGAACACCGTTATGTTAAGAAGTGGGAAACGCATATGCTGTTTCCAATTAGGGTGGTACCGCGTGAAAAGCCACGTCCCTATCGTTATCGATAGAGATGTGGCTTTTTTTGTTCTTTCGAGAACACACTATAAATAGATTGGATGGAATACTATGCAAACATCAGAGCAATGGTCATCGAAGATTGGATTTATTTTAGCCGCAGCAGGATCGGCCATAGGAGTAGGCGCCATTTGGAAGCTCCCTTATGTAACAGGGATAAGCGGTGGCGGCGCGTTCTTTCTGCTATTTATTTTATTTTCGTTATTTATCGGTTTCCCGTTGCTACTCGCCGAGTTTGTCATTGGCCGCAGCACACAAAAAGAGGCCATTAGTGCATATCGAACGCTAGCACCGAATACGAATTGGCATTGGATCGGGAAATTAGGAGTATTTACTTGTTTCCTTCTGTTGTCTTTTTACAGTGTTATTGGTGGTTGGATTGTTATTTATTTTACTAAAGGATTATTTGGAGGCATCATTCATGAGGGTGCTGATTATGGAGCGGTCTTTAACACAACGATTGGCAATCCACTGTTAGTGATTGCTGCGCAATTAGGATTTTTAGTCCTTACTGTCGTCGTTGTAGCGAAAGGGATTCAAAATGGTATTGAAAAAGCGAGTAAAATATTAATGCCTGCGTTATTCGCATTATTCATCGTACTCATCGTGCGTTCGTTGACACTCGACAATGCGATGGAAGGTGTAAAATTCTTTTTAGCACCTGACTTCTCGAATATTACCTCTCAAAGCGTTTTGTTTGCGATGGGACAAGCCTTTTTCTCTTTAAGTGTTGGGGTATCAGTCATGGTGACGTATAGCTCATATTTGTCTAAAAAAGAAAGCTTGATTCAACCTGCGATTTCGATTGTATCCATGAACTTATTGATTGCGTTACTAGCAGGTTTAGCGATTTTCCCAGCCGTCTTTTCACTTGGCTTAGAACCTGCTGAAGGACCTGGTTTATTATTCGTTGTCTTGCCAGCGGTATTTGATCAAATTATTTTTGGCGAAGCATTCCTATTAGGATTTTTAGCCTTATTTTTATTCGCTACATTAACTTCGGCCTTTTCAATGCTCGAAATCATTGTGGCATCAATTGTCAAAGGTAACGAGAAGAAACGCGCGAAATATGCCTATATCGTGGGGGCACTTATCTTTGTAGTCGGTGTTCCATCAGCATTATCATATAGTGTTTTTGCGGATTTCCTGATTTTCTCGAAAAACTTATTTGATAACGCTGATTTTCTAGTGAGTAACATTTTAATGCCACTTGGCGTATTGCTCATTTCAATCTTTGTTCCTCGTAAAATTGAGAAAAGCACATTACGTAAAGAATTACTGCAACATTCTCGCTTAGGCTCAACCGCATTTACGATTTGGTTTATCATCATGAAGTACATCGTTCCTTTAGTCATTATCGTCGTGTTCCTGGATATTACAGGGATCCTCGATTGGATTGTGGCATTGTTTTAACGGCTTTTGGTATTAGTAAGATACCATTTATCAAAATCAATACCTGCGCACTGAACAATTTTGTTCGTTGCGCAGGTATTTTTTCTTCAACTATTGATGGATGACATCGTTGTCCCTTTTTGGACATTCGCAAAGTTCTGTTCTCCAACGCGTTTTTTCATTTCTTCTTCAGTCAACGGCGGTGGAATTTGATCGGTAGCTTGCATTGGGGCTTCCTCCACTCTTTCTACATGCTCCAATGCAACATTTCTTGCATCAATTTTACGCCCATTTGCCTCCATTTCCTCCCGTGTCATTCGCACATCTTCCGGCTTCTCACCCACTATAACCATCTCCTAAAAAAATCGTTACTCAATACTATACCCCTCTCTGTTTCGCAATAACCTGAAAAATGAAGTAACAACTCTCCAAATAAACAGCTTAGTTTCGCTTTCGGTACATGATTCACGACAGCCTTAAAAGTGAAAAGAATAATCCTTATCTAAGAAATCATCTATAAACCATTATTTAGAACTTGCTATCCATTTAAATCCAATGATAAAATAAACCGTTCTAAAAAATTAATCGTTTAAGAGGTGATTTGAAGATGATAACGGACAACAAAGAGCAAACAATATTTAGCCATACTGGCAACAAAATCGTCACAGATAGGGAAATTGACATCATCATGACAAAACAAGACCCGTTAATTGTGATTTTGGGGAATGTACTGAGCAACGAAGAATGCGAGGAACTCATCCGATTGTCAAAGGATAAAATGCAGCGTTCAAAAATCGGAGCAACACGTGAAGTAAATGAAATCCGAACAAGTAGTAGTATGTTTTTCAAAGACAGTGAGCATGGTATTGTTGCGAAGGTTGAAAAAAGAATTGCCTCTATTATGAATATCCCAATTGAACATGGAGAAGGTCTTCAAATTCTTCAGTATACTCCAGGTCAAGAATATAAAGCTCACCACGATTTTTTCAAATCAACAAGTAAAGTAGCAAATAATAACCGTATTAGTACACTTGTTATGTACTTAAATGATGTAGAACAAGGCGGCGAAACCTTTTTTCCAAAACTAGAGTTGTCCGTGTCTCCCCAAAAAGGTACAGCGGTTTACTTTGAATATTTTTATAATGACGAAATTTTAAACGATTTAACATTACACGGTGGAGCTCCCGTTATAGCTGGCGAAAAGTGGGTTGCCACACAATGGATGAGAAAACAAAGAATACGATGAGTTTGTTTGTTTAATACTACCTACTATCTCCAAGTCAAATACGCCTCGGCATGTTTGACTTGGATTTACAGCAAATCGATATGATTCTCCTCAAACACTCCCCCTTATTTTTCTGAATTTCATTCCAACTTATCCATCGCTTTGAGGCAAGTCGATATAGTTAAGTTTAATTGAGCGCGAATTGAATGATTTAGGTTGTCAATAATTGATCTATTCATGATTTTAACTCTCATAATTTACCTGCATTTCTTTGTTCCATTGTTTTTTAAATCTAGTGTTTGCCACAAGTACACCAGCTATAATGAGTAGTGCGCCAAAATAACCTTGTAGCCCCATATTTTCATGCAGGAAGATAAATGCAAGTATCGCTGCAAAAATGGGTTCAAGCGAAAAGAGAAAGCCGGCACTTTCAGGTGTCGTATACTTTTGAGCGATGGGCTGCATGACAAAACCATAAGCAGAGCAAATGAGGGCCAGACCGAGTATCGCAAACCAGTGAATCGTACTAGCCGGCCAAACTGGCGTTTCGAATAGAAAGGTTCCAATCGTTGTGAATAGAGCTGCAAACCCCAGTTGATAAATCCCTAACTGCAGGGCATCAACCTTACGTACAAAGCGATTTGTAACAATAATATGAATTGCATAAATGAGAGCAGCTACTAAACAATATAAAGCGCTAGATGCAATAGTAAAATCATATCCGATTAGCAAGAATGCCAAACCCGTCGTGACAATCAGGACGCCCCATCCTGTTTGCTTACTTGGTAGTTTACGTGTAAGAAATATTTGTAAAGTCGGAACGAGAATAACGGTCGTACTTGTCAAAAAACCAGCCGTAGAAGCAGTCGTGTGTTTCATCCCATACATAAGCGCAATGAAAACCCCACAAAGTAGAGCCCCTACAATCGCACTGTATTTCAATGTTTCCACATCTACTCGGATCATTTTTTTAAAGAATATCGCCCCCATAACGATGAATGCAATGCCAAATCGCAAAGCGACAATCGTCATTGGAGGGATTTCATCCACACAAAGTTTCATAAAAATATACGATGCTCCCCAAGCCATTGAAACCGTAGCCAAAAGCAAGTTTGCCTGTCGTTGTGTCATCGTCATTCCCCCTATCCTTCCATCTATTTTTTAATAGTTTTGCTATATCGTATCATCTGTATTCACATTAATAAAACGAATGTTTATAATAGAACTATTAGATTTACTAATGCAAAAAAGGGGGGGGTAAAAGACCATGAATTCGTATGACGCTTTTATCAAAATCATTGAAACAGGAAGTTTTACCAAAGCCGCTGAAGAGCTTAGCTATACACAATCTGCCATTAGTCAAATGGTTCATTCCTTGGAAAAGGAACTGTCGACTACGCTGATTTTACGCTCACGCAAAGGGATCACATTGACGCCAGATGGTGAGGAGTTTTTACCCTATATTAAAAATATACGTAATTCACATCTGGAATTGTTAGAAAAGCATAACGAGATGCAAGGACTGCAAAGTGGACTTATCCGAATTGGTACGTTTTCGAGTGTTTCATGCAATTGGCTACCGGGGCTGATGAAAGATTTTAAGGAACAATATCCAGCTGTTCAGTTTGAATTACATCAAGGGGAATATACGAATATTTCTAATTGGATTAAAGAAGGGAGTGTAGACTTCGGCTTTGTCAATCCAACTGCTATATCGAATCTGACAACCGTTCCACTACAAAAAGATGAAATGTTTGCGGTATTGCCAACTAATCATCCTTTAGCTGTGCAACACAATGTTTCCCTGAAAGAATTAACGAGTGATCCCTACATTCTTTTGGATGAAGGAGAACTAAGTGAACCGTTAACCATTTTCAAACAAAACGACTTAGCACCCAATATCCAATACCGGGTGCATGATGATTATACGATTATGGCCATGATTGAACAAGGGCTTGGGCTGACGATTTTACCTAAACTTGTCTTAAATAGATGCCCGTATAATATTGTGACGAAATCGATTGCTCCACCTGTTGCTCGGACAATCAGTTTAGCCTATAAAAACAAAAAGGTATTGCCGATAGCAAGTCGATATTTTATTGACTTTATCATCGAAAGATATGGCAATTCTGTTTGAAGTATTTAAGAACCTCCATCAATTATGCCTCTGCGTAATTGAGTCCAGATTTTTCTTGGACAACAAAAAGAATCCATTTTGAAAAAGTTTAATCAACATGGATTCTTTTCTTGCTTATTGATCTGTAGATTGAATAGAAAGGGACACAAATTACCAAAATAACTCCAAGAAAATCGGATTTTCTTCTTTACTATTTAAACGACAAGCCACTCTCCTCTAACGCAGCTCTAAGTTTAGGCAAAGAAGCTGGTCCCATGCCGTGAAATTGCAAAATCTCTTTTTCACTATATGTCGCTAATTGTTGCACTGTTGTGATGCCATGATGCTCCAACGCTCTTCTGGCAGGTGCCGAAAGTTTTGCCAGAAACCCATCAGCAGGTTTCCTTTCTTGCTCACATGTCGGACAAACCGGACAATCGCTACTCTTATAGTATTCGTGCCCTTTGCTGCATGTCCGTAAATTTCCTTTTGAAGTTGTCATCATTGAAAGTCTCCTTCCTAACCATATACGTCTTCTCCCATTGTAAATGAGCCCTCTATCAGCTTGCAAATAACCCCACCACTAAATACAACGCCGTTCCCCAGATAAACACTGCTGAACATTTATTAAATAAAATAAAGACCCCACTCGCTATCTTCATTCTCTTCAATGTTGCCCCTGCAATCGTTAAACCCAAAAACCAAAGCCAGGATACAACAATACAGGTAGCGGCAAAGGCGAGCTGCTCCTGCCCACTATACTTGACTGCGCTCGTCCCAATGACACCAACGATGTCCAAAAGCGCATGTGGATTTAGCAACGAGACAGACAGCGCAAACAGGATTTGTTTTTTTACAGGTAAGGCCTCTTTCCCCTCTACATTCGCCGCGCCAGAAGACCAGATTACTTTCCCCATATAGACAAGAAATAGAATACCTACTACTAACAAGCCAAATCGTAGCCATTCAAATCGCAATACGATAACCGATAAGCCTAAGATTGCCAAAATAATTAACAGCGTATCACAAATAGCAGCCGTGATTGCCGCAGGTAGCGCCTTTAACAAATGTGGTTGTGTCACACCTTGTGTAAAGACAAAAACGTTTTGGACACCTAAAGGTAAAATGAGCCCAAATGCTAAAATGATGCCATGTAAAATTGGTTCCATACCGGCAACTCCTTTCCTCTTCTATCGTACCTATGTTATAACTAAAGAAAAAGGTCCAATTGGTTGGTTATTTACCCATCCAATTTTACGGAGGAATGTTTTATGCATTGGCAGCCGAATCGTTCGCTACCGACTAGTTTAGCAAAACAAATCGTCGCATGGATAACCGAGCAAATTACAATCGGCCAATGGGCACAAGGAACAAAATTACCGCCACAACGCCAGCTGGCCCTATCACTCGGCGTGAATCGAAGCACTCTCCAAGAGGCCTTTGACGAATTAAAAGCAGATGGCATTTTATCTTCCAAAGTCGGGTCTGCCACATTTGTCTCAAACGATTCTTGGAATATGCTTGTGAAGCAAAAACAGCCTAACTGGCAACGCTATATTGAAGCAAGTATTCACAAGTCCAACTACCAAACTATCCAGCTCATCAATGAATTCGAACAAGATGAATCGATCATTCGATTAGGGACAGGCGAACTTGCGCCTAGCTTATTACCAACTACGGACATACAAGCTTCACTCCAGCAGTTGCAATTGGATGGCAAAACAATGGGCTACTCTTCCCCACAAGGCAACCTAAAACTGAGACAAGCGATTTGCGACTATGTAAAAAAACGAGGCATTCACACAACGCCTGAAAACATTTGCATCGTGTCGGGCGGATTACAAGCTCTGCAATTAATCGCAGTTGGCTTGCTGGAAACAGGTTCTATTGTTTTTCAAGAATCCTTTTCCTATTTGAATTCCGTCCAGCCATTTCAGTCTTTCGGCATGCACCTGCATAGCCTGACTGAAAACCAATTGCAGGCCAAAGAAATAGAGTGGATCCGCAAAAAACGGCAAGCGATTCACTATACAATCCCCACTCTCCATAATCCAACCGGTCGTGTCTGGTCATCAGAAGAGAAAGAAGCCTTTTATTCAATGTGCGAATCCATCCAACTCCCCATTATTGAGGATGATGTCTATTTTGAATTAGTTTTTGATGAACCAACACCTGCTATTAAATCATTCGATCAATCAGGACAAGTCCTCTATCTTGGGAGTGTCTCCAAAACACTCAGCCCGGGATTACGAATTGGCTGGGTCATTGCATCTACACCTGTCATTAAACGATTAGCCGATATCAAAATGCAAATGGATTATGGATCAAGTACCATTTCACAAGAGATTGTCGAACACTGGCTTCGCACAGGCTTATATGAACAACATATTCAGCAGTTAAAAGCGGAACTACAACGCCGTGCTCAAGTTATGGAAAGCCTATTGACCAAACATTTCCATGCAATCGCTTCTTGGGAATCACCAAAAGGTGGTTTTTACATCTGGTGCAAATGTAAAGAGCCGATTGTCACAACAGAGTTGTTTAGGCAATTACTGAAGAAAAAAGTACTCATTCATCCTGGTTATATTTATGCACCTTATGATACGCACCATATCCGTCTGTCTTTCGCTTATAGTTCCGATGATGAGTTACGTAGAGGGATGGCTATTCTTTATCATGAAATCATGCAGTTGCTCAATAGGCGGCATGATTAAGAACAAAAGCGCAAGCGCCTGTTCAGGGGCGACAAGCGTTGGAGGTCTTGAAAGTAAGGGCGCTTTTTGCCTTTACTAGCAAGACCGAAACGACCCGAGCCCCTAGGCGCTGGAGCCTAGACGAGAAATATCTATAGGCTAACTTATCCACAGTGCGGGATTTTATAATTTCCTTAATAAAAAACCAGGTTCTCAGCCACCGAGAACCTGGTACACAATTCTTATTTCGTCACCCTTGCAACCGTCATCCCATCCCCAAGCGGAATCAGCAGTGATTCCAATTGCGGATGATTCGCCACTGTATCATTAAATACTTGCATGAATGCCGTATAACGTTTTGGTTGCACCTCTGGATCCGCTACACTTCCTCTAGCCAATACATTATCCAGGACGATTAACGCCCCCGGCTCCGCAAGTCCAATGCAAGCATCTAGGTAATTCTCATAGTTTTCTTTATCCGCATCAATAAAGAAAAAATCAAAGCGTTTTCCCTCACTTGCTAATTGTTCAAGGCTGTGCAATGCAGGCCCCGTTCGATAGGCTACTTGATCTCCAAAGCCCGCTTTCGCTAGATTACTTGCTGCTAACGTTGCGTACCGCTCCTCCAATTCAAGGGATGTCAACTTCCCTTCATTCCCGAAACCTCTCGCAAGGCAAATTCCGCTATAACCACCAAGTGCACCAATTTCCAGGACATTTGTAGCACCTGAAATCGTCATCAGCATCGTTAATAGTTTGCCCGAAGAAGGCGACACCGATATAGCCGGCATGCCGTTTTCTTCAATCGAAGCAATCACTTCCTCCAACAAAGCGTCTTGCTTCGTAAACACTGTATCGATATAACCGTTAATTTTTTTCATCCAACTCAATCCCTTCCTCATTCGCATCTACTGACTGTTTTCCATCGTCGATTTCTTCTTCATTGATTTCAAAGAGTTGCACAAACTCATTGATGACTATATCAATGGCTTTTAATTCTCCGACTAAAATCGGCTGAATCGATTGAAATTCCGATTGTTCAAGTTGCTGTTTAATCGTTGCACGCTTTAGATGCATACGCTCTAAGAAAGCAAGCGCCCTCCCACGGCGAAACGTTTTCGGTCCGCGTGCGCCCTCTTCCCCACCATGACGCCTACCGCGATGACGCCCTTCTCTCCTTGCCTGTTCTTCTCTCACTAGCAATTCCTCCTTTGTATACAAACGTATACGAGTTGTTATGATACTCATTGTATACATTCGTATACAATGAGTCAATCTTGACTTAATTCCTCAAATAAGTGGACGTTACCAACACGATAGCCAATCGAAAAAAACCCTTCAAGTCCATAATAGGCTTGAAAGGTTTTTGCTAGATACTTTGCATGACTCATTTTTTTAACGCTTAGTAGCCAATTCTTTCATCATTAAAATATGTGGTATACCTTCTTCCATGAACACACCCGACGAGGTCTGGTAGCCCAGTTTTTCATAAAAACCTGCTGCCTGCGTTTGACCATGTAATTTAACTTGAAGCAGTCCCTTGTCTTCTGCGATTTCTTCTAACGCTTTTATAATAACCTTCCCAAGTCCAAATTTCCGATAAGGTTCTAAAATACAGATTCTCTCCAATTTCCCTACACCCTCAACCCATCTGATACGGCCAGTTCCGACAGGTTGTTCTTGATGATAAACTAAAATATGTTCCGAACGATCATTCAATGTATCGAATTCATCAAACTCCGACTCTAATGCCACACCCTGTTCTTCAACGAATACTGCTTTTCGGATAGAAAAGGCTTTTTCTAAATCATTATTCTCTGTTATTCTTTTGGCTTCCAAATTACCTCAGTCCTTTTCTAGATATGTATAACGAATCTCCGAATGAGAGCGTCCTTTTGCAAAAGAATACCATAGATCCCCCTCATTTTAAATAGCCTAAATATTCTTCTTAATTCAGAAGGGGTCTTTGGATAATTGGAGAATAAGTACCAAGTACCTCCAAATCTATTCCCCAAAACCCAAGAGGAGTGATTCGATGACAATTGATGCATCTGTTAAAGCAGTTCTTGACTATTTTCCCCAACTACCCAAAACATTGACACCGGAGTTGATTAACCAAATTCGACAACAACAGTTATTGCTCATACCAGCAGAGGAGCACCGGCCAACTGTGAAAAACGTTGAAAACCTTCTCATTGAGGGACCCAATGGCGATATTCCAATCCGAGCCTATACACCAGATACCCTTGAGGAAAAACTCCCTGCCCTCGTCTACTATCACGGTGGCGGTTGGACAACCGGCAACGTCGACACATATGACGTCGTCTGCCGAAATCTAGCAAATTCGTCAGGTCACAAAGTCATTTCCGTCGATTATCGATTGGCACCGGAGCATCGTTTTCCGAAAGGGTTGGAAGATTGTTATGCTGCGGCACAATGGGTTTTCGATCATGCCGACACACTCCAAGTCATTCCATATCAGATTTCAGTCGGAGGAGATAGTGCGGGTGGCAACTATACAGCAGCCGTGACGTTAATGGCAAAAGAACGAAAAGGCCCTAACATCAAATCTCAATTATTAATTTATCCTGCGACTGATGCATTGCGCTCCATTAACGATTCACCGTACGAATCCATCCGAGAAAATGCATCGGCCCCTATTTTGACGAGCAGTCTGACGAAAAGCTTTTGGGATCATTATCTGAACAATGAAGAGGACGCAGAAAACACATATGCCTCCCCTATTAAAGCAGAGGATGTAAGCGAATTGCCACCCGCTTTGCTAATTACAGCCCAATATGATCCACTCCGTGATGAAGGTGAGTCATACGGTGCCCGTCTGCAAGCAAGTGGCGTCGATGTTGACATGCACCGTTATGATGGGCTAATTCATGGTTTCATCCAATTGCCGATTCCTATTAATGAAGACGTTTTTCAAATGATTGGGCGTTTTTTGAATAAGCGTATATCGTCCGTGTCGACGAAGTAAGCTATTCTTGTAAAATGCCTTTGCAAAAAATTAAATCTACGCCTATCTAAAATAGAGCCCTACTACACTTTTAATGTAGTAAGGCTCCATTTGAGTACCATTGTTAATAGACCTTATCATTCCGCATGGCAAATCCATCCTGCGAAAAGGCCCGTTGAATAAAATCGGGTTATATTCGTAAAACCGGATTCTTCTAACAGTTGCTCAATGTGATGTTCCGGAATGAAAGAAATATTCATAATCCCTTTGCCCATCTCGTCCAATTTAGACGAATCGTACCCGACATCAAAGAAAAAGCTTTTCCATACGTTTATTCTGTCTTGCAATTCGGTATCATCAGGATCTCCGTATGCGGTCACGAGCACGAATGGAGCTCCCGGCTTCAACTTACCCTTAATGGTTTGAAGCAATTCCAACTTCTGTTGGACATCTTCTATGAAATGAAGAACCAAAATACAACTTGCCGCGTCGAATTTCGATTCTGAGGGTGGCAGGTCAGCAGTCGTTCCCTGAATAAGTTGGACACGACTTTCTATGCCAAGTTGAATGGATTTATTCTCCGCCATCTGAAGCATCTCTTTAGAAGGGTCCACTCCGGTAAATGTCCATTTGGGATTAGACGGTCCCCATGCAGCTAGTTCATTTCCACCCCCCGCTCCAATCACGAGCAATGATGCCTCCTTTTCGCCCAATTGAGTTCGAAAATAGGATTGAACCATCGCAAATAACGTGTCGTATGTGGGAATCGAGACACGAGCGTTTTCTTCGTATGCAATCGTATTTTTAGAATTAAATGTAAGTTTTTCTGTCATTGTTAATCGCCTCATTATAGTATTGTGCCTTACCCAGCATGAGTAATTATCCTCTTCAAATCAGACATTAAAGACTTGTTATATCTATAATTAATCCGTAATTACTTTATAGCTAACTGTCATCATTCTTCTAGCTCAACTTACACCTTCGTTTGCTGTTGAGCCAAGTCCGCTAGTTTCATTTCTTTAAGATAACCATGCATTTTCTCTTCTGCCTCTTTCATAATCGCTTGAATTGAGCATTCGTCACCGTGAACAAAATCACATTCAAATAATGAGGCTGTACCTTCAATCGCATGAATAATATCTAAAAACGTTATGCCGTCCTTTTTAGACGATAATCGATAGCCCCCATTGGCTCCTGAAATCGATTCAATCATCCCAGCCTTCACTAACTTGGTTAAAATTTTGGAAAGATACGTCGGTGAAACATCTTGAGATTCCGCCAACTGCTGGACTCTAACCGGTTTGTCCGGTGAAACAGTAAAGAGCATCAGCATAGTATGGAGAGCATAATTCGTCGCTTTCGAAAATTTCATAGTACCACCCTTTCAAAGACTTATTGGGTCTATAATATCCTCGAAATGGATACTCCGTCAAGTTGGACGATTTACTCCATAGTTCGAGTAGCCAGCCTATCCAACCTCTTTTCTTCAATCCATCTAAAATAATATTTTCGGTATTAGTTTTCAAATTCCTCATTTATCATATCACTTATGACGCCAATTGCCGCTTTACTTCCTTCAGCCGCCGCAATGATTACTTGGGAAAGTGAATTAGAATTATCTCCACTGGCATAAACGCCTGCAATATTCGTTCGTCCCAATATATCAGTTTCGATGCTCCCCATCTTGTTTAAGGTACAGCCTAAAGTTTGTGCGAATGGAGCAGCTTGTTGCAAGCTAGTCGTCACTAAGCCACCATCTCGTGCAATTTCTTGCCCATTCTTAAATCGAATCTTTGTCAAATGACCGCGGTCGCCTTCTAAATGCAGTATTTCATCTTCTATGACCGTTATATTTTTCCTTGTGAATAACTCTTTCTGCTCTGGAGAGAGAATGCTTTTTCCATTCGTACAAACGACCAAATCTTGACTCCAATTATACATCATTTTAGCCATATGAAATGCGCGGGGCTCTTCTGATATGACAACTACTGCACGGTTTTTTAATTCCCAACCATCACAAAATGGACAACTAAACAGGCTAGTCCCATAGAAATCATGAATGCCAGTAATCTGAGGCATGATATCTGTAAGCCCTGTCGATAAAATCACTTTTTTTGCTTGATAGCTGCTACCGTCCATTGACCATATATGAAACATTTCATCTACTTTTTGTATATCGATTACTCTTTGCTTGTGAACAGCTATATTCGGGTATTTCATCAAATCCAATTGTGCGACCTTTTTAAATTCAGCGGGGGTGATTCCATCTCTTGTGATAAATCCGTGAGACTCCTGTGTAACAGCATTTCTCGGTTTATCTTCATCAAAGAGTATGACCTTTCTTCCTGATCTCGCTACAACAAGTGCAGCATTCAAACCTGCTGGTCCTCCACCAATAATTGCGCAATCTAGCAACATCTAACCACTCCCTTTCAATCGAGTATATTCCAGACTTCTAATATCTATAATTAATATAAATGCATACAAACTAGTTGTTTTCACACACCTATTATAGACCTTTAATGTCCATGATTGATTCTAGAGGGTTAGGTAGCAAATAGCAAGCAGGTTGTTTTCATTCAACGCGACTACCTCGAATTATGCGGGCAAACGTAAGACTGAGAAATCGGACAAAAACAACAAGCGTCTGCCCTTGCTACGAAACTTCCCTCTTTCTTTAACAACGCACGACTATACAACTTTTACTTTATACATCCGCATGGACTGTAAATCACCTTCATAAGCCAATTGCTTCGAATGAATAAGTGAACGGACGCGATATTCAATCCAGATGTCAGACAATGATTGCTCTGCATTCCCCAACACGTCACCAACCAACCTGATAGCGTCTATATATTCGAGATGTGGCATTTCATGATGCAACCTTGTAGCACAGTCCAATATAAACGAATCGTCTTTTGTTTCTAGCTCATCAACGATTTCTCCTTGCCGCCAAGAACGAGCCATACTTTTACTGCTCAGCAAGCTTTCGCCATTTTGCACATAATCGCTCCTCAGTTCCTCTGAAATTGGACAAGTATAATGCTTGTAAAAATGAGTAAGCTCCTTAGCACAACATCCATTCGTATGACGAATATCAATTCGAACATCCTGCCCCTTCATAGAAGCATGCATGGCTTTATATGTATTAACAAAACGTAATTCAACGTCCTTATCTCTCAACAAATAGCAGCTGATTCGCAAGCCAATTTGCTCGGTTGCATTTTCACACGTCCAGATGGTAACTTGCTCACCATTCTTTATGGCTAACAACTGTTGTAATGACTCACGATAAACTGCTTGATCACCTTTAAAGTAGTCCCACGTTGTGTGGAATGAAGATTGCGCCCAGGCAAAATAATGATTACTGCCACTACTCTCGTGAATATTTCTGAGAGGACCAATAGAATAATCGATTGGGAATCCAATAATCGTATGATTTTCCCTACGAAACGCATGGTGTAAACTGCCTGCTGCAGCCGCCCCAAATACTAGATGGATCACATAAACCACCTCCTGGTTCTTTCTAAACAAATTGATCTCTCATAATATGGATAAAAAATCCTCCATGCTATAGAACGACAAAAGCTTGTCCCATATAAACACTGGAACAAGCTTTCCCCACCCTT
Source organism: Sporosarcina sp. FSL K6-1522 (assembly GCF_038622445.1). Classification (GTDB taxonomy): domain Bacteria; phylum Bacillota; class Bacilli; order Bacillales_A; family Planococcaceae; genus Sporosarcina. The sequence goes on from NZ_CP152019.1 coordinate 3,513,593, forward strand.
TAACGCAAAATCCCTTTTTGCTTCGCTTCTTCTAGCCATTCTGGGAACTCATTTAATAACTGGTCATATAACTCCTCATCAGATACGTTTTCCAAGTAGTCCAAGTGGAAGAAATTCGCATTGTCAACGAATCGCCCTTCCATTGTATCCAGCTTTCTTAAAACATCGAAGTTGGAATTTCCAATGCCAATAAACTGCCAGAAAATTGGTTGTGTCGAGGACGAGACAATCGACTTTTTAATGCCTGGTTTACATCCGCCATCATTTATAAACACTAAGAAGACAGGCTCACTGCTCGGTTCCTCTTTTGTATATTTCAGAATGACATCTTCCATTACTTGAGGTTCATCATTTCGCCCAAATTTATGGATACTGTCATTATTCAATATTTGTCGATCTACATAATCCACAAAATCTTTCTCTGTGACAGCTGGTAAGCGAGAAAATTCGTTATCATATACCCACACATCTAAAGAACCGTCATCATCAAATTGACTCGCAACTGCCAATATCCGTTCAACCGCATCTTGGACAATCCCTTTTCGATATAACTGGCGCATCGAACCTGAAATATCCAAAACAATTCCTACTCTTGCTATAACGCCAGTGAGTTTTTTCTTTTCTAGCACAACTCTCGCTGCGTTCTTTTTTAATGAAATTGTACTCATATGATAACCTCCGATTTCCTATCTTCATTTCCCCTACAACTAATTCACGATTTAATTATATTACATAATTCACCATGTGTGTTGACTAAGTTCCTTTCGTGCCTATGATTATTTCAGTGAGACCAGTTTCATTTAGCTGTAGTAAAACATCCCCTATATAAAACCAGCTCCCCTTAATTAATCTCTATATTCCCTACTGAAACAGCTATATTTAGTTGATTTTTCGCGCTGGAATCCTTGATTATCTTCTGACCGGCATTCTGTTTTACGATTGCAGCACCTGATAGACTTTCATTCACAGGTCTTATTTTCCCGTTTTTTGTATAAATATTCAATCCGACATCATGAGAGATTGCTTCAGTTGGTAGTGCTATCTTTACATTCCCATTTGACAAATGAATGTTATTTACACCTTTAAGTGTAGCAAAGGCTAAACCATTCAAATTGCCAGTTTGACTTTTAATCGTAACTTCGCTATTGATTTCACCTGCATCTATAGACCCGTTCTTCAAATTTATAGCTAGCGACTCACCTATAAAAGAATCGATTTTCACATTTCCAACATTCGAACTGAGCGTTAATCGGTTTACGCTATCTATACTTTCTACATCTATGTTTCCTTGTCCAGTAGTAATGTGAATTTCATCCAGTAGTTTTGCAGGGATATTCAATCGTAACGTTCCCCTTTTTCTTGAAGCTGGTAATAGCTTCATCCAGTTTTTAGGGATAGTCTTCACCTCAATAAATGCATGCCCGGAATCGTAATCAATTTCTATTTCGGGCTTACCGAAAAAAGATTGTTCTCCCGTATATTCAAAGTTCAAATTTGTTTCGACAACTGCAAGTACTACGTTAGATATATCTGCGTGAAGCGTAATCTGTTCAACATTTGCTAAGTCCTCATTCTGTTGAAATGCTTTTTTGCCACTATTCATTGACACCACCGATCCAAATACTGTCAAAATAATAACCCCCATCACCAATAGTTTTTTCGCCAATACAACCACTCATTTCTAAAATGAATTTTAATGAGCACGCCTACCATTATTTCTACAACTATATATTTTAATAACTAAAATATATAACTACTATAATGTATGTTGTCGAGTATATATTGTCAACCTTTTTCGGTGAAATAAAAAAGCAGATCATAAATCGATCTGCTTAGGGACATTTTTACTCTATAATTTTTTCAAATAAATGATTGATTTCTGCTAAAGTAGTAGAAATCGTTACTAACTTTTCTAATGGTAGTTTTGAAAATATCTCTTCTACTCTTTTTTCTCCTTTTGTTGTAAGTGCGACATTAACAACCCTTCTATCCGTTTTAATCCTTATTCTTTCAATATAATTTAAATCCTCAAGTTTATCACACATATTCGTTGCTGCCCCAGGGGTTAACATGAAGGCTTCAGAAACTTCAGTAATCCTCATATGCCCATGTAATTTAAGTCGTAATAATAAAAGAATTAGATTTTCTGAAAGATCCTCATCATAAGTAAGCATTTCTACAAAATGCTTAGATTTATTTTGAATTTCAAACATCTCTTCCATTAAACTACGAATAACATCATTTGAAGAATTCTCCACTTCATTCATCCTTTAACTGATAGTACAAAAAGTATATTTCGCACTAAATATTTTACTAATTCAACTATATCCATATTATAATAGGTAGCGAAAAAATACACCATATTAATGACTTGAAATGATGTTCATTTCCAAACATCCACAAAATAGCATAGGTTATTTTTGAAATTAATTTAAAAGTGCAGATCTAAACAAAACACTATTATTTCAGCAAATCTTATGCCATATTAATAGTTGGAATACTTTCTTTCTATAGAACTATTCGAAAACAACTTGATGGGGGTTTTACAATGGAGAAGTTAGTGAAATTAAGAGAAACGTTTGATGCATTAGGGATTGACGGCATACTGATTACAGATGCGATGAATCGGAGATACTTGACGAATTTTACAGGTTCTGCGGGGACGGTACTTGTGACGAAGACAGATGCATACTTATTAGTCGATTTCCGTTATGTTAGTCAGGCGAATACACAAGCTACGAATTTCACGATTAAAGAAATCAATCGAACGATTATTTATGAAGAGATTGCAACTCTTGCAGAACGTTTTGGGATTAAAAAACTTGGGTTTGAACAGCAACACCAATCTTATTTCTACTATTCCCAGTTGCTAAAATCGGTTAAAGCAGAGCTAGTGCCTGTTTCTAATGTCGTAGAAAAGTTGCGAACGATTAAAAGCGAATCGGAAATTGCCATTTTGAAAAAAGCGGCTGAAATTTCGGATACAGCCTTTACGCATATTCTAACGTTCATTCAACCTGGACGAACCGAAATCGAAATTTCAAATGAACTGGAATTCCACATGCGGAAATTAGGCGCGACTTCTTCCTCCTTCGACACCATTGTCGCATCTGGCGTTCGTTCTTCACTGCCGCATGGTGTGGCGAGTAACAAAGTAGTGGAAAAAGGCGATATGATTACGCTTGATTTTGGCGCTTATTATCAAGGGTATTGCTCCGATATGACACGAACAATTGCAGTCGGAGAACCAGATCCTAAGTTGAAAGAAATCTATTCCATTGTTCATGATGCCCTTGAACATGCACTAGCAGGTATCAAGATAGGGATGACTGGGAAAGAAGCAGATGCATTAACACGTGATCTAATTAGGGATAAAGGCTATGGTGACAATTATGGACACGGCATGGGACATGGGATTGGCTTGTATATCCATGAAGATATTTTCATGAACACAACTTGTGAGCAGCATGTAGAGGAAGGAATGGTATTAACAATCGAGCCGGGCATCTACATACCTGATTTGGGTGGCGTACGCATTGAAGATGATATTATTATGAAAAAAGATGGCATCGAGATTATTACAAAATCACCAAAAGAATTGATTATTTTGTAACTGAGGTTTGAACAATTGGAAAAGGGATATCCTTCAACTGGATATCCCTTTTCGCCTTCATCTCCCCCGCACAAACAACACCTTATACCACTGATTCACTAAAAACGGCATAAACGACAAGCAATAAATAAACCCTAATTGCCTCCCATTTAATACGGCGACTTCAAACATGCCTGTCAACGATGGAACAAATAAGACGGCATGCAAACTTAGCACTCCAATGACAAATGCGAGCCACGTGTACATATTTGAAAAGACACCGATTGTGAAGATCGATTGGTTAGATCGGGAGTTAAAACCATGTACCAATCGTGCCAAACATAAAGTTGCAAATGCCATTGTACTGGCGGTTAGCGTGTCTCCCGCCTGCAAGCCGATTCGAAATGCAATAATCGTTGAAATGGCGATTAACACCCCTTCAAGTACCACTTGTGTCGTCACGGATTTATTTAATAATGGTGTATGAATATCTCTCGGCTTGTCCTTCATCGTCTTTTTATTATGCGGCTCTAACCCAATCGCAATAGCCGGCAAACTGTCGGTCAATAAGTTAATGAATAACAGATGCACAGGTGCAAACGGAACAGGTAAACCAAGTACCGTTGCATATAACACAACAAAAATCGCACCGGCATTTCCCGACAATAAAAAGAGTATCGCGTTTTTAATATTCGTATAGATACTTCTGCCATTCGAAATCGCTTTGACAATCGTGGCAAAATTATCATCCGTTAAGATCATCGCGGATGCATCTTTCGCTACTTCGGTACCAGTTTTCCCCATCGCTACACCGATATCGGCTTGTTTCAAGGCCGGGCCATCATTGACACCATCCCCTGTCATCGCAACGACATGTCCTTTTTCCTGCCACGCTTTGACGATGCGAATTTTATGCTCAGGCGTTACGCGAGCGTAAACAGATACATCCTGCACTTTCTCTTGCAGTTGTTCATCCGTTAGTGCTTCAATTTCGGCCCCTTCCATCACTTCTGATGGATCTTGTAAAATGCCAATTTGTTCGGCAATCGCAGTTGCGGTTAGCTTATGGTCACCCGTTATCATAACCGGTTTAATGCCGGCCTTTATACAGCTTTCGACCGCTGCTTGTGACTCTTTTCTCGGTGGGTCCATCATCGCCAGTAAGCCGACAAAGATGAAGTCACTCTCAGACCAGGCATCACTTGCTTGGTAGGCTGGTATCTCTTTGTAAGCAATGGCCAATACGCGCAATCCATTCATCGAAAACTCCTGATTCATGCCTTCGATTTTTTTACGCTGCATTTCCGTCATCCTCTGTGTACCTATAGACGTTTCAATTTTCACGATTTTAGGGAGAAGAACATCTACGGCCCCCTTTGTGATCATCATTGTTTGCTGATTAACCCGGTTCACGGTCGTCATCAGTTTTCGATCTGAATCAAACGGAATTTCTGCCACTCTTGGATAGTGATCTCTGACGGTTACTTCATCAAAATGATACTGCTTCCCCAATTTGACGAGTGCTAGTTCAGTAGGATCACCAATTTCTTTATCATCCTTTTCTAACGCGTCGTTACATAATAATGCTTGTAGGAGCAGCTTTTGCTGAATCGGCGTTTCTGTTTGTAATTGATCAGATGGCATGACTTTTTGATCCACATAAACATGTTGCACTGTCATTTTATTTTCGGTTAATGTACCTGTTTTATCTGAACAAATGACCGAGACACTGCCCAAACTTTCAACAGCATATAGCTTGCGAATGACCGCATTTTCCTTGACCATTTTCTGTGTCCCAAAAGCCAGCACAATGGTCACAATCGAACTCAATGCTTCTGGAATGGCTGCAACCGCAAGCGATACTGCGAACATAAATGACTCGACTAACTCGCGTCCCCTGAATAGGTCAATCGTGAAAATCGCTAAACAAATGATGGTAATCCCTAATGCTAATTTTTCGCCGAAATGATCGAGACTCACTTGAAGAGGAGTTTTCTTCTCTTTCGCTGTATCAAGTAAGTTGGCGATTTTCCCGATTTCCGTTTCCATACCAATCGCCGTTACAGCAACAATCCCACGTCCATTGGTGACAAAGCTGCCCGTGAACACCATATTTTTTTGATCCCCAATGGTGACTTGGTCTGCTTTGATGGGTGCGATGCTTTTCTCAACAGCCAATGATTCACCTGTCAGCGAACTTTCATTGATTTGCAAATGATGGCTTTCGATTAATCGACCATCTGCACTAATATAGTCCCCCGCCTCCAAATAGAGCAGATCCCCAACGACTATATCCTTGGAAGGAACCTCTACAAGCTGCTGATTGCGCATTACTTTGGCAACTGGTGAGGTTAAGTTTTTTAAACTAGCCAACGACTGCTCTGCCTTTACATGCTGCACCGTGCCAAGGACGGCATTTAGCAGGACAACAATCAGGATGACAATCGTACTTTCAACTTCCCCTAGTAAAAATGAAACGAAGGCAGCTATGAGCAAAATAATGACCAATAAATCTTTAAACTGCCCAAAGAAAACGGCAAATGTACTTGTCCTTTTTCCTTCCGCCAATTCATTCGTACCGTATGCTTCTTGTCTCATTTGGACGTCCACATCACTCAACCCTTGGCGAGTCACGTCCAATTTCTCCATTACTTCAACGGATGATTGCTGATGGTAGTTTGGCATTTGATTGTCCTTTCTTTTGCAGATAGTGTGTCAAATTCCGTCAAATAGTCTTGCACTTGTCCTATTACAATCCTATTCTTTGTTGGGTGCTAGTATGCTAATTGAAAGTGAAATTATATGATTGGTTGGAAGCAGGCTAGATGAATTCAGAAAACTCCGTTGTTGGAACTCGGAATGTTGCGTATAATGAGGGTATATAAGGAAATTATTCTTAATAAATCCAATGGAGGTGCGTATAACATGAGGCGTAAATCTTATTTTCTATTCTATTTCTTACTCATGAGCGTGTTGTTAGTAGGTTGCGGGGGCAAAGACTTAACTTACGAAGGCGCAACAGATAATTGGGAAGTCAAATACCACATAAACGAAAATAAAGAAAACAAAGATGACATAGGCATGCAAGATGTCGATATTCAATATATAGGGGAAGATAGCCCAACAACACTCACATTTTCTTACGTATCTCCTACTGGAGGTAGTTGCGAATTGTATCTTGATTTGGACGAGAATGGTAAAACGAGTCATTCACCAGGTTGTTTAGATGAAAAACGCCCTGACTATAAAGATGACTCCTTTAAAGTCTCGATTGTTTGGGGAGAGCATGAAGAGAAAATTGAATTGAAAAGAGTGAATTAATACATCTATGTAAACGGAACTAAAGTATTCCACTAACACCGCTCGGCGCTTGCGGATGCCTCCCGCCGTGAGCCAGGCAGAAACCCCCTGCCAGTCTTACGGCTTCGGCGACCGCTTGTAAGGCGCCTTCGCTGGAGAGGAGATGTCCACATTGAAAACTGAAAAAATCAAAATTCAATCAGATACAGAGAGACTGGTCATAAGACCGTTACAAAATAAGGATTATGAACTTTGGCTGGAGGGGTGTCGTAACAGATTTCCTTCACAGTATAAATACGATGACGACAAAATGGACTTGAACGGATGGACTCAGAAAAAATTCAATGATGATGTAGTTACAAAACTTCAAGGATTAGCTGACCGGGACGAGGCATACGTTTTTGGTATCTTTCGGAAGTCGGATCAAAAACACGTTGGTAAGGTTGAATTTAGCACGATTATGAGAGACGAATTTCAGTGGGGACTCTTGGGATATACCATTCACAATCAATATTGGCGCAATGGTTACGGGAAAGAAGCAGTAAAAGGAGCGCTTAATATCGCTTTTCAAAATCTCCACTTCCATCGCATTGAAGCTCATATAAATGTTGATAATAAGCCTTCCATCAAATTAGCGGAAAGCGTAGGAATGGAATTTGAATGCATTAGAAAAGGATTTATATTTGAATTTGGAGAGTGGACCGATAACCTGGTGTATTACATGAATTCAAATAGGCTATCTTCACTGAGGTAATTTAATGGTATTTGATAGCATCCATGAATAGGTCATTTAGGTAAATAAACATATAAACTGTATTAAGGAGTTGGAGAAATGATAAAGGCTGTTTTATTTGATTTAGATGGAACTTTGTTAAATCGAGACGAATCAGTAAAAGTGTTCATAAACAACCAATATGAACGACTGAATAAATGGGTTAGCCATATACCGAAAGATACATACATTACAAGGTTTATTGAACTCGACAAGCGTGGGTATGTTTGGAAAGATAAGGTATACCAACAATTAACTCAAGAATTTAATATTTCCGAAATGACTTGGGAGGAATTGCTTCAAGATTACATCAGTGAATTTAGGTTTAATTGCGTTCCTTTTGATAACCTAATTCAGATGTTTGAGGAATTAAAGAGCAGCAATGTTGCTTTAGGCATGATTACAAATGGTTATGGTCAATTTCAAATGGATAATATTAAAGCTTTAGGAATTGAGCAATATTTTGACGTGATTTTGATATCTGAGTGGGAAGGTACAAAAAAACCTGATCCTGAAATTTTTAAAAAAGCCCTAGAGAAACTTAATGTATCACCTGAACAAAGCATATTTGTTGGGGATCACCCTAAAAATGACGTAAAGGCTGCTCAAGGTATCGGGATGACAGGTATTTGGAAAAAAGATCTTCAATGGGACGGTTTTGAAACAGCTTTCACAGTTAATGATTTAAAAGAACTTCCATTAATCATTAGAAATTTAAGTGAAAGAGTAGAGTCTTGTTAAGAAATTGGACGTGATAATCGAATATGATTGCGTCCACATCACCCGACTAGATAAGGAGTGGACGAAAATGAATGCATTTATGCTAGAAGGATGGACACCCATATTACTTCTGGGGATACTATTTATTGTTGGGATTTACTTCGTATCTCGTAAGGTATCACGAAAAGCCTTATATACAGTTTCGTTCGTATTGAGCTTGATTTGTTTCGGCTTAGTCGTATTCGGTCTATTGGTCGTTGGTGGATGGGACGGTTTGGGACTAGGATTTGTTGCAATTAGCGTTCTACTAGGAACATGGATAGGTGCTGTAATTGGCATTTTCAGTAAAAATATAAGTGTGTAATTTGTACCGCAATCGGGCCAGATTATGAAGAAAAATGAGAAAGGTACTGGTATGAGACTAATTCAGTTTGTATATATAGTATTTCTATGGGGGCTGCCCATTCTGCTTACTTGGCGTTCTTTCAGCAAAATGGAAGAAGAAAAACGGCGCGAGATTATAAAAGAAATGAAAGAACCTTTATTTATTTTAGGAATTGCACCTGTAACGATTGGTTTGCTTGTCTTTTTTACCGGTTCTATTTCAGCACCAGGCATAAAAGTCTTGCAACATTCGGGAATAGGTTTCGTGTTCTTTGGTTGGTGTGTAATGTGGGTGGAGGAATTGGTGAACAGAAATAAAAGTACAGTGAAAGGGATTGCTATGATTGCAATAGGGATATTCGGCGTAGTCGCTTATATTTTTCTGTTTTAAACAAACGGGTGCGATAATGGCAAAGTCGTATATCAGAATCAGGCCGTTTTGCAGAAGTAAATAGGGAGGTTTATTTATATGTCTTTCACTACAATTTTGGTATATCTGACATTAGCGAGTTTATTATTTACTATTGTTGAGGTAACTAAAATCAAAAAAACAAAACGCAAAACTCAGACAAGACATTGAAACATTAAAAAAACAGGTCAAATAAATAATCGCTTTCCGTTTAGATTCTTCTTTCACAAGCAGACGCGATAATCAATTAAAATCGAGTCCTCCTAAAATGGCCCTTCTTCCGGGAAAAATAGGTAACCTTTCCAACGAGTAACCGTCTACTAATATAGGAGGGATTTGGTTGAAAAGATTATTGCCTGTTATTTTATTCACCTTCGTGTTAAATGCTTGTAACCCATCGAATACAGTTGATGGCCCCACTTCAAACGAGACGAATTCTACTGTTCAAACTATGCCAGAAGATATGCCCAATGACTTTGGGTTTTCTATTCAGTTTGGTGTGGGAAAAAATAATGAAATCGATACATTCAAAGGTACCGTAACCAAGGATTTAATAGAAGATGGAACAGCAACCGCAGCTGTGACCTTCTCAGATGAGGAATTGGCTGCAATTTATGAGGAAATGAAAGATGTTCGTATAATAGAAGCTAAAAAATTTATACCTGATCCTATCAACGGAACCGTTTGCGTACAAGAACCACACGAAGAGGATCAATGGAAAATTACTATCAATGGAGAAACCATCACGCATTCTTTTTCAGAAGAGTACTGTGAACCTACCAACGACGCAAAGCAGCTACTGGAGTTGCGAAATTACGTATTTAGTCTGATCAAAAGTAAAGAGGCATATTTATTACTTCCTGAGTCTACAGGGGGATATGATTAATTATAAATTTAGTGAGAGTGGTACGCAGATACAGCCCCCATTCAAAGGGCATAAATTCAACCCCCTTATATCGGTATATTAATTTGACATTTATTGCACCAATCGTTTTTTCAACTTATCCAATTTCAGTTGCCTAGCATCCGTCTATGCTATCAGGCAAATCATACATTAAGGTAGGAGGAATGAGTATGAACAGAATTTTGTTAATTGCGATCAATATAATCACTGGCATAGTTGCGATAACTATGAGCGTTGTAAGTTATGCTATGAGTGGAATTGGGGAAGGTTCTACTAACAATATAGCCTACCTTGGCTGGATTCTAGTCTGGGCAATGGGATTAGCTTTACAATTTAAACAAAGAACACGGATTGTAGGACTATTCATCACTTTTGCCCCAATTGCTTTTTTTAGTTACGTATTTATCGTCGCGAGTATGATGTAATATCGGAAATTATGGTTGCAATTTGGTTCTGTTGATTAGCTTGGAGAGTAGTGTGTTTTCTTTATTGAAAGTATTGACGAATATAAACGGGAGGTGTCTCGTTGAAAAAGAAGCTTTTTTATTGGCGAGTATTTTTGCTTATTACTCTTCTTGTGCTTCTCTTAACAAAAGTGATAAATTTGAGTACTTTTATAACACTGATAGTTGGTGTGATTGTATTTGTCGGAATTCCAGCGTTTATTAAATCGATGGGAAATAAGGACAATATTAATTAGCAGTCCGGTGCGATTAAAAAAGCCCAGAATGTAATCTGAGCTTTTTTGTTTGCTATAAAATTGAGTCCTACTCCTAGATTCTCCACTTCATACAAACTATTTATTTTTCCTGAGCTGAGCTCCTCCAAAGATTATAATAAAAAACACAAAGCCTATTAATATGATGTAATTCGTCAATGGATCACTGATTCGCGGGATGGAACTTTGGAATACTTTTAGAAGAACTACTAATCCTATGCCTATAATAATTCCGATAACGGCTGTTTTCTTCATTATTTCATCCCCCTTAAAACACTTTCTTCCCATAAATCCGAATCGACAGCAACCATGAACAAGCGTAGAGCACTATAACCGATAGGCCAATGAATAAATAGAACTGCGTAGTTGGTAACGTTAAAACCTCATGCACAAATCCTCTAATTTGGTCGTTCACGTTAGGAATAATTAATGGAATTACCGCTAGATAAATGACTAACAAAACAAGCCCGCCAATGAACATATATTGGCTTTTGAATTTATACGAAAATGGAAATAACAGTGATATCGCTACCATCACAAGGCCCACAATAAACAGGATGTCTTTCCATATCATTAGTTCTTGATGGATCAGAGCATTGCCAACAAAAATAGTGAAAACAACCATCCCTATGAAAACAAGTGCCCCCATGTATTTTGAACTGACAATTTCTTTTCGTGTATAAGGCAAAGAATTGAGCAACATATGAATGGAAGACTTTTCATCCACACTAAAAGCATTCATGATAATGGCAATGCTAAATAAAATTCCCCCATAAATAATGGAGTTTTCTAGAAATAGATACACAATTAACATTGGTAATAAAATGAGTAACGTCGTCTTTTGCAAAAGGATATCTTTCCGTATTAAATTAAACAAGCTGCTCAGCCCCTTTCTTTGTATAAAACATAATATCTTCAAGACTTGCCTTCTCAATCAAAGCCATGTCTCCAAAAAGATTTTCAATACGTACCTTGTTATCCGTTAATGCCACAAAACCATGAGCAGATTTTCGAATGGCTATAAATTCCCGTTCTGTATCCGCGTCTAATAGCTCCAGGCCGCCTTTAACAACAGCATACTCTTCTTCAACTTTATAAAATTCCTTTGTGAAAATATGCTCCCCTTTATGAATAAATGTAATATAATCTGCAATGCGATCCAAATCGGTTGTGATATGTGTCGAGAAGAAAATCGTTTTATCTCCGTCCTGCATGAGATCATGTAAAATATCTAGCAACTCCCTACGAAAAATCGGGTCTAATCCAGACGTTGGTTCATCCATAATAATTAATTTCGCATGATGCGATAAAGCGATTGTTAACGACGCTTTCATCATCATTCCTTTCGAAAAGGTTTTAATCTTTTTATTGAGCGGCAGCTCAAATGTTTGGACATAATGAGTAAATAGGTCATCATCCCAATTGGAATAGGACGGTTTTAGTATTTTTTTCATTTCTGCTAACGTGATATGTTCATAAAAAATATTTTCATCAAAGACAAAACCAATGCGCTGTTTGATTTCTTTTTCATGGTCCTGATAATTCAACCCGAATATCGAAATCGTCCCGCTATCTGGTTGTAATAAATTCATAATTAATTTAATGGTCGTTGACTTCCCCACACCATTTCCCCCGATAAACCCCGTCACGAAACCTTTTTTAACCGTCAGTGAAAAATCCTTTAGTTGAAAGCCATCAAATGATTTATTCACATGCTGTAATTCAATTACGTTTTCCATTTAGTCATCCTCCGTATACATTAATGTTAGCATTTCCTTGAGCTCAGCTAAGCTCAGGCCCATTTCCTTACCGTTTTGAATAGCAGCCAGCAACTTTTCTTCAATCACTTTCATTTTTCGTTCCTTCATCATTTCCATATTTTGCTCCGCCACGAACGAACCTTTTCCCATAATGGAATAGATAAAACCATCTTTCTCCAGCTCTTCATAGGCACGCTTCGTTGTAATGACACTAATCTCCAAATCCTTCGCGAGCTGGCGCATCGAAGGAAGCGGCTGCCCTTCTTGTAACTCCCCCATCAAGATGAGCTTCTTGATTTGCGCATAAATCTGCCCGTAAATCGGCTCTTTTGAACTGTTCGAAATAAGTATTTGCATGCAAAAACCTCTTTTTGAAATAGTGTATATATACTTTATATACACTATATACACATTAGGATTGTTTTTCAAGTTTTATTTTTGGGAAAAGTAAAAACCACGTAGTTTGCGAAATTGAGCAAACTACGTGGTTTTTATTCTAATTAGTAAAGTCAACTGGAGATTTAACATGTTACGACTGACGTCTTTTCAGCATCTCCTGCAAATACTCTTCCGATTTGCCTTTTGGAATACTCAAGCTTTCCCAACTCTCATCTCTTAATTGCTTGCCAATAAAAACAATTTGCCCGATATGATACGCATAGTGAGCCATTTGCCTTTCGATCGCTTCCAACACCGTATGACGCTCCCCACGGATGTATATGCTTTTTAATAAATCCTGCCCTTCCAATTCATCTAACGCCTTAAAGAGAGTATTCCAGCCCTTTTCCCAAACGGTGAGCAATTCCTGTTTTGACGAGATATCATCCTCAAATTCTTGTTCACGATTCCTGTCGGGCTTTTCCCCATCGGAAATGAAAAAATCAGACCATCTGGATACCATATTTCCACCCAAGTGTTTTGCGATAACCGCAACACTATTTGAAGCTTCATTCAACTTCCAATGAATATCAGCTTCCGCCAATTGACTAATCGTCTTATCCCCGAGGCCCTTGACTTCTTGAAATCGTTCCCGCACAACACGCACATATTCATTGCCTAGCTGCATGATAATTCTCCCCCATATGTGAATAATAAGTGATTCCATTTACACAGATGAATTACTCGATTGATTACCCCTTTAACTTAAAATATCGCCTTTCCATCTAGCCCTAAAACAGCCCCCCTCTGAAACATCACGATCATAAAGCCTTACAACAAAACACTTGGACAACTAGCTCTATTGGTTCCGTTGGTTTGAACTCGGCAAGCGTTTGATGTCACTGGCAACAGTTTTTGTATAATCCAATTATATCACTTTTACGATATCCTTAAATGAATCGACTACATGATCCGCATACTGAAGCTCACTATCCTGCGCAAAATCGAAACGTACACCGATCGATGTAAAATGATTATCTTTTGCTGCTTGGATATCGGAAGCACGGTCCCCCACTACAAAACCGCCTTGAATTTGATGCTCTGTTTTCACCAACTCGACTAGCTCCGACTTATTTCCCGAAGCAATGGACTGGATACTATACGTTTGTTGAATAAATCGCTGTAGCTGATAGGCCTCCACAATCGCCGCTAAGTACTCTATGTAGCCATTGCTTGCGATAAATAATGGATAGCGCTCACTTAAAAACGCCAATGTTTCTTCAACCCCATCATAGAGCGCACCTCTATGTTTACTAATTAGCGTGATAAGTTGTTGTTGAAAAATATCATTACTCTTGTTGCGAAGTTCAAGAGAATGGTTCGGACAAAGCGTTTCCCATACGACAGATAATGGCACTCCCATAATTTCACGGTACTTTTCAATCGGTGTTTCGCCTTGCCATTGCCGCTCTTTCCGCAAAACCTCAAACGTCGCTTCTAAAGCCGGTTCTAAAATTAAGTCCGTTTGAAATAATGTACCATCCATATCAAATAGTATTGCCTGTGTCATTTTGAGGCTCCCATCTTTTAGTTTAAAAGTGAACTATTTTTAGCGCTCCCAAATGTAATGGATAAACTGCAATTGTTGCCCGTTCATCTCAAATAGTTCATCACTTATGTAAACTTGTTTAAACCCATTTTTCTCTAAAGTCTTTTGAGATGCTATATTATTGGTTGTTGTTTTTCCTATGACCTTTTCTACATGTATCGCTGTTTTCAACAAAAGGTTCAACGCTGTAGTCCCTATGCCTTTTCCGACATATTCTTTGCCTACTCTAAAACCAACTTCCGCCACATTGTTAGTTATATCAACTAAATTAATTCTCCCAACAATATTACCTGAGTTATCCCTAATCAGATAAAATTCCGACCTTTCATCTTGCTGTTCTACTAATAAATCCTGGTGTCTTATCTTAAACGTTTCAAATTGATAATAACCATCCCCTCGGCTGGGCACCATTTCCTCGAAAAATCGTCGATTCTCCATTTCAAATCGATACAATTCTTCCGCATCTCTATCTTGTAATCTAACAATTGATATTTCCAAAATGAACTCACCTCTTCGTCGTCAAGAAAATACGCCAATTTAATCTACTATGGCATTTCAAAAAATAACATATCAATCTACATATCAATTAAGTCTGTGCCATAGGAGTTATCAATTGCACAAAGCCATTCGCCTTGTGTATTTTTCTTAAACACATACGTTGCTCTTCTGTCCATTGAATACTCCGTTTCATGTTTTTCGGCATCCAGTAACGTTTGGGAAATAACTAATGTAATATCCCCGGCTTCTAAAATAATCATTTCTCCTTGTGTTGGAACCAAACTGTTATTAAAATACTTCGCGATTTTAATAAATGCTTGTTTGATTTCTTCTTTTCCACGTGCAATCATATCCGGTTTTACTACCAAGATCGCATCGTCCGTATAGTAATTCTTCAGCGTATCAAAATCTTCCCGTTTGATTGCTTGATCACATTTCTTGATAAACTCCTTTAATTCGTGTTCCACAAAAGACCACTCCTTTTAGTATAACGTTGCTTTTATCATATAACAAAATCATCTGATAATGGAGCTTGCACAAATGTATTTCTATAATCACTTTTTAAGATGGCCATAATAATTTCATCTGAATAATGTCCATTGTAGTATAACGATTCACGCAAAACGCCTTCTTTTACAAAGCCAACCTTCTCATAGGCTCTTATTCCTCGCAAATTATGGCTAAATACTTCTAACTGCAGACGATTTAACTGTAGTTCTTCAAAAACAAATTGCAGTACAATTTGTATAGCTTCTGTTCCATATCCTTTGCCCGTTAGCGCAATCGAACTCATCGAAATTCTAAACCCTGCTTTTTTATCTTCTTCATCAATATCAAAAATCGATAATTCGCCTATCATCTGGTCATTTTCTTTCAAGCAGATCGCAAAATCATAACGTGATGAATCGTTGTTTAGATTGTTGATATGGGCTTGGATCTGTTCTAACGTGAAATGAGGCTTTGTTCCTGTCATATATCGGATTTCTTCTTCCATAGTAATTCCTAACATCATCGGTGCATCGCTCTCTTGAAGTGATCGCAAATAAATTCTTTCACTTTCCGGTTTCATTTCCAATTCTCCTCACATCATTATTGTGTATGATTTCATATTACTAGTATACGCAATGCCATGATAGACCTAAAACAATTGCTAATTGTTTTCTACCTACAATTGATTATCCTAAAACAGAAAACCCTCTGGATCATAATGTTCCAGAGGGAGATCATATTTCTTCTATACTTTTTTTCGCGAATAAACGATTTTTTTAATGGTTTCAACTGAGAGAGTATATTCATCCGCTAGTTGCTGGATACTTTTTCCCTTGCGAAAAGACGCCTTGATGTCACTGTTACGACAATCTATGAACTGTCTTCCGCCACTCTTCGTTCCCCATTTTCTATGGTTTGTTTCTTGTTTAGGAATGTACAGATTTTCTCCCTGGACATACTTTTGGATCTCTACCAATAAATTTTCCGGTAAAACTTTTGCAGCATTTATATACTTCAATTTCGCTCGCTCCCTATTTCATTTCTGAATAAATAAGGTGCAAAGCCAAATTATTAGATTGATTTATGTAGCGATAAAACTATATATTTCGCCCCATGCAAAGTATCGCCTGTCCAATAATAGGCTTTGCATGAGTATGAGAATTTGTCTCGAATAACCCTACATAATATTTCATTATTAAAAACCTCCCTTACTTAAACTATATCAAGGATTTGGTCATGATAATATCCATTTGTTCCTCATCTCCCATATAAAAAGAGTGAGCGCCAGCTTGGACAAAACCAATTTTTTTATAAAAATCAATGGCATTGTCATTCTTTTCCCAAACACCTAGCCAGATTGCCTCTTTATTTTGGCTTATCGCTATATCCATCGCTTTATTAATGAGGTATTTTCCAATATGCAGCCCCTTTTTAGTATTACGTTTGATCAATTCAATAAGACGTAGCTTTTATCATATAAGAAAGCGACTGACTTTGAAACCCGATTGATCACAAATTGTATGAGTGACCGCTTGGAACCTAATCGGGTATATAACGAGCTATTTACTCCACCCTAAATTGACACATCAATCATAAGGTGGTGGTAATTTTGAGTTTCTTAAAAAAAGTCTCCTGTTTGTTCGTTATTTTTTTAGTTTTTATAAATTTGATTGGTCATGAAGGAATCGCTTCAGATGGTGAAATTACGCTGAAAGAAGCGATTGACATTGGATTCGAGAAAGCAAAAGAATGGAATGTAAATGCAACACTTACAAGAGTAAACAGTGTGGATGAAACGATGGGAGGCTCGAGAGGAGAAACAGGAAAACGCTTTGTATGGACTATGATCTTTATCGTTCCAGGTACAGATGATTATGTACTAATTGGTATCTCTGAAAAGAAAATCACTGTGTTTGAACCGAGTAAGCAAACCCCGGATCCAGCAATACATTATGATGACATTAAGTTGGATAGCTCCGATGTTCTCCAACTAGCAAAGGATAAATACGGACTAAACCCGGGAAAAGATTGGGCAACCGGATATCATTTTACACTTGACAATATCGATGGAATGCCGATTTTAACAGTGTTTGGAAATGATCAAGATAGCCGTTTTACTCGTATTTCATTCAATACCCAAGACGGAGATATGGTCAGTGCCATTCATAAATTACCATACGGCGGAGGATTACTATCCAAACATAATGGTACCGATAACCTGACCAAAAAAGGGATGGCGATTACGGGGGTTGTCGCTGGAAACAATAAGTTAGTGGTATGGGGAGACAAAAAGCCAACACAATTTAGTGTAACCAAGCAACCTTTTATTGAATGGAGCCCTAACAATGGAGAGACCTGGACAGAGCTCCAGGCAAATAATTATGTCACACACGCGTGGTTTGATAGCAACGAACAATTATATGTAGCAACGGAAAAAGAAGTATGGGCAGGTCTGACAACAAAAAGGAAAGGAACGAAAATTCTTTCATTAAATCACAGAATTGAGAACGTCGATTATTCAATTAATAACCATATAGCTGTGCTATCAAATGGAAAGATTTATCATACAACCACTAGAGGGGAAAGTTGGGAACAAGCTATTGTACCCAAACCAATTTATGCTGTTCAAATTTCGGATAATGGGGATTTGGTGATATTCACAGAAGAAAGGAAAATTTTTCTAAAGACAAATGATGGATGGAACGAAATAACCATGCCGAATAGTAATGATGTACCTCAGGATATGAAAGTGATGAATAATAAGCTATTCATACTCATGGAAAGCGAAATTTGGATCCAAGATCTTCCGGACGAGACATGGAGAAAGATTCAAGTTGATAAAATGATGGTTAAACTTATTAAAAAAGGAGAGAAATTATTCGGAATCAAACATAGAGGTGAAGCTATTTATTCCATTAACGTTAAAGATGAAAGTAAATCCGAAAAAGTGTTTGATGCGGGAGATTTCATCGTTGTTTATGATGTAGATATTATGGGAGATACATTATGGGTTGCAACAGCACCTGATTATTCGTGGGAAGACATGCCGATTCCACAAAGATGAAAAAATATATTGTCACATCTATTGATTAGCCCCCAAATAACTATATTATACACTAGGCACTATATATATTGTTTTTGGATTGCTTTGGATACACGACCTTCTTCCCTATCCCCTTTTTATTTAATGACAACCACCAAGTGTTTGTTATAGGATAATGGATAGAATGAGCGAATTAGTAGGCCATCAACGGCCTAAATAAAGGATGTGCAAAACAATGAATGTAAATGAAGTGATGCTGGAGCTTGAAGCGCTTGGCAAGGAACGTATGAAAAAAATGTACATGTCTAATGGTGCACACGAGCCGGTTTTCGGCGTGGCTACAGGTGCGATGAAACCAATCGTCAAGAAGATAAAGATCAATCAGCCATTAGCCGAAGAGCTTTATGCGACAGGGAACTACGATGCCATGTACTTTGCAGGCATTATTGCAGATCCTAAAGCGATGACGGAGGCGGATTATGATCGTTGGATGGATGCGGCATATTTTTATATGCTGTCTGATTATGTAGTGGCGGTCACATTATCCGAGTCAGATATTGCGCAACAAGTCGCGGATAAATGGATTGCGAGCGGCGAAGAGCTACGCATGTCAGCGGGCTGGAGTTGCTATTGCTGGCTATTAGGGAATCGAAAAGACGTTGAGTTTTCCGAAAGCAAGATTTCCGATATGCTTGGTCTAGTGCAAAATACGATTCATGATGCGCCAGAACGCACGAAATCTGCGATGAATAATTTTCTATCCACTGTAGGCGTTTCCTATGTGCCACTCCATGAAAAAGCTATCGAAACCGCTCAGGCAGTCGGTATCGTAGAAGTGAAACGAGACAAGAAAAAAAGCAGTATGCTGAACGCTTACGAGAGCATTCAAAAAGAAGTCGAGCGAGGAAAAATTGGTTTTAAACGCAAGCATGTGAGATGTTGAAAAAAGCGTAGGATTTCCATTCAAACACATATAACAGCGTTCAGAAGTTGAACGCTGTGTTATATGTATGTGTAGATTTCCATCTCCTCTTCAGCGAAGGCACCTTACAAGCGGTCGCCGAAGCCATAAGACTGGCAGTGGTTTTCTGCCTGGCTTATGGCGGGAGGCATCCGCAAGCGCCGAGCGATGTTAGGGTGACTCTTCAGTTCAGTCTATATAGTTATTTAATCCTCTCCAGCCAGTTTTCTAATCCTAGAATAAACTTGCTGCGCACTTGTCGCCTCTTCAAATTCCACATGATGTTCTTTCAATGTATCAAAGAACTTCTTTTGAATAGCAACTAATCTTTGATCCTCCAACCGCATATTCTCCGCCTTTGTTTCAACAAGTAAATAAACCGTTGTATCATCTTCTTTTTCAATCATATACATAAAGTCTGGCGTTGTGGAACCTCCCGTATACTTAGGTACTTGAATCGCCCTTTTAGGCAACTTCCCAAAAACCGTTACCTTGTCACTATAGCCATGTCGCAATAACTCTCTCTCAGGTGTTACACTATCGTAACGCATTGGCGGCAGTTCATAGAGATAGCGAGGATCTTCTTGTGCTTGTTCATCTATATGTAGCCCAACCACTTCGGCATTGATATCCTCCACGAAACAATCCAGCTCAGGATTATAAATCGATGTATGTGCTTGGAAATCCAATTTTTTGTAGGCATACGCTTGCGCAAACACTTCATCAAACTGCTTTTTAAACGCGCGTGTAATATTCGTCAGCGACACTTCACTTAAAAATTGAGTATCTCCTTGTAAATCTGATTTCAACAGTGTAAATACATGGAGATGAATGTCTTTGACAGGTATCCCGGTCGCGGTATGAATGGCTTTCACAAACTTCCCATAGGCCATACCTGGCAGATATACACGTTGGTACTCGGTCTGTTGTTCTGTCGAAATCACGCGCTTGTTATCACTACTAGCATGTAGCGACTCCCTCGTTTGTGTCGGAGCTTCACGCTCATAATTCGCGGCATTTCCAACGATTTGTTCGGCCATCGAATGAATCGTTTCTGGGATCCGTTCGAATTCCAATAGATAGCGGTTCGAAAATTGTTGCCATACCTCTTTGACTTTTGCCCAATTTTCTTTTCTTAGCTTTACACGGATTTTCGTTGAAGCTTTTGTCGTATCCCTTACTTTTCCTTCACGTAAGCGATTGGTATGCAATTCAGGATAACGTTCAACCAGCCATTCAAATCCATCTTTCTGCACACCATTTATATCAATCGCTTTTTTAAATTCATTTTTGCGATTAATAATCCCTAACGCATCTAAATCCTCCAGTAATCTCTCGTCTGTAAATTCCGCATCCGACTTTTGACGTTCCATGACGATTAATTGAATCATCTCTTCCGTTAATTGTTCTTCATTCAATTGAAGTTTTACATCACGATTAATTTCCTCAACTAGTTTTTGAGCAAAATCTTTTTCATCATAACCGATTAAGAAAGCAAGCCTAGCGGGCCATTCCTCTTGCTGAATTCGATGGCCTGTTTCATCTACCGGCAATCGTAACCCTCGACCGACTTCTTGAATTTTACTATTTTCACTTCCAGAGGTACGCAATTTGGCAATCACAAAAACATTCGGATTATCCCAGCCTTCACGTAACGTCCATTTGGAAAAGAGGAAGCGTCTTGTTTGCCAATTGCCATGGTCATCTGTAAAACGTAATAGTTTTTCTTTATTTTTTAAAATGTCATCCACTTCTGCTTGAATCGCTTCATCACCAGAACCTCGGTCTTCCCCAAAGTATCCTGCATGGACGTTTTGATGATCACTTGCTAAACTCGCTTGAGTCGCTCTTATAAATGCTAAATACTCCTGCTCTCTCGGTAGACGTTTCCCTTCATATTCCGCCACTAAGCGCGCCAGTTTTTCTGTCAATAAACGTTCAAACGTTTCTTTTAACCAGCCACCTTCTTGACGATAACTCGTAATGCTATCAATAAAAAACAGACTTAATGTTTTAATTCTCGGCGCATTATATTCCGATTGGTTATCTCTCAAAAAATTCACTTGTTCGATGTCAAAATGCTTATCAATCGCCTCTTGAATGATTAACTCTTGATACGTAGAACGGTATGTACCCGGAATTAAATCCATCCCTTTTTCAAGTGCTAATTCATTACTCAACATTTTTGAACCTGCGTACTCGATATCCCCTTCAAAACCCGTATCCACTTCTGCTAAATTATCGCCGACTCGCAGTGTCCAACTCTTCCCATTCTGCTTGAGTACCAGTTCCTTGGCCTTCACACTGTCCACTACGTAACGGTTTTTCGCCTGTTCTTCCGTCAGATTGGGATAATAAATATCGATGCCTTTCACCAAGCCATTATTAAAACTCTCAATGGCATTCAAATTAAATTGTGGTTGTTGGCGATAATAATCTTTCTTAACGACCTTATTTGCCCCTCTTCCCTCAGTGATTTCTGGAAATGTTGCGCCAAAACGGACAATCATTTGGGGAGTAAGTGCTTCGATTGCTTGATAATTGGCCTTATCTCTTGGGAAACGATGGGGTTCATCGATAATGACGACTGGACGCGTTTTTTGTATCGCTTCCATTGGATTGGTCACACCGCCAATTAACGTTTGATCATAATCGGATTTCTTCATATTCGAAGAATTTAACATGCCCGCATTGATTAACAGTACTTGAATGGTATTGGTATTTTGACGGCTGCCTTCTACAAAATTCAGCAATTGTGCCGGAAAGTTTTTACGGCCGGATTTCGCTTTAAAGTCGCCTGCATTAATGACATTCAATTCAATCTTGATATTTTCATAAAACTGAGAGAAATGCTGTTTCGCATAATCACTTTGGATGAAATTTTTCGTTCCTTCTTTAATGGCCGGACTTGGGACGACAATGATAAATTTAAAAAGACCATGTTGCTGATGCATTTCATACATGAATTGTGTGTAGACATAAGTTTTCCCCGTACCCGTTTCCATCTTTACGTCGATATTCGCAGCATCCTTATATCTGTCACGGATTAATGAATTCGCATAGACATCATTTGCATCAAGGTCATTGGCGTTATGATCGATTCCCGTGAAATTGTCCTTAATGGCTTGTAAGCTAGCTTCTTGGTGAGGTAGTTCTTCTAATAAAATCTTCAATTCACTACCCCCTTAATATCTTTTCACTAGATGTACTTTACGATTCAATTGCTTCAAGCCCAGTTCGAGTTCCCTAATACTTTCCAAATCAAATGAATAGCCATATACAACGATTGTTTGAACCGCTAGCTGATTCGTCCCAATTAAATTTAACAGTTCTCTCGTTTGTGTAGCATTCCATTGTGTATGCATGACATATATACGACTATGATCCACATAGCTTGCTTGATAACCGTGTAATTCAATGCGTTCAACTTCGACATCTAATGGATAACCATCTGCTACGAGCCAAGTTGTGAGAATGGTATCTTCACCACTCGCATTCCCTTCCACTTGCAAGCCCTCAGCCGAAAATGGTTGAATCATATCATCAAATCCATTTTCCGATAACTGCCTGAACTGACCACTTGCATCTTTAAATAACCCTGTTTCCATATCAAACGCTTCTAAATCGTCTAATGTCGGTTGTTCTGGCGCGACAACAGTATAATGTTTAAAGCCCCCATCAAATTGTTTCGGAAGTGCTAAGCCCGTTTCTTCTTGAATCTTTCGGCTCGCTTTTTGAATACGATCGCGTGAGATTTCATCGATCGATAAATAACCTGCATGGAAGGCAGATTTACTACTTTTATTCGCTATCTTTGTGCCCTGATGATCGAGTGCGTACGTTTTTTCTGGCAGTTGAATCATGATAAATTGACGAGTGCCGCCATCTTCTGCATTTAATTGCATAACAGCATCCGCCGTTGTAGCTGACCCGGCAAAAAAGTCTAACACAGTGATATCTTTCTGTTCAAATAACGTCATAAAGCCTTTTATTAAATCTGTACTTTTAGGGGCATCAAATAATAAGTCATTCTTGGCAAATAGCGCTTTTTGATACGTGCCGGCAGAAGTGGTTTTAATATCAAATTTATATCGCTTCACTTCGTTATTAATAATCGCATCGTATTCTTCGTTTTTCAACATACTTTTGATGCGAATTTTACTGCTATAGTTCTTTTCAAAGAGTTTTTTCTCCGTAAAATCCAACGCTTTTTTGGCAAATAACTCTCTAAGCTTTTCTTCTGTATACGTATTTTCGACAAATTCACCTTTGTAAAAGGAGATATACCGGCTGTATCCTTCATTTATTAATGCTTCATTTTGTTCATCTACAGATTTCTCTTTTATCAATTCCAGTGCATCATTCACTTTATGATAGTACACGCTATAATGCTTTTTAGAATCAAAATCTGTCACCTTATGATTGAAGCTATTCTCACCGACAACTACTCGCTTACCACTATTGTGCACATAATTGCCATTTTCATCTTTCGCCATATCTGAAGCTTTTTTCGGGATATTTTCAACGAAAGAACTCTTCGATTTATCTTTTGCATAGACCAACACATACTCGTTACTGACCGACACGAAAGAGGAGTTTTTTCTTCCCTTCGGATTATTTTCAACGGATAAACAAGCGATATAATTATTTTCACCAAAAATTTCATCACATTCAAACTTTAAATTCATCATCTCATTGTCATCGATGCTCATAAAAATAACGCCTTTTTCTGACAGTAGGCGTTTAGCGAGCCATAGCCTTGGATACATAAATGTTAGCCACGCGGAATGCGTCGCTTTGCCTTGAATACTTTTCAACCGTTGTAATTCGGCTTCATTCATACCAAATATGTCCTTCAGCACTTGATCGCTATACTCAAATTTATCTGGATACACAAATCCATCACTACCTGTGTTATAAGGAGGGTCAATATAAATCATATCAATGGAGTTGTTGTAATTATTTTGTAAATGGCGTAATACTTCTAAGTTATCGCCTGTGAAAAATAAATGCTTACTATTTTTATTTTCTTCTAGATGATTATGATCATTATTGGGAACGATAACGGTTGTTGTATACTCTCCAGCTTGTTTTTTCGCATAATCTTTTCCGATAAACTCTAGCTGATAACCACTTGTTAGTTCATCAATATTATTCTCTTGTAAGGCACGTTGAAATTTCTCCAGATCAAATTTCCCTTCTTCAATCAGATTACCGTCCTCATCAACTTGATCCGCTGTGAAAAATGCGGGGAGATTTTCTTTTAATTCCTTTAAGAAAAGTGTATTCGGCTTGACGTTTTCATTGTATTTTAAGTTGTCTTGTAACAATGTATATACTCCTTTTTTATGTATATGTATTTTTAAATAAAACATCTACGCCCTATCAATTACGCTCCGGCGTAATTGCGTCCAGATTTTTTTCGAGCTCGGGGCCTACAGGAAGTAGGTCATGCAACCGTTGCCGCAGGATGCGGCGAACTTAGGTTGCCTTCCAAAGCTCCCCTAAAAATCTGTGACATCCGCCGGAGGCTTGGGCCTGCACGATGCAGGTCATGCAGGCATTGCCACAGGACGTGGCGACCTTAGCCTGCGTTCCTCTATCGTTCAGCCGGTGTTTGAACACCCACTGAACAGGAAACAAAACCGCATTCATCTCACCACCTCTCGAGGTGGGAATTTTCTGCTGAATGAAGATAAAATTATAAATGGGCCATTCATTAAGTATAATACAATGGGCAACGCTGTAAACGTTGAACTATATGAGTTAGTTTCATAATTGAACAATCAATACTAAAATCCGAACAAGGTTGATTTCCGCTTCAGGCGGACGCTTTCCGCGGGCACGGCTTCAATCTCCTCGTCACTAAAAGCGGTGCTCCCAAACGCTTCGCTTTTCGATCGCAAAAGCCATTCTTTGTAATGGCTCTTCCTGCGGGGCTTTCAGCTCGCGCTGTTCCCGCAGGAGTCGCCGCCTTACGCTCCAATCAACGAGGGTACACACCATATTTGCGAACAATGAATTTAACAAATGAATTGTTCGTTTTTATAACTGGAATAAGTAATTATGAAAATTGATTCATATACGTTGAATAAAAGGATCTTCCTAACAAACGCTCGGCGCCCTACTGGAGAATAGGGGACAATCATACGTTCAACCCATATAGTAGAACAAAAAGTCCGATGAATACAATTTACTTCAAGCTAGCAACTTTATGTTCAATTACTAACGAGCTTCCTATATAATACGGTGTAATATCAGATATTTTAAAACCCTTATTATAATCAGGAGGTGGTACTGCAATGGAAAACTTTTATGTATTTGTCCTTATGTGTGTTCTTCTCATTATTTTGCCCGGGCCCGATACGGCGATTACGACAAAAAACACGCTCATTGTCGGGAAAAGTGGCGGGCTTAAAACGGCTTTCGGCACGTGCTGTGCTCTGCTGATTCATACGTCCGCTGCCGTATTAGGACTTTCGGCAATTATTATGAAATCAGCATTATTATTTTCCGTCTTCAAATACATTGGTGCTGTGTACTTAATCTACCTAGGCGCTAAAACATTATGGGCTTTATGGAAAAAAGAAAGCATCGCAACCGTTGAATCCGATACCCAAAAACGATTTGAAAACGCCTCTTGTTTCAAACAAGGGTTCCTTTCCAACATCCTAAATCCCAAAGTTGCGGTCTTTTTCTTAACCTTTTTGCCTCAATTTGTGAACCCAGAAAGCCCTACACTTGTACCGTTTCTTATCATGGGCATCACGTATACGGTTTTGACTGCCTTATGGTTTTTATTTTATGTCTATTTAATTCATCAAATCAGTGCTTTTATGAAAAAACCGGCGGCTCAAAAAAGTATTGAAGGAATCACAGGGGCCATATTGATTGGCTTTGGTATAAAATTAGCCTTGGAAAAATCGGTGAATTAGGTTGATCGTAAGCGTAAAACAGCGCCTACCTGGCTTCAGGAGGCGCTGTTTTACACCATTGGTTTATTTATAGTTGCATCAATTTCAGATATGCTTGTGCTTGCTATGGGTATAAAATGCTTTCACTATCATTTTAGATTTACTGAAACCATTCTACTAATCCTCCCAATAAAAAATAGCATCCATAACGATATACTTTCTAGGTTCACGATAGATTGTTGGGATTTTTGTTTGAAAAGGCAACGGTTGATTCAACTTGTCAGCTGCCAAACGTTCATAGTCAAATTCTTGCAAGGCTTGTGTCAATTTCTTTTCTAATGTTTGGAACTTCTCACTTATGTCTAATCGATATGGACCATCAAGCAAAGAACCAGAGGCCCCGCCCACGACTTCGTTCGTTTCGATACGAATCGTTTTACACCTGTCATCCTCGCCCATAATGGCTACAGGTGCTAAACGACAAATATTGATAATTATCCCTTCCGTCTCTATCTCTCGACGACCGTACTTTTCTTTAACAACTTTGACATTTTCCTTTTGATAACAAAAAAATTCAACAAAAGAGGCGTAACCACTTCCAAAATGATTCCACTCTGCTTCACATACTACATTCGGAATACGATTGATTCGATGAAATAATCGTCGAATATGTCCCTCAATTTCTTGCGCATTGTTTGTATCATAGGGGAACTTGTTCCCCACGACTTTTCCTGCAATCACGTTTTGTAGTTGTTCAATCGAAAACATAGATAAGACACCTTTCTTGTTTGACTGAAGCGATTTTCATATTTCCAACAGCTCCCGAATATCCTCTTCCGTTAGCCATGTACTTGCCTTCTCTTTCGGATCAATGATTTTTTCAATCAAATCTCTTTTCTTGTCCTGCAGTTCATTCATTTTATCTTCAATCGTTCCACGGGCAACGAGTTTGAGTACATGGACAGTTCGTTTTTGACCGATGCGATGAGCACGGTCCATAGCCTGTTCCTCTACTGCTGGATTCCACCAAAGGTCATAGAGAATGACCGTGTCGGCCCCTGTTAAATTGAGACCCGCCCCACCCGCTTTCAGTGAAATCAAAAACAAGTCACGCTCTCCTGCAT
The DNA here is from genome assembly GCF_038622445.1 of Sporosarcina sp. FSL K6-1522. Classification (GTDB taxonomy): domain Bacteria; phylum Bacillota; class Bacilli; order Bacillales_A; family Planococcaceae; genus Sporosarcina. Next base: position 3,541,168 of record NZ_CP152019.1, read on the forward strand.
TGAATCGGTTACAGATTTCCAATCGATCTTCCGAAGGTGTTTGGCCATCTAAATAGAAGAAAGGGGTGCCATTCATCGCTAACTCCTTGCCGATAATGCCAAGCATTTTTGTAAATTGGGAAAAGATTAATACCCTTCTGCCCGCGAGCTTTGCTTCTTCAAGTAGCTGTTTCAACTGCTCAAATTTCGCCGAATTTCCTTGATAGCCGTCCACGAATAAGGCGGGGTGGCAACAGATTTGCCGCAACCGAGTGAGTCCTGCAAGGATTTGGATTTTATTCTTTTGGATCGTGTTTTTATCCAAGTGCTTCAACGTATCGTGGCGCAACTTTGCTAAATAAGCAGCATAGAGCTTCTTCTGTTCGGGCAGCAGCTCCGTTGTTTCTATGGACTCAATTTTTTCCGGCAACTCTGTAAGGACATCTTCTTTCAGCCGCCGTAGTAAAAATGGTCGAACACGGCGGGCTATTGCTTTTGGCGTGAGTTCACTATATGCACGCAGCCCCATGAATAGCTCCGGAAATACGATATGAAAGATGGACCACAGTTCTTCCACTGAATTTTCAACAGGAGTCCCCGTCAGCGCAAATCGATTGTCCGCCTGCAATTTTTTCACCGCTCGGGCTGTTTGCGTAATGGGGTTTTTGAATGCCTGCGCCTCGTCAAAAAAAATGGTTAGGAAGTCTTGCTTCTCAAACCACTGAATATCCTGGCGTATCAACGGATAAGAGGTAATCAACACATCTGTACCTTCTAATTCATTCTGCTGCTTTGTCCGCACCTTTTTTGGTCCATCCATAATGACCGCATGAATATCAGGTGTGAATTTCTGAAACTCACTCAACCAGTTATACGTTAACGAAGAAGGACAAACAATTAGCACCCTCCGTTTTTGCTCACGAATTTCAGGTAGCACGGACTGGATGAACGCAATGCTCTGCAACGTTTTGCCTAGCCCCATATCATCTGCTAGCACGCCGCCTAAGTGATGTGACGCCAGTGTTTTCATCCACTGGTAGCCCTGTTTTTGATAATCACGAAGAACCGTTGCCAGTTGTGTCGGCATTTCAATTCCCATACTACTAGGCTGAAGCAAGCTTTCAAAAAACTGGCGAGCTGATGCTTCTACTTTGAATAGGCCCTCCTCATCGGCACCAGAAAGGAAGCGAATTCCACGTCCTATCGGAACGGACAAACCTCTTTCCAATTCATCCAGCCCCTCGGGAACTTCATTCAAAAAACGTTGGATGGCTTCAAACTCCTTTGTTTCTAATGACAGAAGAGCTCCATCCTTTAAACGGTAATACTTGCGCTTTTCCTCCAAGGCTTCTAGGATCTCACGTATTTGCTTGTTTGGGATACCTTCCATCTCAAATTTAAATTCGAGCCAATTCGTTCGCTCTTCCTGTGATTTCACGCGAATCCGTGGTCGGGCGTGGCCTCTGAAAATGCGATTTTTGATGGCTGTCGTCGCATAGACCTTCACGAGCTTTTGCAATTTCGGAAGGATATGCTGTAGAAATTCATATTCCAATTGTTCATTATGTAATAAATAACCTTCATCATTTTCCGTAAAAGCACTTTCTTTCATTAACGCAAGGATGTCACCTTCTTTCTCCAAGTCGCGAACAAGTACCGAACCCGTCGGCAAATCCCCTTCTGTTAAAGGATTCATGACAATATGTTCATATTGAAATTCCAAACTTGCAAGCAGACGGTTATTGACACGATCGATGTACAGCGTTGCTTGCAATGGGGATGTCACCAGTTTGTCCAAAACGATTTCGGCAAGTTGTACTTCACCAATCCTCCTTAACCCTGGGACGACTTTTTCTAGGAAGAAACCAATTTGTTCATTGGCAATCGGCAGTCGACAGGCTCCCGAGGTGTCAACCATCTGCTTGAGATCCGTGAGGCGTTTGCAATCCTCCTTGTCCAGCTGAAACAGTTGCCTGTTGCAGAGGACGGAATGATAATCCTTGAGGATAAGAATATGAGCCAATCCGTCAATTTCCAAATAATGTCCCTGGCCTTCTAGCCTGTCAAAATGGAATTGTACAGGCAATGGCCCATCTGAGAGCCGCATGCCAGCCCTGTACTTTCCATCGGTCCCTAATCTTACGAACGGTGCGCTGTTCAAAAGAGGGAGTAGTCGATTCCATGATGTAGGTGGGATAAGTAATGTTTGCGGACTAACTGTAGGGTCAGCTACGTACACTTGGTTCTCCTGATGCATGTGGATGAGCTGTTGAAGAACAGCATCCGCTTCGCGCGGGAAACAATGGCGGTTCGAATCAAATACAGATGTTGACTTCCCTTCATATATGTGATTCAAAAAATCCCGAATATACTCTACTGGAACCGAACCAATTTGCATTTCGATGCCTAGCATATGTCCGCCCTTGACGGCAACAGGCATCCACGTAAACAGCAAGTCCATTACTTCTCGGTCTTCGAAATGAAGCTGCTGTCCAGTTGACCTTGTAGGTTTTTCATTGAAAAGGGATAGCAGTCCATCCGTTACCGAAGGCTTATCAAATTCAATGACAGCATGCAAAACCGCGGCGACATGCTGACATTTGAACGGATAGAAAGGCAACGATGGACAACTGCATGCTGTCCGAATTCCATCTTCCCCATCATCGTCAATTGTGACAGTAAAATTTTCTGTACCCGCCACAATCGCTTGGCAATGCGTACCCGTATAGTGTTCTATCGTTACTTTCCCTGAGCGATAAAAGGCTTCTCCTTTTTTAAACGCACTGTTTCCACACATGTCTAGAATCTGCTGTTGAGTGATCATTGCATTCGACCTCCTTTCTATATAATCAATTACGCCTCGGCTTAATTGCGTCCGGATTTTTTCGAGTAGGCTCGAAAATCTCCCCTTAAAAATCCGTGACATCCGCCGGAGGCTTTATCTGAGTTCAGCTGGAGTCGGAATACCCACCGAGCAGTAAGAACACTTGCATTCATCCAGACACTTATGTAAGTAAGGTCTTCTGCTGAATTCAGATAAAAGATACTTCTCTTATCCACCTATTCTAACTCGTCCACTAATTCTTTCTAACGTCCCTAAAATACTCATAGCAGCCAAATAGCTCGTCTTCGGATTTTCTGGCAGTGGATTATTCGTAATAGAGAATGTCGCTTCGCCAAAATCGCCGATGACTTCCACATGATGAATGTTTTTATCGATATGTGGATCAGCTACGAGGCAGACGTTCGTCTTTTCTATTCCTATCCCAGCCAATGACAGGACAATGGAGACATTCATGTTTTTCGGAAATTGCTGAATCGCATCCATGGCTTTTCCCTTAAATACAATCTTCGCTTCATCGATGTCTTCGTCAATCAACGAGCTGGCAGGTTTCCGAGTTGTTAACGAAACGCTAGTAATCGTGCCAAGCGCGTGTGCATTTTGCACCAAGTCTAAACCGCCTATTGCACCCGACGGCAAATGCACAGTCGTTTTATAGTCATTCGCAAAATGACTAATTTCTGTTAATAAGGCTACATCTGCAAATGCCCCTACACTGATTACCACTGCATCCTTCGCCTTCATTACAGCTGGCAACAAGGTTTTCACTGCATCGACATTCGCTACCTCCACGACAATATCGATTCCCGAATCCAGAAACTTTTCAAGGTCAGTATACAACGTGACCCCAAACTCCGATTCCAACAACCGATATTTTTCCCTGTTTCGCACAAATATACTTGTGATTCGTAACGTTTTATGTTGATGATGGTTCAGTTTTCCCAATAAAAAATGAGCAACCGCCCCTGCACCTATTAAACCGATATTCATCGTCGGCCTCCCTTATATATTAATATATTGAACAAAAAGAACCTTCCTAACAACGCTCGGCGCTTGCGGATGCCTCCCTCATAAGCCAGGCAGAAAACCACTGCCAGTCTTACGGCTCCGGCGACCGCTTGTAAGGCGCCTTCGCTAGAGATTAGTCATAATCATACGTTCCATTTATATAGGTGAGGAACATCATCCACAATTCCTTCCTCAATACCACTTCCACCCCATATCTTATCACTGATGGAACCGCTATGGGCTACATCACTTTTTAACGCCACTGATTTTCAAATAAAAGAAGTGAATATAGGTCAAAAAAAATAAAACCGATCTTATAAAAATGCTATTAGATCGGTTTTATTGTAAGTGCAATTCCAGATGTTCCGCAGAACAACGACGCTGGAATGCTCTATAATATGAACTTGCTCACTGCACAAGATTTTATCATTTCCTACGAAATCAAAATCACTCCATCAATGTACATTTCGAGCTGTTTCTTTCCAATACTTGTCGCGAACAAACCTTCTAAGCACTTTTCCGACGGCCGTAACAGGTAGCTCGTCAACAAAGTGAATGATTTTAGGAATTTTATAAGAACCGAGTTTGCTTTTCATAAATTCGGTCAACTCTACATCCGTTACAACTTGGTTTTCTTTCAGGACCACTTCAGCCATAACCGTTTCTCCCCACTGTTCATGTGGGATGCCCACTACGACAGATTGCTGCACAGCCGGATGTGAATTAATGACGTTTTCCACCTCTACCGCATACACATTAAACCCGCCTGTGATGATCATATCTTTTTTACGGTCTACAATATACACATACCCCGCAGAATCCATATATCCCAAATCGCCTGATTTCCAATGACCCCCTTCTGAAAACCCGGATGTGGTCTCTTCTGGTGCACGATAGTAGCCTGGAATGACCGATTCACTACGAATCCAAATCTCACCAATTTCTCCAAGAGGCACTTCTTTCCCTGCCTCATCCATAATAGCTAATTCAACTCCGGGAAGTGGTCGTCCCGCCGAAGTCAATCTTTGTCGGTCCTCATCCGTTTCAATAATGTGATCCTTCAAACCAAGTACCGCGACTAACGGCCAGGCTTCCGTCGATCCATACCCTTGTACAAAGACATTTCCAAACTTGCTTTGAAGATCTTCTAGCTTCGCTGGGCTCATAGGAGAAGCCCCATATATGATTCTCTCCAAGCTACTTAAATCATATTTGCTTTCTAATCCCAGCTCTAATAGTCGATATAATAATGTTGGGACGACAAATGTACTCGTTAGTCGATGTTCCTGCACGGTTTTACATAAAAGCTCCAAGTCGGGAATGTTGATGGTATAATTCGTTCCTCCTTTAAAATAAACGGGCAAAACAATAAGCGAACTGGCGTGACTTAAAGGGGTTACATGAAGGAACTTTGAATGCTCATTAAAAAGTTCCTCTGTATACGCGTATGTCTGGTTCATGGCGCCCAACTTATTTCGTAACGTATACATCGCACATTTTCCTCTACCTGTCGTTCCTCCTGTAAATCGATATAAAACGATATGCTGATCCTTATCATATTCAACATTTGTTTCTTCATCGCTTTCATTTTCAAGTAAATCCCACAGATAATGAACTCCCGGCATTCCCTTTTCCGGTTTATCCATAACAATTATCTCAATATTTCTTTCTCTAAATGCTTTATAATAATGTTCCTTCTCTAATATGGCATTCTCAACAAAAATGATTTTAGGATTTACATAATCAATTTGATAAAGATGTTCGTCAAGTGAATCACGATAGTTCAACCACGCCCCGGTTGCTTCCCCCTTCCACAGCCAATGACTTAACAGGCTATTATTATCGTTTTCAAGCAAATTGACGTACACATCACCAACTCCCATATCAAATTGGTTTTTCATCATATGACAGACTTTATTTGTAATCGCATGCAATTCTTTAAAGGTAAAGCGACGGTTCCGTTCAATATTGACAAGTGCTGTTTTATCGCCACATTGTTGTACCTGATTGAATAACATTTTCCCAAAATTTACTTTCATGTCTAATTCCCCCTCGTTCGTTGTAGTAATTTGGGTGCCAATTCTATCACAGAATTTTGTATGCGCTTTCAAATTTAATGACCCATGTTTATGACAGCCACACGAATCATTCATTAGTCTGTTTCACTTCACATGCCGCACTTCTTCAACTTTTACAAGCCCCGTTACTTCTGCTTCAAGTACCATTTCATTCTTTTGGTTATACGTTGCTAAATAAAGCGTAATTGCCCCTCGATCTTCCTTCGTCTGCTTCATACTAATAATCTTCGCTTTGACAATCAATTGATCCTCTGGAAAAACAGGTCTACGGAATGTCACATTTTTTATGCCCGCTCCAGCTATGACATCATCTCCAAAGAGTCCAAGTTGCACCCAGGCATTCCATGTGGCGGATACTGTATGCATACCGGAAGCAATAATACCGCCAAACATACTTGCTTTCGCTTTTTCCTCATCGATATGCATGTACTGGGGATCAAACTTTAATGCAAAGTCGATAATGTCTTCTTTCGTAGTTGTCGTAGGCGCTGTCTCAAATGTCTGCCCCACTTGGAATTCATGATATTTCACCTAATCACAAACCTCTCATTCTATTTTTCAGCTACACCTAGTCTATTTGCAAGATGCATGCCGAATGCCATAAGTCTATACATAATGACTTTGTCCGAATTAAATCTATTCTTTTATGTAAGCAAAAGCTAACAAGTGTTATCAATCGCTAACGTAAAAGTGTAAAGGCTTTTTAATGAGTCATTTACTAGTTCAATATATCTATACGACAAATCATTCATTAAGTTTCATTTTATTGGATAACTGTGGACTTCATATGTTCAATGATATACTTAGCATCATAGTCTACTCCTTGAAGCAAAGAGGAGCCCCTGCGCGATTGCCACGGTAACCCTAAAAAATAGAGGCCCTTTACCTGGCTTATCCCTCTGTTGTGAATAATTTCTTTCTTACCACCGATTACACCGCCTACTTTTAACCATTCATATTCTTGTTGGAATCCAGTTGCCCATATTATGTTGCTCACTTCAAGTGTAGTTGAATCCTCAAACATGATTTTGTTATCCAAAGCATTTCCAACTCTTCCCTTAACAATAATATCCCCTTTTTTTATAGCATTCTTCAATTCCGCTCCGAAGATTGGGTCGCCTTTTTTTCGAATAATGTTCCCGATCAATGATGTGTTCGTTTCTTTTAATATGCCTAATTTATCAAACCACCAAAACACACTTTTTCCACCAATAGTCAACGGAAAGTATCGAGGCTTTTTACTTATGGCTAAATAGGTTTCTTTGTCCTCTGATAATTCAACTGCGATTTGAGCGCCACTATTGCCCCCTCCTACAACAAGCACATTTCCTTTTTGCAATTGACTCGGGTTCTTATACTCAGAAGAATGTAGCTGTACAATCTTTTTGCTCAGTAAACTCGAATATGCTGGGACCTGCTTTTTTTGAAATGGTCCTGTGGCTACCACGATGTTTGCCGTATAAAATGTATCTTTCGTTGTTTTTATACAAAAACCGGCTTCAGTTTTACTTACACGTAGAACTTCAGTGTCCATTTGAATAGGCAATGCCATTAATTCTGAATAAGACTTTAAGTACTCTGCAACTTCATTTTTAGTTGGAAAACCGTGTTGTTTCCCTTCTAGGGCAAGACCAGGTAACGAGCTGTACATTCGGGGTGTGAATAGTTGTAAAGAATCATATCGATTTCTCCAAACCTCCCCTATGGCTTTTCCTTTATCAATTATCAAAAAATCCCCTTTGTGTTGTTTGAGATAATAGCCCATTGTAAGCCCAGCTTGGCCTGCTCCTATCACAATGGTTTCATAGCTTTTAATGCAATTTACATTTTCTTTTTCACAATGAAGATCTTCGGTTGTGGTTTTGTTAGGCATGCTATTTCTCTCCCATCATTCAAATGTTCATTTGAATATAATATATCTTCATTTCTCAAAACAGTCAAACATCTATTTGAATGAAAAATAAAACGAACCGTTATTGCCTTACAAAGCGAAATAACGGTTCGATTATCTAGTAATGTTCTTTACTCAACAGACTTCTTTTTTTATAAAATGCTAGCCATCAACCCAAAATATAACGAAAGAATGCAGAACATCCCCATAAAAAAGGGCACAACTGCAGCCACTTTCTTCCTAAAACTGTATACAATTAGCCACATGAAAATCAGTGCGACGATAAAAAACAATGTATTGATTGTATTGAACCCCAATTGCACATGCATAGCAGGATCAATGACCCCTGAATAAAAATAATCGAAGATGGCAGAAGGTCCACTACCACCAAGCGTTGTCTCAATACTATGAGGAGGTTCCTGTTGTCCCAAGACACCCGTCGAAACAAAAGTAAAGAACAGTAATATACTTTCGAATTTCAACCACGGGATAGGATTGATGGGCTCTTGTCGCTGCAATTTGCGCTTCATCCAAAATCCATTGATAAAAGCAAAAAACAACACAGGTATGATGGTCAGATGTTTTACCAATAGGGCTTGTCCATATGACAGCATCCATGCGTCCCCATACTCGTTTACATCGATGACCAATGTCATAAGAAAGAACCCTGTTCCCATGATTGTGAGAAAACAGCCGATTGCTAAAGGTGTAAACCACCTCAAATAAGAAAGCCAGTTGTCTTGATTTTTCGAACACCAACCGACGATAAGGAGTAGTCCAATCCATACCGTAACAGTTAAAAAGTGTAAGGAATGAAATACGAAGCCACTCCATTCCGTAAGCGATGCTGCATGACTTGCCCAGCCCAATGCCAACAGAAGAATGAACGTGAAAACAAGTGATATACCAGACAGTGCTTTGCTTTTCAATACTGGGAATAACGAAATGAATAAGTAAAAGAAAATAGCCAGTATGACCGTAATATTCCAAGCCTTCCCTACTTCAAATCCGCCCAGCACGTTTTGCATCGTCATCACCAGGCCGATGTCTTCGTAAAGAAATAGGATGATTCGAATGACAGGAGCAACCGAAAAGAACACAATTCCTAACACCGCTAGTTGAATCAGTCGCTTCGAAATACGTATTTCTGGTTTCAGACGATCAGGAATAAATTGAATGATAAATGCGCCCATTAAGAGCGAAAAACAAAGATACAATAAACTTTCAGCAAGATAAATCCAAACCATTTACTTTTGCCTTCTTCCTATCAACCAGCCAACAAACCCGCCAGCGATTGTAAATAAAACGACAAGAATGACAACGAGTACATCATTCGACGCTATTTTTGAGGTAGCCTCTGCTTGCTGTTCTACAGGTTTTTCTACTGATTTCTTGGTTTCTCCGTGTGCAATCGGATCCTCCATATGATGTTGACTCCCACTCCCCTTCAATGAATCATGCGCGTGCGTTTCTGTTTGTGTATGTGCATGAGTACTTCCCACTTCTTCTTGACTCACCACAAATGAATAGCTCCCCTGGATTGGGTGTCCATCCGCACCAATAATCTTCCACTCCACGGTATATGTCCCCTTATCCAATGGTGACATGAAGGCGCCTGTCATCACATGATCATTGACTTGAGTATTACTAATAATCATTTCCTTTTCATTTTCATTAAAGACTTTTACCGTACTCGTCGATTCAATTTTCGAATTAAATTCCAAGTCAACTTTATAAATGTCTGCAACTACGACTTCCCCATCAGCTGGTGAAGAGCTCGTTAAACCCGTATGCGCAGAGACTGTCGTTATAAATGCGAACAGCAAAATCAGTGTAGCGCTCATAATCCTCTTCATTTTTTCATTTCCTTTCAAAAGCAGTATTAATGTCAATCAAATTTATTGTACAAGAAACCTCACATATTAGTTACCACTAATATGATGAAAATTGACACACATATTAGTAATAGGTAATATGATAATAACAAAACATATTAGTGCTGTCTAATATAAATTAGGAGAGATAGTATGACTCAGATTGATTTAGACCTTAAAGTGAAGTTTTTACGTGCATTCGGAGATAAAACAAGGGTTCAAATATTGGAGTGCATCAAATATGAAGAAAAGACTGTTTCACAAATTGTTGAAAGTATAGAAGGTAATCAGTCCAATATTTCGCAACACTTAGCCTGCCTCAGAGGATGTGGGATCATTGTAGGAAGGCCAGAGGGCAAATACGTCTACTATGGATTGCGAAATCAGCAAATTAAAGAGTTGTTAGACACATTTGATCATGTACTTAGTCAAATCGAAGACAATGTGGCTTGCTGTAAAAATCATATTAGTTAAGGGTGTGCTTACAATGGATAAAAAATGCTGTTCGACCAAAGCAGAATCCCCCCAAATAGAGGAACAAACAACCTGCTGTAGTAGTAACCAAGCAAAGCAAGTTGAAAAGACGGATTGTCGCAGTAGTAACACGATAAATACAGTAGTCAAAGACGACTGTTGTAAGACGCCTCCGAAGATTGAGGAAGAAAACACCAAAACAACGACTTGCTGCAGTAATAAGGAATCCGACAAGGACTCAAGTATGCAAAGTAGTTGTTGCAGTAGTTCAGAAAAGACTTTAGATCCGGTTAACATAAGCCTTAGCGAGGGAATAAAAGAAGAGTTTCGAGTTTATGGAATGGATTGCCCAGCTTGTGCGGTAACCATTGAAAAAAGTTTAAGCACTCAACAAAATATCAATGGAGTGAACGTGAACTATAATACAGGAAAAATGCAAGTACGTTCGACTGAAGAACTGGAATTTGAGTCCATCCAAAAACAAATGAAGAAACTTGGTTTTGAAGTTGAACCTATACAAGTGAATAACAACTTGAAGAATTACTTTATAGAAGGCATGGATTGTGGATCTTGTGCTTTAACAATTGAAAACCACTTGAATAATCTTCCTACTGTCAAACACGTCCAGGTTAATTTTTCAACGGGAAAAATGAAAATTGAACATGAAAATAGCCCAGAAGACATTATGAACGAAGTAGCTAAAGCGGGATTTAAAGCGTCACTCATCACTACCCATCAGCAGACGCCTTCCCCCACACGTTCTAATAATCAAAATGGAGCTGTCATTATTTCAGGTATATTCATTGCGCTAGGATTTATCGGATCTTATACGGGCACTTCTTCTTATCTAACGATAACAATGTATGCCATTGCAATGATGATAAGTGGATATAAGCCTGTGAAGAGTGCTTACTATGCGATCAGAAGTCGTTCGTTAGACATGAACGTCCTCATGTCCGCTGCTGCAATCGGAGCTGCCTTTCTAGGTGAATGGCTTGAAGGGGCGACCGTTGTTTGGCTATTTGCATTAGGGCTTAATTTACAGAATCGTGCTATCGAAAAAACAAGAAAGTCAATTCGTGGCCTTATGGAGTTAACCCCACCAGAAGCCTGGGTTAAAGTTGGCAATGAATTAATCAAAAAGCCTGTTGAGGAGATAGCCATTCATGACGTGATTGTCGTAAAGCCTGGGGATCGAATCCCATTAGACGGCGATGTAATAGAGGGCGAATCCAGTGTCAATCAAGCCGCGATAACAGGAGAATCCATCCCTGTCGATAAAGGGAAAGGTAGTTTCGTCTATGCAGGTTCTATCAATGAACATGGATCGCTAAGCGTTAGCGTTACGAAACTAATAGAGGATACAACAATCTCTAAAATCATTCATTTAGTGGAAGAAGCGCAAGAGAAAAAGGCGCCTACTGAAGCGTTTATTGATAAATTCGCACGTATTTATACACCCGTTGTATTCATGCTTGCTCTTTTAGTCATACTCGTTCCCCCGTTACTTGGATTTGGTAGTTGGGATGAATGGATCTATAAAGGGTTAACGCTGTTAGTCATCGCATGCCCTTGTGCACTCGTTATCTCAACTCCAGTTGCCATTGTTTCAGCACTTGGAAATGCCGCCAAAAATGGCGTGCTGATTAAAGGTGGAACATTCTTAGAAACTGCGGGCACGATTAATGCCATCGCCTTTGACAAAACCGGAACGCTCACTGAAGGAAAACCAAAAGTTACTGATGTCATGGTCTTTAATGAATCAGAAGAAAACATGTTATCAATCGCTCGAACGTTAGAGGAGTACTCCACACACCCCATCGCTAAAACAATAGTGGATTACGCAAAAGGGAAAAACATTCAAGCAAAGAGTGGGGTGGAGTTTAAAAATCATGCCGGAAAAGGGATTCAAGCAACAATCAGTCATATCCCCTACTTCGCGGGAAACATAAAACTGTTTGAAGAGGTCAACAGCCCTATTGATCATTACCGTGAAGAAATTCTCAGACTGCAAGATGAAGGAAAAACCATTATCATCATAGGGACTGCTGAAAAAATTTTAGGGATCATTTGCGTATCAGATACGATCCGAAAAGCAACTAAATGGTCAATCGCAAACCTAGAAAAAATAGGCGTTGAACAAGTTGTTATGCTGACGGGTGATAACGAAGGGACCACCACAGCAATTGCTTTGGAAGCAGGCGTGAATCGCTATTTCTCTGAATTATTACCGGAAGAAAAAGTAGATGCCATCAAACAATTGCAAGAAGAAGGCTATCGAGTAGCCATGGTTGGCGATGGCATAAACGACGCCCCTGCCCTAGCGACTGCAAACCTTGGCATAGCGATGGGCGGTGCTGGTACAGATACGGCAATGGAAACTGCCGATATCGTTTTGATGGCTGACAATTTAGAGAAACTGCCACATACAATGAAGCTCAGCCGAAAAGCATTGGCCATTATCAAACAAAATATTTGGTTTTCAATCGTCGTAAAAATCGTAGCTTTACTCTTAATTGTCCCTGGCTGGTTAACGCTATGGGTTGCTGTATTAAGTGACACCGGCGCTGCGCTGATTGTTATTTTAAATGCGCTTCGTCTTTTAAAAGTCAAAGGATAGTCACTCTATAATCCTTGACGAAATGGTTACCACTTCAATTGTTATTTCTAATGATTTTTGTTATGATAATTAGACGCCTAATTTTAGTGAGTGATGATAAAAATGATACAATTTACGTCTATGCCAAACTATATTTTTTTAACCCAAAACCCTTGACTGGAATCAGTCAAGGGTTTTTGTTGCCTAAAGGAAAGTATTTCACATTAGGCAATTAACATCAATTACGCCTCGGCGTAATTGCGTCCAGATTTTTTTCGAGCTCGCTCGAAAAGCTCCCCTAAAAATCTGTGACATCCGCCGGAGGCTTTATCTTCGTTCAGCCGGTGTTTGAACACCCACTGAACAGGAAACAAAAACGCATTCATCTCGCCACCTATCGAGGTGGGAGTTTTCTGTAGCTGACGCTTCGCTTTCAGTACAAAAAGATTTGCTGAATGAAGATAAAAATAACGTTTATACGAAGCAGCTGTATATCTAAGAATAGATAGGAGCGAAAGTGTTGGAAAACCAAAAATACAATGATCTTAAATTAGGAGAACGTGGAGCAATCCTTAGTATTATCGCTTACATATTCCTTTCCATTATTAAATTAGTTGTTGGCTATTTGAGTGACTCTGCGGCTTTGAAAGCAGATGGCTTAAACAATACAACGGATATCATTGCATCCATAGCTGTTCTAGTAGGATTAAGACTTTCACAAAAGCCACCTGACAAAAATCATCGCTACGGTCATTGGAAGAGTGAAACTATCGCCTCAATGGTTGCTTCCTTCATTATGCTAGCCGTTGGGATTCAAGTATTAACGGAAGCCTTTACCACTGGGTTTCAAGGAGGTAAGGAATCCCCTCATATTGGTGCTGCTTATGTAGGTGTATTCTCTGCATTCGTGATGTATTTTGTCTACCGCTACAACAAAAAATTAGCCGAAAAAATTAATAGCCAAGCAGTTATGGCCGCTGCAAAAGATAATATTTCGGATGCTTGGGTTAGTATAGGAACGGCTATAGGGATATTCGGTTCACAATTGAATATGCCATGGTTGGATACATTAACTGCCATAATCGTTGGGCTACTCATATGTAAAACCGCTTGGGATATTTTCAAACAAGCCTCACACGAACTTTCAGATGGATTTGATGTGGATAAAATTAAACGATATGAGGATGTCATCAGAAAAGTAGATGGAGTTATCGCTACTAAAACAATTAAAGGAAGGAACTACGGGAATAATGAAGTCATAGATGTTGTCATTGTAGTCGACGCATCGTTAGATATTCAAGGTGCCCATGATATAGCAAGCCTTGTTGAACAAGCTTTGATAACGAACCATGGTGTTTACGATGTCCATGTCCATGTGGAGCCTGAATCAACTAGGGATTGAATAATACATGACTGGGACAACTAACAATAAGGAGACTATCTACTCGTGATTACTAGAGAGAAATTAGAAAATAATCAAGTTTGGCTATATGTTGTTGTCCTAGCGATAGCAGCTGGATTTGGATTAATCGTTCCAGATGTTGCAGGACAATTCGATAGAACCATTTCTGTTGTCATCGCTGTTTTAATGTATAGTATGTTTTCCCAGATTCCATTTACGTCTTTAAAAGAGTCGTTTGCAAATCGACGTTTTATCTTGGCTCTATTAGCCGTTAACTATATAGCAGTCCCCATTGTGGTATGGATTCTATCAAAGTTATTACCCGAATATCCACCGTTATTGCTGGGGGTGTATTTAGTATTACTAACACCTTGCATTGACTATGTCATTGTTTTCACATCACTCGGTCGCGGAAATGAAAAGCTATTACTGATGGCAACACCTATTCTTTTCGTTACACAAATGCTCCTATTACCTTTGTACTTATGGTTATTTATGGGTAGAGAAGCTGTAGGAATCGTGGAACTAGGTCCATTCCTGGAAGCATTTGTCGGTCTCATCGTCATTCCACTGGGAATCGCTATCGCCATACAGCTATTTGCAAAGAAAGCATCTGCCGGCAATAGAATATTGAATCTATCAGCATGGCTGCCTGTTCCGTTCATGGCGCTGACCCTTTTTGTTATCGTAGCCTCTCAGATAGGGAAATTATCTACCCACATGAACCTAATTATTAAAGTAATTCCAATCTATATTGCTTTTATGATGATCATGCCGATGATTTCTCGATTTATCGCTAAGTGGTTTAAGCTCGATATCGGATCAGGACGTGCGCTTATTTTCAGTGGCTCGATACGCAATTCGCTCGTAGTTCTTCCTCTTGCCTTATCTTTATCCGATGATATAAGCACGCTAGTAGCCGCCGTAATCGTAACACAGACAATCGTTGAGCTTGCAGGTTCGCTCATTTACATTCGGCTAGTACCTCATCTACTATTACGGCAAAAAATATAGAAAAATCGTCTTCAGGAGGAATACATCCCTTGAAGACGATTTTTTCGTATACAACTTTATCATAAAATATCCGATAACAATGCCGGAGTGATGTGAATCCACAGCCTGTTTTTCTTATTCTCCAGTTTTAGCGAAGTGTTCAATCCTTGCCCCTATTTCATCGCGTACACGCTGGAAGAATGCCCATTTTTCTTCATCTGTTCCTTCTGCTTTTGCAGGGTCATCAAATCCCCAATGCGCACGTTTAACATGAACTGGTGTCATCGGACACTTATCAGCTGCATCACCACAAAGCGTCACGACAAAATCAGCATGATGTAAGATTTGTAGATCAATCATATCCGAAGTTTGATTCGAAATGTCAACGCCAGCCTCATTCATCGCCTTTACAGCATTCGGGTTGACCCCGTGCGCTTCAATTCCTGCACTCAAAACTTGCCAGTCATCACCAAGATATTTTTTGCCCCATCCTTCAGCCATTTGACTACGGCAGGAGTTCCCCGTACATAAGAAATACAATGTTTTTTTCGACATCATGAAAATCTCCTTTTGTGCTTTATTGGATGAATGACAGCCATACATACAGCCCGATTAGTGTAAACAGAAGTGTAGGGACCGTTAAAAGTATACCGATTTTAAAATAACTACCCCAAGAGATTTTCACACCTTTTTGAGAAAGTACATGCAACCATAATAAGGTGGCTAACGAACCGATAGGCGTAATTTTTGGACCTAAATCCGAGCCAATGACATTGGCATAAATCAATGCTTCGCGAATCGGCTCTGTTGTAGTTGTTTCCGATATGGCTAAGGCGTTAATCATAACGGTTGGCATATTATTCATAATCGAAGATAATATCGCCGCAATAAAGCCCATCGCAATCGTTGCGACAAAAAGTCCTTGATTGGCCGCCATTTGAATGACATCCCCCAAGACACTTGTCAGACCAACATTACGCAATCCGTAGACCACCACATACATCCCGATAGAGAAGAACACGATAGCCCAAGGTGCACCTTTGAGTACCTGCTTCGTGTGAACGGCTGGACTTTTTTGTGCCATAATCATAAAGAATATCGCCGTAAGCCCAGCAATAATAGAGACAGGCAAACCTGTGAAACCACTAGAGAAATACCCTACAAGTAACACGCTTAAAATTACCCAAGCCAAGCGAAACAACTTAAGATCTTTAATAGCATCCTTCGGTTGTTTTAAATCTGACACTTTATAATTCTTGGGAATACTTTTACGGAAAAATAACATCAATACCAAAATACTCGCTACCAATGCAAATAAATTCGGGACAATCATTCGAGATGCATATTCGACAAAACCGATACCAAAAAAGTCTGCCGAAACAATATTGACTAAGTTACTCACGACTAACGGTAGGGAAGTCGTATCTGCAATAAAACCAC
Source organism: Sporosarcina sp. FSL K6-1522 (assembly GCF_038622445.1). Classification (GTDB taxonomy): domain Bacteria; phylum Bacillota; class Bacilli; order Bacillales_A; family Planococcaceae; genus Sporosarcina. The sequence goes on from NZ_CP152019.1 coordinate 3,557,748, forward strand.
TGGCAATGATGAATGGAAAAATCATCTTCTCATTGAAATTCAAATTTCGTACCATTGCAAGCACTATTGGCGTTAGTATGAGGGCAGCCCCATCATTTGCGAACAACGCAGCGACTACTGCACCTAGAAGGCTGACGTAAACAAACATGCGAATCCCGCTACCTTTAGCTAATCTCGCCATATGTAGTGCAGACCACTCGAAGAATCCGATTTCGTCTAAGATTAATGAAATAATGATGATAGCAATAAAAGCAAGCGTAGCATTCCAGACAATCCCCGTTACGTCTATGACGTCCTGAAAATTAACTACCCCTACTACTAAAGCGATTACCGCCCCAATACAGGCAGACCAGCCAATCGATAAATTTCTAGGCTGCCAAATAACAAAAATCAGTGTAATAATAAATATTAATGATGCCACAATAACTGAAGTCAACTCTTTTTCTCTCCCTACTCACAACAAATTCGCAAACCCTGTGCTTCTAATTCAGTGACTAACCCCTCTTGCCCTGGAAGCTGTTCAAGAACACTTTGTATAAATGGATAATCTGCGTGATCTTCATTGATCGAATAGAAAATCCATTTCCCTTTGCGCGTTTCTTTCACCAACTCAATATCTCTTAATTTACGCAAGTGCTGGCTAATCGCCGGTTGACTCATTTTAAAAATTTCTACAAATTCACAGACGCAGCAATCATGCGATTGCAGTAATTTCATCATCGTCAAACGCGTTTGATCCCCAAGCAATTTCAACAGTTGTGATGCTCTTTGCATATCTGTCGTCACAGGTTGATTCATAGACCCTCCTCCATTTCTTCACCATCATATAATCATATGCTTATATACGCAAGCGTGTTATTCATTTTAGAGAAAAAATAAATAAGGCGCTTGATTCCAAAACGTTTAGAACCAAGCACCTTATGTAGTGGAATAAAATACCCTTATCGCATTCGTAGCAATTCAATCTCCATAACTTCAAATTCTGTTACATCTTTTTACGAACAGCAATTTGTGCTACGGCTTGGTTCTTCTTTCAGATTTTGCAAATTAACACTACAAACCCCCGTCTCAGGCAATTCCAATTCAACCCGTTTTGAAGCTTCTATGTCTCCCGCAAGATAAGCTGTTATTGAACGTACTTGTTCATATCCTGTTGCCATTAAGAATGTCGGTGCACGACCGTAGCTCTTCATACCTACAATATAAAAACCTTCTTCCGGCTGGCGTAGAATTTCTTCACCATGCGCACGAACGGTACCACAACTGTGTTCGTTTGGATCGATGAGTGGTGCTAGTGCTGCGATACTTTCTGTCGCAGGGTCAATGGACAATCGGAGTTCTTGTTCGATTGAAAAGTCCGGACGATTTCCAGTATTGACAATCAACTCGTCAACCCCTTCTACAGTTGTCATTTCGCCTTCATAACTTCCTACTAACGCCATTTGTCCATTCATTGGTTTGACTTGTACGGTGTAGAACGGTGTATAGACTTGCACTTTTCCGGAATCAACCAATGCATGTATTTTCGAACCAAGTGCCCCGCGCGCTTCAAGTGCATCTTTTTCTTCGCCACCGTAAGCATCTTCTACATTTTGTTTACGCAAAATCCAAATCAATTTGGTTTCCGGAAATTCTTTTTGTAAATCGGCCAATTCTAACAATGTATTAATGGCAGAGTGCCCACTACCAATCACTGCAACTGTTTTATCCGCATAGCGTTTCACACGTTTCGTTATATCTGGAATACCATATTCAATGTGGTTTGCGCATTGTTTTTCAGAATTCAACCAAACACCATTTGAAGTAGCAGGATTTGGCTTCCCCCATGTGCCCGTCGCATCAATAATTGCACGTGCTTCTACTATTTCAATAGCATGATTTCTTTCGATATAAATTTCAAAAGGCTGTTTTTCACGATGTAATGATTTCATCTTATCGTTTTGTTTACGTGAGATTGAAATCACTTTTGAGTTGTATCGAATGGCTTTTTGTAAGGCAGGTACTGTACTTAAAGGTACTAAATATTGGTCTACCAACTCTTTTCCTGTCGGTAAAATATCATCCTGTGGTGATTCCCAATCGGTTTCTTCAAGTAGCTGACGTGCTGCTTTATCAATATCGTATTGCCAAGGGCTGAAGAGTTGAACATGTTGCCACTGAAGGATATTGTTGCCTACATTTTCACCTGATTCAAAGACAATGAAAGGCACCTTTTGTATTGTTAAATGTGCTGCTGCCGCAAGTCCTACTGGACCAGCTCCAATAATGGCTACGGGTAAATCTAGGTTATATTGCTTTTGTTCCGGTTTTTCTACCGTCACTTCAGGCGATGAACAGCAAGTTGATTCATGTATCGTTGTTGGTTCCTCACTGCAGCACGATGTCTCTTTTATAGTAAATAATTTAATTTCTTTCATTTAAAATGCCCTCTTTCTAGTAGTTGAATGGCTTGCTCAAAATATTTAGCTGTTACTTCTCCAATAAAATAATCGACACATCAACTTTTTTTGATGTATCGCTCAAAAAAAGTTATCCAGGATAAAATAGACAACAAAGATCCGAAGATAAAATCTTCTTTATTTCATTAGAATTAGCTGAATAAAAATTCCATTTCCCTTCTTTTTCAACAGAAATAAAGTTCACATCTAATAAGACTTTTAGATGATACGATAATTTAGATTGTGGCAATGCTAGTAGTTCACTCAAATCACACACACAGGTTTTTCCGTTTGTAGCCAAAATGCGCAATATATAAAGTCTCTTCTGATCAGACAAAGCTTTAAATTTCTTCTCATAGTCGAGTAAAGTTGTATCACAAACATCCGGCTGTTTAATCATGATTACCGCTCTCCTCACATCAATTATTTTTGATATGTATTATATTATAGCTATATATACAAAGTGTCAATGAAAACAATACAAGCCCTAACATCAACGTGAGTGGATACATGAAAATCTCCACGCTATAGACTTCATTTTATTTTCCATGGCACCTTGAAATCACCATTGTACTGTCTGAATTATTCATATATAGTGATACTAAAAGGGGCCTGATTGGATATGAGGAAATATGTAAAGGAATTTGGAACTTTCCCAGATGTTACGGTTATGCTACTGATTTTGTTCGTTTGCGCTTCTTTAACCGCGCCACATATACTCTCTTTGGGAACCTGGGTAGCTTTGGCTGCGGGCATGCTGACGTATGCAACAAGTGAATATGTAGTCCATCGTTTTTTGTTTCATATTCAAACACCTAAAAACCCGTTCATGCTGAAGATGATTAAGCGATTGCATTATGATCATCATGTCGACCCGGATAATTTAAAATTATTGTTTCTTCCGTTATGGTTCAGCATTCCGGGATTTATCCTTTATGGATTGATTGTTTTCCTCATAACGCAGAGTACGAGTCTGACGTCGGCATTCGCAACAGGCTTAGTCGCTTACTTCCTCTATTATGAATGGAAACATTATATTGCCCATAAGCCCATACAACCCCGTACAAAAATCGGGAAAAGCATTAAAAAACATCATCTGCTGCATCACTTTAAAAATGAAAATTATTGGTTCGGCGTCACGCATACTTCATTCGACAAAACGCTTGGAACCTTTAAAGAAAACAAAGACGTTGAAAAAAGCCCGACGGCTCGTAATTTAGAAAAGAGAATGTAATGTGAAGAGTGGCATGACTGAAGATAGTAGAAGCGAGGCATACCCGAGGGAAAATTGCATTGGCCATGCAAGAGGCTGAATATATTAGAAAGAGGTAGCCTATCGTTAATGAACTATACCTCACCAAAACACCCCTTTAGATTATTTTATCCAAAGGGGCAAAAATCCTATATTTTTTTATTCCCGATTAAACCACAGCTCATCCTTATCATCAACGTCGCCGTTATAATTGATGAGAATTTCATCTCCTGCTTGTATATCTGTGTGCGCATAGAAGTCGAAGGTGCGATTGTTAAAATTAATTTCATACGTTGCATTCGGTTCATAGGAATGATTAAACAACATTCCATAGCCTAGAAGGATAGCAGATTGGCCTAACCCATACTCAAATGCGTAATCAGCGAGCATGGTTTTTTCAATGTGTTGATGTTCGTCGTTTGGATAAGAAATGACAGGTGCTTCATGTAGGAGCGCTCCTTTTTTGACATCACATGTCGCAAATACTCCTCTGTTGAATTCTCCGTCACTTATTGAAGATGTTTTTACCTCAATCATATTTGGCCGCCTACTCACTTTTAGATTCTTCTTTCTCACTATAACAGGAATTTGAGTATGGGGCTCTTTTTAAGGGGCGACCTTCAAATTATTTTTGCATATGAAAAATAGCCTAACTGAATTGCCATTAAAGTTCTTTCTCTTCGATTTGTCCGTTTAGCGTCATCACAAGTTTTCCTTTATTGAATTCTTCCTGAGGTTTTTGTGATTTTACAGTGTTGTGAATCATCTTCCGAGAAGACGAGTGGCAGGAACTACAAAAATTAACCATAAGAACTTCTGGTCCCGTCACAACAGCAGTAGCAGTAAAAGGATTTCCATTTTGATCAAGGCCGGATGCTGAAAATTCTAGTTCATCGACACCAACAAAGCTGTCAAATAACTGAAGCATAAAAGTAACCTGAGCGATTGATGAACCATCTATTATTGTACCAAACCCTGTGACTTGTAGAATGGTGCCTGTATCAATAGATATACACTGGGGGAGATTTACAACTGTCGAGTTAAATGTTGCACTCAAAAATTCGATTGAAACAGAACTACCTTGAAGGGTACAATTCGGGCAAATACTAACGGTAAAACCAGAAACCGGAATAATCATTCTACCTGAACAATCACACTTAGGTATTTGGCATACATCTATTCCTTTTAGTGCTTTTGATACTGGGACAACGCCACATGGTTTACGATGACTTTTACAACGGTTGCATGAACAATTCTTTTTACACGCACTCAAAAAAGCACCTCTTTTTATATTTACTATATAAGCTGAACTTATGATTTTTCACATTCTCTAGCTGATTGGATTCTTTCGTTCAACTCATATAGTAACTTACTCAAATTATTATTTTTTGCTTGGACGCTTTTCGATGCGTGTCCATACCCTCGCAACCAATCCTCTACATGGAGACACGCAAATCCAGTGGCTTCGGGGTACTCACTCATACGAACAACCCCGTTCTCTTAGGTGAACAGGGTGAACGTAACGTCATTTAAAATCTAAGCATTTTCTAGATTCCTGGTATTAAGATCGTCTTCTCCATTCCATCCGCTGTACCACACTCTTCGAAAAGTTTTTTATAAACAATGAAATACCCCAAACAAAAGAGGTTCCCAAAACAACTACGGCGATTAACGCTAGCAAAAAACACTCCCTTATGATCCCAATGATTTCTTGTAATCTCATGTTCTTCTCCTTTATGTAAAGCCATAAACACTCTAGCTGATTTATTGCATGTCTCGAATCAAAATCTAGCCCCTACATAATAAATTTAGTCAACCAAGCAATATACCAAGCCCCAGGGATAAACAGCGCTTGTGCAAGGATTGTCCCTAGTAACCTTGACGTAATCATCATGACGGACATCCTTTTGAGTGTGAGGTAGCTCCCTCTTTGATTGACCACATCATCTGCCAAGACGGAGATTTTCGGGTCAACGAAAATCACTAGTAAAATCGTAGCAATACCATTTACTAGACCTGAAGCCATAATCGCAGTTGAAGCTCGCTCTGGTGCAAGCAAGGCGGCGTATAAAGCGGATAATACGCCAATGGTATAAATGGCGGTTATTACCATGTTGATCAGTAACAACTTTATCGGAATCTCTTTAATCGCAATGTCTTTCAAATAAGAGAATCTTGGTAAATGAAAATGTTTGACTCCACGTTTTATGTATGCTAAGGTGATTCCTTTTTTCATCAGGGCGGGAACTGACCCTTTTTCTTCTGCTAAATGAATGATTGCCCGCGAAAATAAGGCGATAAAAGTGGGAAGTAACAGAATACCGAATAAGGTACCGAAAGTGGAGGCACCAATGAGCACTCTAAATTGCCCTTCAACAAATTCCAACGTATTCTCTTTCCGTGCAGCATCGATTAGACTGCCTGTAAAGGGTTGTTGCATCATATTCGCTAATCTTGAAACAATGACCATTATATTAAACAGTGACAGCGCTGAAGCAATGAGCCTGACCCTCGCCCCCGACAATCTCACCGCATAAGCAAGTGTTTCTACCGCATGGATGATGAATAAAAAAAGGAAGATTAATAGTACTTTTTCTGTTATAAAATCCACAATGCATACCTTCTTTATGTTTAGTAGTGAGAGGCTTACCGCCCAACATTTTACAAATAAAAAACATCCGTTCACCAAGTATAAGCGAACAGATGTAAGACATTCAAATATTTACCTATTTTATTCAAAGTGAGAGGGCTGATTCCCCTACCTATCTATCGCATTCAGCACTTCCAACGACTGCAACACATGATCTAGGAAGTCTGCAAGATCGCCCATATGCTCTTCGTTTATAGTAGACTTGAACTGCATGTCAATGTCGTTTTGATAACTAGGCTGGACTTGTCCATGCACAAAGCTCAATGTTTGCGTGAGCTGGATGGCTGTTTCCCAAATGGCGTTGAGGGCTTGCTCAATTTGCGGACATTCCGTGGTGACATTGTGCACCGTTTTGGTGAAGCGGACGGATAATGCACAGCCGATTTGCTCGCTAGCCACTTCTAAAATTTCCTCTGCCAGCTCTTTCACCGAGGCTTTTAGCACAATCTCTGCTGTGATATCTGGCTGACTGACGAGTGCAAACTGAATGGCGAATTCCCGATTGAGTACGGCAAAATCCATGCGATCCTGTCTGTTCATAATGTCGATTTTCCGGTCTAAGTTATCGAGATCGTAGACATGGTTTTCGAATGCGACTTTTAAGTTTTCAAAAATGGTTGGATCGTACAAAACTTTTTCCTCCTTGCTCCTAGGGCTTGGTTAGTTGTCGATTAAACGTCCGCCCTCTACTTCCCTAAGTATACCAAATAAATAAAGGCAACCCACTGTTACGTAGGTTACCTCTCTCGTTCCCTCTATAATGTCCAAGCACTTCTACTTCAAATAAAACAACCCACCATTGATAATATCTACGTGAATGCTTGCCGCATATTGTTGATCCAACGCTTCTTTCTCAATGGCATAGGACTCCGGTTTATTCTCTACACCTTCATAAAAATAGGCCAACACTCTGCAATCCTTTTGCCAGCGCTGCTTCGCTTCTTCCGCCCATGTATGATCTTCATGCAACAAAAAGTTATCCAATTGCGTATCGAGTCGATTAAGTGCATGAAGAGGTTTTATAATATATGGCAAAGGATAGGCATTTTCCGGCGGGGTTGAGTCCAATTTCAAGACACGTAACGATTCATGAAAGCCATCAACCACCTGCCCCGTCATTAAATTCATGCCTAACGAATACAGCATTTCCTTCGTTTGATCACTGCAATAGGCGACTTTGTAATTAACAGCGAGCCATGGTGTTAACACCAGCTGCGGTTCGCGGTCGTTCGCTACTTGCTCATACATTTGTACAAAAGAACCCATCTCCCTCGTGACTTGAAACAGTTGGCTAAGTCGGGGCGAACCAAAGTGCAGCACTTCTCCCCGCACATTATTCGCAAGTTGATTCGTATTGGTCACCAACGTCAATAGAGCGGGATTCGGCTCCGCATCGGTACTTTCAATATATTTCCAATAAAACGGGCGATTCATGATTTTTTTATCCATATCAATCGTTAATTGCACTTGGATGACCTGATCATCGGCATAGACGATTGGGCAATTTGTTTCCTTAAAAAATTGCTGGACATACTGATGAATTTGTTGGGGATACATGCACATTCTCCTTTACATAGACTGTTTGACAGCACATACATTCAATTACGCCTCAGCGTAATTGCGTCCAGATTTTTTTCGAGCTGGCTCGAAAAGCTCCTCTAAAAATCTGTGACATCCGCAGGCCAACAGGATGTTGGTCATGCAACCATCGCCGCAGGACGCGGCGGACTTAGGTTGCCTTCTATTCTTCGTTCAGCTAGTGTTTGAACACCTACTGAACAGGAAACAAAACCGCATTCATCTCGCCACCCGTGGAGGTGGGAGTTTTCCGCTGAATGAAGATAAAATGTCATCCAACTCGCCGACGACTTTTTCAAAAACACCAATTTTCGCATAAAGTAAATCTAATATATGATCCTCCACAGTATGCTGAACGGCCAAATTGTAAATATGCACGTCCTGCTCTTGCCCCAAACGGTGAACCCGTCCAATGCGTTGCTCTAACTTCATCGGATTCCAAGGTAAATCGTAGTTAATGACATGGTGACTAAATTGTAAGTTAATCCCTTCACTTCCGGACTCCGTCGCAATGAGCACCTGTGCTTGTTCTTTAAAAAGCTGCTTCATCCACTCCCGTTTGTTTTTGCTAAATTTCCCGTTAAACAAGACGCTCGAAATGCCTTTGGAATATAAATACTCCTGTAAATAGCTTTGGCTCGCTCGGTATTCGGTAAAGAGGATAACTTTATCATTGGCCTGCATAATAAGCTCATAAGCCTTTTCCGCTTTAGCATTTCGTTCCAGTACGCGTAATTTTTCCAGTATGCCTTCAATATGCGTAACGGCACCGGGCTCCAGAGACTTTTGCTGCATTTTTGTTAAGGTCTCATAGACAGCCTCCTTACTGCTACACATTTCCCTTTGAAGCGTTAACACCGAGAAGGCATTGGCAAAAATAGGCGAGACTTCTTTCAATTGTGACAGCAGCCCGTAGACTTCTTTTTCCGCTGGTGAAAAATCGAGTGGAATCGTTTGAACATGGCGATTCGTCCAGTCAATGCCCGTATCCTGCCTACGATTGCGCACCATCACTTGATTGACCAATTCTCGTAAAAACTCTTCGTGTTCGACATCGTGTTTCTGTGCGGAAAAGGCTGCTTGAAACGTCTCATAATTACCAAGATGCCCCGGTTTTAATAATGAAATCAAATAAAAGAGTTCAAACACATCATTTTGAATTGGCGTAGCCGTTAACAATAAACAAAACTTTTTCTTTAAATGCTGAACAAATTCATAACTTTTCGTTTTATGATTCTTTAATTTATGCGCTTCATCAATAATGATTAAATCAAATGCTTGCGCATAAATACTTTCTCTATGCGGGCTTCTTTTCGCCATATCAATACTCATAACGACAACGTCACAGTAGTTTAAATCGTAATTTTTTTTATACTGAATTGCGGGAATGTGAAATTTGTAATGCAATTCCTCAACCCATTGATTGACAAGTGAAGCCGGCACCAAAATGAGCGCTTTTTTCACAAGCCCTCTAATGAGATATTCCTTCAAAATCAAACCCGCCTCAATCGTTTTCCCAAGTCCTACTTCATCCGCCAAAATCGCCTTGCCATTCATCCTTTCAATGACCGTTTCTGCCACGCTTAATTGATGAGCAAGCGGCTTGAGATTAGGTAAATAGGGAGGCGATAGAAGCCCATGAAAATCGGTAATTAAGTTCGATTTAGCCGTCTCATAACTCATGTTATATAATGTCCAATTATCCCATGGTACACGATTTTCCAACCGTTCGATCAAGCCTTCCTGCCATACCGCTGACCTTTCAATCTTCATCCATATCACCTCATGTGACTTTCCCTTTCTTATAAGGTTGTCCCAAAAAGAAGTTTCTATGTTTTTTATATCAATTACGCTCCGGCGTAATTGCGTCCAGATTTTTTTCGAGCTCTCTCGAAAAACTCCCCCTAAAAATCTGTGACATCCGCCGGAGGCTTTATCTTCATTCAGTCGGTGTTTGAACACCCACTGAACAGTAAAACAAAACCGCATTCATCTCGACACCTGTCGAGGTGGGGGTTTTCTACTGAATGAAGATAAAAAAACGGATGACTTCCTAAGTTGGAAACCATCCGTTGATGTTTGAATATATAATGATGAACTCATTCGACTAATAACCGGTAAGCCCTATAAAACAGTAAAAGAATGCGGCAATAAAGAAGAAGGTCCAAACCCCTCCTAGTATTTTTTGATTATGTGTGTTCTTACCGTTGTGCAATTTCTCTAAAAAAGTGATCAGATTCAAAAACCAAATAACGCCTAACAGAGGCACAACAACAAAGGTTAAAAATAACATATGATCACCGCTCCTTTCCGCCCGCTCAATTATAACCTATATTCCCACATCAACGACGCGTAAATTCGTGAAAACTCAGGTTATAGAAGCGAAGAAGTAGCGTCTAAATTCGCTTTGAACCAAAAACACCTCAATTGTTAGGACATTGCTAACAATTGAGGTGCTGGTTCTTGCCTGAGTGTGTGGCATTCTACCGGAAAGTGGTGCCAGGTACGGCCACAATTCGAAGGCCTGGAATCCAGTTCACTAATATCAAAATCTTACTTCGGCATTCCCGACTACGTCGACTCACCGTCGAATACCAATACTCCGCCCCACCTGTTTCGGCATTTCTAGCTGTTGATCCGCCTCAGCGATGCTAGCAATAAATGCAGCAATTGCCGGTGGAAATGGCGCGGACTTTCCTTGTGCCGTATCGATGCCCATCAACATTTGTTCACTCGTCGCCACCAGATCACCCGCACGATTCTTCATCATGAAAAATACATGTAATCGCTTGGCATCCGCATCGATTAGTTGAACAGTTACATCGAGTTGCTCCCCTTTATGCGCTTCTAGCAAGTAGCAGATATGCGTTTCCAATGTGAAAATGGTATAGGAAAACGCTTCGCGTGCAGCTTCATGCAAGCCCATATAGTCCATAAATGCATCTACCGCATGGCTAAACACAAGCGCATACGCCGCATCATTCATATGACCGTTATAGTCGACCCAGTCCGCTGCTACATCCGTCTGATAATTAAAGGCTGTCTGTTCCATCACCATATCCCCCTCACTTGATGCTGTTCGTACTCGTTTCAGGCCAATATTCCTCAACCAAATCCAATAATTTCACTAAGAATTCATTGCGCTTGACTTCTAAATCAGCTACCGTGTTGTCTCCAGCTTGCTGTTCACAGCCTTCGATAACTTTTTCTTTTAATTCCTCCGTCAGTTCGGGTGCTTCTAATTTCGTCCATGGGAGCTTCAGCGCAGGGCCGAACTGTTCGAGCATATGGCGCATTCCTTGTTCGCCGCCTGCCAGATGGAATGTCAAAAACGGCCCCATTTGTGCCCAGCGTAGTCCTGCACCATAAATAATCGCCGCATCGATTTCTTCCGTTGTTGCGATGCCATCATTGACTAAGTGCAACGATTCACGCCACAATGCTTCCATTAATCGGTCTGCGACATGACCTTCGATTTCTTTTTTAATAATCAATGGCTTCATACCAACAGCTTGATAAAATGCATCGGCCCGTTCGATAACCGCTGGCGTTGTTGCCACGCCACCAACTAATTCAACGAGTGGCAAAATATAAACCGGGTTAAATGGATGCGCCACAATAAGCCGTTCCGGAAGTTGAAGCCCTGCTTGCAACGTACTCGGCATAATGCCAGATGTACTAGACGCAATAATCGCTTCAGGTTTTGCATATTGGTCGATACTCATTAATACCGATCGCTTTAGCTCTTCCCTTTCAGGAACATTTTCCTGAATTAAGTCCGCATCTTTAACCGCTTCCTCGATTGTCGGCACAAATGTCAGACGTTCCATCGATGCATCAGATGCAAGTCCCAGTTTTTCCAATGCAGGCCACGCGCGCTCCACTGCCGCACGCGTTCGCATTTCCGCACCTTCTGCCGGATCAAAAGCAACGACTGAATAGCCCGCCGCAAGAAACCGCGCAATCCATCCATTGCCAATGACACCTGTCCCGATTACTGCTAATCTGGGATTTGCTATCATAGTGTCGTCCTTGTACGTGTATTAATAAGCCCGTAATAGTCTCGTGCTTCTTGCGGTGTCATCGCTTCAAGTCCATTGCTATGAAGCATACCAACTGCTTTATCGACCAACTGTTCGTTACGTGCAGGAACACCTCTTGTTAGATATAAATTATCCTCTAATCCTACACGGATATTGCCACCTAGCAAGGCTGTTTGCATCGCCATTGGCAACTGCATGCGCCCGATGGCAAATGCCGACCAGCTTGCATTCGCAGGTAAACGATTTTTAAAATACAGCAATGTTTCGACATCGGCTTCTGCTCCCCAAGGAATCCCTAGACAAAACTGGAACATTGGATCTCCATCAATGAGCCCTTCAGCGACTAACTGTTTGGCAAACCGAAGATGCCCCGTGTCAAAGCACTCTAACTCCGGCTTGACGCCACTTTGCTGAATGAGCTTGGCATGCTCTCTCAACCATTCTGTTGGACTATGATAAATCATATCCCCAAAATTCAGACTGCCACAATCCAGCGTACACATTTCAGGCAGCAATGTGCCTACTGGATTATGGCGTTCTGTTGGCGTTTGAATAAAGGTGCCATTTCCACCCGCCGCAGGTGTTTCTAAACTTGGGATAAAGTCTCCGCCGCCACCTGCTGTAATATTGATGATGACATCTGTTTCCGAGTCACGAATACGGTCTACAATTTCACGATAATGTTCAATATCATGACTAATGCCGCCTGTTTTTGGATCACGGGCATGAATATGCGCCACTGTTGCACCAGCTTTTGCCGATTCAATGGCAGCTTCCGCGATTTCTTTTGGTGTGACAGGTACATATTCATTGATCCCTGTTGTATCCCCAGCACCTGTCACAGCTGCCGTTACTAAAATCTTATTCTTCATATGAATCTCCCCCATTCCACTTTATTACTATACCGCCTGGACGGTTTGTAATACCCACTATACATGGGGGAGCGTGTACTTTCAACCTTACCTGTGGCAGATAACGGTTATTATCAGTTTATACAGAGTATTCTTTCGTCCATTCTCGTAGTGTTTCATAGATTTTTTCCTTCGAATCTGGATCGATAGGGTCAATCCCGAAAAGGTCTGCCAACCAAATACCATCCGTCGCTAGACGAATGATTGTTGCATGGATAGGGTCAAGGCCATCATTTTCAATTGCCTGTTGCCATTCGGCATAAGCGGTATGGATTGGATCCAATAACTGTGGATTGACGGCTTTTGCTGCAAGTAAACTCGCATGCATGTCTGCTTGTTGATGCGGTTGCTTAAACGTGACATCTAGATATGCACGTGTCCATTTCCCTTTCTCTTCAAGATCTGCTTCTGCATTGGTCGCAATTTTTTCGCGATAATTAACGGCCAAATGCTCCACCATTTTCTCTACCAATTGTTCTTTGGATTGGTAATGATAAAGCAGACCGCCTTTACTAATGCCTGCCTCCTTCGCGATGGCTTCCAACGTTAACGAAAAGATTCCCTTCTCCGCGACAATTTTAGACGCAGCCTCGAGAATCACTATTTTCTTATTTTTACTGTCCATGATCTATCTCCCTTAATTCACATTACAATTTCTACTGTACCATGCGGTTTGTGTATTTAAAACTTGCGGGTAACAGTGCTTTTTCTGAAGTGTTTCAAATTCAATGAATTTGAACTTCGGGTTAATTGTGTGAGTGACACCTTTACAAAAAGAAGTTGTGCGTACTAAAGCATTTGTTACCCACCATATAAAGATTAAAAGCGTTATCTCTATTCTGTAAATAGACAGTGGTTCATTCGCCACTAGGTCTAAGTAGCCCACCCAAAAAAGAAAACCTTGAAAAATTGCGTGACTGACTGGCACCTTTACATTCTATTGATCAACAGATACCCATCCTTCATCATCTAACTCCAATTCGTACTCCCATGGTACGTGACGAAGTGAATAAGATATTTCTTTACTTAGCTTTTGATAAATATCTTTTCTCACTCTACTTCCTCTTCCCGATTGCACTCTATCATTTCTCCTATAATAAATGCTACCCACTCCCAAAAATCCTTAAATTCTTTTCTTTGTTCAAAACCTTCCGATGTAAAATCATGGATTATTTGTACCCGGCTTCCCTTGCCAATTTCAAAGCAAGCGATATCATCATTATCATCTCTTCGAGCGAAGGGAACCAGTCTTCTATTAGGATAACGCTTCTTTAAATCAAAATATCTTCTAGTTGCTTGTTCTGACTCCATCAAATACCATATATCAAAATCGAGTAGATTTAATCCAACTATTTTTCGATAAGAATCCGGGTATTCATATATTTCCGAATCAACAAAGTACTCGTTCATAATAAATGCAACTCACTCTCTATTTCATTTTTTCTAGTTCAAATGATCCCATTGGGTTATTATTTCTAAATCCAGCTTTTTGTTTCTGAATTCCAATGCGTCTCCCCAAGTAGTTGGAACCCCTTTTTTAGTAGTAATTCTATCAAGCATATCTGCCGGCAATGGATCATTATAATTTATAACAGTTGCTGTAACTTCTATACCAGCTTTTCTGGCTGCAGCAACTCTGGTATTATCAATAGTAGTGAAATTTCCATCTGGCATACTTACTACATCAATCGGCTCCCCTTTCCATCCATTAACTTTCATACGATTCAAAAGTAAATTTTTTCAACCATAAAGTTCTTAAAGTCAAAAAATCTTGAAAGGCATATTACCAATCAAGGTTTTAAGTTTAAGTATCTATGAATTATCTTTTATTGGTCCATAATTAACAATTAAAATACGCCTTCAAGAAATCAAAAAACGATAACCAAGTTTCCTTTAGCTCTCCTTTTAAAAGTAGTTCATCTCCCCCCTCAAAATTAACTATATAAACTTTATCTGTTACAGTATTCAGCACTAATACAGCATTTGCTGACATTTCACTTAAAACCAGATACTGCTTCGGAAAACCATGTTCTTTTCTAGAAATGAGTGTGTATGATTCAATATTATTTTCTTCATCTACTATATCTAGTAATTCAAAGGGTACATGCTCTTCCCAAAAAGATCCTGCATACTGGATATAAAATTCTTGGAAAGAATCTGATACGTTTACACCTAGCCTTATTAAAGCATCCTGTACTAGATTGCTATCTTCACGTTTATATATTTCTTCTCCTAGAACTGCATCTAGTCCCTCAGGCAAAATACTCATATTATTATTTTCCTCCTAAAGCTTCTTCTCCTCGTATCTTCCAATAATTAATAGAATCTACTTTTTGAAATGCTCCTCTAGTTGTCTCATCCATTGGATAAAATGGGTTTAACTTTCCTTTATAAGGATGTAGTGGAGCTCTTTTAGCATTACTGATATTATGGTACCTAGTTGAAGCTTCATAATAATGGCCCAACACCTTTTTGTTGTGAATGATGCAACGTTGCAACACTACCTGCATTATACTCTACACTCCGAGTAAAATATTTATTATTCTTCATAGTCCTTTAGATGTCGATAAGTTTCTTTACCCGTACTCTTAGCCCCAACATCGATATTTCCACTTCTAATATTCGTAGGGATATCCATTTTTGCGTATGGCATGTTAAATGCAAAGGCATCTGTACCTGTTCGGTAATAATTAGTAGACAAAAGATCTAGTTGATTTTGTGTTTTGCCCAGTGAGCTGCTGACGACATCTTGGTAAATTGGTGAATAGATGGACGTCACATTCTCTGTACTTCTGCAACAGCAACATGAGTAGTTTAGAAAAAACACCTACAAATTCATTCGGTGTAAATCTATATCCGAATTTTGAAATGTAAGTGTTTTATTTTGTCTCACTATACGGGATTTATTCCCGATATAAGTATTTTCACTCGCTACCTAAGTCACGCTTCAAAGCCGATAACAGTCCATTCATCCACAGTGTTCCAAAAATTGATGTTGTATTCAGGTTGATCTTTCGCCGACCATAAAGTCGCATTATCTTTATCACAATTTTCGTAATCAACAGCAACATAAGTTCCCATACCATTACCAAAAAAACCGAAAGATGTATCCAAGTCAATCCTTAACGACTCCTCCAAGTCATCTATAATGCTCCAATCAAAATCATCATCACCCAAGTAAGCAACATCTTCTAAAGGTAATAAACCCATAGCCCCACTAGCATAATAGTAAAAACCATCATGAATATTCTCGTAAAACAGCCGAATCTTAGCAGGTATTTCATCCCAAGACTCTTCAAGTTGTTCATTTTCAAAATACGCTTGAGGGCTTCTTCCTTCATAATAAAGTACTTTCCCTTGCCGATTTCTAATGGTGTATAGAATGGAGTGCCTTCTATTTATTTTCATCAACTCCACATTTTCCAAGTATTCACCTAAATACGATATAACATTTCTCAACTCCATGTTTAGATACTCAGTCCAGACTCCTAAAAGTGATTTGATTCTCTTTTTAACATCGTTCTCCCTAAAGATTTCATACCAAACCTCGGGTAGTGAATCAATATTCTTAATTTCATCATCCAGGATAAGACGTACATACCCGTCTTTTGCCATAATGTATTTTTCAAGATATTCGAGTTTCTTTTCCATAATCATTTCGCTCCTATTTGTTTGAAATATTATTTGTCTGACCTATTTAGATTATCAATTTGTTGTTGTAATGAATGAGTGACTATGCTCCTTTACAACAATCAACAATTGCAAGCGATTTCGGGAGATATTTCTGCACTTCATAAGCTTCATTCATTTCTATGCATCCTGATGATCCCTAAATTCGAATATACATTTGGTCGCTAACATTAAATTCAACGTCTGAAGCTAACCAACAAAAAAAAAGAAAACCTTGAAAAAAGCGTATAGCCACTCAAGGTTTTTATAATTTCTAAATATAATTCATGCTGTCTATCTATAAATCATCTCCACCTCCAGTTAATTTCCCTATCAGGATAAACGGCAGGTATGTATATACCCTTTTTCTTGCTTTCATTATCACTAATGTGCCAATTGCTATCATCTAACCATTCTTCGTTATAGTTAGTTTCATTAAAATCATTTTCCTCATCAACAACCGCTGCAAAAAAATCGTTGAATTTGTCTATATTTTCCGTGGGGATAATCTCAGCATTTATCCACATTCCTTCAACACTAATATTGCGTATATCTCCTAAAAACTCATTTAAAAAGTATAGTTTCAAAACTCTCACTCCTTGGTGGAAACCTTAATATATTGGCTAGCAACTTCCCCTTTGATCAAATACTCATTATCCCTTTTAGTCCAGTTAATCGCTCTATTCTTCCAATAATCAGAAGAAACACGATCTCTTTCAATTAACTTTTGAATTTTTTTTGGAGAAAGTATAACAACATCTTGTACCTTTCCAGACTGTATATCTCTTCCTAGGGCTGATATATCCAGTTCAATTGCATTTTCTCCATAATTTCCAATCACATTTTTGTTATTTGTAAAACTAGTATAAGGACTATTAAAATTACTAGTTCAACTACTTCCTTAAAAGTTTGCTTTTTATCCATAACATTCTATTCATCCTTGGTGGAATGAATAGGATGTTATCTTGTTAACCTTAAATTCCCTATTAATTCTTGAATATTCTCAGCAATATACTCAAATGTACCTCTTCCGAAGTCTTCCAATTGAATTATTCCACTATTGTTTTCAATAACCACCAACAAACCATTTCCCTCAATTCCAATAGGTATCCTCTCTAAACTATCACCGTGATTTTTTTTATATCCTTTCAATGACTCTCGGAAAGTACTTATCTCAGTATTAGGTAGGACGGACTCTAATGTAATATAGTGTTCCTTAAAAAATCCATCTAAGTCTGCAAACCAATATGAGTTAAAATAATCAACAATTGATTTATGCAAACTTATATCATATTCATCTTCTAATCTTGTAAAATCTTGTGTAACAGTCATTTCTACAGGTTTCCATGAGATATATTCATCCTCATCAACTTCACCTTCATAAATTATTAGGTTATCATCGCTACTAATTGGTGTTTTAAATAAAAAATCTAAACCGTCAGCAGCTACCTCTTTCCTCATCTGAAAGTATATTCGCATTGCTTCTTTTATTGACAAAGTTATCACCCTTCACTTATTTAAAAACTTTCCAAACAATTCAGCGTACTCACTATCATTTCCCCAAACACCCGCAGCTTTTTCGGCATTATGAATATCACCTGTTCCTGGATGTAACTTTGAAGGCACTGCAACTGCTTGACCACCCCCACCTACGTGATGAGGGATTAATTTATCATTATATAATTGTGTGAGTGACTGGCACCTTTACATTAATTTGTTAGTATCATTGAGTTTATGCACACGGCCACTGAAAATGGGGCTTCACTCGAACAAATTAAAAATGAGCTTCAAGTGATATAAGGTAACTGTTACCGGTTTCTATATGGTAAAACATGTTTATGATTATACTCAATAAGAGTAACATACAAAAAACCTTCTCGAAAAGAATCCAGAATGAACAGATTGTTCTTTCGAGAAGGCTTCATTTTTCATCATACCCCCAGTGAAATATGCTTCACTTCATATCACCTTAATTTAATCACTCAAAGGTTAGGTTATCGAATTCACATAAATTGACTGATGTTATTTCCATAATATAAAATACCTCGCTCAGAGACTTCGCCTACGCTTCATAAGAAAAATGAATAACTCCATACATAAAAACCCGTATAAAAAAACCCAACCAAACTTCAAATAAAATGTGACAGGTATCGTTTCTATGCCATCTTCGGAACTCATCATCTCAAACAAAAGATGTACAGGCGGAAGTAGCCAAATAATCCCTGGCACTTGTAGAATAATACTTTTTATAGAGACAATCACTACAGAAATGAGGAGTATACTCAAAACACCCCACCATGTATTTTGCCTGTTATTCACAAGATCCCTCGTAAAAATAGCTGATAACGTAATCGCTAGAATAACTAAACCAAAATGAGACAAAAAACCAAGCACAATATGAATCAAACGAGTCTTCGCACCAAATGCATCAATAATGATTGGATAAACAACTGATACAAAACTCAGGACAAAACCAATAAGCGCAACTATCACAAAAAGGGCCATGTAATAAACCCTCGAATTTCTAGCATGCAGTAATGTTAGCTGTTTTTGACCTTCATCTTCAGCATGAAATAACGTCACCGTAAACCATCCCATGACAAAAAAGAGATATAGGGATGTCAACGCGTAACTATCCAATATGGGATTTGGTGTATAGGTATAGTTCACAATGAGAGATATGACATAGAGTGAAAGTGGTGGCACATATCTATATGATCTTACATAATTGATAAACTGATAATGTAACAAGCCTTTCATTTTCTACCCCTTTCATTTAGAAGTAGTGCTGAAACTCTCCTTTAACGCCGTATATAGGAGCGACTAGTCTAATAGAGGCATCCTTTTTAAGTAGTTCCACTAAAACTTGGTTTGTATATTCCCGATTCACAATCGCCTCTACCTCATTAACCTTCGTATTCAAGCTACTCTCTCGTTGAATTTCAATAAAGGGAAGTATTGCTTCTAACGATTTGTCTATACAAATTTCAAAAATAAATCGGTCCTTGTGGACATCCGATTTATGCAGGGCATCCATTTGAATGACTTGTTGATTTTTAATCAGTAGCGCTCTATCCACTAAATTTTCCAACAACCTTGTTTCATGGCAAGTTAATATAACCCCTAGCCCTCTTTCCTTCAACTGCAACAGAATGGCTTCTAAATCAGCTTGTGCTTTAGGATCAAGCCCAGACAAAGGCTCATCCAATATTAAAAGATTCGGCTTTTCAAGCATGGCCTGCATAATTGTAACCTTCTGTTTCATTCCCTTAGAAAAATCGATAATCCTTGTTTTTCGAACATCTTGCAAATGAAAGGACTCTAGTAAACTATCTATCCTCTGGTGTAGTTGTTGCTTCCCGATTCCCCTAATTCTGCCCATATGCATCAAATATTCTTCTGGCGTAAACAATATATCGACAGGTGGAATCTCTGGTACGTAGCCGATTTTCAATGATTGTATGGGTTTGTGAATTTCCCCATCGTCTGGTTTTTCTAAACCAGCAATCATTTTCAACAGCGTACTCTTCCCTGAACCATTCTTCCCAATCAGCGCTACAATTTGATTTGTCCGAATAGAGAATGATGCTTTTCCGATAACTTCTTTTCCATTATATCGTTTAGTAATCGCTCGCAATTCCATTATCGTCTCCATCTAGAAACACCTCGAACGTATTTTTTGTTTCTCACAAACCATCTCGCCGATACTCATTCTACCATACTTTGATTATTCGATAAATTGATTCAGAAACTGTGAATGCCTGTATAGATGACAGCGAGCCTGTCCATATGCTACTGTTTTCATATAAAAAAATCATTTTACGTTTAATCCTGCTTGCTGTGTTATTTGTGTCATCCGGGCAGACGTATGAGCAATAATCCATCATTCCAGATCCTGAACACTGGTTGCCAGGATAACTGCTGGAATCCGTACTTTCCAAACTGGAAATCCCTTATTGGGGCATCACCGTTTCTGTTGATGAGCCGGGCTATTCTACTTTGTAGAATTCTTGCTCAGAAAAGGCACGCATTTCTTCACGTTCGGCTTGGTCGCATAAGTGGTTTACTTCGAATTTCCGAAGCATAGCTTTCGTACATGGACGGCTGCTATCATTACCTTCCTCATTGCGATGGCTGGTGAATACCATCAATCATTAACCGGAGGACGCACACCATCATTTCAAGACGTCATGCTTGGCACGGCAGATGCAATTGTGTGAGTGACTGTGGCACCTTTACATTTACTTTTGAAACAACTTCATAGTAAACTGTTTGGCCTACAATATAAGTCCCTCTATTATGTAAAATGGCATCTTGCCCGTTTATCGTATTTCTCTCACAAACCGTATAGTAAAACATAACATCATGATTTATGAGTTTCATCAGCATTTTTTATGTTGTCCAAATGCATAAATTTCTCGCCAAAAAGCACTTGTTGCCTATTAAACAATCAAGTGCTTTCTGTAAACTGTTCTTCATTGTTAAAAGTTATCTAAGAATTCACTAATACCATTTTCTCAAAAATGTATATTACTCATATCATCTGGGTTTTCCGGTTCCTGTTCATGGTCCCAAAAATAAATCTTCTCGTAAAAAGGTTCCTCCGTACCTAAGCATATAACATTGCCTGCTGGATCATCTGCTATTGGTATAAAGCCTTTAGCAAGTCTATATTCATATATATCTATAACTTTCTCTAGATTATCGTACATTTCACCTATACCATTAAATACATTCAAAACACTTTCTCCCATTTTATCAGAAATAATAAATATACTTTCCTTCGGGTATCCACCATTCCATTTAAGTAAAAACTCAGTGTATTTTTCTGTTAATTTCACACCAGTATCTATTTCAAACTGTTTAATTCCTTCTTTAGTATGTTTCTTGTGAGAACCTTCAATTTTGGACATTTTTATATCCTCCCTTATTTTTCCCCATTAACTGTTGATATTCCTCCTGTATGAGTAAATTGTCTATGAATATCTTTATCTACTAGAATCATCGTTCTCCCATCTTGATGATGCCTGGATACATCATAAAGGGATTACAAGAGTTATCACTATTCAATTATTTATAAGCGGTTAATTCGACACCCCTTAAACCATAAAAAATGACCTTGATATAATTTCAAGGTCATCAATGGAGGAATATTATTTATATGCTCTCTATATAAACATCTGAATTAGTTTTTTGTCCCTTCTCTAATGCTTTCATTAACATATCTATTAAGCCCTCACCCTCACTTGTTATAAAATAATTAGATAAGGTTGTTATATCCTTACTAATATTATCACCCCAAGGCGGTCTTTTAGATAAGTCTTCAATATCCCATACTACTTGTGATGGACTAAATTTCTGTAATTCCTTTTTAATTGCTTCTAATTCGTTAATAGCGCTATCAGTATTCTTATTCTCAAGTTTCCCATTATAAAGTTCATTTAATAAAAAAGGATAATCAGTTCCCCATCCATTTCGTTCTAAATGGTAGCTTATTGTAGAGAAAAAAGAGTGTAAGAAATCACGATGCCCGACTTGATACCAGTAATATTTCACCTTAAATCCAACAGCCATCCTTCCCACCTCAATCAATTTGTTTTAAATCTTATATCTACTTTACCATTTGTTTTATTCATAATCTTTTCATACAATTCTTCTAGTATTTCATCTGATATATTTTGTCCTCTAATATCAATTATTACAGACTGTTTTGTACCATTAGGCAAATCACTTAATCTTTTTTCTACCTGTTTTGACACGTTACTAACTAATCTGCTCCTACCGCTTGAAGTAGTAATTTTATAATTTTTCACTTCAATGCTATGCCCCGTCTGATACAAATCCGGTCTAGAACTACCTTTTTCTCCAATAGTCTGTACTTTATTGCCTTCAAGGTTTCGGAATGTGCCCGCAGTAATCATCGTACCGATCAGCTGCTCTTGTTCCTTTATCCATAAGTCATTAGGATTTAAGTACACTTTTGGGAACAGTTCCGTTCGAAGGCCACTTCGAAACGTCTGTACATTCCATTGGCTTGGCACAAAGTTTATGGCACTGACTCCTGCTTGAAACAGTCCCTCCATATCCGTCAGCCACGCGTTCATCGTCTGCAAGTCTTGTTCAATAGGAGCTAGCGCGTAAGTCTGCGTTGCATCAAATTCATAAAGCTGCGAAATGGTATCCGTACGTTTTCGCTTAGAACGAAGAACTCCCTCCTGCACATCACTATCATCTAAGTGAGGGAGTCTGACAATGTAACTCACCTTATCCATTGCCTCTTCCGTCAAACTGGCGGTAAGATGACCAATCAGCTGAAGTCCCTGTTCTAGCTCCTTATAGAAGAGAAATTCGACATCCCATTATCCAAAATTAATAAAACCTCAGAGAATGTCTAATTTTCTCTAAGGTTCTAATAATTACGCTTGTGTTAAGGAAGTAATATAGCAATTCAAGCGTGTTGATTATCCAAAATCATATAGATGTAAAAAGACTTATCCTGTAAAAAGTACAATACTCTTTTAAAATAACAACCATCCCTGATTTCCAATCAATCGGGGGCTCATCGTGCAACCGTTTGCGATGGAAGACGGGATTTTCCTACTGTAATGGTGTTAGAATCGACGATTAAAAGTTTATTTGGTATCTTGATGGCTCGGCGAGTCTCTCGATTACATTTTGACACCATAAGGTCAAACAGGTTTTTTATCGATTCAAAATTGAGTTATCCTGTTTTTTAGATAATGTCGAATAGTTGATGGAAGGTAGACCAACACTTGGTCTAACATCCGCACAATACTGGTAACTTTTCCATTCACATGTCACTGCAGTAATGAAGTATTCGATCAATGTCATGACATCCAACTTGCCTGCTGTATCCTCGTAGCTAACCGCTTCTATCAATAAATTAAGCTCTTCCGGAAATACAAATTTTTGAATCAAATTCGAGAATAAGATATTTTTTGTATTATATTGGATTTTCATGGACAATTAACACACTTGCTTTACATGACTGCTTTCTAGCCATGTAAAAACTATTCTGTGCAAATCGCATGGATGATAAATACGGCAATATAACCCTATTTCCGTTAAATAATATCTTTAATATTTTACAATACGTTCTGCAATGCTTCATTAATCATTTCTTCAAAACTGTTATATTCCCCTACTATATCCCCGCTTGGCTTATCGAGTTCAAGGAATACATAATTGTCTGTATCCAGGCAATACCAAGAAATACTTGAATCCCCAAAAAACAAATAATTACTATCCCATTCATTATCTCGCCATATTTCATTTGCTGCAATAAAACTATTATTCCCATCATCAAATTGCGCATTGTATATAACTAGTCCATTAAACTCTAACCCATTTACCTTTTTCAATAAATTTTCGTATTCACTTATCCATAGATTTTCACGTATATTTCTTGAAGTCCACTCTTTTATCGCTTGAATGTCTTTATCACTTGCAGGTAACATAATTGATTTCCCATCTCGATTTTTAATTTTTTCAATGTCATCCAATAAATCTAAATCCATATTCTCACCCCTATTATTTAGTTGTTGGATATATAAATCCTTCTGGGATTGGCCATTTAATATCAATTGAGTCTCCAACTTTCATGCCTTTTGTTAAACTTTTTTGTGAATTGGTAAGAACTTTATGATATGGGTCATTTTTAATTAAGATTAAATTTTTGAAGTCATTTGTTCCTCCATCGTCTAAAGGTAGTTTATGGTGAACCTGATATCCATCTGGAACCAATCCATTCTTCAAATTTTTAATATCTGCTTCCGTTAAACCTGCATCAAATAGTTGTTCTATTTTTTTCTTATCACTAGCCAAATCTAGTAGATAATTTTTTCTCACAGAACTATTGAATTTATTTCTTAGTTGCTTGAACTCTTCTCGATCACGCTTAGTATAGGTTACTTCTCTTTCCAAAACATCCTTTAATAATACTTCTTTTCCTTTTAACTTACCCACGTGTTCGACACCTTCACCCGTACTCTTAGCCCCAACATCGATATTTCCACTTTTTACACTCGTAGAAATATCCATTTTTGCAGATGGCATATTAAATGCAAAGGCATCTGTACCCGTTCGGTAATAATTAGTAGATAAAAGATCTAGTTGATTTTGTGTTTTGCCCAGTGAGCTGCCGACGACATCCTGGTAAATTGGTGAATAGATGGACGTCACGTTCTCTGTACTTACCACATTTCTTACTTGATATAAATTCTGTCCTTTTACGGCGAATTTCCCACCCGTACTTGCCCAGCCAGCAACGGGTATCATCGCCCCAAATGAAAGGGCCGCATTCGTTACATCTCCTCGGACTGAATAGATGATTCCGTTTGCGCCATCCGCTACTTCCCCAACAACGTGGACAAGCCCGGCAATGTCTAAGACAAACTGAACAGTATCGAGTACCTTATTTTCTTTCGGTTTGTCGATTTCTACGTCCTTATATTCAACTTTGGACACCACTTCATAGTAAACTGTCTGGCCTACCCTATACTCTTTAATGAGTAAACCATTTTCATACGCATGATATTTTATATCTTCTCCTACGTTTTCTCCAATAGTCTGTACTTTCTTTCCTTCCAGGTTTCGGAATGTACCCGCAGTAATCATCGTACCGATCAGCTGCTCTTGTTCCTTTATCCATAAATCACCAGGATTTAAGTACACTTTTGGGAACATTTCCGTTCGAAGGCCACTTCGAAACGTCTGTACATTCCATTGACTTGGCACGAAGTTTATGGCACTGACGCCTGCTTGAAACAGTCCCTCCATATCCGTCAGCCACGCGTTCATCGTCTACAAGTCTTGTTCAATAGGAGCTAGCGCGTAAGTCTGCGTTGCATCAAATTCGTAAAGCTGCGAAATGGTATCCGTACGTTTTCGCTTAGAACGAAGGACTCCCTCCTGCACATCACTATCATCTAAGTGAGGCAGTCTGACAATTTCGCTCACATGATCCATGATACCGCTGTTATAGCTAGTCTAGTCGGGACTTCCCCTCACAATAAAACAATACTTTGACTTTTTAGCTTTCACAAGATTTGAGACATTTCACCATAAATTCACTCTATCAATTCACCCCACTCCAAACTTTTAGGAAATCAAGTGATTTTGTACATTTTTTGAGTTTAATAATATTCGAGAATTTTTATAATTTGTTTTGTTGTAAAAATGCTTCTAAAATCCTTTCAATAGGTAAACTAGCATTTTTTAGTAATTTCTCTACTTTGTCCTTTATTTGCTTATTAGAAGCAATTATTTTTTTATACTCTTCACCATCAAAAGAACGTAAAGAATCTATTGCATATTCAGCCACTTCATCACTCTCATTAAGTAAATCTAATAATAAATTAAATCCATATACTCCGTTATTTTCATCTATACAGTAGGCTAATCTAATTTTATATTTATCATCTTTATCTTTTAATCCTCGAATTAAATTCTCCCAATCAATATTAGTAAACTCACCCATCAATTCTTGCACATACATAAATTCATCGTCATAAAAATAATTATCTGCGCTATTTTCAGATAATACTGCATCTACTTTTTCGTACATTCACTTTCCTCCTCTATTTACTAAAACCACCTGGTAATGGAGCATTAATTTGTCCTGTTGGGTAGCCGCTAACTACCGTATCACCTATTTTAATAACATCAATTTCTACACCATCAACAATCCCCCTATGGAAAGTTGCTCCATCTCTACCTCTAATACTTATTGGAGGAGAATTACCAATATCAGTTATACTATCTAAGATTTTAATATCACTCCAACCCCCAGGGAATATTGTACTATTTTTTATTTTCGAAAGATTCCCATCAGGAAATCGAGTTATATATTTGATATCTTTTGTACCATCAGGGTTGATTTTAATAGCTTCTGTAGCATAGTTAGAATGGCTATTATTAATGTTTGATGAATGCCCCCCAATAATTTCATTTTTATTAGGGTTCTTTCTCTGCCCCAAAAGGATTTTTTCCTTCATTTCAGGTGTGATAATTGATTTAGCTCCGCTGACTGGCTTACTATTATTAACCGTACCCTTAGCCCCAACATCCACATTCTTTACTTCAACCTTAACATCTCCACTTTTGACACTTGTAGGGATATCCATTTTTGCAGATGGTATATTAAATGCAAACGCATCTGTACCTGTTCGGTAATAATTAGTAGATAAAAGATCTAGTTGATTTTGTGTTTTGCCCAGTGAGCTGCTGACGACATCTTGGTAAATTGGTGAATAGATGGACATCACGTGCTCTGTACTTACCACATTTCTTACTTGATATAAATCCTGTCCTTTACGGCGAATTTTCCACCCGTACTTGCCCATCCAGCAACGGGTATCATCGCCCCAAATGAAAGGGCTGCATTCGTTACATCTCCTCTCGCCGCATAGATTACACCATTTGCGCCATCCGCTAATTCACCTACAACAGGTACAAGCCCGGCAATATCCAAGACAAACTGAAAAGTATCCAGCACCTTATTCTCTTTCGGTTTATCGACTGTAACGCTCTTTTCTTTATATTCAACCTTGGACACTACTTCATAGAAAACTGTTTGGCCTTCAACATACTCTTTAATGAGTAAACTATTTTCATATGCATGATATTTTACATTTTCCCCTACGTTTTCTCCAATAGTCTCTACTTTCTTTCCTTCAAGGTTTCGGAATGTGCCCGCAGTAATCATCGTACCGATCAGCTGCTCTTGTTCCTTTATCCATAATTCACCAGGATTTAAGTACACTTTTGGGAACAATTCCGTTCTAATTTCTCTTCCTAGGTCCTGATGAATATTCCGTCTATACAGATCAAAGTTTATGGGGTACAACATTCGTAATCTAGAAATTTCAGTGAAGCATCATCCATATCATCCAAAGTTTAAATTTGATTAAAATTGTATATTCAATTCTTCTCGAATCACCTTTTATAAATATTCTTCAAAACTTCTTGCTATTATTTTTTTCACCAAAATCAAAGTTAAATGTAGTGATTTCTGTATTAGAAGAATTAAAACCTGCTGGATTCCCTACACCATCGATTTCAATAACGTTAAAATTCTCATGCCCTTCAAGAAGAATATTTCTAAACTGTAGAAACCTCTCCAATACTTAAATTGCGGCACCCTTGAAACTAATCTGTTGTATATTTTTAACCACCTACGGACATTTGGCGCAAGCCCATTCCTTGCTTTAGGCCTACAAAAAAAACAGTGGCAGTCGAATTTCCCAACTACCACCATTTTATCATTCATTCCATTCAACTTACTTTACATCTTTAATAATAACTTCATATACCTCTTCAATAGCTCCATCTACCGGCACCAATGCGTAATAACTCTGATCATTATCTAACATAAATTGAACCAACTTTGTATCGGTATGCTTCCAATGATTTTTCATACTTGGATAGTAGTCTTCCAAATCATCTTTATAATCCAATTGCAATATAAATTCTTTTTCTGTCATTGCAAAAACAATTAAAGTACCCAGAAGATTTTTTCGCTTATTTTCTTCTTCATACTCTTCGAATAAGAACCAGATTTGGCCTAACCCTATTGATTGTTTGTATTTTTCGTAAAAACTACGATCATCCATTATCTTATAATCATGGATCAACTCATTAACAAATGCGTGCCATTTTATTGGAATCATCTTTTCCAACGAAGGATTATTGTCAATTCCTTCTTGTCCTTCTTCCACCTCTTCAATGTCATCCTCATTGCTGTATTTACTCATGGAGATAGGTTTGAATTTCATTGCATTCTTGTAATGTGCCAAATCGTACGGATAGCGATTATGATTGATAAGGCTTGCATCATCTAGCTCTAATATCTTCGCCAATGCGGCTGTTTCAAAGCTCCAAAAACCTACATATCCCGGTTCTTTATGCGCATTCTTCCATCCGTAATCATAATGGCCTTTTAACCATTCTTTCTCCATATACGCTTGCATTCGTTTAGATGCTGCTTTCTTATCCGTTTGCGCAAGTTCTATAATTTCTCTCGTTTTGGCATATGGATTTTCTTCAAAATAAACATTGGAGATTTTTGTCCAACCAATATCACTAGCACATAATAAAAAATCAATAACGGAATCATTCATATTTTCCTTCACAACTAACTTACTTAATCGTTCTAGATTCTTTTTATCCGTTTCTAGTAATATTCCTAAAGAAACCATCCAAAGCAGATCTAAATATCCAACTTCCCTAGTCCCTATATGCTCTAAATTATCAATTGCATAATGAAAATCTTCTTCTATTGTATTGACGTCTTCTCCCAAAGAATACTTTGCCCTAATATCCTCCATCTCATATCTAAAACTTGCAAGATAGGTTCCTTCTATAATACTTTGATTATCTTTAGGATATCTTTGAATTCCATTTTCAATATCTTCTTCCAAACTTTTAATTTCCTCTCTATTTTCTTCAATAAACTCTTTATGGTATTCAATTCCTTTTCTACATTTTTCTTCGATGCATAGATGATCTCTCATTACATTTATTCCCTCCTCAGAATTAAGGCCAGTCTCCAATTATGTTCCCCTTGGTATCTAGCTTATATGTTTTTACATTCCCATTACTATCAACTTTTGATAGTACTCTTTCTACTTGCCCCTTTTCCAATGCCGACCTAATCTTTTTCGCTAATTTTTCATCTCCGTCAACCGCTTTCAATATTCTACTTCTTTTAGTTTTTTCACCAGTCAACCAATCATCTGACATTTGCGGTCCATCTTTAGCTGTTTTTCACAGTTGAGAACTACCAAACTTCGCTTCATCAATTACATATTTGATAGGTGATTTCACATTTGCATTTTCATATAATCCGTCAATCCCATGTACTATCTTATCATCTATGCTTGATGGTGCACCCCTGCCTATTGGCTTCAGGTCATATTCAGCATCTTTTAAGCTTTGATTGTTTACCAGATTATCAGATGATATGATTTCACCATAATTACCTTTTTGTTTATTTGTAGCTGTTTTCACATCAAAGTCGGCGACATCAGTTTTTTACTTCCATCATAACTACCATTGTTGCGATTCATTTTGAAAAAATGCAAGCAAGCGAAGATAACAAAAAACAGGTCAATCATGGTGGTATCTGACCATAATCGACCTGTTTAATGTAACGGAATATCGTTATTTAGGTTATAGAATTCAGGACTTAATGTCCGTATAAATGAAATGACGAAATCTTTATACGGGTATTACATGGGTTATATATGTCACAGATTGAATAATGGATTCATTCGTCACTGGATATCACCAAAATATCATTTAATTTTATTTTTTATTATGTCGATATAACCTTGATACGTTTCCTTCTGTTCATCGAACATCCAAACATCTGCTAAATCTATTAAGTTGTTTTTTTCAACATTTTCAATCATTCTATCTAATTTACTCTTATATGCTGAGAGCGCTTCCGAACTAATAGATGACAATTTTTCCATCAATTCGATTGAATCAATATCAGCATAGAAAGGTGTGTTCTGTCCATCAATCCTTTCAATAATTTCAAATGTTGCCAAATCTTTAAAAACATCTTGTCTAATACAACGAATCAAATCAAAGTTTGCTAACTCACGCAGACACTTATTGGTAATTTTCAAGTGCCATACAGGTAGTGACATATCGGAATACTGAGTTGCATTTTGTATTACACCTTCATATTCTTCATTAGTCAAAAACTCTTTTAATATTATTTTTCTATTAATCATATACATTACTCCAATCACTATTTAGGTGGATACACTCCGCCATTGGAGGCAAACATCTCTTCAATTTTTTTATCGTAGCGTTTACCTCATTCAACTTAGATGTGTAAAGTTGTCGAAGTTCATGATCCATATTAGAATTTTTGAGCATCCCTTCCCAACTTCGATTCAAATCAACTAAACCACGATATGCGTCTGAAACTAATAGCCATTGCTTGGCCACCTCCTCCGATGTGATGATGAAGTACAGGCTTCCCTCTTAATCCATTAACATCATATTGAGGTAAATTTATCCCGAATACAACATCATTCACAATGGCCCAACCATTATTAAGATTTTTTATATTAGCATCGCTAAAATATTCAGGGTGTAAAACGATGCCTTCTAGGAATTCACCAACAAAGACGGTACGCACATCAGTAAGCGTAAAACTATACCATGCTTTTCCCACCTAAATATTTCAAGTAAAAAACACCTACAAATTAATTCGGTCTAAATCTTTGTCCGAACTTTCAAATGTAGGTATTTTTATTTCGCCTCATTCATTTTTGTTTCTCTAAAGAATACAGGCTAGGTACTTTTTATTCAGGCACATAGTTAAGAACGTCCTAATCCAAGGTTATTCACATCCAGTAGTCGCAACAAACGTGTTAGTTCAAACAAGATTGTTTAAACTCACACGTTTGAATAAGTGACTATAAATTAATATATTAGCCCGCGCCCATTAATTTTTGAAAAATTTTAGATATTTTATATCCTCTGGATCCCCAAAACATCTACCTTCTGATTTACTATTAGCAATGCTGAAAAATTCTTTTGCTATTTCTAAATCACCTAATTCAAACGCAACTGTTCCTGAAATAAATTCCTTATTACCTGAATCTATACGTGCAAATCCAGTTAAAAATATTTTATCCGACCACTCCTTTGCTTTTTTAAAATCTTTTATTATAAAACAAGTTTGAATAATGTCCTTCACTAAATGATAACTTTCTTCACAATAAATACCTTTCGGTTCAGGAATTAAACCCCAAGCCTCTTCTAATAACAAAATAGAGTCATAGTAGCTCCCATTATTAAATTGTTCATCACTTTTATCCAAAAGTTTTCTAAATATCTCTTTTACAGGTGATTGCAATACGGCCATTTTTATCCTCCTCAGATCATATCCTTAATCAATTCAAAATATTTATCATCCTCGCTAAAGAATATCTTATAGCCTTCTAACATGTAGCCCCTTAACAAATACTCCTTAGCTTTATCAATCTCTCCACACTCAAACAAACTCTCTCCAAGTCTCATTAAAATAAATGGATTTGAAATCCCATCTGGACAGTTTAAAGCATTATAAAGATTGCTTTTCGCCATTTGGTAGTCACCATCTAAAAAATAAGTGTCTCCTAATGCGGTATAGATCCATGTACTTGTATCCCAGTTGTTCTTCGGTAACGGCACCAAATCCAGGGCCTCTGTAAAGCTTTCTATTGCACTACTCATTTGTCCTTGTTCAACAAAAGCATCCCCCACTTTACATAAGTGTACAATTTCTTCATATACCTGATTATCTAGTTCCAATAGTAATTCCCTCCTAATAATTATTTAATTGGCGGCAAGTAGGTTTCAGTTAATTCCCCACCTGCGGATCGGTTTAAACTATAATGATCTAATACATAATTATTGGAGTCTAGCATCCATTCTCTAACCTCCGGAGACTTTGCTCCATAATGTTTACCCGTGCTGTTCCACCACGAAACTGCATCAGTTAAATGAGCCATATCTGCTTCATTTAGAGGGTACCATTTTCCATCGCTGGCCACAAATTCCGTTCTACCATTACGAGTAGTTCGAATTTTTGGAGGATCCTCATTTTTCATTCTCTCTATTACTTCTTTACCAGTTCTAGAGGATTTCCCAGGTGTAGCACCCATATATTCCGAACGCCTAGAGAGGCCGCTTGCTTCAGGTAAACCCACTTCTTTGTTACTTGCGTACCCCCCGTCAGGTCGGTGCCATCTTCCACTTGCATCTTGATAATAACCTTTAGGAACATTACCCTTAGCCCCAACATCGATATTTCCACTTTTTATATTCGTAGGGATATCCATTTTGGCAAATGGCATATTAAATGCAAAGGCATCTGTACCCGTTCGGTAATAATTAGTAGATAAAAGATCTAGTTGATTTTGTGTTTTGCCCAGTGAACTGCTGACGACATCCTGGTAAATTGGCGAATAGGTGGACGTCACATTCTCTGTACTTACCACATTTCTTACTTGATATAAATCCTTTCCTTTTACGGCGAATTTCCCACCCGTACTTGCCCAGCCCGCAACGGGTATCATCGCCCCAAATGAAAGGGCCGCATTCGTTGCATCTCCTCGGACTGAATAGATGATTCCGTTTGCGCCATCCGCCACTTCACCAACAACAGGGACAAGCCCGGCAATGTCTAAGACACTCAAGTACCTTATATAGAAAAGCTAACACTTGGACAATGGCCTTGTTGAATCAAACGATCTGACGCGGTAGGAATACCTAATAAACGCACGCCACTATCAGGTTTCGGGATTTCGCCCCTGCGGACAGGCTCCGGTTCATAGGTTCCCTGAAGAAGTTCCATTTTCATAGTTTCCCAGTGTTCTATGATGTGCTCTCGTAGGTTTTGTACAGGTATTCCGTCAATATCACGGCCCCCTTTATTACGTTCCACTAACATTAGTTGCGCCTCTTTCCGTGAACAACAATTCTTCTTATGCCAGTTCTGCTTCACCATCTTGAAGTCCCACATGGAATTCACCACTTCCTCCTTCAAGCATGCCCTTGATTATCTGTGTTCTTCGTAGGTTACCGAATTGTTCTCTCTAAATTATTCAGCCCTTCCCATCCTTCTCGAGTTCGAATTATACTATGGCTTCTGCTAACTTCTGACTGTTCAGCTACCTATCACTGAATAGATTCCCAAGTGTACTTGACATATCAATCAAACCTCCCCAGAACGTCGTCTTTCCCTCCCACCTATCTGCTTCATTTACTACGTATGACCTTCGGCAGAAAGGGCTTCGCTTTGTTATGTAAACTCCCCCAGTCATATATAGCCTTAACTTGCACACTATAGACTACGCCCAGCGCAAAAAAAACCTTGAAAGGCTGTAGCCAATCAAGGTTTACAAGTCTATTCTACACAAACCTGAATAATTTCTTTGGGTACAGATTCAAAAATCAATACTTCTGGCTTTGGATAAGGCTTCTTTATCAAATAGTCTTCAAGTGTCATCATACTATTCCAGTATAGTTCAATCCAATATTCAATAGTTTCTCCAGTATCAAAATTTAATGCTTCCTCATCAAAATCTTTATAATCCTCATAGAATGCTTGGTCATAGATTGAAAGGGAAATATCACCATCAAATACTAGGATTTTATCCGTAAATATAGGAAAGCTAAAAGATTTGGAAAAACGATTGGTCATGTCAACACCTATCGCTTCTTTAAAGTTAAGCCAATCAGGTGTATTGGAGGGTCTTAATAGTTCCGTTATCTCAAATTTCACTCTGCCACCATTACTATATCTATTATTTGACTTAGTAGAATATTTAATGCCACCAATCATGACTTCTTCCGGCGAAACATGATATTCGTGATTTTCAGGAAAATATGCATGATACAACAAATTACTCAAAGTATCTCACCTACTTAATATTTATTTTCTTGGAACATAAGGAAAATGTGAGCTTCTCGTTGGGTCACCTAGGTTTTCAAATACCCTATGACTTCCAGTCGGTGTATCAGGTGTACTGATATTCCCGTCAAATTCTTTATAATACTTAGTTATTTTGTTTGGATTTGGATTATTAGGATTTGGCCAGTTTGAATAAGCTTTATCAGGATTAGTCATTGTTTCTTGTCTTAACTTGTCTACATCCACATCTTCTCCATATTGTGACCTATTGGGAGTAGATGGTCTACTTGGGTCATACATATGTTTTTCAGAATGTGGCTTGACAAAGTCTTTAGGTTCGCTACCACCACCTGGTTTTGTAGGTACTGAAGCATTACCTATGCCCTTAGCCCCGACATCCACATTCTTTATTTCAGCCTTGACATCTCCACTTCTAATACTCGTAGGGATATCCATTTTTGCAAATGGCATATTAAATGCAAAGGCATCTGTACCCGTTCGGTAATAATTAGTAGCTAAAAGATCTAGTTGATTTTGAGTTTTGCCCAGTGAGCTGCCGATGACATCTTGGTAAATTGGTGAATAGATGGACGTTACGTGCTCTGTACTTACCACATTTCTTACTTGATATAAATCCTTTCCTTTTACGGCGAATTTTCCACCCGTACTTGCCCAGCCAGCAACGGGTATCATCGCCCCAAATGAAAGGGCCGCATTCGTTGCATCTCCTCGGACTGAATAGATGATTCCATTTGCGCCATCCGCTACTTCCCCAACAACAGGGACAAGCCCGGCAATATCCAAGACAAACTGAAAAGTATCCAGCACCTTATTCTCTTTCGGTTTATCGACTGTAACGCTCTTTTCTTTATATTCAACCTTGGACACTACTTCATAGAAAACTGTTTGGCCTTCAACATACTCTTTAATGAGTAAACTATTTTCATATGCATGATATTTTACATTTTCCCCTACGTTTTCTCCAATAGTCTCTACTTTCTTTCCTTCAAGGTTTCGGAATGTGCCCGCAGTAATCATCGTACCGATCAGCTGCTCTTGTTCCTTTATCCATAATTCACCAGGATTTAAGTACACTTTTGGGAACAATTCCGTTCTAATTTCTCTTCCTAGGTCCTGATGAATATTCCGTCTATACAGATCAAAGTTTATGGGGTACAACCTTCATGAGCTAGGAATTTCAGTGAAGCATCATCCATGTCATCCAAAGTTTAAATTTGATTAAAATTGTATATTCAATTCTTCTCGAATCACCTTTTATAAATATTCTTCAAAACTTCTTGCTATTATTTTTTTCACCAAAATCAAAGTTAAATGTAGTGATTTCTGTATTAGAAGAATTAAACCTGCTGGATTCCCTACACCATCGATTTCAATAACGTTAAAATTCTCATGCCCTTCAAGATGAATATTTCTAAACTGTAGAGACCTCTCCAATACTTAAATTGCGGCACCCTTGAAACTAATCTGTTGTATATTTTTAACCAGCTACGGACATTTGGCGCAAGCTCTTCCCTTGCTTTGGGCCTACAAAAAAACAGTGGCAGTCGAATTTCCCAACTACCACCATTTTATCATTCATTCCATTCAACTTACTTTACATCTTTAATAATAACTTCATATACCTCTTCAATAGCTCCATCTACCGGCACCAATGCGTAATAACTCTGATCATTATCTAACATAAATTGAACCAACTTTGTGTCTGTATGCTTCCAATGATTTTTCATACTTGGATAGTAGTCTTCCAAATCATCTTTATAATCCAATTGCAATATAAATTCTTTTTCTGTCATTGCAAAAACAATTAAAGTACCCAGAAGATTTTTTTGCTTATTTTCTTCTTCATACTCTTCGAATAAGAACCAGATTTGGCCTAACCCTATTGATTGTTTGTATTTTTCGTAAAAACTACGATCATCCATTATCTTATAATCATGGATCAACTCATTAACAGATGCGTGCCATTTTATTGGAATCATCTTTTCCAACGAAGGATTATTGTCAATTCCTTCTTGTCCTTCTTCCACCTCTTCAATGTCATCCTCATTGCTGTATTTACTCATGGAGATAGGTTTGAATTTCATTGTATTCTTGTAATGCGCCAAATCGTACGGATAGCGATTATGATTGATGAGGCTGGCATCATCAAGTTCTAGTATCTTTGCTAGTGCTGCTGTTTCAAAGCTCCAAAAACCTACATATCCCGGTTCTTTATGCGCATTCTTCCATCCGTAATCATAATGGCCTTTTAACCATTCTTTCTCCATATACGCTTGCATTCGTTTAGATGCTGCTTTCTTATCCGTTTGCGCAAGTTCTATAATTTCTCTCGTTTTTGCATATGGATTTTCTTCAAAATAAACATTGGAGATTTTTGTCCAACCAATATCACTAGCATATAATAAAAAATCAATAACGGAATCATTCATATTTTCCTTCACAACTAACTTACTTAATCGTTCTAGATTCTTTTTATCCGTTTCTAGTAATATTCCTAAAGAAACCATCCAAAGCAGATCTAAATATCCAACTTCCCTAGTCCCTATATGCTCTAAATTATCAATTGCATGGTGAAAATCTTCTTCTATTGTATTGACGTCTTCTCCCAAAGAATACTTTGCCCTAATATCCTCCATCTCATATCTAAAATTCCTTAAATATCTTGCTTCTATAATACTTTTATTATCCTTAGGTTTTCTTTGAATACCATTTCTCTCGTCTTCTTCAAAGCTTTTAATATCCTCTATATTCTTGTTGCTAAACTTTTTATTATATTCTATTCCTTCTTTACATTTTTCTTCTATACATAGACAATCTCTCATTATATTTGATTCCTCCCCACTTCTGAATTAAGGCCAGTCTCCAATTATGTTCCCCTTGTCATCTAGCTTATATGTTTTTACATTCCCATTACTATCAACTTTTGATAGTACTCTTTCAACTTGACCATCTTCCAATGCTTCTGTGATTTTTTCTGCTAATTCTTTATCTCCGTCAACCGCTTTCAATATTCTACTTCTTTTAGTTTTCTCACCAGTCAACCAATCATCTGACATTTGCGGTCCATCTTTAGCTGTTTTTCCTAGTTGAGAACTACCAAACTTCGCTTCATCAATTACATATTTGATAGGTGATTCCACATTTGCATTTTCATATAATCCGTCAATCCCATGTACGATCTTATCATCTATGCTTGATGGTGCACCCCTGCCTATTGGCTTCAGGTCATATTCAGCATCTTTTAAGCTTTGATTGTTTACCAGATTATCAGATGATATGATTTCACCATAATTACCTTTTTGTTTATTTGTAGCTGTTTTCGCATCAAAGTCGGCCACACTTGTTTCTTTACTTCCGCCAGAACTCTCTTTCCCCTTAGCCTTAACATCTCCACTTTTTATATTCGTAGGGATATCCATTTTTGCAGATGGCATGTTAAATGCAAAGGCATCTGTACCCGTTCGGTAATAATTAGTAGATAAAAGATCTAGTTGATTTTGTGTTTTGCCCAGTGAGCTGCTGACGACATCTTGGTAAATTGGTGAATAGATGGACGTCACATTCTCTGTACTTACCACATTTCTTACTTGATATAAATTCTGTCCTTTTACGGCGAATTTTCCACCCGTACTTGCCCAGCCCGCAACGGGTATCATCGCCCCAAATGAAAGGGCCGCATTCGTTACATCTCCTCGGACTGAATAGATGATTCCGTTTGCGCCATCCGCTACTTCCCCAACAACGGGGACAAGCCCGGCAATGTCTAAGACAAACTGAACAGTATCGAGTACCTTATTTTCTTTCGGTTTATCGACTGTAACGGTTTCTTCTTTGTATTCAACTTTGGACACCACTTCATAGAAAACCGTCTGGCCTACCCTATACTCTTTAATGAGTAAACCATTTTCATACGCATGATATTTTATATCTTCTCCTACGTTTTCTCCAATAGTCTCTACTTTCTTTCCTTCCAGGTTTCGGAATGTGCCCGCAGTAATCATCGTACCAATTAGCTGCTCTTGTTCCTTTATCCATAAATCGCCAGGATTTAAGTACACTTTTGGGAACATTTCCGTTCGAAGGCCACTTCGAAACGTCTGTACATTCCATTGGCTTGGCACAAAGTTTATGGCACTGACGCCTGCTTGAAACAGTCCCTCTATATCCGTCAGCCACGCGTTCATCGTCTGCAAGTCTTGTTCAATGGGAGCTAGTGCGTAAGTCTGCGTTGCATCAAATTCATAAAGTTGCGAAATGGTATCCGTACGTTTTCGCTTAGAACGAAGAACTCCCTCTTGCACATCGCTATCATCTAAATGGGGCAGTCTGACAATTTCGCTCACATGATCCATAATACCATTTGCCTCTTCCGTCAAACTAGCCGTGAGATGACCAATCAGCTCAAGTCCCTGTTCTAAATCCCCCTTTAGGAATTGTTCTACTATGTGACCAGTTGAAGCAGGTTCGAGTGAATGAAGTGCTGCCTCCATCTGCTGAAGCAAACGTTTGAACTGCTTGGTAAACGACTGAAAAAAATAAAGGAAGGGTAAATGACATTCCTGGTAAAAGGAACGTATGGCACTACCCCCCGCTCCTTTCAATTGTTCCTCCATCTGAACTAGCCCATTCACTGCATGTTCGATGGCTTCCACTTCACTGCTTAGCCTGTCTAACATAGTAATATTGCGCTGCACTCCATCTTGAAATAAATCTACGTCTACTATTTTCATAGGCTACGCCTCATCGAGCGTTTGGAAATCATCTCTTCATAACATTCTTTATTATACAATAATACCCGACTGGTGAACATTCTTCTCCCCCTAGCATTCTATTAACAGCTATAATATTCCATTTTTAACAAGAAGGTAAAGGTAGATGTTGTAATATTCATAAAAATCGTCCTTACAGATTAATAGTAAAAAAATAGATTGTGACTCTTTTACTACTAATACAAGAAAATAGTAGTTAAATAGATTGTAATGAATTAGCCCCTAAGACCACCTACGCAAAAAATCTCTAACATCATGTTTACTCTACATTTCAACACACCGACATCAGCCCCGCCCATCCATCTCCCCCACATAATACGGAAATGACAGCACTTGTCGCTTCAAGTCCCGAAATGACTGCCACTTTTTTGTGGTCTCACAATACGTTTCCATGTCCATTTTATCACTGACATCCAGGATGGTAAGCGCACGTACTCCATACATTCGATGATGCTCTGCATGCGCCTCGTCCTCCTTTTCCGCCAAATACAAAGCGAAACGTTTGTTGACCACCGGAATGATAAACAGCTTCACATCACACATCTTTAGCTGGTTTTCATCGCGCATGTTCAAAATCATCGCATAATCCAATTGGTCATAGGGAATATGGCTTGCGGGCTCATCCAGCGTCACCATTCCTTTCTGCACTGCATAATAAATCGCATGCGCTAAATACGGTTCATCATACGTCATCGCATCATGCAATAACTCCTTGACTGCTTGTCCCACGATTTAGCACCTCCCCGGTAAATTTGTTGTACCATGCGCATACCGTCCCCACTGGACCGTTGCGGTTTTTTGCCACAATAAGCTCCATTACATTGTCGTTGTCATCCTTTGTGTAATAGGCATCGCGGTATAAAAAGACAATGACATCCGCATCTTCCTCAATCGAACCCGATTCGCGCAAGTCAGCCATCATCGGGCGCTTATCCTGCCGTTGTTCAACAGCACGGCTAAGTTGCGCCAACGTAATGACAGGGCAATGAAACTCACGCGCCATCACTTTCAACGCTTTTGTGATGGCCGATACTTGTAAATGCATCGTCTGCTTGTTGTCATCTGTATGGATCAGCGTTAGATAATCAATAAGAACAAGTGGTTTCAACCCTGTATGTTCACTCATGACCTTGCGTATTTTCATGCGCATGTCTGGAACAGTTTGCCGACTCCCATCGAAAATTTGAATCTTCGTTTCACTCAACAGCCCAACAGCTTTTGGCCAGATTTCTTTTTGCGGATCTGTTAATAGCTTGTAAGGATTTCGCATGCGACTTCTCGAAAAACGTCCTGTCGAGGCGAGGAGTCGATCTCGTAAACTAGTCGCCGACATTTCGAGTGAAAAAATGATGGGGACATACCCTTTCCAGCCAGATTGCTTCGCAACATGGAGCATAACGTCCGATTTTCCCATGGATGGTCGAGCGGCCAAAATCGTTAATTCCCCATCTTGAAAGCCATTCGTCATGTCATCCACCTTGTCAATGCCAGAAGGTGCGCCGTCTTGGATGTCTTTTTCAACGAATGGTGCCTCATAGACGTCAATGAGCATGGACGAGATATCAGAATGGTCACTCGTACGCTGCTCTGTCAGGGCCGCAAGTTCCGTTGTAATGCGGTCAATGGACCAATCTTCCTGCGCCGCAATATGCAGTACATTGTTCTTTTCACGTTCCCGCCAAACATCT
This sequence comes from Sporosarcina sp. FSL K6-1522, assembly GCF_038622445.1. Lineage (GTDB taxonomy): Bacteria > Bacillota > Bacilli > Bacillales_A > Planococcaceae > Sporosarcina. The sequence continues at coordinate 3,598,207 of NZ_CP152019.1, forward strand.
AGTAACGCACTGACATGATCATCGAATTTGTCAATCTGTGCATAGTTTGTCAGGTCATTGATATAATTCGCGCCACCTAGATCTTGTGGACTATACGTCGTCAGTAATGTAATCATATCCACCGCTTTCCCGGCTCGTCGAAGCTCCGTCATCGACTGGAAGATGTTGCGATTCGTCGGATTTGTAAATTGCGCTGCAATGAGATTTGATTCGACAATTAAATAATTTTCTTTGAGCATTGAGCCAAGCACTGCTTTTTCTGCAATCATAGGTCTTCTCCTTTCGCGAGATCTAACGTGAATTCTTCCACATATTTTTTCTGAACTTGTCCTTTAGCTGATGTGCGTTCTTGCTTCACCTGCGCAACCATGCGTGTCCAATTCCGTCGGATAGACGCCGGCGAGAGGACAACCGTGTGCCAAAATGCATGTTGTTGTGACCAGGTCATGACATATGTAATTTGTTCAATCGTCCACTGATCCTGTTCCACCAGCAATCTAAAATCGTTTGCCCATTTCTGGAGATTTGGTTCTTTTATCCCCGGATGATTCCTACTAACCTGCTCATAGAAAGACAACGCAAGTTGATAAAAAAGAGAGGCCTCATCGTAAACTTGTTTGCGACAAGTACTGTTCTTTTCGTTCTTCTCATTCTTTTCATTCTTGTTAGCTGTTACCTGTCTGTTAGTCGTCTGTTGCCCGTCTGTTTCTCGATCTGTTGTCGCCTCCTCTTTTCCTTGATAAACGCCCCAGTTAATAATCGTTATCAGCCGATTATGCGCTGTGGATTCGTCTGTTAGAAATTCGTATTTCGCAAATCGTTTAAGTGCCGTTCGTACCTTTTGAATGCTGCTATTCTTTCCACATTTTTGGACGAGTGCCGGCAATGACGTGATGCATTGACCGGGACGTGCGGTAAATCGTTCGCCTTTCCACTCCCATTGTTTTTCACTATGATTCGCCATCATGAGTAATGTGATCAGCAGCACTTTTTGCTCAGGTGTCGCCTCTGTCCAAATCGGCTTGTCCAGCAATTCTCGATGCAATTTCACCCAGCCTTGTTCCAATCTCATCCCCTACTTTCTTCTTTATAGATGACCAGCCGTCTTACCCTCTATATAGAGACTTCCATCGCAAAAGGATACATCTTTTGAAAATTTATTTTTTATTTATGGCGTTCACAACAAAAAACACTGGAAATCCGTCGGTGGATTTTCAGTGTTTTTATTTTTGGGAATGGATTTTCACTCTTACTACTTTTGCTCTTCTATACATTTTTCTGGATCAATATGTGTCACTTCCCATTGCCCTTGCTTCCCCTTCACCAACTGCGACACTAAAACGTCCGTGTCATTCGTTAGTTGAATAAAAATAAACCGATAATCATGACCATCCGTACCGATAATATCAATGGTTTTCACAAAGCCATCCCTTTTTGTCGGCAATCGTTTTTTGATGAATTTACACCAGCCCCCGTACTCAATATCGACAACGTCTTCCGCCTTTTGACGCCAACCATGATAGGCCGCACATAGAAAATCCTCGCCTGTCAACGTGATGGCATCTATTTTGGATAGTCCCTCTTCCTGTATAACTGAGATAATTCCGTAATGATATTGGAAACCTGTGACACCGGTCGCTGTGCCATTGATCGTTTCGAGTTCAACGAAAAATTGAAGCGGTGGCTTGTTAGTGGGATTCGGCAATTTATATAATTTGATGAGATTGGTATGGCCGATGCCTTCGAAAGAGGAAAGATAGGATGCGTATGGCATTTTCTGTTGATAGGCTTTGGTGAAAAAGTTATACGCAATCGGGAATGGTTCCCTTGCCTCACCGACTGTTCCACATCCTCCAATGAGCGAACTTGTTAAATTTTCAGCTTCTCGTAATATGCTGAAATAATTGAGGAGCATTTGTTCAGGCGTCTCCATTAAAGATGGTGGCAAATGGATTTCATCATAGGTCTTTTCAGAATATGGAGCGAAAAATTGATAACCGAACACTCGACGATTTAAGATGGAGCGACAGGAAGGACGAAAAAATTGCTCTACATCTAGCTTTGGTTTTATTGCTTGTTGTTCGACCTGCTCCCGTTTCCTCCATTGTCGACTCTGCATTTCCGCTCCCATGACAAATACGGTTGGCTGCTCCGCACTTAGCCTTTGAAATCGAGCTCGTTTCCAAAATCTCACGTAGTGACTCCCCTTTATTGATCACAATTCATGGTTTTATTCCCATCCCTACAAAAATACATATTTAGGATAAACAACGATAGGATTAAAGCTATTATTTTCATATAGCGGTAATGATTACGTTCATCTTTCTACCAGTTTTCCATTATACTATTCATAGGCATGCTACATGCTACATGCTACACGTCAACATCGTAGAGAGGAATGAGGAAGATTCACATCAATTGGAAGAAGCTACTTGTTTTCATTGTTTCGATTTTCTTACTAATCCAAATCGCCGGCAGCTTCTTTTTCTATGAGCTCGCTATCAAACGAGGGCCTAAAGATTTTCTACAGAATAACGCAGATTTAGACGTGTCGGATCAAACAATGGACCTGTTCTTAAATGGAGAATGGATTGACTGGGTCAATGCTCAGCCATTTGAAGAACTCACCTTAACTGCACGTGACGGACTGACGCTGTCAGGTTACTTTTTGCCAGCAGCCGAACCGACAGATAAATTGGTGATATTCACACATGGTTATTTAGGGCATGCCAAGCAGATGGGGCTCTATGGGCAGCATTATTATACGGATTTGGGCTATAACCTATTTATGCCTGATGCACGGGGACACGGAAAGAGCGAGGGGAATTATTACGGCTTCGGCTGGCCTGATCGGCTCGATTTGATGGATTGGACACAGCTGTTGGTGGACAAATTAGGACCTGATACGCAAATCGCTTATCATGGGTTATCAATGGGGGCAGCGACCGTCTTGATGGCGAGTGGAGAAGAACTTCCCCGCCAAGTAAAAGCCATTATCGCGGATAGTCCGTATGCGTCCGTTTATCAATTATTTAGCTATCAAATGAACCGCATGTTTTACCTACCGGCGTTTCCTTTATTGGATAGTACGAGCCTGCTAACGAAAATCCGAGCGGGCTATTCTTTCAGAGAAGCAAATGCATTGAAAGCAGTGGAGAAAACGACTGTCCCAATTTTGTATATCCACGGGGAAAGCGATACATTCGTTCCAACGAAGTTGACCAAGGAACTGTTCCAGCATACGGCCAGTGACGCCGAACTTTTGCTTGTTCCGAATGCCAATCATGGGGAATCTTTTGCGTTGGCGACAGAGGAATATAAGAGGACGATGGATGATTTTTTGGAGCAGTATATTGAATAAAAATGTCGGGTACTTTTACCACGGCGATTAGGTCATACGCTATATACTCAGCGTATGACCTGATTTACCTCTGATGTATTATTTTGATAATGCATTTTTTATATGGGCTAAGTGGTGCTCTTCATGCCAAGCCAATTTTGCCACTTTTTTTGCAACTGGTATTTCACCATTTTGTTGATGGGTAAAAACGCGAGCTAATTGCTCTTCAGTCAGACTATGTCCTAAAGATACGATGCGCTCATTGATCCCTTCGAGCATTTTAATAGAACTTTCTACAGGAAGCTCTGTATCCGGCTGAATCGCCCACTTTTCTTCATCAAAAGCTGGTGCTGTCGGATTCTCATCTGTTAACGCTAGCTTCAAACGTTGATACATATTCAACTGAGAATCTGCAATATGATGGACAAGTTGACGAACTGTCCAGCTCCCCTCACGATACGTTTTGCTTAATTCCTCATCACTTAATGAGTCAACCGTTTCCCGTAATCGAATTGTGTACGTTTCGATTTGCTTTAGCCATTCTTGAATATTTTCTACTGTTACGTGTTCAGGAACTTGTAATTGCCCGATCGGATATTTTACCTCCATTTTCAATCCCCTTTTCTCTATTCGTATTTTCGTTGATTATTTTCGGAATTGTCTTTCACAACCTAAATACTCAGTTCGACAAAAGGAGAAAGAATCCTTCATTTATTCTATATCCTGCAAAAAGGCAACATTAACTACTGTCTTCATGAATTCTTATTAAGCTAAAGCACTCGGTAGTTGAAGAAGACCTTTCAATTAATTGCCCCATGCTGTAATTGCGTAAATTATTTCTCTGGGATTCGGATCGTGCTCTAAATAGCCTAGATAACGAGAAACTAGAACACCGTAGCTAAAATCCTGACCAATCATCCATATAGGATCATAGTTGACGTGCTCCCATAAAGTGCTAAAGTTCTTTAGTGCCCATTTTCCGTCAACAAGAAATATTGGACAATTATCTATCCCCAAAAATAAATACACTAATTCATTTTCAATTTTAATTCCTTGGACATACTGAATAACCTCTTGTTCCCAACTAAATTCTTGTCTGACATCACTATATTTAGTCGCGAAATACTCTTTATGTAATTCATAATTCCATTTCTCGTGAACTTTATGTAGAATGCTTTCTAATTCTGGAGACGTAATGATTTCACTTTTTTCTATAACATTTGATATATGTTGTGGAAATAAATTCATTACATTAGCCTTCTGATACCTTTGTTTATTCGCTTTTATTTTTTGCTGTATTCGTTTTTTTCGCTCATTCATAACCTCACCCCATCGCATTCCATCATCCTAATAATACCATAAAAACCTAATATAAGAGGAATTGACAAAAGCGCTGGAGCCTAGACGAGTAATATCTATATACTCGCTTATCCATAAGATTTTATAATTTCCTAGCGATTAAAAAATACTTCATTATAGTAGGTTAACGGGGGAATTAATAACAGATATTTTCACCGGTATACTCTCTTAAATGCTCTACAGCTAACACCACTGCGCTTTCCTCTGTCTCTATCAAAGATAATCCTTTGTGTATAGGACTCCAGTACTCGTATCCACAATCTTCCGTCCACTTATAGACCCCGATTGTAAAAAAATGATCCTTACGTTTAACAATTTGTACTTTATATTGATGACTCAGAGACAATATTTCCTGTATCACTTGCTCCATCAAATCACCGTCTTTGACTACTATCAACGTGGATAGTATGTTATTTCTTGTCCAGTCATCAGGTTATGCCACAACTCAATTACTCAACATCTCCCCCAAAACCAAGCCCACTCTCATCAAGTGCCCCCTATACGAATGTTCCGTTTTTTGCCACGGTGACGACACTTGCTCATGGATTAAAATAGGATACTAACGATTGACCCACTCTATATAATAATAGCCCCGTTAGATACTCCTTCTTTTGTGACGTTCAATTTACCTTCTGGCACCATCCCTAAGCCTACCATTACATGCCTGCCACGAGCTCCTGTATTTCAATCCACGCACTCAAGTAGAGTGCGACTGCGAAAATCTGATAAAAGTATAAATCAATCTAGAGATTTTATCACAATTCAACTTCCTTACCACTTTCTCACTTTCTCACTTTATTACCTACTACTTTATCTCAATTCCAAGAATTATTCAAAGAAATCCCGGTGCGAATCTCCCAGGGATTTCATGTGCACTTGCGGTTCGTACTCATAAACCCAAACTATATAAATTCCCCGAGCAACTGATACTTTTTTCACGCTTTCTAAGCAAAAACCCTATATACTTTTATCATACATACAGGAGGGGGAATCTTTTTGAAATTCAACATGACAGAAAACGGTTTTGAGACAGCGACATCCTTTGGGCAACTAACGATTTCGGGGAATGAGGAATATGGGTTCAGGCCATACCAGCTTCTTGTTTCTTCTGTAGCAGTATGTAGTGGTGGGGTGTTGCGCAAAATCCTAGAAAAAATGCGTATGCCCGCCGACAATATCACCATCGAAGTGAAGGAAGTACTACGTAATGAAGAGATCGCCAATCGGCTTGAAAAAATTCATCTTCATTTTATCATCGAAGGACCAAACGTGAAGGAATCCAAAATGGAGAACGTTTTCGAGTTAACGATGAAAAACTGCTCGATGGTCCAATCTGTCATCGATTCCATTGAAATTATGAAAACGTATGAGATTAAAGCTTAAGTACCTTTAACAACAAATCATAAAAAGGATCTGTTTCTAAACACGTAGTAATTGTTTAGAAACAGACCCTTTGTAAGCCGTTCAAGTTTCTCAAGATGCTTATATTTCTAGATTTCCCCACAATCAACTTCACCACTTTTTCGACAAAACAAAAAGAACACCCCATACAAGCGTTCTTTTAATCATTTTATCGAAAGACCATCATTAACTGACCTTAATCATATTCATTCCCTCTAAAATCGCTTTCGCATCTGCTGTTAAATGCAACTTTACATCGTCTCTCAGTAATAAATCCGGATGATTTCCGATTAAAAACTTTAGGCCCCTAATGTCAAATCTAGCAGCACGAGAATTGATCGACAATACGATATTCATCTCTTGTCGACTCAAGGAATCCTCCGTTTTAGTATTTAGATAATCAAATAACTCCCTGGCATTCCTTTTTAAACGATGCTTGTTGTCGTTTAATAATTCCATGTTCCCCTCTATATACCTTCTCGCTGTAACTAAATCCAATCTATCTACGCATCGATTAACTGCATTCACTAGTTCTTGTAATTTCATTTAAATACCTCCTTAGCCCTATCAATATCTATACTCATTATAGATGCTAATAGTACTATTTTCAATAGGTAATCACAGATTTTAGAACTAGTAAAAAAAGAACATCCATAACTCTGGACGTTCTAAATACTTTATTCATAGTCAACTTTTTTTACTTATTACACCAACAGGAGAACTACTTCGTAATCCCCTCAAACTCACTCATTGTCTCATTGATTTTAGATTGAGTTGAAATGACCGACCTTTGCGAGCTCTCTGTTACTTCACTAACCTTCATGACTTCTTTTGTAATGTTATCTACGTTTGTATTCACTTTCTTAATCGCATCTTCTACATTACCAGCTAATTTACGCACTTCTTCAGCTACAACTGCAAAGCCTCTTCCATGTTCTCCTGCTCTCGCTGCTTCAATAGCCGCATTTAATGCTAAAATATTGGTTTGCGAAGAAATATTTCGTATTGATTTAGAGATATCTCTTATTAAATCTGTTTGTTCCTTTAGCGATTGGATGGCTTGTATATTCTCGGTAGAGTTATCCGTTACGATTTCTCCTAAGTCTTCAGACAAACCTTTCAATTGAGAAACGACTTCTATTGTTTTATTTTCCCGTTCTGTAATGTCCGTTGCGATTTTAAGCACAGCATGAACTTTCCCCTCATCAGTAAGCACAGGAATATAAGTGGCCTCTAGGCAAACCAAATTTCCTGCCTTTTTAACCCTATAAATCTTCTCTTGATATTTGTTTCCTTTCCTGAGCGTAGTCCATAATGCAGCATATTCCCTACTGTTTCGGAATTCTGAGGTACAAAATTGTTCATGTGACATACTTTTTATGACGTCACCACTGTACCCCAAAGTCTGTGCAAAGTTGTCATTTGCCCAAATAACCCTTCCATCTAAATTGAATTCTATCATCGCTAAATTAGATTCTAATGAAGCTAAAACAGCTCTTTCATTCAATACTTGGGTACTCTTATTCTTATTTGCAACAATGTTCATGGTCGTGTGCCTACTTCCTTCGTAATATGATTTCCCTATTCGCAAAATATATATAATAGAAACGTATTTCCCCCACTTCAATGTTCTACAAAAAGGGAGGGAAGTCCTTCTTTTCACTCATAAAACTTACGAACCAAACTACCTATATCATCATTCACACTTTAAACTTCTATAAAAACCAATACAAAGAGCGGCTCATCGATAGATTTCCATCACCATTTTTGGCAATCAAATCTTCAACGACGTCCGCTTGTTCTGATAGTTCATTATTTAGTAACCCCATTAGTAACGATTCGTACAGCAGTGATGCACCAAATAACAGGCTCGACTATTGACCAGCTGTCCATTTTAAAATCACATCATATTTCCCACTTTTCAATCATGTAGAGTGGGACGTTGATAAGGACAAAGCAGGCACTACATTCACATTTTCAATCCAGGCACTCGCGTAAAATGCGATGATTTTTCTGCAAAAAGTCAAACCCCCACCTCCGTTTCAATACCATTCCAGTCAATCAATAGTTTTCCTTATTAGCATTTTTGATCATCTATTACTTTACATACATTTTGTAGATTATTCAAATAAATCGAACTACTAATACCCTAGTATTTTTCGAACCATAGATTCTTAATTCAAAAGAGTACATAACGTTCCTCTAGCAATCCTATGTCGTTTGACAAAGAAATAGCCCACTACTACAATGATAAGACGGTTTTGTCATAGGAGGCCTTCATATTGAACCCATATATAATTTTAGCGATCGCCATCATCAGTGAAGTATTTGGCAGTTCCATGCTCAAAGTATCAAATGGCTTTAAAAAGATGCTGCCTACCATGGGCGTTATCCTAGGAATGGGACTCGCCTTTTACTGCCTATCGTTAGCGCTCAAAACGATTCCCCTCGGCACCGCCTATGCGATATGGTCAGGTGTCGGCACAGCTTTAACCGCCATCGTAGGCGTCATCGTCTATAAAGAACGCTTGCATGCAAAGAAATTGATGGGCCTAGCTCTCATCATTGGTGGCGTCGTTGTATTAAAACTATCCAGTGGCATTTAATTCGGAGGGAAGCGTTATGAAAGGGAACATATTTTTAAGTATTTCGATTATTAGTGAGGTTTTTGGTACAACTATGCTGAAATTGTCTGAAGGATTTACAAAGCCTCTTCCATCTATTGGCGTCGCTATTGGTTTTTTCATCGCTTTTTATTGCTTATCCTTATGTCTAAAAACCATTCCGCTCAGTTTAGCTTACGCTATTTGGTCAGGTGTCGGTACAGCTTTTACTGCACTAATCGGGGTAATCCTCTGGCAAGATCCATTTGGTGTCTTGACGTTCCTTGGCTTGGTATTGATCATTGGAGGCGTCGTTTTCCTGAGTGCTTCGGATAGTCCTAAACATACAGCGGAATCATCAAGCTAAGTCATCGATTTGTGCAATGACTTTCACTGAAAAGCAAACCGCCTCGAAAATTCCCAGCTTATTATTGTTAGGGCTTCCGAGGCGGTTTGTTCAATCACTATAAATACATATTATTTCATCTGCGGCTCCAGCAATTTTCCTATCTTCCAAAAGCCAATTCCCGTAAACCGTTTTTCTGTTGAACAGCGATAACTGGAAAAGCCGTTGACTCTTCCAAAGCTTGCACATCGTCTCGTACTGCCCGAATACTCACTTTGACATGCATTGGGAACATGCCGCCATGAATCTCGTGAATGCCCAACATCGATTTTTCATCCGTATGTTCTTGTAAAATGCGGATTACTTCTAGCAAACGCTCTCTTGCGGTTAAAGGCTTAACAGTCATGAATTCCCCCTCTTTCATACCACGCGCTACCAGTCAGCGCTGTTCATTCCATTTATTTTTAAAAATGAGGTGCTCTAACGATTCTCTTTTCCTCCAGTTCTCCTGTTCTAAAATCGGCTTTTCTGGATAGTCATCTGTGTAGCCAATCGATAGCAATGCAATCGGGTCAATATGTGGCGGGATGTCTAGAATATCACGCACATCATTCTTTTTATAAAAACTAACCCACCCTAGCGCCAAGCCTTCTGCACAAGCCGCCAACCACATATTTTGAATGGCGCATGCTGTTGAAAGCATATCCGTTTCAGGAATCGAGTTTCTCCCTAACACATGCGCCCCCCCTCTCGTTGGATCACAAGTTACACAAATCGTTAAAGGCGCTTCTTTCAACCCTTCAATTTTTAACCCAAGAAATTTCGTTTCCTTTTCTCCTTCATAATGGATTGCCAAGGCACGTCTTTCTTTATCTGCGGCCCAAGCTAAGCGTTCTTTTACATCATCCGAAGTGATTAAGATAAAGTTCCATGGTTGCATAAAACCGACTGACGGTGCATGGTGGGCAGCTTTCAAGATTCGCTCAATTTTCTCCTCCTGAATCGGTGTCGATAAGAAACTACGAATATCTCTTCTCTTTTCAATCACTTTATAAATAGACGCTTTTTCTTCATTTGAAAACATGGTCAGCTCACTCCCGTTTTTATATTTCATACATGTATACTCAAATGCTACTTCTACTCCAAAGATGCGAGTAGCCTAAAATTCAAGAACATCACCCGTCTCCTTTCCTAATGAATACATCGATATTACCACTTCTACATTTATTAAAAAGTTTTTTATGCAAAAAGGTTTATCTTCATTTCTACGGGGTATAGTTAGATTACAAGGCGGAACTACCGGAGGGATGAAGTTGTAGACGAGCTACCTACAATGACTTCCAACGATGAACTGCACAGCCTTGGCGGAAAATTTGCTTTACTGGCGATAGGTACACTCGTCGGGAATTGAAAGACCCAGATTCCATTCACTGAAGTGGTAACCAAGCAGTAAACGAACAATTTTTTGTGGAAGTGCAACTTGAAAGCTGACGACAAAAAGGTATCCATCACCGTGTATGTTTGTGATGAACCTGCCCAAAAGGCTTAGTCATTCAGTCAGCCCTATCAAACTGCACAGACGAGCGTTAAGTAAGTGATCGTCAGAAAGAACAGTTTGTGTAATTGAAAAAGAATATCAAATTTTCCGAGTGCGCTCCCTTTTGTAATAGGGAGAGAAAAAGCATGGTCCCCGGGGGCCATGCTTTTTCGTCGTTATTCGCTGATTTCAGCTTGCCATTCCTCTTGGATTTCGAGTCCGATAGCTGTTGCCGTTTCTTCATTGACCACAAATTTCAAGTTTTTCGTCACTTGAACTGGTAATTCAGCAGGCTTGCTTTCACCCGTTAAAATTTTCACAGCCATTTCGCCTGTTTCATAGCCAAGATCATAATAATTAAAACCGTATGCCGCTAAGCCGCCCCGTTTCACGGAGTCTAGTTCGCCGACCATCATCGGGAGTTTATTGTCCAGCGCAACAGACGTAACCGACTCAAGCGCTGATACAACGGTATTATCTTTGATGATATACAAGGAATCGACTTTGCCAACTAATGAGTCAACCGCTTGTTTAACATCCGCAGACGTCGCAACAGGTGCCTCAACAATCGTCAAGTCCATTTCTTTTGCCAGCTCTTTCACTTTATCGATTTGCACACGTGCGTTTTGCTCACCTGCGTTAAATACCACGCCAACCTTTTTAGCCGCCAATTGTTCTTTCAAAAACTTCATCGTCAACGGAATAACATCGGGATGCAAATCGATTGTCCCCGTCACATTGCCACCGGGCTTTTCTAATGAATCAACCAATTCAGCCCCTACCGCATCTGTCACAGATGTAAACACGATGGGAGTTTCTTGTGTCGCACTTGCCACTGCCTGTGCGCTCGATGTCGAGTTAGCGAAGATCAAATCGATATTAGCACTCGCAAAGTTTGTAGCAATCGTCGTATTCGCACTGTTATCATTTTGTGCGTTCTGTACATCATATTCTACGTCAAGCCCTGCATCTGCGATTGCTTGTTGAAATCCTTCGAAAGCTGCATTTAATGACGGGTGTTCCACAAGTTGTGTGACGCCGATTGTATATTTCTTAGCGTCTTCTTTTTTACTGGCATCGCTTTTTTCAGTTGTCCCACTTTTCTCTCCGCCCCCACATGCCGCTAATAATAATACGGCACTGAAAAGAACCATCGCCAGCTTACTCCATTTGTTCATCATTCATTTCCCCCTCTTGTAATGAAAAAACACAATTTTCATAAGATTACACGCACCAGAATGAATAGTCAATATAATTTCCATTGTTTCGATTATTTAAGCGCTTACATTGTCTAATTGCTAAATTCCAATATTTAATCCAGGAAAATAACGATGATATTATCAATAATTCTTGCCGTAAATGAAGGAAGCATGAATCGCCAATTCCAGACCAAACTATCCTTAAAGGAGGAGAAAATAATGGCGCGGAAAACAAGAATTTTAGTACCAGAGGCACGTAAAGAATTAGATCAATTAAAAGCGGATGTCATGAAAGCACAAGGCTACCAAGTGAGTACGACAGATCCAGGCAATGTAAAATATGAAATTGCCGACGAACTCGGCATCCCTTTGGAAAAAGGCTATAACGGAAAACTGACGTCAGAACAGGCGGGAAAAATCGGTGGTCCCATTGGCGGCAATATGGTGAAAGAAATGGTCCGAATGGCGCAAGAGCAAATGGCGAAAAAATGAAACGAGCGCTAATCCTGAGATAACGGATTGGCGTTTTATCGTTTGTACTAATTGTGCGTTGCACTGACAGTTTTACTACTTTCACTGACAATCCAACCTTTCCCCATAAAAAAATGCACCAACCCTATCGTAAAGGTCGATGCATGTCCACTTAAAACTTCGAACCACTATTCCCGTACTCATTCAGGAGTTCTTCGAAGCTCTTATTCTTTTCGCGTTCTTCACGCTCATGACGTTGTTGTGCTTGTCGCTGCTCTTCCTTAGCTTGTTCGACGGCAGACAGTTCTTTTTTAGCAGCTTTCAGCTTTTCAAGTATGTCATCGCCAAGTGCGTCGGAGAGTGTGAGCCCTTCATTTTCAACCTTTTTCGGTTTAGTTGAAGTCGGCTGCTTACGTTTTTTTGCCATTCGTTTCACCTGCTTTCGTTCATGGGCGAGTTACGATGGTGGCGACGCCTTGTCCTCCACCGATACACAATGTCGCGAGCCCTGATTTGGCATCACGACGCTGCATTTCGTGCAACAGTGTCACGAGAATACGCGCTCCACTTGCACCGATTGGGTGACCAAGTGCAATCGCACCCCCGTTGACATTCAATTTCGCCTTGTCGAATTCAAGTTCTTTATCGACCGCGATGGATTGTGCCGCGAATGCTTCATTCGCTTCAATCAGCTCGATGTCCGCAAGTTGCATATCCGCTTTATCGAGTGCTTTTTTCACGGCTTGGACAGGACCAATGCCCATAACCGAAGGGTCGACACCTGCACTGCCATTAGCTGCAATCGTTGCAAGTGGTGTTAAGCCTAACTCATCGGCTTTCTCTTTGGACATGATGACCAATGCCGCCGCTCCGTCATTAATGCCCGATGCATTTCCTGCTGTAACACTGCCGTCTTTTTTGAATGCTGGACGTAGTTTACCTAGTTTTTCTGCCGTCGTTCCGGCTTTTACATATTCATCCGTCTCAAAAATAATCGGTTCGCCTTTACGTTGTGGAATAGCGATTGGTACGATTTCGTCCGTAAACTTGCCAGCTTCGATTGCAGCCCCCGCTTTTTGCTGAGATGCCGCTGAAAATGCATCTTGCTCTTCACGCGTAATAGCATAGCGATCACATAAGTTTTCCGCTGTAATTCCCATATGATAATCATTAAATGCACACCATAAACCATCTGTAATCATACTATCTACTATTTTTTGATCACCCATTTTAAAGCCTTCACGACCATTGTTCAATACATAGGGCGCTTGGCTCATATTTTCCATACCACCTGCAACAATAATGTCCGCATCCCCTGCGACAATGGCTTGGCGTGCTAAATGAACCGCCTTTAAGCCCGATCCGCATACTTTGTTAATGGTAAGCGCTGACACATGTTCAGGTAAACCTGCTTTCATCGCAGCTTGACGCGCTGGATTTTGGCCGAGCCCTGCTTGTAAGACATTCCCCATAATGACTTCGTCGACACTGTCAGGCGTGACCCCCGCACGTGCTAGCGCCTCTTTAATAACGGTTGCTCCAAGATCCGTAGCCGGCACATTTTTTAATGAACCGAGAAATGAGCCAATCGCAGAGCGCACCGCACTGACGATCACAACTTCTTTTGACATTTCTTTTCCCCCTATTCCCTTATTCACATTGCCTATCTAGGCATCCCTTCAGTACAATATACTAGAGGAGGGATGTTATGTTCATTTTACCAAACAACGTGACAATTATCGAGGTCGGACCTCGGGATGGACTACAAAACGAAAAAAAACAAGTCCATGAACAGGATAAACTAGCATTTATCGGGGCACTACAAGGGGCTGGCATTACGGAAATGGAGCTTACTTCGTTCGTATCGCCAAAGTGGGTGCCGCAAATGGCGGATGCTAAAGCAATCGTTGAAAAAACGCAGCGCATTGGACGACAATTTGTCTTGGCACCGAATGCCAAAGGGGCCGAGTTGGCGTTAGCTGCTGGTGCTCAAAGTGTCGCTGTCTTTGTAGGGGTCAGTAATTCATTTAATCAAAAAAATATTAACCGCTCTACGGATGACAGTATGCAAGCGCTCGAACCCGTTATCGCAAATTTGAAAGCGAAAGGTATTTTCGTACGCGCCTGTATTTCAACTGCGTTTTATTGTCCGTACGAGGGTAAAATAGATCCAACAGCGGTCATCGCGTTATGTAAACGGTTCGTCGCAATGGGAGCAGACGAACTAAGTGTGGCAGATACCATTGGCATGGCCAACCCACAAGAAAGTTATGCGCTGTTTAAAACGTTGAAAGAAGAATTGCCAGACGTCTACCTTACAGCCCATTTCCACGATACTCGAAAGATGGCAATGGCGAATATTTTTGCCGCACTGCAAGCTGGTGTTGACCGTTTCGACACGTCTGCTGGCGGGTTAGGAGGCTGTCCATTTGCACCGGGTGCTACAGGCAATGTTGCAACAGAAGATGTCGTCCACATGCTTGATACACTCGGTATTGAAACAGGTGTTGATGTGAAAAAGGTTTGCCAAGCGGTCGGTGTCATTGCACCACATGTATCACGACCCATTGATACAGGAATGTACAGGTTGTTTGAAAACGACCAGTTGTAAGAGGAGTTGATAGACGATGAAACGGCGGGTTCTTTATATCACGGGTGTGATTTCAGGTATTTTCACTGCAATCATCACCGTGTTAGGATTTTTTGTTACGAATAAGTTGATGTTTTTAAAGTTAAAAGATGCCGATTTGATTATGAAACGGGAAATTCTTGCGAAGCGTTTCGATGAGCATTGGTATGAAACGGTTCGCAAGGAAGACATGTGGATTGATTCGCCAAATGGTTATCGTTTACGAGCGGTTTTTTTGAAGCCGCTCGACACAACTAAAACGGTCATTATTTGCCACGGGGTCACCGAAAATAAAATCAATTCCATGCGATACGCCCGCCTGTTTGAACGTCTCGGCTTCAATTCTGTTGTCTACGATCATCGACGCCACGGGGAATCGGGCGGAAAAACAACGAGCTTCGGTTATTATGAGAAAAGCGATTTGCAAGCCATCGTCCAGGCTGTACGTAAGCGTATCGGGAAACGGGCATTGCTCGGCATCCACGGGGAATCGATGGGCGCCGCAACGTCCATTTTATATGCTGGGACCTATGAGGATGAAGCCAATTTCTTAATTGCAGATTGCCCATTTTCGGATTTCTCCGAGCAAATTCTTCATATTTTGCGAACCGAAACGCCGCTTCGTACATCGATGATGCTGCGAATTGCCAATGTATTTCTCAAAATGCGGGACGGCTATTCGACAAATCTTATCTCACCGCGCGAAGTTGTCAAAAACATTACAATTCCCGTCCTGTTCATTCATAGTATGGAGGATGATTTTATCCTTCCATATATGACCGAAGAATTGTACGCGGCCAAGGAAGGCGACAAAATGCTCAAGCTCTTCCCAAAAGGCGCACACGCCAAGTCTTATAATGAAAATCCCGTGCAATATGAGCAAACAATCCAAGCATTTCTTAGTCGTTTCGGCTTTGCGAATTAAGCATAAACCCGCCATTCAGCTTTGTAGTTGCTGAATGGCGAGTTTGCGTGAGTTCCCCTTAATTTATTTGATTCGCTCCGCCAACTCTAAAATAATGCCTTCTGGTCCACGGCAGTAGCATAATTTATAACTGTCTTCATAGTGTAGGATCTCACTAAAGATTTTCGTACCGTTCTTTTCCAATTTGGCAACAACAGCTTCAATATCTTCAACAGCAAATGCAATATGGCGGATACCCGGGGTATTTGCAAAAGGTTGCTGAATGTCTCTTTCATCTGACGGATTATAAAATTTGATGAGCTCTATCCATACCTGACCGTCTGGCGTCCCCAATCCTACACATGCTACTTTAACGTCATTAAGCCCAAATACCTGACTTATCAACTCTCCTTCCATTTCCCATTCCCCTTGCACCTCAAGGCCAAAGTCGAGAAAAAAATCTTTAGCGGCAGAGAGATCATTTACGATTACACCTACATGATCCATTCTGTGGATTTTCATAGCTCATACCTCCTATGATTCTGATTCCAAAAGGCACTCAGAAGTATCGCTCTATCAGCGTTAATTCTTAGCTTCATAGCCAGTTTTCCGTACAAAACACTTTTTTTGCACCTGCATCTAACTTCACTTGTTTGCCAATAGCTAATGGATGCATTGGGTGTGTGTGGCATGTATCGAAGTCGGCTAAAATCGGAATCACCATTCCATCTAATTGCTCTATTAATAAGTCTAATGGCTGCTTGCCCGTACCTAAATCATCATACAGTTCATGTTTACCTAAAATAATACCAGAAACTTTATCAAAAAAACCTTGCATTTTTAGCATCGCAAAATTCTTCTCGACAATTGAAGCATTTTTCATACAGTCCTCAATTAATAAAATATCCCCTCGTTCAATTGGAGGAAAATAGGGAGAACCTATAAATCCATACATCGAATTCACATTACCACCTATCAATCGTCCTTCTGCAATACCACTATGACCAGTCACCCACGCATTATTAACAAGCGTTTTCTCTGTCGTTTTTTCTAACCAGTTCACTGGCTCATCTGACCAAAATGGAGGCATTGGCACTTCATAGGGCAACTCTGTCTCTTGCATGAAATATTGTTCGAAATATTGATAAGTATCATTTACGAGCGGTTCAAATTCACCAAACGACGGAATTAGAGAAGGTCCATAATATGTTGAAATACCTGTTTTTGCATAAAGGGCGAGTAAAACAGCCGTTGCATCTGAATATCCAACGACTAACTTTGGATTTTGCTTAAATGCTTCATAATCAATATATGGCAACATACTATTTGAGTTTGTACCACCGATTGTGGACATAATCATCTTTATATTCGGAGCTCTTAGTAGCTCATTTAATTCCTCTGCACGTGCTTTAGGTGAGCCAGAGCGATAAACGTCAGATTGTCCTGTCAACTTACCTTCTACAATAACAAACCCTTTGGATTCTAAAAAAGATTTCGCGCGTTCAAAACGTTGCAACGAAGTAACAGTTGCGGGTGAAGATGGTGTAAAAATACCGATTGTATCTCCCTTTTCTAATCGTTTTATCATATATTATTTCCCCCTCTTTCCATTACTAAATAACCGTTAGACTCTTGACCATTTGCTATTTATAATATTGCTTTAGACAAGCATTAAGCAAGAATT
This sequence comes from Sporosarcina sp. FSL K6-1522, assembly GCF_038622445.1. GTDB lineage: Bacteria > Bacillota > Bacilli > Bacillales_A > Planococcaceae > Sporosarcina. Next base: position 3,615,680 of record NZ_CP152019.1, read on the forward strand.
AAGGCTATATAGGTTGAACTTATGATTTTCATCTACTATCCAGCTTAGGCGCCTTACAAGCAGTAATCGAAGCGAGGAGCGTTGTTAGCGGAATTCTTTAGTCTAATTTATATAATTGCATGCTATCTAAGCACAAAAAAACCACCTTTCTGGTTGATCTTTCACCAGAAAAAGTGGTTTATTGGTTTACAAATAGAAAGATGAAGCAAAAAACGTGAAATTCAGAAGAAAGATTAACCTGTGCATGAATTTGCAAGATGCGATCTTATCTGAACGATTTGTGAGCAATCATTCAATCACTCACAAACCTTGTCATATCAACGTTACTTCTTAGCTTTCTTCTCAGGTTTGTCACTCATTTTGTTCATTTGATTCATCATCTGGTTAATCTTCTTTTGTGAAGGTTTTTGTCCCATTTGCATCATCATCATGCGCAACATATCCTCATTAATGGGCGGGTTCTCTTTCAAATATTTCATCATATATTGACGTGCAATGAAAAATCCGAGGGCCACACCTCCGATTAAGGCTACGATAACAATTAGGATCCACCATACTGTACCCATCCGCTATACCTCCTTCACTTCCGTAATTCCAGTGTACTCCACCATGATGGATTATACCGTATAACAGTGGTCAATGGCAATGGCGCTTCTTTAAAATTTCGAATATGTAGGATTTCAACAATAAGAAATGAAAAAAAGAGACCTGTTCGCTATTCCACAAGTCCCCCAGATAAATTGAACTAAATAATCTTCCGAACAACGCTCGGCGCTTGCGGATGCCTCCCGCCATAAGCCAGGCAGAAAATCACTGCCCGTCTACGGCTTCGGCGACCGCTTGTAAGGCGCCTTCGCTGGCGTGTAGATGAAAATCATAAATTCAACGTATATATATTTATAACAACACAGTTGCTTCTCTCGTTCGAAGTTCTGTATATTTCACTGGTTTGAGCCAGCCCCATTCTCCATGGCCGTCCATGATGGCAAAAAAGCGATCGTGTGCCCCCGACAAGGCGACGAATAAATCGAGATCTAGCATACGCGACCCATCGCAATAAACCGATAGCGAATAAGCAGACAACGAAATGAAAATTGAACCTTTCACAGGATGCGTCAACTTATATTGCCCATTTTGGCATTCAATCGATGTGAAACTTTTCCCTAAGTTCGTGATGATGGCATCATCAATCGTCTCTTTTTTTAACCTATCACATAAATAATGCACTTCTGGCATAGACTCATTTTGCTGCCCGCCTTCTTTTAACAAATCATACAATAGCCGCTCACGTCCAATGATGAATGGCTGGTACATTTCTTTCACCTTGTAAATTCCATATGATCGCAAGTTCGCCACCCCCTATGTATAGCCTACATCTTTCGGCAGAAAAAGGTTGTCACATTACGGAATGGAATCACACTATTATTGTCGGAAAAGATAGATAAATCTAAATACTAAAAATACAAGGCGCCTGCTCGACTTTCAGGGAACACGGTCTACGTTCGCCATTTCCACTTTCGGCGGCAACGACTGCGTGACCCACATCCCGAGAGCCTCCCAGCGCCTGGAGCCTAGATAAATAGAAAATACGTTCCGTTAACCGCATAATTGCCGGCTAACGAAACGCTTCTGTCATTCGTTATTGAGTAGTGATTTAACAGTTGTCACAACATTTTCTTCTGTAAAGCCATATTCTTTGATGACTGTGTCACCAGGTGCACTTGCACCGAATGTGTCGATTGAAAGAATTGCGCCTTCGTCACCGACATATTTATGCCAGCCCAAAGATACAGCCATTTCAATCCCTACACGTTTTTTCACGTTTTTCGGTAATACGCTTTGTTTGTATGCTTCGTCTTGCCTGTCGAATAGATCCCAAGAAGGCATAGAAACAACCGCTACATCGATGCCTTCAGCCAATAATTGTGCTTGTGCTGAAACAGCTAGGCCGACTTCAGAACCCGTTGCAATTAAAATCGCATCCGCTTGTTCTTTCGTAGCTGGTGAAACCGTGTATGCACCTTTTTTAACGCCTTCTAACGCAAGTTCACCTGACTTCGGTAATGTCGGCAAGTTTTGACGTGAAAGGACCAATGCAGTTGGTGTGCTGTCCGATGACACTGCGATATTCCATGCAGCTGCTGTTTCATTGGCATCAGCTGGACGGATAACCGATAGACCTGGCATTGCACGTAATGCAGCAAGGTGTTCAACCGGCTCGTGTGTCGGGCCATCTTCTCCAACGGCTACACTGTCGTGTGTGAATACATACGTAACAGGAACCCCCATTAGTGCAGATAGTCGGATTGCCGGACGCACATAGTCACTGAATACGAAGAACGTACCGCCGAACACATGCAAGCCGCCGTGTAGCGCCATACCGTTCAGTGCTGTCCCCATTGCGAATTCACGCACGCCGAACCAAATATTGCGACCTGAATAGTCTGTTGGTAGGAAATCGCCTGAACCTTTGATTGTCGTCTTATTAGAGCCTGCAAGGTCCGCACTTCCACCAAAGAATGATGGCACTGTTTTAGCGATAGCATTAATCGCGTCACCAGATGCAGAACGTGTTGCATGTGATGTACCTGCCTCATACGTTGGCAACGATTGTTCAAAGTCTTCTGGTAGTTTACCAGCAATCGCATCTTGTAATTGCTGTGCTAATTCTGCGTGTTCTGCTTCATAGCTCGCAAATAATTCGTTCCACTGGTTTTCTTTTTGAGCCCCAAGTTTTTCTGCTGCTTCTTGGAATGTCTCATAGACACCTTCCGGAACGTGGAAGTCTTCTTCAAACGTCCATTTGTATGCTTCTTTTGTCAGTTTCAATTCATCCGCACCAAGTGGCATACCGTGTGCATCTGATTTTCCAGCTCTGTTCGGTGAACCGTAGCCGATGACTGTTTTCACTTCAATAATTGTTGGACCGCCTGTGTGGCCTTTTGCTGTTTCAATTGCATTGGAAACTTGGTCAACTTCGTTGCCATCTTCTACGCGTAGGTAATTCCAGCCGTATGATTCAAAACGCTTGCGAATATTTTCAGAGAAGGACATGCCAAGATCGCCATCTAGTGAAATGTCGTTACTATCGTAAAGTACAATCAGTTTGTCCAACTGCAGATGACCAGCAAGTGAAATGGCCTCAGCTGCAACACCTTCCATTAGGTCGCCATCTCCACATAGTGCATATGTGTAATGGTCAACAACGTCAAAACCTGGCTTGTTGTATGTTGCCGCAAGGTGTTTTTCCGCCATTGCCATACCGACAGCCATACCGATTCCTTGCCCAAGTGGACCTGTTGTCGCTTCAACACCCACTGTGTGGCCGTATTCAGGGTGACCAGGTGTTAGTGATCCCCATTGTCTAAAGTTTTTAATTTCCTCCATTGGAAGGCCATAGCCTCCTAGGTGAAGTAAGCTGTAGAGAAGCATTGAGCCGTGTCCTGCTGAAAGGATGAAACGGTCGCGGTTAAACCATTGAGGATTTGATGGATTATGGTGCATATGTTTTGTCCAAAGCGTGTAAGCCATTGGCGCTGCACCCATCGGCAAGCCCGGGTGTCCGGAATTTGCTTTCTCGATCGCATCAATCGAGAGTGTACGAATTGTATTAATAGCAAGTTGGTCAATCTGTTGTGTCATTGTATACATCCCTTCTCATTCTGTCTGTTTTCTTCATATCCTAGTGTAGACAATCTACGCAATGAATGCAAAGGTCAGTTTAAATATTTGCTATTACGCGCCTGTTTTACTTTGTCAGGTGTTACATCGTTGCCATCTGGATCAATAATCTTTACTTGTTCAATCGTGCCACGCATCGACGAACGGAACGATTCTAAGTACTCTTTGCGTAATTGGGTCTGCTCCTTCGCCTCTTCGATTGAGAGACCTGTTGTCTTTGACTTTTTCGAAAGCTCGTTAATACGTTTGATTTTATCAGCTGAAAGCATGTTTTTTTCCTCCATTTTGTTTCGTGAATACATAGAACGTATACAAAAAGAGCAGAAAGTGCAACCAATCAGCCTTCCTGCTCAAGTTGAAATTCTTTATATCGACGATGGACGGTCGCTTTACTGATATCATGTCCAAGTCCTTTTAACACGCCTGTAATTTCTTCGTAGGTCAGCCCTTTCTCACGCAATGCCACAATTTCACTAATCGGTACATCGATGCGTTCGCGTCCTTCCGCATTTCCCCTGTTCCTTAAATTATTTTCAGGGCGATAGCCTTCCCGCACGGCACGCTTCATTCCCCGCCTGATTTTAGCGTTGTGCAACTTGCGCTGATACTCTTCCACAATGGCTAAAATTTCAAGCAACATCGTATCCATTTCGTTGAGCGCAAGTGGTCCGCTATCATTTCTCGATAAAATCGTCGTTCCCGTTTTCGCCAACAGATGGAGCACGGCCATCCGCGCATTGCCGCGCCCAAGTCGCGTCTCATCTTGGATTAAAACCGCATCGACATGCTCATCCCGAACGAAATCCAAGAGACTGAGCAACCCTTCACGATCAATATCGTAGCCACTATGCTGATCTTTAAATGTCCCCACAAGGGTAAAGTCAAGTTCATCAGCTAGCGCAATCAATTCCTCTTCCTGCCTAGCAAGCGACATTTCCTGTGCTTCTTTTTCGGTGCTCACTCGACAATAAATAATGCATTGCTTTGTAGATTTCGTCATCGACTTCCCCCTGCTATTTGTGTTGGTACCGGCTCTCTTCCTATTGTAACAGCTGCGGGCAAGCGTAAGTCGTCGCCGCTACGAATTGTTGTCGTCGCAAGACCATTCATGGCCATCACTTCTTTAATCCATTGCTCTGCTGGCTGATCTTCGGCATGATGCAACGCCAAACTCCATAATGTATCGCCCTCGTAAATCGTAACTTCTGTATAAGGTTGTTCTTTTTCCTGTTTCATGACGCCCATCACTGCAAATCCAATGCACACGGCAAATATCAGTAGAATATAGCTATTGTTTTTAATCACTGTCATCATAATTCCCCCTCAAGAATGTTTGTTCCGGAATACTTGTTCCCATTATAAAAAAGAACAAATCGAATGTCAACAGTTATTTTAGAACCTGTGTTTGCTATTTGTTCGGTCAACTGCTATACTATCCTTAATGAAACATACTGGTTGTAGGCGAACTATTTCACTACTTCCGGGAAGTAGTAGAATACGAGTTGAGAGGTGAATGGTTTGAAAAAAATTTCAAAGAGACAAGAAGACATTTTATCTTTCATCAAAGATGAAGTGAAGAAAAAAGGATATCCACCATCCGTAAGGGAAATTGGTGAAGCAGTCGGTTTAGCTTCGAGTTCGACAGTCCATGGACATCTTGCCCGCTTAGAAAGCAAAGGGTTCATCAGACGGGACCCGACAAAACCGAGAGCAATTGAAATCCTCGATCCTGAAGGACTAGAGGCGTTGAAACCGGGCGTGCTCCACGTGCCACTTGTTGGCAAAGTAACAGCTGGGCTACCGATTACAGCGATTGAAAATATTGAAGAATACTTCCCGTTGCCGGAGTCATTCGGCACACCTGAAGACAAGCTGTTCATGCTTGAAATCGTTGGGAATAGTATGATTGAAGCAGGAATTTTAAACGGTGACCACGTTGTCGTCAAACAACAACAAACAGCGCATAACGGGGAAATCGTTGTTGCGATGACTGAAGACGATGAAGCGACTGTAAAACGCTTCTTCAAAGAGAAAGATTATTTCCGTCTTCAGCCGGAAAACTCGTCAATGGATCCAATTATCGTCGATAATGTTTCCATTCTTGGTAAAGTTGTCGGTGTGTACCGCTTAATTCATTAATAATGAAATGATAAAAGAGCTGTTCCCCTCCATATGTGGTGGGAAACAACTCTTTTTTTATCGTTATTCCTCAATCAATTTGTCACTGATTAGTTGCTCAACAGAGGACAGAACAGCTGCCTTGACATGCTCGTACGTTAGCCCACCTTGGACATATGCCGTATAAGGCGGTCGAATCGGGCCATCTGCTGTTAGTTCAATGCTGGAACCTTGAATGAAAGTCCCTGCCGCCATAATCACATCATCCGTATAGCCTGGCATATACGATGGCTCTGGTGCGTAATGCGCATTGATTGGTGAATTCGCTTGGATTGTCCGACAGAAAGCGATCATTTGGTCCGCATTGGCAAACGACACGGACTGGATCAAGTCTGTTCGTTTAGCTGTATAATGTGGCGATGTCGTCAAGCCGAAGTCTTCCAGCAAAGCCGCTGTAAATAGAGCACCTTTTACTGCTTGACTAACGACATGTGGCGCAAGGAAGAAGCCTTGGTACATTTCAAGTAGTGTATCAAGTGATGCCCCCGCTTCTGCGCCGAGTCCAGGTGAAGTCATTCGGTACGCACATTGCTCAACAAGATCAGCCCGCCCCGCAATATAGCCACCTGTTCGCACGAGGCCGCCACCTGGGTTTTTTATGAGTGAACCCGCCATTAAATCAGCGCCTACTTGCGTTGGCTCTTTGTCTTCCACAAATTCTCCGTAGCAGTTGTCAACGAAAACGACGAGCTCTGGATTGATGGCTTTCACTTTACGAACCATTTCACCGATTTCATCCACCATGAAGGAAGGACGATCTGAGTAGCCTTTCGAACGCTGAATCCCAATCATTTTCGTCTTACTATGAATGTTCTTCGCCACTTCATCGAAATTGACGGAACCGTCTTCATTCAAATCGATATGTTTGTATGAAATGCCGTAGTCTTGTAGTGATCCCGTATCTTTCCCTTTGCCTGAGACAATGGATTCCAACGTGTCGTATGGTTTGCCCGTAACATACAGCAGTTCATCGCCTGGGCGAAGAATGCCGAAAAGGCTGATTGAAATCGCATGCGTGCCTGAAATAATTTGATTGCGCACAAGGCAAGATTCCGCCCCGAAAACGTCTGCATAAACTTGCTCCAACACATCTCGTCCGCTGTCATCGTAACCATAGCCCGTTGACCCGGTTAGATGAAAATCACTGACCATATTTTTACGGAATGCCGCAAGTACTTTCCGCTGATTAGTAAAAGCCGTTTTTTCAACTGCTTTAAAGAACGGAGTGAGCTTGTCTTCAGCTGCCTCCGCTTTCGCCATTACAAAATCGTTTTGTTCATTTACTAGCATTGTAATTCCTCATTCCATTAAATAGTCACTTCATTATCTTATCAGTCTGTCCGCGTAGGTCAATGATTACGGTAGGTTTCATTGAATAATCATTGGAATCTGGTACAATGCTAACGGGTATTGTGAATGGAGGAAATTCTTTGGCTTGGGACGTTTTTAGTATTATTGGCACCGCGGCATTTGCCATTTCCGGCGCGATTGTCGCAATGGAAGAAGAGTATGATATTTTCGGTGTCTATATATTAGGCATGGTGACAGCTTTCGGCGGAGGTGCTGTGCGAAATTTACTCATTGGGGTACCCGTATCGGTTTTATGGGAGCAGGAATCGCTATTTATTGTCGCAACATTGTTAATCACCCTCATTTTCTTTTTCTCGAAATACTTACTTTCTCATTGGAATCGATGGGGGACCTACTTCGATGCGGTTGGTTTGGGGGCATTTGCGATTCAAGGTGCCATGCTTGCTATGCAGCTCCATATGCCGCTGTACGCAGTAATTGTTGCAGCTGTTCTGACAGGAGCAGGTGGCGGCGTGATTCGGGATTTACTGGCGGCAAGAAGGCCGCTCGTCTTCAAGGAAGAAATCTATGCGGTGTGGGCAGCCATTGCCGGGCTTGTTGTGGGACTTGGCATTTTTGAAAGTGATCTTGATCTTTACGCACTCCTCGTTCTGACAGCAGGTATGCGTATTTTATCGTTGATCTTTCATTGGAAACTGCCTCAGCGGAAAATACATGCTTCACAACGTTAACAGGGAGTCTACCTTCTTGTTAACGTTGTTTATCTTTTCAATACTTCGGGATTATTTGAGTTGCCCTCATCTACCATGCCACTCGAAAAGTTCTATTAGTTTGACTGCGCTTCAAGCTAATACCGTCACAAAAAACAGCTCATCGACCGGTTATTCAGTCAATGAGCTGTTATATACTTTCGTGTTATTCCTCGATTTCTTTGAAAAAGTTTACAAGCATTTTAGCTGCATGTGCACGTGTCGTTGGATTATTCGGCATGTAATTCCCATTCGCTCCAGTTGCAATGCCAAGTTCATATAACATCGAAATGGCACGTACCGTCTCATCGTCATAGCTGCCGAAATCCAAATATGGGGCTTTTTCTGTCATCACATATTTCTCTTGCATCTTATATTCATACGCTCGGTGCAGCAGCAGAGCGATTTGTGCACGTGTTACTTGATTCGCTGGTCTAAAGCTCCCATCTGAATAGCCCTGAACAATCCCAAATTTATAGGCAGCCGCAATTTCTGCTTGTGTTTCAGCTGCGTATCCTTCGATATCGTTAAATGGGGCAGGCTCATCTGTTTGCAAGTTTAATGCACGAGAAATAATCGCTATCGCTTGTGCACGTGTTAACTGAGTATTCGGTTTGAAGGTACCGTCTGGATAACCTTCGATAATTCTCAATTGTGCTGCTTGTTGTATATAATCTTCTGCCCAGTGTCCTTTAATGTCTGAGAATACAACTATCGGATCTATCGGAATTATTGGATCCGGTTTCCCTGAACCTCCCGAGCCTCCTGAGCCTGAACCCGACGTTTTCTTCTCAACTATAATCTCAATTGGCTGACTATAAATGGCATATGAATTCCCTTCACCTATCTCCTGCTCATAACGAAGAAGCACATGATAGGTTCCTGGTTTGCTAGCTTTAACTTTGTTCCCCTCGATTTCAAGTCCATTTTGTTCAGCGATTGGAACAATTTCAAACGCTTCTTTTCGCTCGCTACGATTGTATTGTGTTAACGTAGCATCGATCTGTGCAAACTCATTGATGCGCACTTTATAATTGTTTAGCTCCGGGCTAATTTTATAGGCCCAATCTTGTGACCAGTGCGCGTCATCCGTTGTTAAACCGTGCGTACCTAGTAAAAAATGTTCTTGATACACAGCTTGATTTCTGTATGTCCATGGCCAAAATGTAATGCCGCGATGTTTTGCCGCTTCTGCGTATGCCTTTGTTAGGCCCGCATAACTAGTATTAAATGTTGCATCCAAATTTTGTACCGTATTTAACACTTCGCGTAATGAAGGATATAGATTCGATTCATCCATCGTACCGCCTGTTAAGTAACCAATTGACATGCCAGGCATTAACTTATTGAGTCGCTGCAGTTGTTCCCCACTAAACGAAATCACCGATACTTGATCTTCGATGTCATATTCCGCAATTAATGCGACTAGCTTATCAATAATTTCCGGCTTGCCACTCTTAACTTCAACAAAGATATCTGCATCTTTCCCTTTAAATGCTTCAAAGTATTCTGCCAATGTTGGAATCTCCACGTCCGGGTATTCTGTAGGGAATTGTTTGTTTGCTTTGAACGTCTTCAACTCTGCTAATGTAAAATCTTCTACATTCCCTGTACCATTCGTCGTGCGATTAATCGTATTGTCATGCATCACGACAATCTGTCCGTCTTTCGTCAAGAAAATGTCATTTTCTATCATGTCAGCACCCATTTCATAAGCTAACAAAGAACCTTCTACCGTATTTTCAGGTGCTTTCCCCGGCATTCCTCGATGTCCAATGATAAACGGTGTTTTTAAGAGTGTCGTCTGTCCCGAATAACTTTCCATTGCTTGGTAAGCAAGTTCTGAGTTTTCAACAAGCATTCCATTCGTGCCGGAAGTTAATAATTTATGCATACCTACTAAGTCTGTTTTTCCACTTTCTTTTGTCCAAACAGTCATAAGTTTCTTTTGTAAAAAACGGACCGCATCATAGCTGGCACTTTCTTCATTCAAGATGACAATATTCCCTCTATTCGCATTTACTTCTTGGCGAATGTTCATCCAATCGTTTTCATTTTGATACGTATTTCCAGACAAATCTAGTATTCCACGAAGGATTGGGTAGCTGTCACGAGCTTGTTTGATAATATTCTTATCACTAGAGACGATAAATGCATCCTCAATTCTACGTTCTTTTAACAAGTCTATTAATGGTGCCACCGCCGCTATATCTGTCATTGAGAAAGCTGGCATTACTTTTTCATCCAACTGATCTAGTAATTCCGTTACTGTCATCAATGGCTTCCCTGACTTACCGACAACGGTTAGATCGGAAGTTACTTGAACAAACGCTGTCGCTGCCGTTGGTTGTGCTAGCAATTTGTTTAGAGATGCCTTGTCCGTAATATCACGGACAACGGTAGGAGCTGAACTAATCGAGGTCGTTGGTTCTGTCACTTTCACAAAATTCTCCCCTGGCTTTGCTGGTAACTCTGGCAAATCTGTATCAAGTAATGTCACACGAATGGAATCGACCTTCGTTAAACTACCTGCCGCCTGGATACCGATATTTCCTTTTTTATAATCAGATATGCGATCGTTATCAATGAGTAGTTTGCCATTTACCAATTGTTGCACGCGATTTCCATAAGCCTTAATAGAATAGGTGTACATGTTGCCCGGAGCAATCGCCTCCGTAAAAGATGTCTTCTCCATCACGTTCCAGCCATTACCTGGCGTGCGTTCAGTAAATTCTACACCATTTGGCGTGGTGGCATCTTTACGTACAGCCATCTGATAATATGGATACGAGTTATTTTGCACACGATACATGATGGCATTCCATCGACCTGCATCATTTGCCTCTACATGCGTGATGGAAGCTTCGATATCATAGTTTCCGAAATGTTCCAAATACGAAGGCAGGAGCACACCCGTTGCTGTATAACTATCAGCTTTCCCGTTGATGAATAAAGAACCGTCTTTCACTTCAATGGCATCTTTCCCCGGTCCAAATAGGCTCCATTTCTTTTTTAAAGTCTCTGTATCTATATCGTCAAAGCTTTCGTCGAATAACACATACTCTGATTCACTCGCTTCTTTTGCAATGACAGTGAATGCGATTTCTGCTTGGTCTTTTTTAGCAGTAAAATGATACACACCTTTTTCCGTAATCATTATTTCACCGTCAGGACTACTTATAACGGCATCTTGACCTTCTATAGTCCAATCAAGCTCATCTCCTGAAAGCTCGCTTTCTGTAAAATCATTATACGTCGCACTAAACATTAACGCCTTTGGATCAAACTCCCCTACATTTTGTAAATGATAAGGTGCATCAGTGGCAAGTTCCTTTACAATGACTGCTTGCTGCTCATTTGCTTTAACGGTTATCTCTTTCGTTACGGAAACACGGTCATATCTAAATGTAACAGTTGCCGTTCCTTCTTTAATCGGATACAGACGATTATTTTCTACCTTAACGATTGTTTCATCCGATGAGGACACGTTTACCTCCGCATTCTCTACTACCGTTGATGTCCCTTCTGAATCGATAGCCGCTAGTTGAAATTCGAGCGGTCCTATGAGCGCCTCCACCTCACTTTCCATCTCAACTTGTAGTTCTTTTATGAATACATGTCCTTCTTGCTCAGAGTCTTGCACTATGTTCTGGTCAAAGCGCAATACACCATACCCCGATGTATCATTCCAAAATGAAGAACTGTTATAGGCACTCCATGCCGTGATTGGTGCTTGACCATCTTCACCTTTATGCCCAACAGTCACTTCGAAACCAACCTTTTCTGCCTCTGCTGGATTTACGTTCAAAAATGACCAAGGGATTGCCACTTCAATTGACCAACCCGAATCTGTTTTTTGAATGGCACGTTGAATCATACTGTCATCTTTCCCTGCATGGTTCGCAGCAGCACCAAAATGAAATATCGGCGCTGACGAATCAGGATTGAAAACGAAACCAAGTTGCACATCGTCTTTTTGGAAAGGCTCAGATTGATGGGACGTCGGGTCGATGAAAATACTAACATTGTCTTGTTCAAACCAAGCCCCTTCTCCATTATGAATCAATTCATCATCTTCAATCTCAACAGCGACATACATGTTCTTCAAATCCCAAACTACACCGAACTTAGCGTTTCCTACCTTACCGTCTCCAATCTGCGTGACAAGTTGTTGATTCATCACATCTGCCCAGTAAGATTCAACCAAACTACCATCGATTTTAGGAGGTGTTTTTGCATACAACATGTTCATCACTGGTCGCTCAATCTGTGCAACAACTTCTTCAGGTTTCTCTTCCTGATTCGTCGTAACCGTTTCTTGATCATCCGATTGCTCAGAAGAATATGGTGTTACAGTACTTGCAGAAACCGGCGCTAGTAGACTACTACTCAATACAGCCATAATCGATACAGTCGATAAATATTTCCTCATAGCCATTTCCCCTTTTTCTTCCACCAACTCTGGCGTTTTTTCACTTCGACATAAATGTTACAGACGGTATATGTAGACAGTTGGCGCTTTTTGTAAATTAACTGTAAAGCATTTTCGAAGTGAATGATGCCTTCTATCGGCATAGAAAAAAACCGTAAACTATGCTCAGTTTACGGGATTGCTTAGTAGCTTTTTACTTGTTCAGTTAGAAAAAAGGCATGCACTTCTTTCCAATTATCAGCACGTACTTCGTAATCAATGGATTCATTTCGCGGAGCAGTGAACAGGATTCCTTGCCCCGTAAAGCTGTTTAACTGTTTGATATTATCATCAATTAAATAATCAGCTTGCACAACATTTTTATCTCCACAGAAGATAAAGTATTGAGGATCCAGGAATGGGAAATGTTCACGCAACCATTTGTACTTTGCGTCGAATGATGTTGGAATATCCATTGCCGCCGTCGCAATTACAATTTGAAAATGTTCATTTAATTCGCGTACAATTCGTTGACTGTGCGGGATGACTTCTAAATCACGAAAAAATTCAGCCGAATGCAAAACTTGATAAAGTTCGTCCGGATAGCTCTCATAAAGTTCATCGATTGTTTTTACTCTTAGATCTTCTTTAGTAAATGATGTACCGACGAATGCATTCATTGCCTCTAAACATTTCTTCGAGAAATCCGCCAACACTTCATCCATATCAATGGCAATTCGTTTCACACTATCCGCTCCCTTAACGTATTTTTCTTGCGATTCTTTCTATACCTCACTCTACCAATCAATTATTAATGCCATGTATGAATTACGTAAAAAACACCTTTACAATGAGGAAATAACGCCAGTATGTAGTTCAACAACAAATAGGATATCCACGCTTCTAACTTCTTCTATCAATTAAGCAAGCCGCGTATCCCGACATTCACGAGTTTAGTTTTTTTGCCCCCTATATAATGGTACAATGAAAACACTAACTGTTCACAAAGGCGGTGTCAGAATATGTATAAATTTGTAATGCCAGAAGTGATTTTTGGAAGCGGTTCCATCCACCAGGTCGGTGAAAGCTGCGCGCGACTTGGTGCGAGAAATGTGCTCATCGTGACGGACAAAGGAGTTACTGATGCCGGTTGGGCAGAGCTGACCGAGAAGAGCTGTCGAGAGGCTGGACTATCATCAGTCCTTTTTTCGAATGTCAGCGTAAATCCGGCAGTGGAGGAAACTGTTCAATGTGCACAAACTTATCTGACGCATGGCTGTGATGCGATCATCGGAGTTGGAGGTGGCAGTGCCATCGATACGGCGAAGGCCGCGGCCATTCTCACAACAAATGGTGGTCATATCCGTGATTACGAAGGCGTGGATCAAATTTCAAAGCCCCTTCCCCCTCTCGTGATGGTCTCGACAACAGCCGGTTCAGGCTCAGAAGTATCGCAATTTTCCGTTATAGTAGATGCAGAGCGGCAGAAAAAAATGACGATTGTCTCCAAGTCACTTGTGCCAGACATCGCGATTATTGACCCAGATGTACTCGCCACAAAATGTGCACGGCTCACTGCATCAACGGGACTAGATGTTTTAACACATGCCATTGAATCCTTTGTCAGCATTGCCGCGACACCGCTAACGGATGTCCATGCGAAAAGTGCCTTAAAGCTAGCTACTCAATTTTTACGTCCTTCTGTTGCCTCTCGCTACAATAAAGAAGCGAAAGAAATGATGGCCATGGCAAGCCTACATGCGGGACTTGCCTTTTCCAATGCGATACTTGGCGCAGTCCATGCGATGGCACATACGATTGGTGGTCGTTATCCTTTATTACACGGGGATATCAATGCCGTCCTTCTTCCTCATGTCATGGAGTTTAATGCACTGGCAGCGCCTGAAAAGTTCAAAGAAATGGCTGTACTCATGGGAGAAGATGTGCGCACGCTTTCCACTACAGCAGCTAGTGAAAAAGCAGTTAGCCATGTGCGAAAACTAGCCATTGATATCGGTGCTCCCCTAACTTTATCCGAAATGGGATTTGAGGAGTCCGCTATTCCCGCGATTAGCGAAATCGCCCTGTTAGATGCTTGTATGATTACAAACCCACGTGATATTACTGCGGAAGAAGTCGCAGAGCTTTTGCGACGGGCATTGTAGGTGGCATGATGAATAGACGTGAAATGATTGATTTATTAACAGGGGTTCAATCCTCTAAACGCAATTATTATACCGAATTAAAAACAACGGTTGCGGCTTTGCAAAAGAAAAATAGTCAACTCGAAGTCATTAATGAAGTGATGAGTAGCTTCACAATCGACTTTTCCGTGCCTACCATGCTGCAACATATGTTGTTGAAACTGGCAACTGTCTACCCCATCGACCGTGTAAGCGCGGCACTTGTCAATGAACACAAGTTGGAACTGAGCTATGTATATCCGGAAAATGATACGTTTCTTGCAAAAGATACGCCGTTTCCTGGCATCGATTCCTTATACAATGACGTTTTTTTAACAGGACAGTATGCCGCTTATCATAGCGATGACGCGGCATTGTTTTTTGAAAAAGAAGGCTTTCAGCATCTCGGGCTCGTTTCCGTTCACTTGTTCCCACTAAAAAGCAAAGGGAAAACCGTTGGTGTGCTGTCGCTTGGTAGTCGTTCCCATTTCCAATATCCAGAAGAAGATTGTTCTTTCTTTTTTAATTTAGCTGACCAAATCGCGGTTTGTGTTGAAAATGCACGGTTGTATGGAGAAGTGTTAACCGAGAAACAGCGCTGGGAAGAAACGTTTCGTGCCGTGTCGGATGCCATTTTCATCATGGCGCCAGATGGAACAATTTTATCCATCAATGACGCGGCGCGATCGGATTGGCCAGTGGAAATCGGGCAAAAGATCCGACCACTACTGGAAAAAGCAACACGTTCGCTCGAAGATCCTTTTCAGCAAACTATTGATACGAAACAGCCCTACTCCGCCGAACTACGGCTTGGTAATGGCATTTATGATTGCACTTGGTATCCATTATTAGGTTCTGATGGAGCGATTGATGCTGTCATTTTATACCGTAAAAATGTCACGGAGAAGCGGCAAATGGAAGTGCAGCTGATGCATTCAGGACAACTTGCGGCAATCGGAGAGATGGCGGCGGGTGTCGCGCATGAACTGAATAACCCGCTCACAGCCATTATTGGGAACTCCCAGTTGTTGCTTCGAACACAAGCAGATAATGTACAGATCAAACCATTACTCAATGATATTGATCGCTGTGGCAAGCGATGTCGGACGATTATACGAAGTTTACTTGCCTTTTCACGTCAAGATGACTTTGCGTTTACAACCTGTTCCTTAAATGATGCCGTTAGCGAAGCACTTCGTTTAACACAGCAACAAATTGAAAATCAACGCATTGCCATTCACATCGACCTTGATCCTGCTTTGCCTTTACTCAACGGCAATTTACAGCAGTTAAGCCAAATCGCTGTGAACCTGTTGATGAATGCAAAAGATGCACTCGAAACATGCGATACAACGAACAAGCAAATTCACATACAAACAACTGTCGAAGATGACACATTGTTATTACGCATAACAGATAATGGCCCCGGCATTCCAAGAGATGCACTAGACGATATTTTCCATCCTTTCTTTACGACTAAGGAAGTCGACCGTGGCACAGGCCTCGGGTTATCCGTTAGTTTTGGGATTGCCAAAGCACATAATGGGCTGCTGTCTGTTGAAACCAATCTCGGCGCTGGAACAACATTTATCCTAGCAATTCCGCTAGCTACTGAGAGGGAGTGAGGCCATGACACACATTTTAATCGTTGAAGATGAAATTGAACTCGGTCGCTTTTTAGCACGTTTGCTTGAATTAAAAGGCTTCCAAACAACACAAGTGACAAGTGGCCATGCATTTGATCAACTGGATGACCTGTCTCCTTTTGCAATGGCATTTATCGACGTGCGACTCCCCGATAGGAATGGCATCGATATTTTGCGTGCGCTACAAACAAAGGCGCCACGCTGCCCATGCGTCATTATGACGGGCTATAGTACCGTCAAAATTGCGGTGGATGCCATTCGATATGGGGCCGCTGATTTTATCGAAAAACCATTCGAAGATATTGATATGATCGACCAATTGACGGATCGACTAGTAGGCACACGACAAAGCACGCTGGATGAAGAAGCCGACTATGAACGAATTGCTCGTGACATCGGTTGCTTTCTTGGGACAAGCCGGGCCATGCATCAGCTGTATGCACTCGCTTATAAAGTGGCGCCAAAAAAAATCACGACGTTAATCCAAGGGGAAACTGGAACGGGGAAAGAAGTGCTCGCAACGTTCCTTCATGCCGCAAGCGGACAAAACGGCCCCATTATTACAATTAACTGCGGAGCCTTACCAGAATCTCTCCTAGAAAGTGAGTTATTTGGGCATGTCAAAGGGGCTTTTACAGGGGCTTCCACAGATCGAGCTGGCTATTTTGAAGCCGCCTCTTCCGGCACCCTTTTCCTGGATGAAATCGCCGAAGCTTCTCTTTCCACACAGGTTAAGCTGCTGCGCGTGCTTGAAACTGGGGAGTTTATGAAGATTGGTGGCACAACAACGCAACGTACATCCGCCCGTATTATCGCCGCTTCACACGTCAAACTAGAAGAAGCCGTTCAACGGGGGGAGTTTCGAGAAGATTTATACTATCGACTCGATGTCGTCAAGCTCGTTATTCCACCGCTACGCGAACGACGAGAGGATATTCCATTGCTCGTCCATTCGTTGCTAGCACAACATGAGGAGAAGATTACATTTTCCCCAGCGTCCATTGATATGATGACACACTATGACTGGCCGGGGAATATGCGCGAATTGGCAAATAGCATCCGTCAAATCGCCGCTCTATCTAATGATGGAGCAGTGATTACGCCTCTCCAACTACCGGCGAAAATAACGGGGCAATCCAAACAGTCACTCCCAACCGCGCCTTCAACAGAACCCATCCACTTTCCCGATGAATGGCAGCAGTTTTCCGATACAGTCATGGGTGCTTACAAAGGGCAAGACGAACGGCCTCTCGACGAGGTGATTGAGGTCATGAAAAAGATGGAAAAGCGGACAGCTACAGCATTAATTCAAAAAGCGCTTCAAGAAACGGCTGGCAATCGAAAAGCGGCCGCCGAAAAACTCGGGATTTCCTTACGAAAAATCCGCTATTACTTGAATGAAACATGAGGAATGTTGTGAAGTAGTGGTCGGACAACTGTTAGGCGTGCTTCTGGCTAGGCTTTGCACGGTTGGACTACGACTTTGCGCACTTCGAACAAGGCTTTGCACGGTTGGACTACGACTTTGCGCGCTTCGAACAAGGCTTTGCGCGGTTAGACTACGACTTTGCGCGCTTCGAACACAGCTTTGCACGGTTGGACTACGACTTTGCGCGCTTCGAACACAGCTTTGCACGGTTGGACTACGACTTTGCGCGCTTCGAACACAGCTTTGCGCGGTTAGACTACGACTTTGCGCGCTTCGAACACAGCTTTGCGCGGTTGGAGCGTATTACAAAAAGATTCTTCTTTCCGCCAATCAAAAAGACCGACAAAGCTCTGGGATGCTTTGTCGGTCTTTTGCTATAATCGATTACGCAGGGCCGAATTTGAAACTGTGGGAAATTCCAATTCTCCGCTGATTCAAGTTAAAATTCTAAAACAATTCGTCCGTTGATTTTTCCTTGTTCCATGTTTTTAAAGATGTTATTAATCTCAGAAAGTGGAGCTGTTTCAATTTGTGCTTTTACTTTACCACGTGCCGCAAATTCAAGCGCTTCTTTCATATCAATACGTGTACCAACAATAGATCCTTTAACAGTTACACCATTTAACACCGTGTTGAAAATCGGAATTGGCAATTCATCATTTGGCAAGCCGACAACGACAAGTGTGCCCCCACGTTTCACAGAACCGTACGCTTGTTCAAACGCTTTTTTCGTTACAGCCACACTAATGGATGCTTGTACACCGCCAAGTCGTGACTGAATCGCTTCAACTGGATCTTCTTTCAAGCCATTGACCGTTTCATCAGCGCCAAGTGATTTTGCCAGCTCTAGCTTTTCATCAGCAATGTCAACAGCCACTACATTGAAGCCCATTGCTTTCGCATACTGAAGTGCGACATGACCAAGTCCGCCAATCCCATAAATCGCTACCCAATCACCTGGTTTAGCACCAGACACTTTCAGCGCTTTGTATGTTGTTACACCTGCACATAAAATCGGTGCTGCATCCACTGAACTTAACCCATCCGGAATTTTTGCCACGTAATCTGCCGCTGCCAAACAATACTCCGCGTATGCACCGTCAACAGAATACCCGCCATTTTCTTGATCGTGACATAGTGTTTCCTGACCGCTCAAGCAATAGTCACACTCTCCACATGCTGAATATAACCAAGGAATTCCCACGCGGTCGCCTACTTTAACAGCTGTAACTCCCTCACCAATTTCTTCAACAATACCAACGCCTTCGTGACCCGGGATGAGTGGCAGCTTTGGTTGGACCGGCCAATCGCCGTGTGCTGCGTGTAAATCGGTATGACACACACCACATGCTTCAATTTTAACAAGTGCTTGACCTGGACCTGGCTTTGGTTTTTGGACTTCTTGTACCACTAACTCTTGTTTGAATTCGCTTACAACCGCCGCCTGCATGAAACCTTCCCCTTTTTGCTGGACTCCACCTTCAACTGCTGTTTTCATGAATAATTCCTCCCTTTGTTTTAGCGTTCATATGTAGATATTGCAAGAATGATGCCAATAATCAAAAGGCTTGTTTATCACCTACCTCTCTAGCAAATAACCGAAAAAGCGGCTGTATGGGCCGAATTTTCGGTCAATGACAACAAATTAACGGCTTGCCTATTATCAGAATAGCAACTGCAAGAGGACAAACGCCACAACCCCAACAACAACTGTCCATAATAGGCTGCACGTTTTGATGGCAACGAGTGCAGTTGGAACCGCCGCTAACAGCTTCGGAGTTAGTTTCATATGTACTTCTTCATTATCAATAAATAATGCCTGTCCAACTAAGGCGGCCAAGATGGCAATCGACACATAAAATAGCCATTGCATAACGATTTCCGGTAATTTTATCCGACTGAGTACCATAAGGGGAATTACACGAGGAATAAACGTCACAACAGCTCCACCGATGACGACTAAAAGAACAGTCCACCTTATTTCCATTTTGCCACCACCATTCCCGCTGTTGTTGCGACAATCGTTGCGACAATAATACTCATACTACTCGATATCCAAAACGAACAGAGCATCACAATCGCTACTGCTAAAATCGCCACAATAAAATCAATTCGTATTTTTCTACGTTCTACAATCGAAATGAATAAAAGACCGATAAAAACCGCTGGTAATGCAAACTCTAAGCCAAGTGCTCCAGGGTTTGAAATCCACTGCGCTAAACATGCGCCCGCCATATTGGCTACGAACCAGTTAATATAGGCGGTCACGTTTAAGCCATACATCCATTTTTCACTAATACCATGTTTCTGAGCTGCCTTTTGAATGCCAACGCCAAATGTTTCATCTGTAAGCATCGCACCAATTAACATATTCCGAAATGGTGTGACATGTTGTAAATACGGTGATAATGCAGCACTCAATATTAGATGACGTAAATTAACGAAAAAGACCGTTGTAATAATGGCAAGTGGCGTGCTAACGAGATACATACTTGCCACGATAAATTGAGCGGAGCCTGCGTAAACGAATAATGTTAGCAACGCAATTTCTACCAAACTTAGCCCTGCTGTTTTTTGCACGATGCCACAGGCAAAGCCAATGCTTAAATAAGCAAGAAGTGTCGGTACACAATCTTTAACGCCTTGGAAGAAGCTATCTTCTGTGTCATCCACTCTATTTAGTGTGGCATGTTGAGATTCTAATTGCATACATGTCCCCCTATATACTAGTAATTATTAGTCTAACTACTATTGATTTTTTTATTTTAAAACGGCTCAATGTTACTTGAACCGTTTCCCTGTAACAACGTGGAATAGTTCCGCATTGTTCCGCCAAAGTGTTTCGACTTTCTGTTCACCGATCTCTTGTATGAGTTCTGCTAGAATAATATCATGGCGAATGTATTCAGTTGCGACTAGAACAAGGGCAGGATCCTGCGTTTTAATTGCCCATCCTGGTGTAGACGAAGAGAAATTCGCAATCATGACTTCTTCATTATCGCGCACCACTATCGTCAAGCGGCCATTCGTTCTTTCTTCTGCCACTTCAGGTGACACATAATCATGATGGGTCGTAAAACCGAGCGATGTATTCGGCGCACCGAATAAAATCGATGAAACTGACACCCCATTATTTACGCTTCGTAACACCATTTCTTCAATTGGTGGAATTTGCGGTGACCAAACGGATAACCAAATTTCCTCTCTTCCTCGCTCAATTAAATCATTCATTTCTGTGAGCACATGACTGTCCCCACTAATGCGATGGATGACGTCAACTTCTTGTTCACTTTCAAGCGCAGCCAGATTATTTTCGAGATAATCAAATGATTGTTCAAATGTAGCTCGCATGCGAGCGATCAATTCTTTCGCAGGTAACGGCGCATACGTAACTGGCTCAGACGGCACAATATAAACTGCCCCTTTATCCAGCAATTTACCAAGCACTTCATAAATCATTGAACGTGGTACACCCGAACGCTTACTAATTTCATAGCCTGTAATCGATGAATGCTTTAACAATCCAACATAGGCCTTACATTCATATTGCGAAAACCCTAACTTCTGCAATTCTTTAAAAATAAGCTCCATCGGCAACACCTTCTTCTCTCCGCTAATAATTAGTTGTTAGTATAATACTTACTATTTAAATGGTCAAGGTATTCTGTAAATTAAAATAATAAAAAAAAACAGAACTAGGAGCTACCTCCCAATTCTGCTTTCCTGCCTTACGCCTCGTCCTTCAATACAACGGGCTTTGCAGGTACATACGTTGAAATCGCATGTTTGTAAATAAGTTGCTGCTTGCCGTCTGATTCAAGTAAAACGGTATAATTATCATACGATTTAATAAGTCCTTTTAACTGAAAACCATTAAGTAAAAATACCGTTACAAATGTATTGTTTTTTCGTAACGAGTTTAAGAATGTTTCTTGCATATTCCCCTGTGCCATACGCCGAATCCTCCTGTTGTGTCCCTATATTTCTCCTACCCACTTACCTTATTCGCTTTGAATGGTCGAAATCCTTCATAATTGCTAAAATTCTCTTAACAATCTCCGCAGTCCCCAACTGCGTATCAAACCATGCAACATCTAGCTTATTGCGGAAATACGTCATCTGCCGTTTCGCATAGTTGCGCGTATTTTTCTGAATTAATTCGACCGCCTCTTCAAGCAACAGCTTGCCCTCAATATATTGGTGAAGCTCCTTATAGCCAATCGCTTGTACAGATTGCATGTCACGGATGCCTTCCTCCCAAAGCGAAGTCGCTTCCGCTAATAGCCCTTTTTCCATCATCAAATCCACACGTAAATTGATGCGATCATAGAGGACTTCACGCTCCATATCTAGCCCGACGAGCAAATGATTGTAAAGCGGGGCATGTCCTGCGTTTTCCTCATGATCGTCTTTTGTTTTTCCTGTCACTTTAATGATTTCAAGGGCACGGACAAGGCGTCGATGATTATTCGGATGAATCTTCTCAGCACTTTTCGGATCAAGTTCGACCAGTTTTTCATATAAATAAGCCGCACCCTTTTCCGCTAGCTCCCGTTCTAAACGTTCCCTAACCACAAGATCCGCTGCTTCTTCTGTAAAACGGAAATCATACAGCACGGATTGGACATATAACCCCGTTCCCCCTGCTATGATGGGGGTTTTGCCACGCTCCTGAATCTCTTTTATGCATTGGCGCACCGCTGTTTGATAGTCAGCAACGGAAAACGGCACATCCGGTTCTTTGATATCAAATAAATGATGCGGAACCCCGTCCATTTCTTCTATCGTAATTTTTGCCGTACCAATATCTAATTTTTTATACACTTGCATGGCATCACCATTAATGACTTCTCCGTCGATTGCTTTGGCAAGTGCGACGCTTAACGCCGTTTTGCCTGACGCGGTAGGTCCAACAATGGCAATTACTTCAGGTGAACTCTTCATATCTTTTTGTCAATCCAGTCATAGACGCTGTTGAAGACGTGCTGACGATTCTTTTCATGGAGCATTTCATGTCTGCCACCTTCGAATAAAAGCACCGTCACGTCTTCAATTCCCGCGTTCTCATATTGTTTTGCTGCCTGCCAAACGCCTTTTCCATTGGCACCCACTGGGTCTTGGTCACCCGAGAATAGCAAAATGGGCAGGCTTTTCGGTATGTTATTAATTTCATCGGCTGCATGAATGATGCCGAGCCCTTCAAATAAGTCAGCGAAAAAGCGTGTGGTTGGCACAACTCCACATGCCGGATCCACAATGTATTTCTCGACCGCTTCCATATCTGTCGATAGCCAGTCAAAAGGTGTCTTCGGATGACGGACCGACTTATTAAATCCGCCGAAAACAAGCTTGTTTAAGAAGTGATCCGGTTGGTCAAAGCCCTTTTGCTTACCGTGGATATACGCAGCGACTTGCCCTGCAACACGGCTAATGCCCGGATCGCCACCTGTTCCGGAAAAAATCGCTACATCCACTTCTTCTCCGTGTAATTGGATATAGCGTCGGGCAACGAATGAGCCCATGCTGTGCCCCAAAAGAATAAAAGGAATAGCCGGATACGACGCTCGAATCTGCGAAACTGTTTCATGAACATCTTGTACAACGCGGTGAAAACCACCTTCATCTGCAAAATGCCCTTTCAAACCATTGAGCTCCGCCGTCTTGCCATGTCCTCGATGGTCATGCCCCGAAACGATGAAACCTTTTCCAACGAGGTATTGTGCAAATTCTTCATACCTGCCGATATGCTCAGACATGCCGTGCAGAAGATGGATATGTCCTTTTGGCTCTCCTTCAGGTTCTGCAATAAATGTGTGGATTGAAAAACCATCTGTCATATCAATGATTGATTCCTTCATTCGTGCACGCTCCTTCGCTTCTTTTTTATCCTGTCGGCGCCCTACGCTTTTCCCTACTGTCTAGGCTCCAGCGCCTAGGAGCTCGGGTCGTTTCGGTCTTGCTAATAAAGGCAAAAAGCGCCTTTATCTTCAAGACCTCCATCGCCTGTCACTCCTATTCAGGCGCTTACGCTTTTCGTCACATCACACGCTTGAACATTTTTTCAATTTCGTAGGTCGTGAAATGAATCAAAACAGGTCTACCGTGCGGACAGGTAAACGGGTTTTCGGATTCGGCCAAATCATGTAACAGCCTTTCCATATCAGCCATTGTCAAATGATGGTTGGCTTTAATGGACCGTTTACAGCTCATCATAATCGCTGCCTCTTCACGTAGTTTTCCAATATCAATCTTCCGTGTCGTTAGCACTTGTTCAATAATGTCTTCGATAATCTCCGTCTCTTCTCCTGCTGGAAACCATGCGGGATATTCTTTTACGGCATAAGAGGACGGACCGAACTCTTCTAGGAAAATGCCGACATCGTGAAAAAGTGCCATGCTTTCTTCGATTTTCGTCTTGTCATCCGCCGCATAATGAAACATCAGTGGCACAAGTAATAGCTGGCGTTCTTCATGATCTGGCGCACTTAATTTATCTCTAAAAAACTCGTATTTGATGCGTTCTTGTGCCGCATGCTGATCAATCATGAAAAAGCCGTCCTCATTTTGTGCGATGATGTACGTGCCATGCACTTGGCCGACGGGAGCGAGGGATGGAAATGCTTTTTCAGGCTCGCTTGGTTGCGTTTCCTCCATAACTGGCGCTTCACTGACTGTCCATGACTGTTCTTGTACTACTATCGACTCTTCGACTTCATCTTCGGCCTGTTGATAGGTGGGTTGGACAGGTTGCTCCTGAACAATTGGTGCTTGCTCCTGCACAGGCATTTGAATAGGCGTTGGTCGAACAGGTTTCAATTGCTCCCACATATTTACTTGTTCGGATTGAATTTTTTTAACCGGCTCTTTTTTAATCGCATCTGGAACAATGACGCTTTTTTTAATCGCTTCGCGGACAGCTTCTTTAATAAGCGTTAGTAATTCGCCTTCTTTACTCATGCGAATCTGTTGTTTGGATGGGTGAACGTTGACATCTGTCAGGAATGGATCCCCTTCCACATTAATAACCGCGACAGGCGAGCGACCAATCGGTAAATAGGTGTGGAGGGCGTCAAGCACCGTATGATTCACGGCATGACTCTTGACCCATCTCCCATTGACAATTAGCGTCATATAATTTTTCGATGCACGCGTCATTTCCGGCAATGTCACATAGCCATGCACGCTGTAATCTGCATTGGAACCTGCAAAAGGCACCATCTTTTTGGCGACTGCTATGCCATATATATCCGATAGAACACGTCGCTGATCCCCACTGCCTGCTGTTTGCAACAACATTTGACTGTGATGCGATAGCTTGAAGGAAATCGTCGGATGACTCAGCGCCAAGCGGTTAACAAGGTCGATGGTATGTCCTAGCTCCGTTTGAATGGTTTTCATATATTTCAAACGTGCAGGTGTGTTGAAAAATAATTGGGCTACTGTAATATCTGTTCCTTTACGGAATGCGGCATTGTCATGCTTGGTAATACGGCCACCGTCAATATGGACTTCTGTCCCAGCCGTCTCCCCGTCTGACGTCCACATCGTAATTTTAGAGACGGATGCGATACTCGCAAGCGCCTCTCCCCGGAACCCTAGTGTTCGAATACGGAATAGATCATGTTCGTTCGTAATTTTGCTCGTTGCATGGCGTTCGAACGCTTGGACAGCATCTTGTCGTGACATCCCTTTGCCATTGTCGGTGACGCGTATTGAAGTTAAGCCCGCTTCTTCGAGGGCAATTTCAATGACCGTGCTGTCAGCGTCAATGGCATTTTCAACAAGCTCTTTGACAATAGAAGCCGGTCGTTCAACGACTTCGCCCGCCGCAATTTTGTTTGATAGCATGTCGTCCATCACTTTGATGATGTCCATTCGTCTCACCCTTTCTTAGAACTAAGCTTTTCTTTTAATTCGTAAATATATTGAAATGCTTGTAACGGCGTCGTATTTAATGCGTCGTAACCTGCCAAATCAGCAAGTACTTCTTGCTCTGCTGTTGAGAGCGGACCTGCTGCTTGCGGCTCTTCTTTTTGTACATCGAAAAATGTTAATTGTTGCGGCTGCTCTTCTTCATGCATCACAGCCTTTTCCTTACCTTCAAATGCTGTCAGCAAGCTTTTTGCTCGTACAAGAAGAGGGGCTGGTAGACCTGCCAGCTCTGCAACGTAAATACCATAACTTTTATCTGCTGGCCCCGCCATCACTTTGTGGAGAAAGACGACTTTGCCATCCTGTTCCATCGCCGCCACATGGACGTTTTCCAGTCTCGTTAATTCTTTATCCAAATTCGTTAGCTCATGATAATGCGTAGAGAATAACGTATTGGCGCCGATTTCGTTGTGAATATGCTCCATCATAGCCTGTGCTAATGCCATACCATCGTATGTGGAAGTGCCTCGCCCGATTTCATCGAACAACAGCAAACTTTGTGCCGTTGCATTGGCAATGGCGTGCTGTGACTCCATCATTTCCATCATAAATGTACTTTGACCCGAAGCAAGATCATCCGCCGCGCCGATTCGTGTAAAGATTTGATCGGTGACAGGAAGCAACGCATCTTCACAAGGCACATAACAGCCAATTTGTGCCATGACAACCGTCAATGCTACTTGGCGCATATAGGTACTTTTACCGGACATGTTCGGTCCTGTAATCAACAGCATGTTGGCCACTTCCGCCAATTTACAGCTGTTAGGAACATAGAGAGAATGATCCATCATTTTTTCAACAACCGGGTGACGACCATTTTTAATTTCTAATGCCTTCCCTGCATGGAATATAGGCTTGACATAGTTACGTTTTTCCGACACCACCGCAAAAGCGAGCAAGACATCGAGTTCACTCAACACACTTGCCAGCTGTTGCACACGTCGTATATGCGTTTTCATATCCTCTCGCACCGCACTAAATAGCTGATACTCCAGTTCCTGTCCTTCCGCTTCCGCATTGAGGATCAAGTCTTCCTTCTCTTTCAATTCAGGCGTAATATAGCGCTCCGCGTTGGCAAGTGTTTGTTTCCGTTCATAACGCTCTAAATCCGCGAGATGAATATTCGATTTCGTAATTTCGATAAAGTAACCGAATATGCGGTTGTAACCGATTTTCAACGTTTTAATGCCTGTCCGTTCGCGTTCCTCACGTTCGAGTTCTGCGAGCCAAGCCTTGCCGTTCTTAGAAGCATCACGGTATTGATCGAGTCGATCATGATAACCATCCTTAATGATGCCGCCTTCTTTGACGGATAACGGAGGATTTTCTGCAACGGCCGCTTCCAATATTGCCAACGTTTCTTCACAGCTATCGATACGCTTGGCAAACTGGCTGAGTAATGGCTGACTCGAATCCTGCAATGACTGTTTAATTGCCGGAACACGACGTAAGGAATTTCGCAGTTGCGCGAGATCTCGCCCGCTTGCACTGCCCATCGAAATACGTCCTGCCAATCGCTCTAGATCATAAACTTCTTTCAAATTCGTTTGCAATTCATCCCGCAGGAAAAATTCTTCGATTAGCTCTGTGACTGTATCGAGTCGATTTTCAATCGCCCGCTGCTCCGCAAGTGGCTGATGAATCCACATCTTCAGCTTGCGCGCTCCCATTGCCGTAACGGTTTCATCCAACAACCAGTAAAGCGTCCCCTCTTTACCGCCACTACGAATCGATTGAATCAGCTCCAAATTACGCATGGAATTGGCGTCAATAGAGAGCTTCGCTTGTTTCTGAATAAATTCAAATGGTCGGATATGATCGAGTGCCGTTTTTTGCGTACGATTGACATAAGCTAGAAGCATGCCACATGCTTCTCTAACATTCGCTGGAACTTGGTCAAAAAGATCCGTTTCTTGCGTTTCTTCGCTATGTTCAATGGACAGCACAATATTCCGTTTCGCCATGCTGTCGCTAAGCGCGATATGTAACCCTTCCCCAACAACAACTTCCTTCATCCCAAGCGCTTCAATTTCAGCGATTAATGTGCGTTCATCCCCATCGACGTATTCCACTTTTCCTTCACCCGTGGCTAAGTCCAAATAGGCAAGTGCATAGTTGTCCCCGTCAATACTATCCGCCGCGCCAATAAAGTGATTCGTATTGGCATCAATCGTTTTCCCCTCTGTCATCGTACCTGGCGTCACGATTCTAACAACTTCTCTTTTGACAATCCCTTTTACATTTTTCGGATCTTCCGTCTGTTCACAAATGGCAACTTTATGCCCTTTGCGGACAAGTGTTTCAATGTATCCTGCCGCCGAATGGTAAGGAACGCCACACATTGGAATGCGCTCGCGCCCCCCCGATGCATCTCGGCTCGTTAAAGTAATCTCTAAAATTTGAGACGCTTCTGTTGCGTCTGTAAAAAATAATTCATAAAAGTCGCCTAACCTGAAAAAGAGGAAGGCATCCTCATGCTGTGCTTTTACTTGTAAATACTGCTGCATCATTGGTGTATGTGTTGTCATTAGTTTACCTCGCTACAATTGCTATTTTTTTTATTATACGCTATAGAAAATGCCTCGTCCAAACCAACATTGCCCAAAGGGATGCCTTGTGCTTTCTTTTAAAGAAAAGCCCAAGGCATCCAAAGCCTTAAAAAGAACAAAAGCGCAAGCGCCTGTTTAGGGGCGACAGGCATAAGACGGATTGGCGAAGAGGCGTTCTTTGCCTCATAGCCAAGTCGGCTTATGACCCGAGCCCCTAGGTGCTGGAGCCTAGACGGGGAATCTCCATGTACTTACTTATCCACAGTACGAGAATTTTATAGTTACCTATAAAACGAAAAAAAGCCGGTGGTGTTTGCCGGCTCTTAAAATGCTGGTGAGTCTTTTCCTTTCGGATGATCGTGGCTTGAACCTGGTCGATTGTCTAGGCGCTCGTCACGTGCCTGCTCTCGGCTATGCTCGTGCTCATGGTTATGTGGGTGACTATGCGATGATGATTCGTCCTGAAATGGCCATTCCTCTTCGAAATTATGTTCATGCACTGCAATGCAAATTTTCGTTTCCCCGACCACTTCCGCAAGTAACTCGCGCTCAACAGCAATGACGAACTTCTCGCCACATTCGGAAATGATAGCTTCTGTACAATTCGGATGTTGAATGACATTGACGATAATTTCCTCATGTCTAGACGTTGGCTCGTCACGGTAGTGTAAACGAATCCGATCTTTGTACGTCACACATTCTGTGAAGACGGACGTTTTTGAATGGTCTTGATGAGAATACCAGACGTTGACATCGAATTTACCTGTCACTTCGATGAATTTACCGACTTTTTTAGCCTGATGCGTGTGATTGATAACCCAGCAACCAAGGATACTTGTTGGACAATTCGGCGGCTTCAACGTGACATTCATCTCCGTGCGACTTTTCCCTTTGGCAATAACGGTCTTCGCCACGATTTGGCGTAAATTTTTCAGTTTGACTCCTCCTCCATTCGCTTCAATCCATCTTATGCAAACGGAGCCCAGAAAGTGAAAAAAATCGGCAAGGAATTTTTCCCTTGCCGATCCATGCATCGATTTACAGATGATCATACGTTGTATTTTTCACATAAGAACCTGTTTCGCCGCGCAATACATCGCCTTCTGTCGCTTTAATAATCTCATCAGTGACTCTGTTCGCAATGGTATTCGATACCATTTGCAACAAGTCATTGACCTCCACTTGCGACTGTTTGAATTCATTGACAATCGGAACTTCATCAATTTCTTCTTGGATTTTTTCAATCTTGCCTTCAATAATACCAAGCGCACGTTCCTTGCCGTACTGTTGGAAGTTAACCGCCTGTGTTTGTAATGATTTCAAACTCGCAATTTTTTCACGAATCTTTTGGTTTTCGTTAATTTGTTCTTCTGCACGTTTGTAAAAATCAACTTGTTCTGTATTTGCAATCATAACCGCCAATTCGTGTGCTTTTTCAATAATTTCTTCTCTTGTATAGACTTTTTCCATTATGACTTCACCTTTTCCTTTTCCACAACGCCGATAAACTCACCGTCGAGTGACCATGTTTTCGCTTCTATTATTTTCACTTGCACAATTTCACCGATGACGGATTGAGGAGCTCTGAAATTGACCAGTTTATTTTTCTCTGTGTAGCCTGCCAACACTTCTGGATTACGCTTACTTTCTCCTTCGACGAGCACTTCAACAATTTTACCATTGTAGGGCTTCATCGCTTCGGCCGAGAAATCATTGACGAGTTTGTTCAAGCGCTGTAGACGTTCTTTTTTGACGTCCATCGGAATATTGTCGACCATTTTTGCTGCTGGTGTTCCTTCCCGTGGTGAATAAATGTACGTGTACGCAAGGTCGAAACCGACTTCTTTGTATAAAGATATGGTTTCTTCAAACTGCTCGTCCGTTTCATTCGGGAATCCAACAATAATATCCGTCGTCAATGTTACATTCGGAATCGCTTCTTTAATTTTACGCACAAGTTCCAAATAATGCTCTCGTGTATATTTACGCGCCATGATTTTCAAAATGTCGCTTGAACCTGATTGTACAGGCAAATGAATATGATCCACAAGATTTCCGCCTTTGGCCAACACTTCAATTAAATGATCATCAAAATCACGCGGATGGCTCGTTGTAAAACGAATTCTCGCAATATCGATTTTCCGTAAATCATCCATCAAATCGCCAAGGCGATAATTCGTATCTTCAAAGTCTTTCCCATAGGCATTGACGTTTTGTCCGAGCAATGTAATTTCCTTATAGCCCTGCGCAGCTAACTGACGCACTTCCTGGATAATGTCTTGCGGGCGTCTACTACGTTCCTTGCCTCGTGTGTACGGAACGATACAATACGTACAAAACTTGTCGCAGCCATACATGATGTTAACCCATGCTTTAATGTTGCCTTGACGCACTTTTGGAAGGTTTTCAATAATATCGCCTTCCTTCGACCATACTTCAATAACCATTTCTTTCGACAAATATGCTTCATGTAAAATATGTGGCAATCTATGAATATTGTGCGTGCCGAAAATCATATCGACTTGGTCATACGTCTTCAATATTTTATTGACTACGGATTCTTCTTGTGACATACAGCCACAAACGCCGATTAACACGTCTGGATTACGTCGCTTGAGTGCTTTCAAATGACCCAGTTCCCCAAACACTTTGTTTTCCGCATTTTCGCGGATGGCACAGGTGTTCAACAAAATGACATTGGCATCCTCAACCGTATCTGTCAATTCATAGCCTAGTCCCTGGAAAATACCTGCCATCACTTCTGTATCATGTTCATTCATTTGACAGCCATAAGTTCGTATGTAAAACTTCCGACCTCTTCCCATATCGCGAAATTGTTCGTCGATATTGAAATCATCGTGGTAGGAAATTTCCTCTTTCCCTCGCTTTTTTGCATCCTTCAATGAAGGGGCTGTATAGACCGTCTGGAAATATTGACTATAATCCTTTTCTTTCGTTGGTTTCACAAGTCCTGCATCCAGGCGCTGTTCCTCATTCATAAAAAAGTCCCCTTTCCTATAATGTTTAGGAAATCAAACACATAAATCTTATTATACTTAACTATAGGCTTTATGTACAAGTTGACGCTACTTTGTCGCTTGTTTGTCACAATAAACAAAAGCGCAAGCGCCTGTTCAGGGGCGACAGGCGTTGGCCGACTAAATTCACCGCGTCCTGCGGCAACGTCAGCGCTAGTACGTCCTGTATGTCAGAGAGCTTGAAGATAAAGACGCTTTTTGCCTTTATCAGCAAAGAGGAAGGCAGTCTAAAAACACCATTTCCACTTCCTGTGGCAACGACTGCATGACCTACATCCTGTAGGCCCAAACGCCCCCAACCCCTAGGCGCTGGAGCCTAGACGGATAAGCTCCATGTACTTACTTAGCCACAATACGAAAATTTTATAGTTTCCTAGACGAAAATAAAAGACCACGGTGTGTGCTACCGCGGTCTCACTGTTTCTTTATTTAGTTTGTTGACGCGTTCGCTTCTCCACAAGCAACTTCAACGCTGTTCGACCTTCTCCATTAATCTCAATATCCGTAAACGCAGGGGCACAGACGAGATCCCCTCCACTAGGTGCAACAAATCCCCGAGCAATTGCAACTGCCTTTACCGCCTGATTCAATGCGCCTGCTCCTACTGCTTGCATTTCGGCGTAGCCTTGGTCCCTAATAACCGCGACAAGTGCTCCTGCAACAGAATTCGGATTCGAGCGAGATGATACTTTCAATGGATTCACCATGATTCCTCCTTATTTTCCGATGATTATGGATTGAGCTGCTCCATACATCATCCTATGAAACGGAGGTTGTGTTTAGACGCGAATCACCCTTTGAACGGGCGGTCTTCGTTAATTGAAATACGCTCCATAGTTCGTGCTTTTCCAGTTTGATCATCCAACTCCACAAACAAGCCATTCAACTGCGCACGCCCCTTTTTAGGCACTTCAAAACGCACAGGTAAATTCGTACGGAAACGGTACAACACATCTTCTTTTTTCATACCCAAAATCTCGTCGTATGGGCCTGTCATCCCTGCATCTGTTAAGTACGCAGTACCGCCAGGTAAAATGCGATCATCTGCCGTCTGGACGTGCGTGTGCGTTCCTACGACGACTGAAGCCTTGCCATCTAGATGCCACCCCATCGCAATTTTTTCGCTCGTCGCTTCCGCATGAAAATCGACAAAAATTAGCGGAGAAACAGCCTGCGCTTCCGCAATCAACGCATCCGCCTTTTCAAAAGGATCTCCGTGCGGTGGTAAAAATGTACGACCATGCAAATTAATGACTGATAATGTCACGCCGTTACGTGATATCGTTGTCATCCCTTTACCAGGTGCTTCATCTGAAAAGTTTGCTGGACGAATGAGATAATCCGTCTCATCGATGAAATCATATATTTCTTTATGATCCCATGTGTGGTTGCCCATTGTAACCACATCGACACCCGCTCGTAGCAAATCATCGAAAATCGCTTTTGTAATCCCTCTACCTGAAGCAGCATTTTCTCCGTTCGCAATGACCACATCCGGGCTATATTTCCGCTTTAAACGTGGTAAATAGTCAAAAACCATATCCCGTCCTGGTGAACCTACAATATCGCCGATAAATAATACTTTCATAAATCCTTCACTCCAAATGAAAAAGAGCTCCCGGACCGAAGTACACGGAAGCCCTCTTTTTTTATTTTGCGTATTCAACCGCTCTTGTTTCGCGGATGACTGTTACTTTAATATGTCCTGGATAATCCAGTTCTTCCTCAATTCGTTTCCGAATATCCCTCGCCAGACGATGTGCTGTAATATCATCAATCTGATCAGGTCGAACGATAATGCGGACTTCGCGTCCCGCTTGAATTGCAAATGATTTTTCTACACCATCATATGATTCCGAAATTTCTTCAAGCTTTTGTAGCCTGCGAATATAGTTCTCAAGCGTTTCACTACGTGCACCCGGTCTTGCTGCTGATAAAGCATCCGCTGCCGCAACCAGTACCGCAATAACGGATGTTGCTTCCGTATCCCCATGATGGGATGCAATACTATTGATGACAACTGGATGTTCTTTGTACTTCGTTGCGAGTTCTACACCAATTTCAACGTGACTTCCTTCCACTTCATGGTCAATCGCTTTCCCAATATCATGAAGAAGTCCCGCACGTTTGGCGAGTGTTACATCTTCCCCTAGTTCAGCAGCTAACAGGCCTGCTAAATAAGCTACTTCTGTTGAGTGCTTCAAGACATTTTGTCCATAGCTTGTACGGAAACGCAGTCTTCCAAGGATTTTAATAAGATCTGGGTGTAAATTATGAACGCCGATATCGAACGTCGTCTGTTCCCCTGTTTCTCGGATCAGCTCGTCCACTTCTCTTCGTGACTTATCAACCATTTCTTCGATACGTGCAGGGTGAATTCGTCCATCCTGTACAAGTTTCTCAAGTGCTAGACGCGCTGTCTCTCTTCTTACAGGGTCAAAGCCTGATAAGATGACTGCTTCCGGCGTGTCATCGATAATCAAATCGATGCCTGTCAACGTTTCGAGTGTTCGAATGTTGCGCCCTTCACGGCCGATAATGCGCCCCTTCATTTCATCGTTCGGCAAGTTGACAACCGACACAGTCGTTTCTGTTACATGATCTGCTGCGAAACGCTGTACGGCTAGCGACAGAATTTCACGCGCTTTCTTTTCTGACTCTTCTTTGGCACGTTGTTCCGATTCTTTCATCCGGACGGCAATATCTGTAGAAAGTTCTTTCTCCACCTCATCCAAAATAAGGGCTCTTGCCTCTTCTCGTGTAAGGGAAGACACTCTTTCTAGTTCCGTCTGTTGAGCGGTAACAAGTTCTTCCGCCTTGCGTTCCATCTGTTCAATATGCTGTTGTCTTCCGGTTAGCGCCTCTTCTTTGCGCTCCAGACCTGCTTCTCTTTTGTTTAGAGCTTCATCCTTGCGGTCATGATTTTCCTCCCGTTGTAAAAGACGGTTTTCCTGCTTTTGCAGTTCCGTTCTTCTTTCCCGGATCTCTGTTTCCGCTTCAATTCTCAGTTTGTGAGTTTCATCCTTCGCTTCTAAAAGCGCCTCTTTCTTTAGCGCCTCTGCTTCACGCTTCGCATCTTCTACGATTTGTGCTGCGGAATGTTTGGCACCCGTCACTTTTGAATCATTCACGTTCTTAAGAACAAAATAGCTAACACCAGCACCGACGATCAGACCAAGCAAAACGGAGATGATAATATATCCTAACATCCAGGTCACCTCCTCTAGCCATTCTTTTCATTTTCAGTCGGCTCGTACATTCCATATAGAACATACTGCCCGTTTCAATTCATTATTGATGTGAGATTATACAATCTAATTGTATCTATGTCAAAATCACATGTCAAGGTTTCACTAGTCCCAAATATGCATTCTCATAGCCTAAATCTGTATTTCAGGAGTATTATCGTTCAGGAGCGGAAAAACTAGCGAGCGGGAGAGGTCCAAAAGGTTAAAAAACCAATCATTCCTCCTCAAAGGAATGACTGGTTTTTTTAGTAAACTCATTCTTTTTCGTCAAGCAATAATTCTAATTCTTCCTCTTCATCATCTGTGTCGTGACCTGCAATGACATAGTTCGCACTTGCCAAGCCATATGAATCACGAATTTTATTAGCGATTTCTAAACGGATCGCCGGATTCTCTTTCAAGAATTGCTTAGAATTCTCACGTCCTTGTCCAAGTCGTTCACCCTCATAGGAATACCAAGAACCACTTTTTTGCACGACTTCTACTTCTACGCCAAGGTCGACAATTTCACCTTCACGAGAAATTCCTTCTCCGTACATAATATCTACTTCCGCCGTACGGAATGGTGGCGCAACCTTATTTTTCACAACACGAATACGCGTTTTGTTCCCAACAATATCATTGCCTTGTTTAATCGCTTCACCACGTCGTACATCTAGTCGTACAGAAGAATAGAATTTCAACGCGCGACCACCCGGTGTTACTTCAGGGTTTCCAAACATAACGCCAACTTTTTCACGGATTTGGTTAATGAAGACTGCAAGTGTGTTGGATTTATTGATAGCACCTGAAAGTTTACGCAATGCTTGTGACATTAGACGAGCTTGCAACCCAACGTGTGAATCACCCATCTCCCCTTCAATTTCCGCTTTTGGTACAAGTGCAGCAACGGAGTCAATGACAAGAATGTCAACAGCCCCACTGCGTACAAGCGCTTCAGCAATTTCCAGTGCTTGCTCCCCTGTATCTGGTTGAGACAGCAATAACTCATCAATATTAACACCAAGTTTTTGTGCATAAACCGGATCGAGCGCATGCTCAGCATCGATAAATGCAGCTTGCCCACCAGATGCTTGAACTTCCGCAATGGCATGAAGAGCAACTGTCGTTTTACCTGAGCTTTCAGGTCCATAAATTTCGATAATGCGTCCACGTGGATAGCCGCCTACTCCAAGTGCAGCATCAAGTGCTAATGACCCTGTTGATGAGGTTTCAATTTCCCTGTCCGTTTTTTCCCCTAGTTTCATAACAGACCCTTTACCGAATTGCTTTTCAATTTGTTTTAAAGCCATATCTAATGCCGCTTTACGATCGCTCAAATTATTTCCTCCCCTAAATCAAGTTAGTCTTTTTCTTTACTATCTCTACTATACTCCTTTCTCCCAAAATACTCAATCAAAAAGCGAACGCTCATTCGTTTTATTTTCACAAATATAAAATATAACTGAGAAAGCGGTTTAAATTCGAATTTTAAATGAGAAAGAAGACCAAAATTTAATTTTGGCCCTCTTTTTTACGAAGGTGCTTGATGAGATAATACAATGCAAATCGAGCAGCTCGAAGACGATTCGCATTCCGTGAGCTCGATAAAACCAATTTATACGTTTCCGGTTCCGCATCTACGGAGGCAATCCCTATCCAAACCGTTCCCGACGGCTTGCCATCATGCGGGTCGGGACCTGCTGCCCCTGTCAAACCGACGCCAATATCTGCGCCAAACTTCCGTTTAACATTCACAGCAAGCGCTGCCGCACATTGTGCACTCACGACGCCATACTCGGCTAATAAGGCCGCATCGATGCCTAACTGCTCCGTCTTCACATCGTTGTTATACACCACTACGCCACCTTCGAGCGAGGCGCTAATGCCCGGCTCTCCCGCTAACTCAGCCATGAAAAGACCCGCCGTTAAACTTTCCGCAGCCGCCAGCGTCCAACCATTTCGACCTAATAGCTCCGCTACCTTTGACGATAATGTATCGTCATCTATGCCGTAAATATAATCCCCAACAATCGAACGAATCTCTTCTTCTACAGGCTCAATCCATGCAAGTGCCTCATCGGCTGTCTGTGCTTTTGCAGTTAAACGTAACGTCACCGCATCTGGGCTAGCAAGCGGAGCGACGGTCGGATTCGTCTGCTTTTCCAAAATCGCCTGAATCCGATCTTCGAGCTCTGCTTCGCCAATTCCATAAAACTTTAACACACGTGAGGTAATCACTTCATGTTTCCCCGTTAAGCCGAGCAAATAAGGAATCGCTTCGTCGGCAAACATCGGCTCCATTTCATGCGGTGGCCCTGGCAATAAAATATAATGGATGCCTTCTTTTTCAACAGCCATCCCAGGTGCCATACCTTTGCGATTTGCCAGCACTGTCGCACCTTCCAGCACAAGTGCTTGCTTTTTATTATTGTCAGTCATGGTACGCCCAACACGTTCAAAATAGCTTTGAATATACCGCAGCGCTTCATCATCACTCACTAGCGCACAGCCCACATGCTTCGCAATTGTTTCTTTCGTCATATCATCTTTTGTCGGCCCAAGCCCCCCCGTAAAGATGAGTACATCCGCACGTTTAGCCGCAATGTCAATAACGTCCTCTAAACGATTTGAATTATCACCGACCACCGTCTGGTAATGCACATCAACGCCGATTTCAGCCAATCTCGATGAAATGAATTTCGCATTCGTATTCATAATTTGTCCAAGCAACAGCTCTGAACCAACCGCAATAATTTCAGCCCTCATGAATGACTTCCCCCTTACATGGAATCCAACAGTATACGTCTATTTTTGTAAAAATAATCAAAACCAGACCAAATCGTAAAGACCAATGCCACATACAACATGATCATACCGAATGGTACGCCAATGGATTCAAAGAAGATGTTATTTAACAACAGTGAGATAATCGCCAGTATTTGCGCAACGGTTTTAATTTTCCCTAACTGGTTGGCTGCTACAACTTCCCCACCGCCTGCCAATAGCAATCGTAAACCTGTCACCGCAAACTCACGGCTAATAATAATAATAATAATCCACGCTGGTGCCGTCCCCAATTCAACAAGAATGATGAAAGCCGCAGAAACGAGTAACTTATCAGCAAGCGGATCTAAAAATTTCCCCATATTGGTCACAAGCTCATATTTCCTCGCAATATAGCCATCGAGCCAATCCGTAATGGAAGCAATAATAAAAATAAGTCCGCCAATGAAATGGCCTGTTTGTATCGTTGTCCCCGCGATTACCACATGACCTAAGCCAAAATCAACGAGCATGAAAACCATAAACACTGGAATGAGTAAAACGCGTGAAACCGTAATCTTATTTGGCAAATTCATAACAAACCTCTGTCCTTTCAAAGAAAATAGTCATCTTTAATAGATGACTATTGCTCTTTTTGGTATTCAATAACAATATTTTGTGTAATGCGATCTGTCGCATATTTCAGCAACTCGCCATTTACGTAAATCTCAGTAGACGCAGTACGCCCTACGCGAATTCGAACAGACTCCGTATCCGAAACATCCAGTTCGACTTTCTCACCTGCTGTCATCACACGAGCACCGCCCGACATGCGTTCCACTCTTGCACTGTCCGTTACGCCAATCCATGAATCAGCAGACGTACGAATTTCCAATTGAATCGTTTCGGCACCTGTTAGTGTATACGTTGACGTTTCACCGTTCATACTTTGATGAGCTAACGTCTGTTCCACTTTATCTGGCTCAGATTCTGCATCTGGCTCGTCTTTGTTGTCATCGTCTGTCGCAGCACCTTGCTCTTTATCCGCATCCGATTCTTTTGCATCTTCACTCGGCTTAGTAGACGGTTCTACAGGCTGCTTGTCCATCGTAATGGGTTTTTCTGTCCCGATATTATCTGTAACGGGCTTTTTAGACGACGTTGACTGTACAAGTACCCAGACAACGACAATAATGACGATGATAAATAGTGCCACAATGATCTTGGGCATCACTTCATTTAACTTGTTACTACTTTTCAAGCCTCTTTTCCGTGTCATTTGCGGCGAAGCAGGCTGCACCTTGTCCTCTTCCAGTTTTTCCGCCGAAGACGTATCTTTATACAACGCCAACATCTCATCCGGTTCGACTCCTACTGCCTCTGCATATTGCTTGATAAATGCACGGACATAGAACGAACCTGGCATCATACTATAATCTTCTTTTTCAATACCGGAAAGGTACCGTTTTTGTATCTTTGTTATCGACTGTAAATCATCCAATGTGAATCCTTTAGCTGTTCTCGCCTGCTTGAGACGATCACCTAATCCGGTCACTCAAAACACCTGCCTATCAGAAGTTAAATAAGCCCGATCCACCCATGGTCCCTGGATTGGACATCATATGGTTTTTCTCCATGATTTCATATGTAATCTCTTGATCTGGATCGGTCCGTAATTCAATAATGTAATCAAAATCCTCAATGTCGTACTCAGAATGTTGGACAAACATATCTGGGTGCTCTACTACTTTGATGGTCGGCATCCGCATCATCTCCCGAACGAGTTGCATATGTCTCTCATCCTCTGCCCGACGCGTCACAATCCCATCTAGAATGAAAATATTATCCGAAGAAAACTCATCGCCCATCAACGTATTTCTGACGGTCTGTTTAATCATCGTGGATGACAAGAATATCCATTTCTTATTCGCACAAACACTGGCCGCAACGACTGACTCCGTCTTACCAACACGCGGCATTCCACGAACCCCTATCAGCTTATGTCCATCTTGTTTGAAAATCTCCGCCATAAAATCCACGAGAACTCCGAGTTCACTGCGAAGAAAGCGGAATGTCTTACGCTCATCCACATCACGCTGAATATAACGCCCGTGCCGCACTGCCAAAATATCCCTCAACTTGGGTTCACGAATTTTCTTCACTTGAATGGTGTCCATTGTGGAAGCAATTTGTGCAAAACGCTCAATCTGATCATCATTGTCAGCACGTAATAACATCCCTCGACGCCCACCATCTACACCATTGATGGTGACAATATTCACGCGTAACATTCCAAGCAATGAAGAAATATCACCTAGAAGACCAGGACGGTTTACTTGCACCTCGTATTCAAGATACCATTCACCCATCGGACACACCCCTTTGTCTTTTTCACAGTTTTCACCTTGCATCACCGCAACTATTTTCTGGGAACGAATACTTTTTCATCAGATTTTAAACATTCCTTTATATAAGACGCACCAAAAGCAATATAGTTCTATAATAGCGGATTCAACACATGAAGAAAAGGAAAAAAGAAAAGGAAACACTAGTGCTCTTTCAGTTTTTCAACTTAAATCGACCAGCCACCATTAATATTCATAATTTCACCTGTCATATAATCCGCCTTGCCATTCATTAAAAAATCAACAGCTTCAGCGATATGTATCGGTGTCCCCGTCTGCATCAGTGGAATCTCGTCAATAACCATCTGCCGCTCTTCAGGTGAAAATGCTTCATTCATACGCGTATCGATCCAACCTGGTGCAATCGCATTCACACGTGTGCCCGAAAAAGCGGCTTCTTTTGCATACGCTTTAACGAACGCATGTTGGGCCCCTTTTACAGCCGAATACATCACTTCTCCTGCTGCTCCCGTATTTCCCCAAATGGAACCAATGAACACCACATACGATTTATCCACACGGCGTAATTGAGAGGACACCAAACTAATAAAGCGTACCGGATTTTGCACATGTACTTTCCATAATGCGTCCATCTCCACTGCTGTCGTTTCGGTCAACAGCTTGACGACAGATTGCCCATTCGCCACAACAATCGCTGCCACATGCTTCACTTGTTTCGCCAGTTCGTCCGCGCCATCGATCTTCGTAAAATCAGCTTGTACCGCTTGGAAATCTGATTGGGGGAACATTTCAGTTAGTTCTGCTTGCAAATGGGCTACTCGCTCCTGATTGCTATGAAAATGAAGGTACAATGACCAGCCAGAAGCGGCGAGGCTGCGACAAATCGCCTCACCGATTCCACCTGATGCACCAAGCACAACGCAGTAATGCCGTTCCATTATTGTGCTTTTTCTGCCGGCACAACCGTATACGTTGTATGCCCGCTTTCATCCGCAAATGTTTGGAAAGCAGCTTGTAAATCTTTTACTGTTAATTGTTCCAGCGTAGGGACAGCGTCAAAAAGGTTCATATCGTTAAATGTATAACGTGTAAACTGGTTGGCGATAAATTCCGGAGAATTCAACGAACGCATGAATTGGCCAATTTTCTTTTTGCGCATCCGATCTAGCTCCTGATCCGTAATCGGCCAAGCTGTTTTCGCATCACGTATCGTTTGGCGAATCGCTGCTTCTAATGCTGCTGGTTGCTCCGTATCTGACCCTACCATTGCAAAGCCAAAGCCGTTTTCCATTGTGAAGTCATACGAAAATGACTCATCAATAAGCCCTTCATCATAAGCCTTCGTAAAGAATGGAGACGTTCTGCCAAACAAGCTATCCAGAACAAGCCCTGAAGACAGCTCTTGGATGAGCATCTCTGTTCCTGACACGTCCGTCTTATTGCACTTCATGCCCATATTGAATTTCGGCTTCGTAAT
This sequence comes from Sporosarcina sp. FSL K6-1522, assembly GCF_038622445.1. Lineage (GTDB taxonomy): Bacteria > Bacillota > Bacilli > Bacillales_A > Planococcaceae > Sporosarcina. The sequence goes on from NZ_CP152019.1 coordinate 3,656,623, forward strand.
ATCCATCGCCAACTCGCGCTTACTCATGACAGCCGTATCTGCTTCCTGCGGGAAATTACGTACAATAGTTGCAGGCTCTTTAAAGGTTTTCGCATCCTGATTCTTTTTAATGAACGCCATCATTTCAGCCGGATCGACTGCCCCGACAACGAACAACACCATATTGGACGGATGGTAAAACGTTTCGTAGCATTCATACAAGTGCTCGGCCGTAATATCCTGAATCGATTCAACCGTTCCAGCAATGTCAATTTTCACAGGATGCTCGTGAAATAAATTCTCAATCGTCCCGAAATAGAGCCGCCAATCAGGTTGGTCATCATACATCGTTATTTCCTGGGCAATAATGCCCTTTTCCTTATCAACGGTCTTTTCCGTGAAATACGGCTCCTGTACAAAGTCCAGCAGTATTTCCGTATTGTCATACAGCTTATCTGTTGCGGAAAATAAATACGCTGTTCGTGTGAAAGATGTGAAGGCATTGGCAGATGCACCGTACACGCTAAACTTTTGGAACACATCGCCATCTTCTTTTTCAAATAATTTATGTTCTAAGAAATGGGCGATGCCATCTGGCACAGTGACCGCTTCCGTCTTCCCACGTGGAATAAATGTCCGATCAACCGAACCGTATTTCGTCGTAAACGTCACAAACGTTTTGGAAAAGCCACGTTTCGGTAAAATATAGACATCTAAACCATTGGAAAGTGTTTCATTATATAACGTTTCTTGTAAGTTTTCAAATTGAATTTTCTTCATATTAGATGGCCTCCTTCCCAGATAGCAAGTACACGACTTCTAATGTAATACTAGCAGCCATCTGCTTCACATCTTCTTTTGTTACTAATTCCCAGTTCGCAATAATTTTTTCTGCGGTAAACTGCTCATCAAGCTCTTTAAATTGATCGAATACTTCAATCTGCCCTCGCGCTGAATCAAAAGCACTTTTAATGCCATTGGCAAGCAATGCTTTCGTTTGTTCGAGCTCAAGGTCCGTAATATCACCTTGTTGAAGCGCCTGTAACTGTTCTTTAATGAGTTTGATCGCCTTCTCATCAAGCTCCGCATCAATCCCCGCCATGACATAAAGCAATCCGTAGTGAGATGCATACGAGCTTGACGCATAATACGCCATACTTTCCTTTTCACGGACATTCATGAATAACTTACTATGCGCAAAACCACCAAATACTCCATTTGTCACTTGCATTTTAGCATAGTCAGGATGCCCGAACGTCACAGGTGTACTGAAGCCAAGGTGAAGTTTCCCCTGCTTCATGTCCTGTTGTTCACGAACTGTACGTAGTTCCTTTACTTCATGGGTAATAGCAGCCTGTTGACGTGTTTGAACAGGACGTGCAGTGAACGGGAACAACGATTTGATATGATCAATCATCGACTCTTCATCAATATCGCCTACAATGTAGATGTCGATTTCATCTTCCTGTAGCATCTTTTGGTATGTTGTATACAATTCTGCTGCCGTCAATGCTTCAACATCTGCTTCCGTTCCATAAGACGGTGTAGATGCCGCACTATTCGGTCGCAACAATTCGAGTAAACGCTTTTGCGCGTATCTCGTTTTATCATCATAAAGTGAACGGATCCGTTCTTTAACAGAACGCTTTTCGCGGTTAACGACTGTCTCGTCAAACTGCCCATCTGCCGCATTCGGTTCAAAAATCACCGTTTGAATAAGGCCCAGCACTTCGTCCAGTACGCCACCATCTGTCAAATACTCATCATTGACACATTCTGTATACAACGAAACGATATGGCGATCGCCACGTTTTGAAGCATCTGTATACAAGACCGTTCCATATAATTCGTCTAACGTATTGCGGAATTCCGTTTGTGTTCGATAACGGCCATTCGAATCTTCCAAAACATTTGCCAATACTGCGCGATGGGCTGCTTGTTTTTCATCTAACGCAGCTTTCCATTTCACCGAGAAATTGACGGTTTTGAATTGTTCTGACCTGCGAATATATAACGTAACGCCTTCTTGAAGCTCAACTTTTCTAAACATCTAAACACCTCTGTTTTGGTTAATATGCGGAATCCTCACTTCACTATACATTCCGTATGATGAAGTATGCAAATATTCTTTAGGCAATACTATATCTTACGCCCTAAAACCCTGAACCATTCCGTATACATTGCCCTGAAAAAAAGCTGCCTGAAGTCTATTTATAGACAGTCAAGGCAGCTCTTTCTGTTATCGATTTCCTTTAATATATGGCTGGCCAACTGCTTTCGGTGCATTCGCTTTTCCGATAAACCCTGCAAGTGCAAGAATCGTTAAGACGTACGGCAAAATATGCAAATAGACAGCTGGTACATTTTCTAAAAAACTAATGCCGGAAGCACTAATTGCGAGCGCTTGTGCCAATCCGAAGAATAGTGCAGCACCCATCGCACCAATCGGATGCCATTTCCCGAAGATAAGCGCCGCAAGCGCCATGAATCCTTGCCCATTAATCGTCGCGTGGCTAAAATCATTCGTCATCGTCTGCGAATAAATCGCCCCACCAATCCCAGCAAGTCCACCTGAAATAATGACCGCAATATAGCGGATTTTCGTCACATTGATACCCATCGTATCGGCTGCCATTGGATGTTCCCCAACAGAACGCAAACGCAAACCAAATGGCGTTTTAAAGATGATGAACCACGTAAGGAATGCCAAGGCAATCGCTAAAAAGGATGAACCATAGACCCCTTTGAAAAACAACGGTCCGATAAACGGAATCTCATGCAAAATCGGCACGTTAAAACGTGGAATACTGCGTTGAATGAAATCTGTCTGTCCTTTATCAAAAATCATTTTGACTGAAAACAGGGCGATTGCAATCCCAAGCATATTGATGGCAACCCCTGAAACAACCTGGTCTGCTCGGAACGAAATCGATGCTACTGCATGCATAATCGAGAAGATCGCTGCAACAACCATCGCCGCCAGTAACGCAAGCCACGGCGTCCAAGCACCGAATGTATCAGCAAAAAACAAGTTAAAGAGAATCCCTATGAATGCCCCCATCACCATTAGACCTTCCAACCCAATGTTTACAACACCTGAACGCTCGGAAAACAAACCGCCAATCGCTGTAAAAATAAGTGGGGCAGCATATGAAATCGTTAGGGGGATGATGAAGTAAAGCACTTCAAGAAATGTCATATCACTTCGCCTCCTTGTTCTTCTTCATTTTGCTCAGGAGCACACGGATGATATAACCTGAAGCCACAAAGAAAATGATGAGTGCAATGACAATTGAAACGATTTCAATTGGAACGCCAGCTTCGTTTGGCATATTACCTGCACCGTACTTTAACGAACCAAAGAGTGACGCACCAAAAATAACGCCAAGTGGTGTATTGGCACCTAATAAGGCAACCGCAATACCGTCAAAACCAATCCCTGTAAAAGCACCGCGTGACACGATATTACCGAAAGTTCCAAGTGCTTCCATTGCGCCTGCAAGTCCAGCAAACGCACCTGAAATAACCATGGATAGCACAATATTTCTTTGAACATTCATCCCTGCATATTGCGAGGCATGTTCGTTAAACCCAACTGACTTCAATTCGTAACCCATTTTGGTTTTGTCCAATATAAACCACATGACAGCAACCATCGCAAGCGCAATTAGTATACCGTAGTGTAACGTAGAGAAGTCCGTCAGATTGGATAGAAATTCAGAGCGCAACGATGCTGTCGCATGAATTTTCTCTGTCTTGTAGCCACCATCTGAAATCGTTTTAATCAACGCATTCACAGTATGAAGGGCGATATAGTTCATCATAATTGTCACGATAACTTCATGTACATGCAGTTTCGCTTTTAAAATCCCTGGTACTAACCCCCATAATGCTCCTGCAACTGCCGCTGCTAGAATGGCC